>NZ_CP011028.1:2119500-2781000 GCF_002221525.1 Pseudoalteromonas espejiana DSM 9414 | reverse complement strand
TTACTAAATGCGGTGGTTAACTTTGTAACTGGCGAGGGCGACTTACCAATAATTAGTGGGTCAACAGACCAAGCACCAGGTACTGAAGTGCTAGTTGAAGTGATTGATAGCGATAACGTAGTACAAGAACTAGTTGCAATAGTACAAGCCGATCAATCATGGTCTGTACAAGTGCCTCAGTCTCTTGCAGAAGGCTTATTTAGTGTAACCGTTAATGTGCTTAGTGAGGTTGGTATTACTGCAACACAATTAATCACAGATGTTGTAGATACCATATCGCCAACGTTGGTCTTAGATGTTATTGGGACAACATCAGATTCATCGCCAATAATTCAAGGCGTCAGTGATTTAATTAATGGTGTAGTAGAAATACAACTAGATGGCGGGACTGTACTAACGACTACTGTCGATGCTCTAGGGTTGTTCACGCTACAGCTAGATGCATTATCTGAAGGGCAACACGTTGCTAATGTTAGTATTACAGATGATTCGGGCAACGTAGTAACACAAACGCTTGAGTTTGTAGTTGATACGCTAGTGCCTGTGGTAGATATTTTACCGTTGAGCATCAGCAATACTGACATACTAACTATTTCAGGTACATCAGAAGAAGCACCAGGTACAGAGATTGATGTAACTGTAATTGGTAGTAACGGCAATGAAACAGTATTTGATGCGCTTGTAGGAAGTGATGGCACGTGGTCGTTATTAACAACTAGCTTACCTGATGGTATATATAGTGTATTCGCAGGCATTACTGATGCTGCAGGCAACGTAGGCCAGTCTGTTACTGAGCAAGTGACCATCGATACCATACCGCCATCGTTAGAAATAGACGCCTTTGGTGTACTTAATACATTAACGCCTACTATTACTGGCACTAGTGACGAAGAAACCGGTAGCTTAATTACGGTTAAAATTACCGACTCTACAAACACGCTTTATGAAGTTACCACAACGGTACTAGGAGATGGAACATGGCTTATTGTTACTCCGGTTCTAGCTGAAGGTGATTTAACCGTTGAGGCAATTAGTATTGATGATGCAGGAAATATAGCAACAGTGACACAAACGGGCACCGTTAGCACTACTTTACCGGGCCTATTAATCAACCCAATAATAGATACAAGCGATACAACCCCTACCATTAGCGGTACTACCGATGTGTTAAATGGCGATGTAGAAGTTGTAATAACCGATAGTAGCGGTACAGCAACTACTTACAACACACAGGCTATTTCGGGAGTGTGGACGTTAATACCTAGCGTTCCATTAGCTGAAGGCGCCTTTACAGTAGATGCTACGGTCGAAAACTTAGGACTTACCAGTTCTACAAGCCTAGGTGGTATTGTTGATTTAACACCGCCAACAATTGAAGTTGACCAGTTAGCAGTTACTAACAATCCACTACCAACTATTACAGGTACAAGTGATGCACCAGCAGGTACAACGCTAAGCGTGGTTATTACAGATGCTAATAACGATTCACAAACTATTACTGCCCAAGTTGCAGGCAATGGTACATGGTCAGTAATAGCGACCACCCCATTAAGTGAAGGTAGCTTTAGTGCTACAGCATCCATAAGTGATACTGCGGGTAACTCTTCTAGCGATACTATGGTGTCAAGCACAGACTACACAGCACCTATTGTATTTATAGATGCTATCGCAGTTGGTCAAGAAACAACACCAACCATTACGGGCTCTGTAACTGGAAGCTTTGCGGGTGCAGCGGTTATAGTCATGTTTACAGATTCAGCTGGTGCTTCGCACAGTGTTGAAAAAACAGTTGGTGATGATGGAACCTGGAGTGTTAAGGCTGAAGAGGTGCTTAGTGAAGGTAATTACACTGTAGATGTAAGCATTGCTGATGGTCCCGGTAATATCGGTACGCAATCCACAAGTAGCACAGTTGACTCAGGTGTTACAATTGACTCGGGGTTAGTACTAACAGCAGATCAAAGTCCAGTCGTAACAGGCACTGCCGCTCCTGGCGAGTCTGTAACTGTTACCTTTAGTGGCCCAACTGAAAGTATTGTATTAATAGAAACTGTTAATGCATCGGGTGCATGGAGTGCCTCACCGGATACGGGGTTAGCGGATGGTGCTTATACTGTAACAGCAGTAGCAACTGATGCATCAGGAAATACAACGTCAAGCGGTAGCGTATCTGGATTGATTATAGATACCACGCCAATAGGTTTTGAGGTTATAGATTTTGATCCAGGAATATTAAACGTTTTATTACCATCAGTTGAAGGGACAACAGAGCCAGATACTGAAGTATACATTATTGGCTCTTCGCTGTTGGGCGTTGACTTACTCGGTCTAGATTTAGATGTATTAGAACTTTCAAGCAGCTTTACTTCAGATAGCAATGGAGATTGGGGAGGGGTATTAAACTTAGCCAACCTAAACATTGGTGGAGGGGAGCAATATTATTTTGTTACTGTTGATGAAGCAGGAAACTACTTAATCAAAAATACGGGTAACGAGGTAGAGCAGTCCGGCAATATGTATACCTCACAATCTAGCTCAGGTGCTGGTGACACTATGCCTGCGTCATTTAGTGAAGAGTCAGCATTGGGTGATACGCAAGGTGAAGGTCTGTTGAGCACCGAAACCATCAACTTAGCAAACGCAGGGGCCATGGCTAGTTCATCAGAGCAAGTTGTACAAGTGAGCGAAACAGAGCCACTTAATATAAACGATGTAATTATTGACTCTGAAACAGAGCAATTGCTTGCATTAAATAACTTACTTGATGAAGAAGGCTCTGCAATTGCTTATAGCCCAGCACAAAGTGGCGGAAGTGCCGATGAAGCTGCACCAGCCGTTGATGTTCAAAATCAATCAGAGGAAATGATTAAGCACTTAATAGAGAGCGGTAATAACCAAACCGATATTTAAATAAAGGGCCCACTGCAATTATACATTGCAGTGGGCAGCAAAATTTTACTTACATTTTAAGTAGTGCTACTAGCGTACTTGAGGCTATTACAATTAAGTAAACTCGATTAGCGCAAGAGGTAATTACTTAAAAGCGGTTTATTACCCAGAGTATGCTTTATTAACTATCAACAAAAAAGCCCTTATTGAACATTCAATAAGGGCTTTTCTATAAAAAAATTTGAATAAAGTAAGGCTAGGCTTTCAAGTTGCGTACTAACTTGTTATCTGTATTTACCACGCTGCCACCTTGGTCGTATGTCATGCTAGTTGGTGCACCAATTAAAATCTCTTTAAGTTGTTTAACACTTAAATGAGCTTGGCGAGCTGCATGAGAGTTTACTTTATTTTGTTTTTGGCACTGCGCTAACTCTGTTTTAACTTGGGCAACAAGCTCATTCACTTCAGCAGAGTTCTCATCATTAGCAACAAAAAGTTTATTCAACTCTTTATCGAGCTTAGTTAACTTGGTTAAAAAAGACATTTTTTGTTGGGCAAGTTCTTTTAAACCTTCACCTCTGCGAGAGGCGATAACGGTAAGCTCTTCGTTTAATAGCGCCTGTAATGAGCCTAAGCAATTCACTTGCTCATTCAATTTTACGCTAATTAAACCGTTATGATCAGCCATAAACGTTAAACTCAAAATCAGCTAGGTTTTTAGTCAGCTTTTCTGCGTCAATTTGGTATTTGCCTTCAGTAATCGCTTTTTTAAGCTCAGCAACTTTTTCGCTGTCAAAGCCAGACGATTGTTGGGCTTTATCTTGCAGTGTTTTTAATTGCTGTGCTTGAGGCGTTAAGCTTACAGAATCGCTCGCCGCTTTTGGCGAAGGTGTTTGAGCTGCTTGCGTATTTGCAGCGGTATCTTTTTTTATATCAACGTGTTGCTGTTTTGCGTTTGAAAGCGCATTAGCTTGCTGATTACTACCATTAACTTGATTAACCATAATAATAAACCTGTATATTACCCAACTTATGCCAAGTTATCGGCATATACATAGGATACTTTAGTATAAATCGAAATTAAATATTTACTTGCACAGACTCTACACCATCTACCCGTGCATTCAAAATTTTCCCTGATTTTTTATTCTTAATTTGTACTTGCTCACCTAAAGTGCCATCTTCAAGCGCAATACCTGTGGTTTTAATCCTAAGTCCTTTAATACTAGCATAAATATTTACAGCATCACCCTTACAAACCATGCAAATTTGATTGAGCAAAACGGGCATACCGCTGCGTATATTTCGTTTACTGCGACTACCAATTAGCATCAAAGGGTCATCTAAATATTGCACTCTTACAAATTGCGAAGGCTTCATTTTCACGCTCAAATGAGACTTAGTAATAACTTCACCGCGCGCTAAGTTTGCATTAGCTACAACAACAGGTGCCATTTTGACTATCCTGACATGAACGTACTGCGTCCAACTTTGTGAATCATTACATTTTATTTGCACAGTCACTTGGCGCGTAAATGGAGGTTCGTTAGGTACTATTAACTCAGGCTCGTTTTTACATACTCTATCTGGAATTCGACTGTCTAGAGGAAGTGCTGTTATTTCGACATTTTTTTCTAATGGTACAGTTACGAGTTCTTCAATATGAGAAATAGCAATTTCCTGCAATAAATCTTTGCTAAACACTTTTGCATGCAAAGGTGTTGCTAAGCAGAGGCTGGCAAGAAAATAAAAAACACTGTATCTTCTGACTTTTTTTAACAAACTCATAATGTTTCGACTATGCTTATGGTTTCAAACAGGGTATAAATATTTTGCGTCAAAAAGTAGACGCTCCCGTGATGTTATGATGCTTTATAAACAGAAAGCAATTATCGTTCCGCATTACTTGTTTTCTTTAGGAGATTTGAATGGCAGGCATTTTAGACTCAGTAAACCAACGCACCCAGTTGGTTGGGCAGAACCGCCTAGAATTACTTTTATTTAAGCTCAGAGGGCGTCAGCGTTTTGGTATAAACGTATTTAAAGTAAGAGAGGTGTTGCAATGTCCGCCACTTACTAGCATGCCCAAATCTAATACGTACATACGTGGTGTTGCCCATATTCGTGGTCAAACTATCTCTGTTATTGATTTATCAATGGCTGTAGGTGGCCGCCCCATCGAAAACGTAAAAGACAGCTTCATTATTATTGCTGAATATAACCGTTCAGTGCAGGGTTTTTTAGTTGGCGGTGTTGAGCGAATTGTTAACATGAACTGGGAAAAAATAATGCCGCCACCGTCAGGTGCAGGGCGTTACTCATATTTAACAGCCGTAACCGAAATAGAAAACGAACTTGTTGAAATTCTCGATGTTGAAAAAATATTGAATGAAATTTGCCCAGTAAATACTGAGGTAAGCGCAGATTTAGCCGCCGATACTGAAATACAAAAAGATTTAGGTGAGCGCATCGTATTTATTGCCGATGACTCTGCCGTTGCTCGTAACCAAGTAAAACGTGCTCTTGAACCACTTGGTGTACAAACAGAACTGGCTAAAAACGGTAAAGAAGCCCTAATAAGATTAAAAGAAATTGCAGAGCTTGATTGTCAAAACGATATTACCGAACGTGTTGGCTTACTTATTTCTGATGTTGAAATGCCTGAGATGGACGGCTATACATTAACAGCAGAGATAAAAGCGGATCCTAAATTAGCGCCACTACATGTTATTTTGCATACATCACTCAGTGGTGTTTTTAACCAAGCAATGATAGAAAAAGTAGGCGCAGACGACTTTATAGCAAAATTTAACCCAGATGAGCTCGCAACTGCAGTAAAAAAATGGGTTCATTGTGATTAAACCAAAATAGGTGTTATTAACTTGAATAATAAAGATTTGCAGCAAAGTGAATACGACCAATTTCGCTCTTTTTTAGAGCAGCAATGCGGCATTGTACTAGGCGAAAATAAGCAGTATTTAGTAAAAAGCAGACTTGCCCCGCTGATGACTCGCTTTAATGTTGAATCTTTATCACAGTTGGTGAGTAAAACGCTTGGGCCTCATGAGCGTCAATTAAGAGCTGCCGTTGTCGATGCAATGACCACAAACGAAACACTCTGGTTTAGAGATCAATACCCGTTTGAGCTTTTAAAAAATAAGTTATTTCCTGAGTTTAAAGACTTACGCAGACCACTAAAAATTTGGTCTGCCGCCAGTTCATCAGGGCAAGAACCTTATTCTATAGCTATGTCGGTAGCAGAGTTTCAGGCAAATCAGCCAGGTGTGCTGCGCATGGGCGCTCAAATAACAGGCACTGACATCTCAAATACCATGCTCGATATGTGTAAAAACGCAGATTACGATGCACTAGCGCTAGCGCGCGGTTTATCTGCTGAACGTCGTAAAAAATATTTTATGGATAGCGGCAATGGTATGGCAAAAGTTGTCGACTCAGTTAGAAAACAAGTTAATTTTAGGCACTTAAACCTGCTTGATTCTTATGCGTTAATGGGCAAATTTGATATCATTTTTTGCCGTAATGTACTTATTTATTTTTCGCCAGAGGTGAAAGCAAAAATAATAGGTCAATTTGCGCAGGCGCTAAATCCTAAAGGGTACTTATTTTTAGGTGCATCGGAATCAATGACAGGATTAAGCAACGAGTTTGATATGGTTCGTTGTAACCCAGGAATTATCTACCAAAAAAAATAACAGCACTTCCTTCCTACTAAAAACGGCGTCCATTACGTCGTTTTTTTATTAATATACATACCTTTATAAAAAATAACTTTAATACCACACTAATGGCTTACTAATTGCTTTAACTAACGTAAGTCAATTTTTTGGAGAAAGTTATGGCTATCAGTTTTGATAAAGCATTAGGCGTGCACCCGCATGCAATGTTGATCCGTTCACAGCGGGCAGAAGTACTTGCCACAAATATAGCGAATGCTGATACGCCTGGCTATAAAGCAAAAGATATCGACTTTGCTTCAGCGTTTAAAGCGGCAAGGTCAACGCAGCAAAGCGGCAATACTATGGTTACAACCAATGAAAACCACATTGCCGGTGGTACCCGAAGTGTAGGTGGCTCTGAACTATTTCGTACTCCAAATCAAGGAGATACAGGCGATGGTAACTCTGTAGATATACAGGTGGAACGGAACTTGTATACACAGAATGCGATGGAGTATCAGGCCAGTCTGCAATTTTTAAGTAGTAGGTTTAAAGGCCTGAATAAAGCTCTCGGTAGTCAAGGATAATAATTATGAGTTTATATAACGTTTTCGATATTTCAGGCAGTGGTATGAGTGCGCAAAATGTGCGTTTAAATACAACTGCAAGTAATATTTCGAATGCTAATACAATTAGTTCATCTCAAGACAAAACATACCGAGCACGCCAACCTGTATTTGCTGCTGAGCTTACAAAAGCGTCTGCCTCAGCTAGCAACCCACAGGGCTCCGCAGTTGGTGTTAAAGTGTTGGGCATTGTTGAGAGCAACAAACCACTACAAATTGAATATAACCCTAATCACCCGAGTGCGGATGAAAATGGCTATATCTATAAACCCAACGTTAATGTTGTTGAGGAGATGGCAAATATGATCTCAGCCTCTCGCTCTTACCAAACAAACGTGCAAGTTGCCGATGCAGCGAAGCAAATGTTAAGCAAAACGCTGTTACTTGGGCAGCGATAACCGAGGGTAGGTTATGAGTAACGATATTAGTACCAGTTCATCCTATTTGGACTCTATTACTTGGCAAGACACCCAAGTAGCAACAACGGAAGAAGAAAGTGATGCGTTAACGCAAGAAGACTTCTTCTCTTTGCTAACTCAGCAATTATCGTATCAAGACCCGAGTAATCCGGCTGATAACGATCAGATGATTGCGCAAATGACCAATTTTACCATGGCCCAAGGGATCACCGATTTAAATACTAACTTTGAATCGCTTGCATCTTCTATGACTTCAAACTCAGCCCTGCAAGCATCAACGCTCGTAGGCAAGCAAGCGCTGTTAGAGTCAAATACGCTTGAATTAGGTGAATCTGGTGAGGCAAAAGGGTCTGCAGTTGCCGAAGAGGCAGTAGATAACCTTACTATTAAAGTCACTGATGCTTCAGGTCAATTAGTTAGAACTATCGACATGGGCACACAAGCTGCAGGAGCTGTTCGTTTTAGCTGGGATGGCAATAACGAGGCTGGCGAACGTTTACCTGAGGGTGAATACACCATTACTGCAGAGGGTAGTACCAACGGCGAGTTTTCAAGCTTACCGGTGGCAACATTCAAGAATATTGAAAGCGTTAATATTAACGGCTCAAGCGGCATTATTATTAACACTAAAGAAGGTGCGGTTAGGTTGACGGATGTCGCAGAGATCGCATAACCAATTAAAAGTATTTCGCCTGCTAGCAGGCTATTAGATTAAAACGTTAGAGGTGAATTATGAGCTTTAATATTGCACTTACAGGCCTAGCAGCCGCACAAAAAGATTTAGACGTAACGGCAAATAACATTGCCAACGTTAATACCACAGGCTTTAAAGAATCACGTGCTGAGTTTGCAGACGTATATGCAGCATCTGTTTTTAGCGCAGGCAAAACTAAAAACGGTGATGGTGTGCAAACAACCATGGTTGCGCAGCAATTTCACCAAGGGTCACTGCAATTTACTAACAACTCGTTAGATTTAGCGATTACCGGTGAAGGTTATTTTGCAATGACCGACGATATTTCGTCACAAGATTTAACTTACACACGTGCAGGTGCATTTAAGCTTAACCAAGATAACTTTATGGTTGACGCTAAAGGCAATTATTTACAAGCTTTTCCAGTCGACGAGTCTACAGGTGATACCACATCGGTTAGTTTAAGTACTACAAACCCGATTCAAATTCCGGACTCATCAGGTTCACCTCGCGCTACAGAGAACGTATTTTTATCGTTTAACTTAGATGCGACAGCTGATGCTACGGGCCTTGCTTTTGATCCTACATCTAGCGGTACGTATAACTCATCTACGTCAACAACGGTATATGACTCACTAGGTGAGCCACACATTCTTCAGTACTTTTTTGTTAAAAAAGAAGATGCAGCTGCAGGTGGTACAGACAACAGCTGGGAAGTATACGCTACGCTTGATGGTAAAGTGGTAGACGGTACATCTGGTGCAGAGCAAACAACTACACCATATAACCCTATTACCACACTTGGATTTGACTCAAGCGGTTTACCAGCAACGACAGGCGTCGATGTGAATACTACATCAACATTTAATGAAGTTAGTTTACCGGCAGGTGCAGGTACTGGTTTATCGTCAATGCTTGATAACGGAGCTACATTCCCAAGTCCAGGGATTGAACTAAACTGGCGTGATGAAAACAACACGGCAGGAAGAATACCAACACAGTATTCTAGTGGTTTTGAAGTAAAAGCACTTGATCAAGATGGTTCAACAGTGGGTCGTTTAGCGGGTATTGATATTGGTACAGACGGGAAAATTGTTGCCTCGTACAGCAACGGTGACTCAACGTACTTAGGCCAAGTTGCTATGGTGCGTTTTCCAAACTCTCAAGGCCTTTCACAAGTAGGCGATACCAGCTGGAAACAAAGCATTGACTCTGGTGAGCCAGTAGCAGGTGAAGCCGGTTCAGGTACTTTTGGTAGTATTAATTCATCTGCGCTTGAGCAATCAAATACTAATCTAACAAACGAGTTAGTTGATTTAATCACTGCCCAACGTAATTACCAAGCTAACTCACGAGCGCTTGAAGTTAACTCAACAATCCAGCAAAGTATATTGCAGATTCGATAAGTTAAACAAATTTTCACTTACTTTATTAGGCTGCATTTTTGCAGCCTTTTTTATGCCTATGCCGCTATTTTTATCGTAGCTGAGTCCTTTCAATATTCTTCATAAATTGCGTCAAATTTAATCTGGCATCTATTTTGCATTTGTTAGTCTAGAGATTTTTTATGTGAGTCGATGTTATGGACAAAATGGTCTACATTGCGGCCTCTGGCGCTAAGCAAAGCCTGCAGGGGCTAGCCCTTAAAGCCAATAATTTGGCAAACGCAAACACCACTGGTTTTAAAGCCGACTTTGCACAAGCGCGTTCAATGCAAGCGTTTGGCGAAGGGTTGCCAACGCGTGTGTTTTCAATGCAAGAGCGCCCAGGTTCAAATATGACATCTGGCGGCATTATCGAAACTGGTCGTGATTTAGATATTGCAATGAGCGATAACGCATGGCTTGCCGTTCAGGATGACTCAGGTAACGAAGCATATACAAAAGTAGGCACGCTCAACATTACTGCGCAAGGTATGTTGGTAACAAGTCATGGTCGTCAAGTAATTGGCGAAGGTGGACCTGTTATTTTACCAGTCCCTATTGAAAAAATAGGCTTTAGTGAAGATGGCGCCATACAAGTTCGCCCGCAAGGCGCACCAGCAAATTTTTTAGAGGAAGTAGACACGCTGCGCGTTGTTGAAGGTAATAGCAGGCAGCTCGAAAAAGGCAACGATGGTCTATTTAGGCCTGTACCAGGGCAAACCGTCGATACCTCAGCAAATGTAAAAGTTTTAAGTGGTGCACTGGAGATGTCTAACGTTAATCCAGTTCACGAAATGGTCGATATGATCAACCACCAACGTCAATTTGAGTTACAAGTAAAACTAATGAAAACAGCTGAAGAGATTGACGAACGTCAAGATCAGTTGATGCGCATAGTTTAACTTTAAAATGAGGGCATAATTATGAATCCTGCATTGTGGATAAGTAAAACAGGGCTAGACGCTCAACAAACTGATATTTCAGTTATTTCAAATAACTTGGCGAATGCCAGCACAGTAGGTTACAAAAAAAGCCGCGCTATTTTTGAAGACTTACTGTACCAAAATATTAACCAACCTGGTGGCCGTTCATCACAAGATACTGAGATGCCGTCGGGTTTAATGCTAGGTGCCGGTGCAAAAGTCGTTGCCAACCAAAAAGAGTTTACACAAGGTAATATGCTTACCACCGAAAACTCATTAGATTGGATGATCTCCGGCGAAGGTTTTTTTGAAGTATTACAACCTGACGGCAATATTGCCTACTCCCGAAACGGGCAATTTACCACCGATGAAGACGGCCGCATTGTCACCTCTGGTGCTGGTTTTGTTGTGCAACCAGAAATGAACGTACCAGATGATGCGCAGTCAATCACTGTTTCTCAAGATGGTGAAGTGTCGGTGCGTGTAGCAGGGCAAGCCGACAACGTGGTAATTGGTCAGCTTACAATTAGTGACTTTATCAATCCATCGGGTCTTGAGCCAATTGGACAAAATCTTTACACCGAAACCGCTGTTAGTGGTGCGCCGGTACAAGGTAATCCAGGAGTTGAAGGCTTGGGCACAATTATTCAGGGGTCGCTTGAAACATCAAACGTAAATGTGACCGAAGAGCTGGTAAACCTAATAGAAACACAGCGTGTTTACGAGATGAACTCAAAAGTAATTTCAGCCGTTGATGAAATGATGAGTTACATCAATCAGCAGTTATAACCGAATACAAGGGGATATTTATGCGTAATATTATTTTATTTGCAGCAGGCACCTTATTTTTAAGTGGTTGTGTGTCTACTCAAAATAGTGAGGTGGTTCAAGACGATCCTTATTACGCACCTATGTACCCAGAGCCTGTAGCAGAGCCTGTTGTTGCAACAGGGTCACTGTTTAACACTAATACATTTAATGATTTGTATTCAGATAAAAAAGCACTCAGAACCGGCGATATAATTACCGTTAAGCTTGAAGAGTCAACTCAAGCTACAAAAGCCGCTAAAACCGAAACCGACAAAGAAACTGACGCTAGTCTCGACCCCGTTATTGGCTTAGGCGGTTTACCTGTAAATATTGGTGGCGATAGCATTCAATTTGGTATTGGTAGTGATTCATCGTTTACGGGTGATTCTAAATCTAATCAATCAAATAGTTTAGTGGGTGATATTTCGGTAAACGTTATGCGTGTTTTACCAAACGGTAACTTAGTTATACGCGGTGAAAAATGGCTCACACTTAATACCGGTGAAGAATTTATTAGGCTTGAAGGCTTAGTGCGCCCACAAGATGTAAGTGCAGACAACACGGTAGAATCAAACCGAATAGCAAATGCCCGAATTCAATATTCTGGTAAAGGGCAAACACAAGAAGCACAAAGCCCAGGTTGGTTAACGCGCTTCTTTAGTAGCTCATTATTTCCGTTTTAGAGGACAGTAGTATGAATAGCATTAAAGCAATTATTTTGATCATACTGCTAGGCTGGCAATTTTCTGCCAGTGCAGAGCGTATTAAAGATGTATCTATGGTTGAAGGCGTACGTGCTAACCAACTCGTAGGGTATGGGTTAGTCGTGGGCTTACCTGGCACAGGAGAGCAAAACTCATATACGCAACAAAGCTTTAGAGGCATGTTAAACAGCTTTG
This sequence comes from Pseudoalteromonas espejiana DSM 9414, assembly GCF_002221525.1. Lineage (NCBI taxonomy): Bacteria > Pseudomonadati > Pseudomonadota > Gammaproteobacteria > Alteromonadales > Pseudoalteromonadaceae > Pseudoalteromonas > Pseudoalteromonas espejiana. The sequence goes on along the minus strand of NZ_CP011028.1, from coordinate 2,768,639 downwards.
GTATTACGTTACCTTCAACACAAAGCCCTAAAATTAAAAATGTAGCCGCTGTTGCGGTACATGCAGAGCTACCACCTTTTAGAAAACCTGGTCAAACAATCGATATTACGGTTTCTTCAATTGGTAGCGCAGGCAGTTTACGTGGTGGTACATTGTTGCAAACCTTCTTAAAAGGGGTTGATGGTAACGTGTACGCAATTGCACAAGGTAGCTTAATTGTAGGTGGCTTAGGCGCCCAAGGACTTGATGGCAGTAAAGTGGTTATTAATACACCTACGGTAGGGCGTGTACCAAATGGCGCAACCGTAGAGCGAGAAGTTAAGAGCCCTTTTATGCAGGGTGACTACATTACGTTTAACTTAAACCGCCCAGACTTTACAACCGCCAAGCGGTTAGAAAAAACCATTAACGATTTAGTTGGCCCAAGTAGTGCACAAGCTATTGACGCCGCATCGGTACGTGTTATTGCACCGCGTGATGCATCACAAAGAGTGTCTTATTTATCGACCCTAGAAAACCTAGAATTTAAACCTGCTGACACCTCTGCCAAAATTATTGTTAATTCGCGAACAGGGACCATTGTTATTGGTAAAAACGTAAAGTTACAACCTGCGGCAATCACTCATGGTGGGCTAACAGTTACTATTGCAGAGCAATTAAATGTATCTCAACCAAACCCATTAGCTGAGGGTGATACTGTGGTAACTCAGCAAAGCATTATAGATGTAAACCAAGATGACTCTCGTGCGTTTGTTTTTAACCCGGGCGTTAGTCTTGATGATTTGGTTAGGGCCATTAATGAAGTAGGCGCAGCACCTGGTGATTTAATGGCTATTCTAGAAGCCCTTAAAGAGGCTGGCGCTATTAACGGGCAGCTCGTAGTTATCTAAAATTATTAAAAGCTCGGTATTACAGTAATGTAGCCGAGCTTTTTAATAAAACCCTCCTTTAAAATACCTTTGGCTTAGTTTTTGCATTTCATCAAGTATTATTCATTGTTGTGTCAAAAAGCTGATGGAAACAAATCACCTCGATAAGCAAAACTTTTTTGATTTAAGTAATCTAAATACTTTACGTCAAGACGCTTTAAATAGCGGTGATGCATCTACTGATGCCTCAAAAGCGGCGCTTAAAAAAGCAGCGGCACAATTTGAAGCAATTTTTACGCAAATGCTGCTAAAAGGGATGCGAAAAGCCAACGAAGCCTTTGAAGACGAAGACAGCCCATTTAATTCAAGTGGTGTAAAGTTTTTTGAAGAAATGCACGACCAGCAACTTTCTTCTGAGCTTTCTTCAAATGGGTCTTTAGGGTTGGCTGATTTAATTGTTCAGCAGCTCTCACCAGAGGCAGAAAACTTTATGCCAGGTTCGGTACTTAGAACCACGAGCGATTTTATCAGTGATAAACGCGCAGGCTCAGAGCTCCCTTACGAAAAAGCATCAAGTGCTACTGTAGTTAATACAGACGAATCAAAAGTAAGTACTGTTGTATCAAATAATAAAGCCCCTACAGAGCAAGCACCTGCATTTAACAGTGCCGAAGAATTTGTAAGCACAGTGTGGGAGCATGCTAAAACAGCGGCCGAAAAAATAGGTTTAAACCCTGCCGTTATGGTTGCCCAAGCAGCACTTGAGACTGGCTGGGGCAAGCACATTATTAGTAAAAGTGATGGCGGCAGTTCAAATAACTTATTTAATATTAAATCTGATAAAAGCTGGGATGGTGATAAAGCCAGTAAAGTAACGCTTGAATTTGAACAAGGTACGCCTGTTAAAAAGCAAGCAAGCTTTAGAGCTTACGATTCAATTAAAGAAAGCGTAAACGACTTTGTTGACTTTTTAATGCAAAACCCACGCTACGAAGAGGCCCTTCAAAATACCGCAAAGCCGCATGAGTTTTTAGACTCATTACAAAAAGCAGGCTACGCAACCGATCCTAATTACGCGAGTAAAATAAAAAAAGTGCTAAATAGCAGTGAGCTTAAAAATATTGCAACAAGCGCGTTTGCCCAAGGAGTGAAGTAATATGTCGTTTAGTTTATTAAATATTGCCAGTGCTGGGGTACGTTCAAGCTCTGAGCTTTTACAAACGACCAGTAAAAACATCACCAATGTAAATACAGAGGGCTACGTACGTGAGCGAACTGAATTTACCACTATGGTTGATAATCAAGTAGGGCGGGGCGAAACATATAGGCTTTTGAACGAGTTTGCCCAATCGCAATTAAATCGCGACACCTCTAATAAATCATTTTTTGATCAGTTTGTTACAGAGGCAAATCGAGTAGATACCATTTTTTCTGAAGAGTCTAATAATTTATCAACCGGTATCAATTCGCTTTTTAACAACGTACAAGAGGCTTTAAATCAGCCTTCTTCATCGGTTGCTCGCTCATTAGTAATGACCGATGCGCAAAGCCTAGTTGATCAAATGGATAGGCTTTCAGGGATTGTGCTTGAACAGCAAAGCATAGTGAACGAACAACTTGAGATTTTTTCTGAAGAAGCCAATTCGCTCATACAAAACATTAATACGCTAAACCAAGAAATAGCCGTTGTTAACGGAACAAACAACGCATCAGACGCAAGCTCTATTTACAATCAGCGAGATTTAGCAATTCGTGAACTATCAGAGCTCGTTGATATAGAAACTCTTGATGGCCCTAATGGCGAAAAGCTTGTTTTTATGGGCACTGGCGAGTCGTTAGTTATGGAAAATGGGACCTTTAACTTGTTTTCACTGTCGGGCGATCCCGATCCTAATTTTAAAGAACTCACACTTGATGTGAATGGCGGCAAAGCTGTGCCGCTTGAAATAGATGCGAGCAAACTTAAAGGCAAAATTGGCGGCTTATTGGCGTTTAGAGACGACATGCTTGTACCGGCACAAAATCAAATAGGCCAAATGGGGTTAGCAATTGCCGATGCGTTTAACGAGCAAAATAAACTCGGTATGGATGCTAATGGCGAGCTAGGCGGTGATATATTTAATATACCTACCGTGGGTGGTTATGCGTACCAAGCTAATACCGGCGGTGCCAGTTTAACAGCCACTCTTGAGGCCGGTAAAGGCAGTGAGCTACCCGCTAGTGACTTTATTGTAAAGTACAGTGACACGAATGAAGTTGAAATTTACCCCATTGATAATAAAGGTGAGAAGATTAAAGATGCCAGCGGCAACGAAATTTTTACTACTGCAGCTGTTGATACAGCAACAGGTAAAGTCAATTTAAAAGACAACAGTCCGGCAAATGATGGTTTAGATTTGTTTGGATTAGAAATTACGCTCGATATTGCTAAGCTACCTAGTGTTGATGATCGATTTATGGTCAAACTTAACTCTCAAGCATCAACAAGCTTGAAGCTTGCAACAGGGCGCGCAGAAGACTTAGCACTGGCATCGCCTATTCGTACAGCAAATAGTATAAATAATACAGGTACTGCTACTATTTCAGCGGGAGAAGTAACAAGTGTAACATCGGGTGGTTTTAGCACAGCTCCTGGTTTGACCAATGGCAGTATTACCCTAGTTAAAACAGGCACTGCAAACGAATATCAAATTTCAGATGAGAATAACGCGGCAACAACAATTATTATTCCACCGCCAGGTAATAATGTTATATCTCAAGCAGGAACGCCATACAGCGATTATGGTTTTGATTTTGATATAGAAGGTACACCAGCAACAGGCGACACTTTTACTCTTGAATTTAATAAAGGCGGCTTTGATGATAACCGTAATGGTTTAAAGCTAGCTGATTTACAAAATGGCGAATTAGTTCGTAAAAATGTAGTAACTACATCCACTGCCGACAATCACGACACATTTAATCAAGCCTATTCAGGCTTAGTGAGTGATATTGGCGTAGTAACCGGCCAAGCCATTACCAGTGCAAGTGCATTTGATGCGCTTGCTCAGCAATCAGAAGCGTGGTATGAGTCGCTCTCGGGTGTAAACCTAGATGAAGAGGCTGCCAACTTACTGCGTTTTCAGCAATCATATTCAGCATCAGCTCAAGTGTTAGCTGCTGCTCAAGAAGTTTTTAACACCTTATTAAGTGCGGCGAGGTAATTATGCGTTTATCAAATAACTTAATGTATCAAAACAATATTAATAAAATACTTCAAAACCAACAAGGAGTTAATAAAGCACAAGAACAAGTAAATACACAGAAGCGGATCCTAACAGCGTCTGACGATCCATCAGCTATGTCTCAAGCATCACTTTATTCTGATAAAATACAAATAAATGAGCAGTATGAAAAAAACATAACCATGCTTTCTAGTCGCTTAACTAATGAAGAAACCGTACTTGATAATATAAAAAGCTCATTAGAGAGAGCGCATACATTAACTATCCAAGCTGGTAATGGAGCTTATTCCGATGTTGACCGTGAAGGAATCGCAGAAGAACTAAAGTCGATACAATCGACAGTACTCGATTTAATGAATGCTAAAACAGAAGATGGTAAATATCTTTTTTCTGGATATCAAGATAATACACCTGCTTATAGTTATAACAGCGCGCATCAGAAGTATGAATATGGTGGAGATCAAGGACTGCACAAAATAAAAATAGCCGAAGGTATCGATATAAAATCAAGTGATAATGGATTTGATGTTTTTGAAAAAGTACAAGCTAGGTTAAATGTAAGCTCAAATGATGGTGTAGTATCAGGTGGAGTACTCGACTCTAAAGTTTACGTTAAAGAGCAAGGACAGTTTGAGAGCTTTCATAGTGCTGAATATGATCCTTCAGGCGCTAATAATACCTACAATGTGATAACAACAGCAGGGTCCCCTGCAACTTATACAGTTGAGCAAGGAGGGAATGTTTTAGCCAGTGGTAATCTATCTGATGGACTTATTAAATTTAACGGGCTCGAAATAAGTATTTCACCTGTCGCTACGGGGCAAGTGGATTTCACTCTAGGGGCACCTCAAAAAGAGAATGTACTCAATACTATGAGCAATTTAATTGCGGGTTTAACAGATACAAGCCTAGATCAAGATGCTTTTGAGCAAGTCATTGCTGATGGTTTAGTGCAATTAGATAATGGGAAAAACAAAGTATCGTTAACGCAAGCTGGCCTAGGTGGGCGAATTAATGCTGCAGATAAAATTTCACAGTCAAATGCAGATTTGGATATAAGCAATAAAGCTGCACGTGCTGATTTAGTCGAACTAGATATGGCTGAAGCCATTACAGAGCTAACAAAGCAAGAAACGGCCTTACAGGCATCACAGGCAACTTTTGGCCGACTGGCTAATCTTTCCTTATTTGATTACTTATAAATAACCCCAGAGTAAGGCAAAGCCTTGCCTAACTCTGCTTACACTTACCTTTTTCATGCCTATCTCACTGATTTATATAAGCTTGTTCTAAAAGTTAATAATGATTTACGTGTTAACAAGTAGCTCATTAGCTTTTATATTTTGTGAAAAAAAAACAATAGCTTTTTAAATTTAAGAGTCTTATTTTCAATGGCTTAGCTAAATTTAGTTGTTTTTTTTAAAAAAAAGCTAAAGGATTTTTGGGTTAGACCGATAACTTAATTAACCAGCAAAGCGTTGTAAATAACAGCCACTGCTTAATTTAAGTAAGTTTGAGAGTAAATGATAAGTTTACTTCGGGAGAGATAATCATGGCTTTATATGTAAATACAAATGTTAGTTCATTAAACGCACAAAGACAATTAATGAATTCAGGTAATTCACTAGATACATCATTCCAACGTTTATCGTCAGGTTTTCGTATTAATAGTGCGAAAGATGACGCAGCGGGTCTACAAATTTCAGACCGTTTAACGTCACAAATTAATGGCCTTGATCAAGGTAACCGTAACGCTAATGATGGTATTTCATTAGCTCAAACGGCTGAGGGCGCACTTGATGAAGTAACATCAATGTTCCAACGTATGCGTACACTTGCTCAACAAGCATCAAATGGTTCTAATACGGATGAAGATCGCCTAGCAATTCAAGAAGAAATGCGTTCACTATCGGCTGAAGTAAACCGTGTTGCGGGTGATACGACTTTCGGTGGTCAAAATTTGCTTGATGGAACTTACGATGCGAAATTCCAAGTAGGTGCTGATGCGGTACAAACAATTGACTTCAGCATGCAAACAGTGGGAGCAACCACTAATTCTTTAGAAGCTAATGGTGGTTTTACGTTATCAGGTATTGCTGGTGTTGCTGCGGGTGTAACAGGGAATACACTAGCAGAGCTTGCTGAAGGTATTAGTGCTATTGACGGCACAACGACAGCTGCATCGTTAGATTTTGCTACTACGTTTACTGCGGGTGAGATCAGTGTTTCAACACAGGTTAATGCACAAGCTGTGCTAGCAGGCATGGATTCTTTGATAGCTGTAGTTGATAAGAAACGCGCAGAGCTAGGTGCGGTACAAAATCGTTTTCAATCTACCATACGTAACCAATCGAATATCTCAGAGAACTTAAGTGCTGCGCAATCTCGTATTAAAGACACCGACTTTGCTCAAGAAACGGCTAACTTAACTAAGATGCAGATTTTACAACAGGCAAGCCAAACAATTCTTAGCCAGGCAAATCAGCGTCCACAGGCTGCACTAAGTCTTTTAGGTTAATCTTTAGGAAGAGTCAATTTATTGACTGATAATGAAAGCGCCTTTGTCTAATGGGGTATTAACAAAGGCGCTGAAACGGATTGATAAAGCGGAGTAGCTTAAAAATCCTATAATGCTCTAACATTTGTAAGAACATATATTTCAAAGCATTAACTGTGCCAACAGTTAATGCTTTGAAACCCACTCTCAAACTTATCTTTCGAAGGCTCCTTTTAGGGGCCTTTTCTCGTTTTAGAAAATATTGGCCCAAAGATTGCTGGTTAGGTAATAAGTTTTTTATTACTTGCAAAGTGGCAGTTTTTTGCCCCGGACAACTTAGTTTGCCGCTGTAACGAGTCACTTTGTCAAACACCCATGTTTATAACATGGTTTTAATTTGACAGATAAAAAGAGAGTTTATTATGGCTTTATACGTAAATACTAATGTGAGTGCACTTAATGCACAACGTCAGCTAACAAACACTGGTAATGATTTAGATACTTCCTTTAAGCGCTTATCATCAGGGTTACGTATTAATAGTGCAGCAGACGACGCTGCAGGTTTACAAATATCAGATCGACTCCAGTCACAAATATTGGGCCTAGATCAAGGTAATCGAAACGCAAATGATGGTATTTCACTGGCACAAACAGCGGAGGGGGCGCTTGATGAAATTACGTCTAGCTTTCAACGTATTAGAACGCTGTCACAGCAAGCTGCAAATGGCTCTAACACAGATGAGGATCGCTTAGCCATTCAAGAAGAAATTCGTCAGTTATCAGCAGAAGTTAACCGGATTGCTTCTGATACAACATTCGGTGGTCAAAATTTACTAGATGGTAGCTATTCAGCAAGTTTCCAAGTCGGTGCAGATGCAGTGCAAGTCATTGGTTTCAGTATGCAATCAGTGGGTTTAACAACAAACTCAATAGCAGCTAATGGAGGTTTTACTATTTCTGGTATAGCTGGTATCGCAGCTGCTGTAGCGGGGAATACGCTAGAAGAGCTTGCCGCAGGTATTAGTTCTGTCGACAGTTCAGTTACTGCTGCTTCTTTGGATTTTTCAACAACATTTACGGCTTCTGGTATCAGTGTGTCAACTCAAGCAAATGCACAAGCTGTTCTTGCTGGTATGGACTCATTAATCGCAGTGGTAGATAAAAAGCGTGCAGAGCTCGGTGCAGTACAAAATCGTTTTCAATCAACAATTCGTAACCAAGCAAATATTTCAGAGAATTTATCAGCAGCGAAATCACGTATTAAAGATGCTGATTTTGCAGCGGAGACAGCTAACTTAACGAAAAACCAAATATTACAACAAGCGAGCCAAACGATCTTAGGGCAAGCAAATCAACGGCCACAAGCAGCATTGAGTTTACTACAAGGTTAAAAACTAAAAGTTTTACAAATAAAACTAAAGCTTTCACTTTATCGGGCGATAACAGACTTAGAGAACTACAAATCTAGGACTCTAAGTCAGGTAGTATGGCAGGGTAGGGGTATCCCGCCGTATTACTATTAAAATGATAAAGCGGAGGCTAATATGGCTTTATATGTAAATACCAATGTGAGTTCATTGAACGCACAAAGACAGCTAAGCAAATCGAGTAATTCACTCGATACTTCATTCCAACGCCTATCATCAGGTTTTCGTATTAATAGTGCGAAAGATGATGCAGCAGGTATGCAAATCGCAAACCGTTTAACCAGCCAAGTTAATGGCTTGAATCAGGGTAACCGAAATGCAAACGATGGCATTTCATTAGCGCAAACTGCTGAAGGCGCTCTTGATGAAGTAACATCAATGTTTCAACGTATTCGTACTCTTGCTCAACAAGCTTCAAATGGTTCTAATACGGATGAAGATCGATTAGCGGTTCAAGAAGAAATTCGTTCGTTATCTGAAGAAGTTAATCGAGTTGCTGCGGATACAACCTTTGGTGGTCAAAATCTATTAGACGGTACCTATGATGCTAAGTTTCAAGTAGGTGCTGATGCAGTACAAACAATTAACTTCAGCATGCAAACAGTTGGTGCAACTACGAATTCTGTAGAAGCGAATGGTGGTTTTACGTTATCAGGTATTGCAGGTATAGCTGCGGGCGTTACTGGTAATACGCTAGCAGAATTAGCTGAAGGTATCAGTGCTATCGATGGTACAACGACAGCCGCGTCGTTAGATTTTGCCACTACGTTTACAGCCGGTGATATCAGTGTATCAACTCAAGCTAAAGCTCAAGCTGTATTAGCTGGCATGGATTCGTTGATAGCAGTAGTTGATAAAAAACGTGCGGAGTTGGGTGCAATTCAAAACCGCTTCCAATCAACGATCCGTAATCAATCGAATATCTCTGAAAACTTATCAGCAGCTCGTTCACGTATTCAGGATACTGATTTTGCTCAAGAAACTGCAAACTTAACGAAGATGCAAATCTTGCAACAGGCGAGTCAGTCAATCTTGAGTCAAGCGAATCAACGTCCTCAAGTTGCGTTATCATTACTAGGGTAATTTAGTAATGTTTTATAAGCCACTAAGCGAAGCAGGAAATTTTCTCATAGTGGCTTATACTCAAGCTTATAACCAAGGGGATTGTGATGATTGATTTTAATTCTACGCAAAAGGCTAATGATGGCATTACTTCTTCTAGTGCACCCGGCCAAGTAAAAGCTCTAATAGAAGAAGATAAACGGAATAAAGGCACGGAAATTGCAGGTAAGGAGGCGATAGATGTCGATAAGACTAGAAAAGAAGAGCAGCAGGATAAAAAAGATTTAATTGCTGAAGTTAAAGAGAACTTAGAAAAACTCAGTGACTTTATTCCAGTTACTGCAACAAATTTGATATTTGAATTTGATGAGTTGGGTGATCCGCCAATTATTAAAGTACTAGATAAACAAAGTAATGAAGTAATACGTGAGATCCCTACTAAAGAGTTTCGTGAAGTAGCTAAAGCTTTAGATGAATTTGCCGATAAACTTACCAATAAAGGTTTATTGTTTAATAAAACGGCTTAAAGTATTTAATATACTAGGAGTATTGTTATGCCACTTATTACATCTGCAGGTATAGGTTCTGGTTTAGATTTAGAAAGTATTATTTCGGCGTCAGTTGCTGCAGAAAATACCCCTAAAATGAATGCTTTTGCCACAAAAGAAGAGTCGCTAAATGTTGAATTATCGTCTTTGGGTGAAGTAAAATCAGCCATGTCAAAACTTCAAGAAACAATTGAGAAGTTAGCAGACCCAGACAACTTTGATAAGCGAATTGCGAATATCACTCAACCCTCTGGTGATAACGGTGACCTGATCTCTGTAACTCCGACATCAAAAATAACACCAGGAAACTTCAATGTCGAAGTAGTTGCTTTGGCTCAAGGAAGTCGAGCAGTTTCTAATGACAGTTTATTTTCTTCTACAGATGATGTGGTTTCGGCTTCAGGTGGTACATTATCCTTTGCAGCAGGAGATGAAAGCTTTGACTTGACCCTAGATGCAGGAGCAACACTTGCTGATTTACGAGATGCAATTAATGATTCTGATGATAACTTTGGTGTTACAGCTAATATTATTAATACAGGTACTGAAGCAAAGCTTGTACTTACCTCAAACGTAAGTGGCGCAGGGAACGATTTAGTTATCACTAATGATAACGCTGAACTCGATAATATTTCCACAGTTGCAAATGGCGGCGGAGCTGGCGGAATCGTAATTGCAACAGGTGATGAAGCAACCAGTGCAGTTATCAAAGTCGATGGTTTATCTATTACAAATGATACGAATACATTTAAAGATGCAGTTCAGGACATGACAATTGTTGCTAAACGCAAAAGTGCGGATAATGAAACAGCAAAACTGTCAGTTGAATACGATAAAAGTAGTGTCACTACACTCGTTGATGAGTTAGTTACAAATTACAATAACCTAATAGGGCAAATAGGTTTGCAGACCCGTGTTGATAAACCTCTCAATGGAGATTCAACGATACGTTCATTTGATGCTCAATTAGTAGGAACTCTTTCTACCGAATTAACGGATGCTGGTCCTTTTTCAAGTATTTTTGATATCGGCTTAGGTATTGATAAAGATGGATACTTGGAAAAATCATCTTTAGTTCGTAGTTTAAGTGAAGCTATGGATGAAAACTTCGATGATATTGGTAAGGCTTTTGCAGGTGAAAATGGTCTGGCAACTAAGTTTGAAGCTTTGCTGAGTAATTATGTTGATTCAGATGGGATTATGAAGCAGCGTGAAAATAGTTTAAACGAGCAATTAGATGAATTAGAAGATGATGTGATTAATCATGAGTATCGAATGGAATCACTTGAAGCTCGTTTACGTGAGCAGTATGCGGGCTTAGATGTACTGCTAGCTCAAATGCAATCAACACAAAGCTATTTAAGTGCACAATTATCAAGTTTGCCAGGATTTACTAAATCCTCTTAACTACCTTTTTTAATTATATTTAACACGCAAAATAGGTGACTCATGTATAACGCGAGAGTAAAAAATTATCAAAAAGAAGCCCTCAAAACACGTGTGGCAGGGGCTGATCGCTATGAAATTATTCAAATGTTGATGGCGGGAGCTATTGAAAAAATGGTACTTGCAAAAGTGGCGATTGATAAAAAACATCTAGAGGCCAAAAGTGAACATCTATCAAAGGCATCTGCAATTCTTGCTGCATTACGTGATTGTTTAGATTTTGAAGTTGGTGGTGAAGTAACCGAAAACTTATTTTCACTATATTCTTACATGATTGAGCGCTTAATTGATGCTAGTATTCACAATGATGTGAAAATTGTAGATGAAGTATCTAATCTGTTGAAAGAAATCAAATCAGCGTGGGATGCCATTCCTGCCGAAGTACGCAACCAAACATTTGCTGAAAACAGTGCTCATGCAAGCTAAGCTAGAGCAATTAGAAGGCCAATTAAATTTATTAAAGCGACAAGTAACTGAACAGAAAATAGAAAAGTCAACGGCTCAGCTTGAGCTTTTTCTTAATTCATTAAAAGATGTATTTAGTCAGCCTCATAAACTTAATCAGCTAGAGCAAGTGCGATTACAAGAGATGAACCAACAACTTATTACACTGTGTCAACAGCTTCAAGGCGCAAAAGACTCAAGTAAAAGTAACCTTTCTAATCTAATGAAAAACAAAAAGAAAGTTGGATTATATAACCAGCTTAAGTAGGCTATCAATGACTCTTCCTCCGAATTTTCAAGAGCAAATAAACGATATAGAACAAAAGCTTTCTGAGGCGCAAGCCCATGAGTTGAGAGAACAGCAATTTGCTATAGAGGCGAATGAGCGCTTTACAAAAAACTTAGCTGCATTTGAACATTATTACCCAGACGTTTTTAAAGCTCTTCAAGAGTTTCAACCTCGCGAAGATTTTTGTATTCATGTCACCAAGTCTGGACACGGCAATTTTGTGCCGCGGGATAAAGAAGCTCCTTTGTATGGGGATGACCCAATCGAGCAGGTTCGGAAGCAGGTGTCAGAAGAAATAAAGAATCCAGTTTTTACTTTGACTGAGTACACTAAGTACAACCCAAATAATACAGACTTGAGGTTGCATATTAGATATATGCAAAGCTTAGGAAAGCTTATGCACGAGATGAAGGTTGAAGGCGAGCCTGAATTATTGGAAAGTTTACCGAGTACATTTCCAACAGCATTACTATTTGGGCTTGGTTTAGGTTATCAAATTGAGTTGCTAATGGAGCATACGACGTTTGATTATATGTTCATTGTAGAGCCTGATTTTGAAGTCTTTTATGCTAGCCTTTATTGCATAGATTGGTTTTCTATTATTCAAAAAGTTGATGAAAATCGAAATTGTTTGTTTTTGCATATAGGCTCTACAGAACAAGAGCTAATAAATGATTTAAATTCAATTGTCGAAGATGTTGGTGCGTATTCTATCGTACGTAGTTTTTGTTTCCAACATTACAAGGATGAAACTTTATCAGCTTTAATGGCGAAGTTTTATTCAGATTATTTCCGCTTCCAATTTGGATTCGGTTTCTACAACGACGCAATTACTGGTTTAGCGCATTCATTTCAGTTATTGAAAAAAAATACATCATTCTTTGATGCTCAAGCAACAAAAATTGATTCATTAAAAAAAATCCCCGTGTTTATTGTAGGTAATGGACCTTCACTTGATGAAGCAGAAGAGTTTTTAAAAAACAATCATAAGAAGGCAATTATTTTTGCCTGTGGTACGGCTCTTGGCTCATTAACCAGTATGGGTATTAAAGCTGATTTTCATATATTAGTTGAACGCCCATATAGAAACTATCAAGCTGTACTTGATATGGCTAGTTTAAATGTTTTCAAAGAACTAAACTTATTGGCACTGAATACTGTATACCCTGATACAGTCGATTTGTATAAATGGGCTGGTCTTGCATTGAAAGGGAATGAGGCTGCAACTGATTTTATAAATATAATGCTAGCATTACATGGATTAGGTAGCTATATGACGGCTCCATTTTCGAATCCAAATGTTGCAAATGCAGGACTATCTTTTGCCTTATGCTTTGGCTTCAAAGATATATATCTCTTTGGTGTTGATAATGGTGTTGTAGAAACTGAGCATCATTCGAAATACAGTATCTACAATTACGAAAAAAAGACTGAGTTTAGATACTTTCCAACAAAAGTAGGTGAACATGTTCTTCCAGGTAACTTTAATAAAACAGTTAACAGTAACAGCATTTACGCTACTTCAGTGAAGCAACTCGAAGATCTTATAGAGTATAAACCAGGTGCTTCCATATACAATGTTGGTAATGGAGCTGTTATCAAAGGAGCTAATGAAACATATGTCGAAGATCTTATGGAGCTACACGGTGATTTGGAGAAAGAGAAGTACATCAATGAAATCAAGGAAAAATTTAAGTTACTGCCTATAAAAAATATTAAAGAGAGTGATGTACTTATCGATAAAGCCATAGAAGTTGGGGAAGAGCTTCTTGGGTTGGCAAAATCTGATTTTTCAACAATCGAAGAAGCTAACGAATTAATTAAAAGACAACAGAGATATCTTTACTCTTTTAGAGGAAGCATATACAGCCATATTTTTCAAATATTTAAAGGTAGTTTACTTTATTATCACTGCCCGATGGTTACTGTATTGTATAAGTACAAAAGTGAAGTTGATTGCCTAGGTGTATATGCGCAAGTTAATGAGCTTTGGAAAGCGTATTTATCCGAAATCATTGAGCATTTAAAGACTGAACCTATGGCGAAGTGTGACTGGGCTTTTTATGATCATATGAGGAAATAAATCAGTGAAAATCTGATATTATTAATATGCCTTTTGAAATGTTGATAACTTTACTATAGTAATCATAAAGATATTTTTATCTTTTAAGTCATACCTTGCTATTTTTTATCAAGTAAATTTTTTAAATTTAAAGCTTATAATGGTAAGGTTTATTGGAGAATAGCTTTTTGAAATTAAGTGTTATTATACCTGCGTATAATCTTGAAAAATATATAAGTGAGTGTTTGTTCGGAGTGCTAGAACAGGTTACTTCATTTTCATTTGAAGTTATTTGTATAGATGACTGTTCAAGTGATGGGACATGGGGACTATTAGAAAAGCATTCTAAAGAATACACAAACTTAAAAGTCATAAAAAATAGCTCAAATTTGGGGTTAGCAAAAACTCAAAAAGAGCTACTTCAACTTGTAACTGGTGAATATATAGCTTACCTAGATGGTGACGATGTTGCATTACCAGGAAAACTACAAGGATTAGTTGACTATATGGATGATAACACTTCATGTGCATTGGCATACCATGAAGCTGAGGTATTTGATTCAGATACTGGTGATACATTAGGCTTATATTCAAAAGGCTTTTACAATGCTAAATACGTGCCTCAACGTGCGACGGTAGAGCACTTCATAAAGTTTGGTTGTTTTGCAAATGCAAGCTCAATTATTTTCCGCCGGCATGGAAGCTTGTTAAATGCTATTGAAGAGAGCTGTAAAATTATCTTAGATTATCCATGGCATATATTAAACGTACTATATATCGGTGGCTCAGTAGATTTTATAGATGAAGTTTATGGGCGATATAGAATTCACAATCAAAGTTTTGGTGGTCAAACAAGAAGAAACCCAGAGAGAAGGGTTCAATCTATGAATGATCAAATCTTAGCCGTCAAAAACGCGAGGAAATTTGGAGTTGCTCAAGAAGTAATTGATAAAGGTATTGCACATCATCAGTTTGCAGCAGCGTTGTATTTTTTAAAGCTTCATGATTTTGTGTGTTTTCAAAAATATGTAGGACCAGTAGGTCAGCAAGCAATATTTTTTGATGAAAGACATATTTTTGCTTTCGCTAACAGAGAGTATCCTGAACTAGTTTTACAAAAATTATTCCCCGAACTGATGTGTGATAGTAATGTTTAGTTGGAAAGGCAGAGAGTATGATGTATTAGTTATTGGCGCTGGCTTTTCTGGTGCTGTAATGGCTGAAAGGTTCGCTTCACAAAAAGGGTTTCGTGTTTTAGTTCTTGAAAAAAGAGCTCATATTGGTGGGAATTGTTACGATAAATTAGATGGAAATGGCATTAGAATTCACCAATATGGACCACATTTATTTCATACTAGCCATGAAGATGTTTGGAGCTACTTAAATAAATTTACTGAATGGCACCCATATGAGCATCAAGTTCTAGGTTTTATTGATGGAAAATTAGCTCCCGTTCCATTTAACCTAAACTCAATAGATGCCTTCTTTCCAGAAAGTCACGCTAAAGAGCTTATTAGCCGTTTGCTAGAAAGGTATGAGTTTGGAGCAAAAGTACCAATTTTAGAGTTATTAAGGACAGATGACTTAGAATTAAAAAAACTATCTGAATTTATATATAACAAGCTATTTTTAAATTATACATGTAAACAATGGGGCTGTAATCCTGACGAAATCTCTCCAGAAGTAACAGCAAGAGTGCCTGTTGTAATTTCAAGAGATAATAGGTACTTTCACGATAAATACCAAGCAGTCCCTTCAAATGGTTATACTGGATTAGTTGAAAACCTATTGGCACATGGAAATATTAAAGTAGATAACAGTGTAGATGCTACAAACCTTCTCTCGCTAAAATTTAGTGAAAATACTATTATATTTGATGGTAAGCCCTTTAATGACCCAATTATTTATACTGGAATGTTAGATGAGCTTTTTGATTTTACTTTAGGGGAGCTTCCTTATCGCTCTCTCAAATTTAAGTTTGAACATCATAGTTGTGAAAAATTTCAACCAACTACTACCGTAAACTACCCTAATGACGAGGCGTTTACCAGAATAACTGAATTTAAGCATATAATGCCAGAAGAGCAAACGAATCTGAGCGTTGGCAGCACAATTGTCAAAGAATACCCGCAAGACTATAGCAGAGAAAATCCTAGTAAAAATATTCCTTATTACCCTATTTTTAATGACGAAAATGAGCTTTTGCATAAAAAGTATTTGAAAAAATTAAAAAAGTATAAAAATTTAACGTTAGTAGGGCGCTTAGCTCAGTACAAATATTTTAATATGGATGATGCGGTAAAGAACTCTCTAGATACATTTAGCATACTGAAGGAGAAGCTCTGATGTACTTAACATCAATTAGTATTAATGACCTTCCAGATAGCTATGTACTTGTAGGTACTGGAGGGTTTACTGAGTGTTTTTTAAAGTTATTAGAAAATACGACGTTACCTCGCCCACATGTAATTTTAGACCTCAATACACCTCATCGTCATGATAAACAGTATGGTGTTTCTGTTTTAGGTTTTGAGCAGTTTGATTCCAACCTTTCAAAAAATATAGTTTTAGGATCTGACGTTTATCAGATTCAGTTAATAGATAAATTTAATGCACACTTTAATACTCTTGTGAGTTTTATAGATGTTTCTAATGATGTTCAGGTTTTCAATAACAAAACACATTGTTTTAATCATGAGAGAAAAATTACATCTGATTATGCTTTGTTTTTTTCAGTTGGTTCTAAATTTCCTTTAACAAAGTGGCTGGGAAACTTTTATCAATGGTTAAATATTCAGGGTGTGCATTTAGTTTCAAGGCATCCAATGGAGTACGTTTCTGAAGAAGAATTAAAAAGTGCTAAGGCTATTATTCTATGGAATGGTGAAACTCCTCATTTTTTAAGTTTAAAGTCTAAAATTAGCAGCCTAGGCTTATTGGTTACATATTCAGAATGCGGTCACTTTCCTCAACATGAAAATTACTATTTTGATAAAAGAGGCGTTAACTATAACTCACAATTATTAAATGATGATTTAAGTTGGGTTGATAAGCATGATTATAAAGTTATGAAAACTGTGCGTGAACATTTTTTTAAGGGTTATAAAGGCAATAATGAAGACTATGTTTTTGTGCCATTGCAAATCGAGTCAGACTCTAACCTACAAAATTACTCTAGATTTAAATCAGGAATGCAAGAATTTATAGATTTTATAGAAAAGCTTTATCCACAAAAAAAATTGATTTTTAAAGCTCACCCAAGAGATATGTATAAAAATAAGTATCGTTTTAACCATGGAACCCTTTCTAATTTAGATACAAAGGAATTAATCGTAAACTCTTCTTTTGTACATGGAATTAACTCAGGGGTCTTATTCGAAGCAGTGCTTTTTGGAAAGAAGGTAATTGTTGAGGGCGAGTGTTTATTAAATCATAAATCTGCAACGATGGAGGATGTTGTAGCTGCTATGCTAAGCAGACAAAAAAACATAAAAGATGCTCGATTCACTGCTGAGTATTTAGATAGGTTTACAAATTTTACTGAAATACGTTGAGCTAAAAATGAATTCAATCACTATACAATATGCTTCAAGAAATAAGGTTACAATTATAAAAAATGAATCTACTGAATTGTTCACAACACTAGCATGGCATGTGTCGAAAAATATCTCAAATTGTGGGAGAGTAATAAGTGATAATCATTTACAATATTTAACTAACATGGAAGCTGATTCGTGTCTAAATGATCTCCATAATGCACTGAATATTGGTGGTACTTTAGAGTTAAATGTCCCTGATTTTGATTATGTAGTCAGCTTATGGCTGGAGGCTACTTGGAAGGAAGCCGAAATCCGTAATCCACATTCTGCAGCAAGTAGCAGCATTAAAGGGATTTTTGGAGAGCAGCCTAACACTAATCCTATGCTAGAAAATTATGACAACAAATTGTTGGATAGCTTTCACTCTTGCTATTCTAAAGCAAGATTGAAGTTTTTGTTAGAGAGGGTTGGCTTTACTGATGTGCAAGTTACTTCTAATGCTGGCTGCTTGAACGCTATTGCTAATAAAACAATGAATAAAGGTGAGCGTCAAATATCAACCTCATTGGATAATATTAGACCTGACCACCTCAATAGATATGAATTTGCAGCTGACTTTCTGAAGAACAAGTTGTTGCTTAAAAAAAATGCAATGCTAAATATTCTTGATTTAGCATGTGGAATCGGTTACGGCTCTTGGATTTTGGCAAACTCGCTAGATGCAAGTGTAACATCTGTAGATGTAGATTCTGGAGCTATTGACTATGCAAAAGAATATTATCAGCATGAGAAAATTAAGTATTTATGTGAAGATGTCAAAACGTGGTCAGAAGTAGACAATGAAAGTTTTGATGTAATTGTATCTTTTGAAACAATTGAACATATCACTTTTGATAAATGGTTATTAAATAGATACTTTCAACTTTTAAGGCCTGGTGGGCTACTAATTGTTTCAACACCCAATGAGACATACATGCCTTTTGATAAGCATACGTTTCCTTTCCATGTAAAGCATTACACAAGCGAAGAAATCTGTGGCCTTGTTTCATCTTGTGGCTTTGAAGTTATCGATGAGTTTATGCAGCTTGATAACAAGACCGGAAAAATAGAAAGAGGTAATAGTGGAGTATTCTCTTTATTACTTGGTCGAAAAATGGAATCATAGGTAAGTATGCTATTCTCTGTTGTGATTCCAGTATTTAATAGGGTTTTAGAGCTTGAGAGGGCCTTAAATTCAGTTGCTTCTCAAACATATAAACCTGAAGAGGTAATAATCATAAATGATGGCTCTGAACTGCAATATACTAAAAAGATAAAGTGTTTAATAAAAAACTATGCTGAGATAAATGTTAGACTGATATCTTACCCAAACAATGTTAATGGTGCATATGCGCGCAACGTAGGTATTGATAACGCTAAGGCTGAATTTATTTGCTTTTTGGACTCTGATGATGAATGGGAAATAGATAAACTCGATAAAATAAGGTTATTACATGTAAATAACCCTCGATGTGAATTTTTTTATAACCAATATCGAAATGTCATAGCAGGCAAAGCTCAACAACCTTTGCCTGTGAAAGGAATTTGTAAGAATCAGTCTGTAGCTGAATATACTTTCATTAGTAATCGAGGAAAGTCTGGTATCCAATCTAGCTGTATTTGTATAAAAAGTAATTTAGCAAAGCTTATAAGATTCAATGATAGCCTGAAAGGACATCAAGATTGGGATTTTGCCATTCGTGCTTTAAGTAACTGTGATGAAGTTTTATTTATAGAAGAAGCCCTAACTTTAAGGCATGTAGATGGTTCTGAAGAAGGTAAGGTGTCTACCAGTCTAGCTTATGATTTCTCCTGCTCACTTATTAAAAAACTAGAAAATTATTTTAGCATTAAGGCTATGGCTGCATATGCGCTTAATATTCTTTTACCTAAAAAAATGTTTTCAGATGAATCCTTGATATATATCAATAAATATGAAATTTTGGCTTTTTTTCTTTATCCATTTGAATTTATCTCTGAGTTTAGAGCTCATTATTTGTTTAGGAAAAGATAC
The DNA here is from genome assembly GCF_002221525.1 of Pseudoalteromonas espejiana DSM 9414. Lineage (NCBI taxonomy): Bacteria > Pseudomonadati > Pseudomonadota > Gammaproteobacteria > Alteromonadales > Pseudoalteromonadaceae > Pseudoalteromonas > Pseudoalteromonas espejiana. The sequence goes on along the minus strand of NZ_CP011028.1, from coordinate 2,749,179 downwards.
TCTAGAATACTAAGGCTTTGTAAAAAGAATGATTTTAATAAAGTAATTTTAGTTGGTTGGAATAGCTATAGCCGATACATTGAACAGCAGATGGTAAAAAGTGGGATAGAAGTCGTGTGTGTTATTGATAAATATAAGCGCATATCCTCACATAATTCAGTAAATGTATTAGGGTATGATGTTTTAAATACTGACTTAGTTAAAGATGTTCAATGTGTAATTACTGTAACTGATCTTTACCATGAAAGTATGGCGGCTGATGTTCGCAGTTATCAGCCAAAAACTAGATTAGAGTATTTCTAAATTTAACTAATATATTATTTCCTTATGTAGCCAAAAAATAATCCAAATACAAATGAAATACTTGCCATTTTATAAACACATGCATTACAGCTTCTAAACTTTTTAAAATCCTCGCAAGGAGAGAGTTTATGTAATTTTTGAATAGAATATCTCTTTAAGTTTTCATAATCTTTTTTCTTATTGTATATTTCCCAGAAATCTCTTCCCAAGGCAAACTGTTTTTTCCATGACCATACTATAGACTGTTTTTTCAAAGGTGTAAGATGTATCATTTTCCATAGCTTACTAAACCCAAGTTTATATCCAGCCATAGCTAAATTTCTTTGGGCATGTACTTCTTCACCATAGCTAATTTTATTGTTGCTCATACCTATGTCAGTAGGAAAGCCACCAACAGACTTCAAAGGTAAAAGTTTGTAAGCTGCAATACCACCAGAAAAATATGAAGTTTTTAATATACCTTCAGACTCATCTTTTGGAAACATGTGTACGTTGGTTTCAAATTCATCATAAAACCATACTTTTTTTCCTTCGGCATACCAAGGAGTGTATAAGCCCCCAAAAGCATCAAACGGATAAGAACTTGCAATGCGATTAAGTTGAATAAGCCAATCATCAGCTACCAGAGCATCATCATCTAGGTAGACAATCCATTCTGTGTCACAATGACTTATAGCAGCATTTCTTGCATTGCCTAAACCAACCTCAGTACAATTTATAGAATCAATTTTTTCATTTTTATCACTAATAAACTTTATATATGAAGCCGTGTTATCTGTTGAGTTATTATCGACTATTAATAGTTTAGATTCATTAGATTGGTTAATTAATGTTAGTAACTGTTCTATCGTTTTTGATAGATACTTAACCCTATTTCTTGTACATATTACAATTGTATACTTATGGGATATAGAAGATGTTTTTGTCATAGGTAAAGCCTAATTCTTCCAACATTTTACATGCAAAGTTGTGATGGTATATCGCTGTTATTAATGTTATATACGCGACCTAAGCTAAAAATGAGGCCCATTAATTTTATCCATGCAAAGGTCTCATTTGGAAATGGCCGTCAGTGTGAGTTTCATTATCATCATAATACTCTGCGCTTATCAGTTGCCATTCATTCATATTTGTTAAGAAGCGTTGAGTTCCATCAAAATATGGTAATTTTTCGAGCCCATACTTCTGTTCTCTAGCGAAGGCGTTTGAGATAATAAGTAAGCCATTTTGCTTAAGAACTGCTCTAATAGAAGCTAAAGCTTCTTCTATATCGTCGACTATATACCACAATAACTGGTTCAAAATTACAACATCCACAGATTTTATAGAAAACTGTGAAGACAATTCCTTTGCGTTGCAAACGAAAAAGTTAGGTTCAGCAAATAACTTTTTAGCTTTAGTAATAGCTGTTTGACTTAAGTCTACACCAAAGACTTCTGATGTAGGGTGGTGAACTTTTATTTGCTCTGTAAAATGTCCTAAACCACAGCCAACTTCTATAATAAAGCTTTTTTCTTCTTTATTATCAATTTTATTGAGAATTCTCTGTCTTGATTTTTGGTAGTATCTTGCCATATCACCTTGGCCACTTTGGCACCAAGGATCTTCATCTGCTTGATAAAAACCTTCAAAATCACCAATAAAGTCTAGTTTGCCATTAGTATTTTTGAAAATGTAATCCTTTGAATCAGCCATAATTTTCCTAACTTTCAATTGAAGATGTAGCGAGGTAATCTGATAAAAGTGATTGTTCATTACAAACACTTAATTTTATCCCATTTGGCTTTAACACCACTCTATCGATAAGATTGATATATGTAACTATATCTAAGCAATTTAACTTCTCAGTGATCTTTCTATCAGCACTGGCATGGATGTTTGATACATTTTGATTCCATTGTGCTATTTCATAGTCTCTGCGAACAGCCTCTCTTACGTCTGAGTATATGTCCTCTTTGTCATCTTGTTGATTCCAAAAATAGTCGCTATTCCCAAGATCTACACCCAAAAGTCGAATGTCTTTATATCCCAATTTACAGGCAAAATGTATAGCGCAGTCTAAATTAGAAGCATGATGAATCAACGGGTGATTATTATCTAAGAAGTGTCTTTTTAAATAGGATTCTATAAATTTTTCTTCTCTAGATTTGAGCACCAAAGGGGAATAGAACTTTATTTTAGAGACATTATTCGGCTCTAAGCTATTTTGGTTCTGTAGCAGGTGGCGTATATGGACAAGCACAGATTCATTGTGCCTTTTAGAATTATTTATAAGTTTGCTTTCAATTAAGCGGAAAGCTTCACTAGATTTACCTAGTTCTACCATATGTATGTCAGGGCTAAAATGGTGGTTATAGAAATAATTTACACCGATTGAATAGTTTTCTTTTATTTGTGACCAATTTTTATCCGATAACTCATTTATACTTGCGCCACACCCAAGTATATATGCAATATCGCCTTTGCTTGTAATATTATCAAAATCCTTAAATTCTTCGCCTTTTAAAATCCTAGACTCCTTTAAGAACATTCTCGAAAGAAATCTATCCCACTTGATTTCTTGTAACTGCTTATGACTAATGTTTTTATATTGACCTAATAGTAGGCTTAATTTTGACAACACACCATATGATTTAAATAAAAAAGGTGCATACTTTCGATATGTCTTAGTTTTGAAAGATAGGCTCTTCATTTTACAAAAACTCAGATGTTTCAATACAACTTGATATTATGGCCTCTCTAGCTAACCTGAGTTCGGGTTCTCTATGCTCAAAAGAAGGAAGAACAATTCCGTTTGTTGGCCAGGAAATCTCCTTTTTTTTAATTATGTCCCTAAACGTTTTTTGTAAAGTAGCTGGCATTTCAAGCTTATCTCTCTCAGCTCGAGACTTAAAAGGTTTATCTGTGAATGCAAGTCTCAAGAATGGGCCATTGGAAATTATTTTGAATGGTAAGTTTTTGTTTAGTAACTCGGAATTTATAGTGTTTTTGAAGGTATCCGATTCAGTATTAAAAGAAGTATAATTTTTTTGTATTAGCTGCTTTAATGTTGCCGTTGCAGCTACAGCCATCAAAGGGTTTGCAGAATATGTTCCACCTGTAATCACTGCGTTTTCAGGATTCCCAAAACTCATTTGAGATACTTTTTCATTTATAACAGTAAGCCCAACCGGTAAACCTCCTGCGAAAGATTTTCCATATGTAATAATGTCTGGTTTCAAGCCTAATTTAGGCGATGCTCCAGAGAGTGAAACTCTAAAACCTGAAATGATCTCATCCGCAATTATTAAGATGTTATGTTGATAACAAAAGGCTGTTAACTTTTTAAGAAACCCTGAAATATTGCTTTGTGGATTAGAGCCTTGTATCGGTTCTATAATAATTGCAGCTAACTTTTCTTTGTGCCTTTCTAGGATTTCGAAAGTTTCATCACAATTATAAGGAACAATTAATCTATCTTTATTAATTGATGTAGGTATACCAAAGTTTAATGCTTGCTTATCTAAATCAAATCGTGACCCTGAATCATGTAATGTCCATTCATTTGAACCATGCCAGCCGCCTTCAAATGAGGCGATTAATGACTTGCCTGAAGCTAACCTAGAAATTCTTATCGCTTTTTGAGTTGCTTCAGTTCCACTATTACTAAATATATAGTCTGAATATTCAGAGGGAACTACTTGTGATAGGAGTTCACAAGTCTCATGTATATATTGATTGTTTGCAAGGTAAATAGTGCCTTTACTCACCTGACTTTGTATTGCAGATACAATTTCAGGGTTAGAATGACCTAGAAGTTGAGAACCTGCAGCCATACATAAATCAAGTAGTTTTTGCCCTCTTTTAGTATAAAGGTATGCACCTTCAGCTTTTACAATTTGATTTGAATCTTCGTTTGACTCATAGCCAGCGTGTCTAAGGGTGTAATTCATAATCATCTTACTTTCTGAGCTATAACAAAAATATTACCAGCTAACTTGCAGTCACTTAGTAACTGAGAAAAGCCTGACGCAAATTGTTCATTATAAATTTGGGTTTGTAGAAACTCCCCAATAGAGTTGCTGGAGTTTTCTAACAGAAACTTTTGTACGTATGAAACATCTAAAGAGCCATTTAATGTAAAGTAATCGACTAGTTTAAACCCTGATTTTTCAAGTAAGACATTAATAGAGTCAAGATTGAATAGGTTTATATGTCCTGGTGGCAAAATTTGTACATGCTTAGTATCTGCAATTTGCCACTCGAAACTTGAAGTATTTGGAGTTGAAAAAAACCAAAAGCCATCATCTCTAAGTACTTCACTGATACTTTCAGATAGAGCTATAGGATCACGTATATGCTCAATTGTATCCCACATTGTAACTAAATCAAAAGCCTGAGGGTTATTCAAGTTCTCTATTAGAGTGGTGTATATCTCGATATCGGGATAGCGAGATTTTAATTTATTACATGCGTCTACGCTGGGATCGCAACACGTTATATGGAAGGGCGAAGCATTTCTTTTTAAGGCTTCAATAAAAATACCAATTGCACTCCCAACATCTAACAATTTACCTGACGAGATATAGTTTTTAATTTTTTCAATACGTTTGGTGAATATCGGAACTCTATTTTCGAAAGACTCTTCAAAAAATTCATTTTCGAACTCCTTCATTTCACTATTGTAATAAATCTCTAGTTGCTCTTCGCTAGGCATAGGATTACAAAAAATATGCGAGCACTTAGAGCACTTATCAAGATTAAAGCCAAATTTCTCAGTGAAATGAACTAAATTTTTGCTGTTACAAACAGGACAGCAATTTATAGACTCTGAATTTTTCGTTTGATTTAAAATCCTCTCAGCAATCTGACTCATCATTTCTTTTAACTTTATTTGCTTTTTTTTGGTGTGAACTTGGTCAAAAGTTATGTTATTTGAAAGCTCTTTTGTCATAGTTTAAGTTCCCAATGCTTTTTATGGTTGTACCCGTGAAGGGTACCGTCCGTGTTGCACTTATGGCATGGGTCACATGTTCTTGATCCTTTTAGAAGTTTCTTTCGATAGTTATTGAAAGCTTGCCCTTGCCAAACATCTAATAAACTTTGACCGGCAACATTTCCAAATTTAACTTTCTTATTCCAATCTTGCATGCAGAGTAATACATCTCCATTCCAGTCGATTGTCATTGAGTAAGCCGTGTAATAGCATGGATGATTGGGGATTATTTCAGGTTGATCTCCTGTTTGAATCGTGCCGGCTCTATTTGTTAGCTTCAAACCAAAGTCATCCTCACCAGTATGCCACCTGTCTCTTAATATATAGTCATTCTCAGATAAACCTGATTCAGCAAAAAGACTTTTAAGATGTTCAATTTGCTCTGGGCCATCATACATACTTACAACGAAATAATTTAGCCCAGCCTCTTTTAGTTTTTGTATGTAACGAGGCTTTAACTTATCGCCATTTGTAACCATTTCAAGGCGAATTTCTTTAGGAAAAGCGGCTATGATTTCGTCAAAGTGCGGACATAAAGTAGGCTCAGAGTACCCTGAAAATACAACAACACCTTTATAGTTTAACTCTAGTAGCTCTTGCCCAATTTTTCTTGCTATTTCAACGGACATATGTAGGTTTTGATTCGGGTAGATTGAATCATCAATTCTTGGGCAAAATTCACATTTTCTATTGCAAAGCTCAGTAATATTAATATCTAACCAGCTAAAAAGAGGCACATCATCAATAAATTGAACATCGTCGATATAAGAAGATTTTCTTCTAAGGTTACTTTTGGTCGCTTCGTTGAGCATAATTCTCTCTTTTTTTAGCGTATTTTGAAATAAATAAGCACAAAGTATGCCTATTTGTTGCTTTCAAATTTAAAGTAGCAAGATTTAGGTCGTTTTTTTGCTTTATATTTTCATTATAAAGTAAGTTCATAGGTTTGTTTATTAGTACCACACCAGTAATGAAAAATAATTATTTAAACGTGCATATAACTCAGCTATTATTTGTGATAAAGAACCTTCGACAGCTCTTCACAGCTCAATAATGAGTAACTTCAATTAATAGAAAATATTAGAACTCTATCATATAAGGAACTATAGTGGGTAATGCAATTGATACACTTATTAAAGACTCGATTTTTTTAAGCCGCCCGAGTCAATTTGCTGACGAGCTGATTAGACTTTGCATTAACGAACAAGATATTGTTAAGTCAAGAGCAATGTCTCTTCGTACTTTGATGTCATCTAACTTGGCTGTATTTAATGCATTTTTCGAATCTCTTGAGCAGTACTCACTTCACTACCCAAGTATAGCTAAGATAAAAAATCCATTAACTAAAGTAGAGTTAGAGGTTTTTGAACAGATTAATCGTTCAAGACTATTATCAGCTACTTCTATAGACAGATTAGAGCGACGAGAAAGAGAATTTTTAAATTCGCTTGATCAGCTGAATGAGAATGAGCAAGTAGTAAAGATATTTTGGCAGAAGCTAGCTCATAATCTGAGTTTTCCATTTAAATTTAAGTTAGAAAAACTGCTTTTTGAAGTTGTATTACCTAGTTATAGCTATACAGGGAGTTCTTTTAATTGGCATATTGATAACTTAAAAGATCAAATTAAGGTTTTTGTGCCATTTCATGATGTTAAAGCTGAGGAGGGGGCTATGGTGTTCTTCCCTAATACAGAGCTATTTGAAACTCTTCCGTTAGAAATGAAGTCAAAAATAATGAACATCTTCTCATTAGTCAATGATAAAACATCAGTTTTAAATCATCTAGAAAGCTATATTGTTCAAGCTTTATCTAAGGGAGCAACTTTTGAACATTTAACCCTTAATAGAGATGAAATTGCTATATTTAATTCACGAGTAATCCATAGTGGAAGTCAAGTTAAGTCAACTCCTAGGTATGGGGTTACATTTTATTTAAATGTGGAATCAAAAAGAAACAGAATCCTTAATTGTTTTAATGAGTAGGTTATTATATGAATACTAATTCAGTTATAAAGAAAGATGTGTTTGAAATTAATTATATTGAATTAAATGAGCTATCAAGAAATAGGTTTGAATCGTTTGACATAGAAGAACCAGAAACTATCGCTTGGATTGATTCGTTTGATGAATCGGCAGTCTTTTGGGATATAGGTGCAAATATTGGTGTCTTTTCCCTTTATGCTTCACTTACTAAGGAAGTTCGAGTAATTTCTTTTGAACCTGAATCCTCTAATTTCTATCAGCTAAATAAAAATATTCGACTAAATGATTTATCTGAAACTGTTGTTGCATATCCATTTGCTTTAATGGATAAAGATGGCATTTCCTGTTTGCACCTTGCTAGGGACTATGAAGGGTGGGCATGCAATTCTTATGGAAGAAATTTAGATCCTTTTCTTAATGAGAGAGAGAGCAACATAATACAGGGAGCAGTTGCTTTTAAAGCGGAGTCATTGCTTAATGAGCATGAAATATTATTTCCAAATTATGTAAAAATTGATGTAGATGGGTTTGAAGATCTCGTGATCTTAGGGTTTGGAGAGCATTTGAATGATATGCGTTTGAAAGGTATCCTTTGCGAACTAAATTTAAATCTTGAAGAGCATTGTCAGATCATAGATTTTTTGAAGAGTTATGGTTTTTCTTATAGTGAAGCGCAGGTACAAAAAGATACTCTCAAAGAAGGCTATTTTAAAGGAATGTGTAATGTAATTTTTTATAGAAATTAAATCCTTAGAATAGGATTTTTAATACTAAGTCTCTTTGTTGTGTTACATAACAAGCTTTCGTTTAAGATATCTACATGATAGCTTTTCTAAGAACTATTTTTTGTCTATCTTATTATGGGGACTTTGTCGCTTTTTATTCAAAGGTAGTTCCCCGTGACCTATAGGAAAAATGTAGCAATATATGCCAATGCAAGCCAGAAAACTGGCTATGGGCATGTAATGCGACAAATCGCGTTGATCGAAGTTTTGCTTAGCAAACAGCATGAAGTCACACTTTTTTACCGTGATTTAGCTCCTCTATTGCATTGCAAACTCACCAATATGGGGGTGGATCTAAAGTTTGTTGTAGATGAAGCAGCTCTTGTAACCATGCTATCAAGTACCGATATTTTAATTGTTGATGATTATGCACTATCAGAAAACACACTAAGTAAGTTAAATTTGACTGTAAAAAAAATGGTTTTCTTTGATGATGGTGCATATCTGAATCCATTAGAATTTGATTTAATCGTGAACCCTAGCGATGTAGTTGAGACAATCCATAAAGCTTCTAAAGTGTTACAAGGGCCAGCCTATCGGCTAATAAGAAGTGAGTTTAAATCGCATAGAACTCGCGAAAGCGTTATTGATAAGAGTGTCTTCATTAGTTTAGGTGGTACGGATGTCAAAATGTTGACTCCAGAGCTGTGCAAGCAATTTGTTACTAGCAGTGATATTGCAAAGCTCGTTGTTGCAGTAAGTAGCGGTTGTTCAGAAAAAACGCTGACTTTGCTGAACAGTTTACAGCAAAATGATAAATTTGAATTACACATTAACCACCCAAATCTAGCTAGATTAATGAGTGAAGCTGATATTGCTATTACGTCCGCGGGGGGGAGCTTGTTTGAATTGATGTATCTAGGCGTACCAACAATTGCTTTAGTCTTAGTTGATAACCAATCTCAAGCATTAGACTCTTCACTAAATAATAGTGCTTATCAATGCATTGATTTTAGAAATGAGCACGCTGACTTAACTAATGTGGGACAACAGGCCCTATTTTTGCTTAAATCAGCCGATATGAAGAAAAAGTTGTCACTACTTGGCCAGCAGGCAGTTGATGGTTTGGCAGTAGAGCGCATAATTGAAGCGCTAAATTAAATCAAATAATGGTCGAAGCAATATAATGAAAAAATTTGATGTTGGGCAGTTACAGAAGTGCATCATTATTGATGGTATTAAAATTGGTGAGGGTTGTCAGCCTTATACTATTGCAGAGCTTTCTGGAAATCACGGTGGCGATATTAATAAAGCACTTGAATTAATTGATGCTGCTGCTAAAACGGGGGCAAGTGCAATTAAAATACAAACTTACCGCCCAGATACGATTACACTTAACCATGATGGGCCAGAGTTTGTTGTTAAAGATAAACTTTGGAAAGGCCGTACTTTATATGATTTATATGAAGAAGCACATACTCCGTGGGATTGGCATGAAGCGTTATTCGCACGAGCAAAGCAACATGGTATTACACTTTTTTCTTCGCCATTCGACAAAACTGCAATTGATCTGTTAGAAGACTTAAATTGCCCTGCATATAAAATTGCTTCGTTCGAAATTACAGATATAGGTTTGATTCAATACGCGGCTCAAACAGGTAAGCCAATCATTATGTCTACTGGCATGGCTACCCTTGATGAAATTGAAGAAGCTGTGACTGCGGTAAAAGAAGTTGGTGGTAAACAGTTGGCAGTTTTACACTGTGTCAGCGGTTACCCTACACCAATCAATGACTGTAATTTATCAACACTTGCTTATTTAAAACAACACTTAGCACTTCCTGTTGGTTTAAGTGACCATAGCCTAGCCGATACTGCTGCGATAGCATCAGTTGCACTGGGGGCGAGTATTATAGAAAAACATTTTAAATTAGAAGATGATACAACAAGTGTTGATGCTGCGTTTTCATTAAACCCTAGTGGTTTTAAAGCGATGGTTGATGCAACAACTGCAGCGTATTATGCGCTTGGTGAGCCTAGCTTTCGCTTAGCGAAAAGCGAGCAAGATAATGTCGCATTTAGACGTTCTTTGTATATAGCGCAAGATATTAAACAGGGTGAGTTATTTACTGAAACAAATTTACGCTCAGTTAGACCCGGCCTTGGTTTACATCCACGTTATTTAAACTCAATGCTAGGTAAGCCTGCTAGTAAAGCATTGAATAAAGGTAGCGCGATGAAGCTGGAGTATGTTCAGAAATGAAAGTGATTGCTTGCTCACAAGCTCGGTATGATTCCAAAAGGCTACCAGGAAAAGTGCTACAAACTGTTAATGATCAATCGTTGTTGCAATACCATATAACACGTCTTAAATCGGCAAAAAATATTACCGAACATGTAATTGCAACGAGTGATCATAATAATGACGATGATGTTGCTGTGCATTGTTTAAAACTAGGAGTCAGGGTTTTTCGCGGGAGTAAGCTTAATGTGTTGCAACGCTTTACTGATGTTGTGCGGGTGCTTGGTTTGGATGATGATGATCGTATTGTACGTTTGACTGCTGATTGCCCGTTAGTAGATGCTCAACTTGTTGATCAATTAATCGCTTATCATCTTGAGCGAGGCGACGATTATTCGAGCCTGTACATCGGCGAGCATATCCGTGGTTTTGATGCAGAGATAATGTCGGTTAAGGCGTTAAAAATGGCTGCAAAAAATGCTGTGGAAGATTATCAAAAAGAGCATGTAACGCCTTATTTGTATCAGCATCCAAAGCAATTTAAAGTTAGTCAATATAAAGCACCATGTGATTATCAAGGCTATACGCGATTATGTATTGATGAGCCAAGAGATTTGCAGATGTTTACACAATTAGTGACGGCTTATCCCAGAGATATTAGCGTAGCTAAGTACATTGATATTTTAGATTTTTTAAAACACCACCCTGAAATAGCTTTACTCAATCAAGATGTAAAACAAAAAAAGTTAGGAGAATAACGTGCGTCTTTCTCGATTAGCAAGTTATGCGGTACAGCTAAGGGAAGTTAAAGAAAGTGATTGTGAGCGCGTTTGGCAATGGCGAAACCTTGAGCATGTTCGAACCCAAATGAAGAATAGGGGTGCTATAGAGTGGCAGCATCATCAACAATGGTTTAATTCGATGCTTGTAGATGATAAGCAGCAGCACTTTATTATTCATTATAAAGCCACAGCAATTGGTGTAATTAATATTCACGCAGAGCACAACCTTGAAATTGCCGAGTCGGCGAGTATTGGTATTTATATTTCTGATACACAATACCTAAATAATATAGTGGCCTTTGCGCCGTCTTTAGTTATGCTGGATTATGCGTTTAATGATTTGAATATGTTATATTTACACTCAGAAGTAAGGCGGGAGAATCAGGCTGCAATTCGCTATAATCAACAACTTGGCTATCAGCTCAAAGAACACCCAAGTGATAATCATATGCTCAGCATTTCACTCAACCAATCAGAGTTTGAGCAAGCAACAACTAAAATAAAGCACTTTTTAAATCGAGGTTAATGTGTCATTAGAAAAGCTCACCACTGCATTTGTTAACGTATTAGAGATCACACCAGAAGAGGTGTGCAATGAACTTAGTTATTCTGAGCATCCTAAATGGGATTCAATGAGCCATATGATGTTGATTGCAGAGCTCGAAGGCGAATTTGATATTATGCTTGATACGGATGATATTATAGATATGAGCTCATTTTTAAAAGCCCAGAAAATCTTAGCTAAGTACGGAGTGTCATTTGAATAAGACCGCAACTTATACGTTGATCACAGGTGCTAACAGCGGCATAGGGTATGCCACTGCGAGTAACCTTGTGGCGCAACACAAAGCTGTGATTTTGGTTGCTCGAAATGCTGAAAAATTAAACATGGCGCGCGAGCAATTACTATTAAGTTATCCCATGGCAAATATACTCACAGAGATTACTGATTTAGGTGATAGTGCAGATATAAAACAACTGTTTAGTTCTATTTCTCAGCAGAAGATTAATCTTGAAGGGGTCGTGCATTGTGCTGGTGACATGCTTGAAGCTCCTTTGATGATGAGCCGTGATGTGCAGATTGATCAACAATATCAAATACATTTAAAAGCAGCTCTATTACTTTGTCAAGGCGCTAGTAAACTGATGCTTCGTAAAAAGTGCGGTAGTATCGTGTTAGTTAGTTCAGTTGTTGCAGAGCAAGGTAGTAGCGGTCAAGTTGTCTATGCAAGTATGAAAGCCGCTATTAAAGGGTTAGTGACAAGTTTAGCGCAGGAACTAGGAAGTTATAATATTCGTGTAAATGCTTTAGCTCCAGGGGTTATAGCAACACCGTTAACCGCTCATTTTGATGATGCAAAGAAACAGCAACTCAGTCAACGTACCGCACTTAAACGTTTAGGAGAAGGTGAAGATATCGCTAATGTAGCGGCATTTTTGTTAAGCAGTCAAGCGGCTTATATTACGGGTCAAACAATTGCGGTTGATGGCGGATTAAGGTTGTAATATGGCTGGAATGTTCTGGCAACTAACAGCAAAAAATTCTCAAGGACGGCTTTTTTATGGTACTCAGTCAATTGATTACATAGAACTTGAACAGCAAGTAAGCAGTGTCCAAAGTGTATTACCAATTGAGCGCGAATTAATCGCTCTTGTTGCAAATTCTTCACTTAATTTTATAGTTTATTATTTAGCATTATTAAGAACGCAACATGCTATCCTTTTAATTGACCCATCATTAAGTGACACCGAAAAACACGTTTTATACGAACATTATCAAGTTAACTCTATAATTATAGAGCAAACTATTCAGCCATTTAGCAAGATAAAACATAAACTTGCAGCTGAACTCAGTGTGCTTTTATCTACCAGCGGTTCAACTGGTTCGCCAAAGCTGGTGAAGTTAAGTAAAGCAAATATTGCGGCTAATTGTGCTTCAATCTGTGAGTTTTTACCGATAAAAAGTAGCGATGTAACAATGACATTTTTGCCGCTTTCATATTCATTCGGGTTGTCTATTTTGCACAGTCACTTGGCGTGTGGCGCCTCGATAGTTATACAAAATGAGAGCCCAATGTCAGCAAGTTTTTGGCAGCAGTTCCAAAAATTTAAAGTAAATAGCTTTTACGGTGTGCCATTTAGTTTTCAGTTGTTGGTGCGACTGGGTTTAGACAAACTACCTTTACAGCAAATTCGCTACATGGCGCAAGCTGGTGGAAAGCTGCTTGAGAAACAGTGGCAAACCCTTGCTAATTTCACAGAGGCTACTGATGTCGAGTTTTATACTATGTATGGACAAACAGAAGCCACTGCACGAATTGCTTATTTGCCCGCCGAGAATTTTACTGAAAATACAGGGGTAATAGGTCAAGCTATTCCCAATACAAAGTTGTCTCTCATTGATGGAGTTGAGCAAGAAATTACTGCCTGTAATACGCCTGGAGAGTTGTGTGTGGTTGGCGATAACGTATTTGGGGGTTATGCCACCTCTGTGGCTGAACTGAATACATTCACGCAAAATTTACCCTTAAAAACAGGTGATATTGCACAGCGTCTAGAGAATGGTTTTTATCAAATAGTAGGGCGCTCTAAACGTATTTGTAAACTTACGGGTAAGCGTATTAATCTTGATGAAGTACAAGCCTGGATCAGCACAGAGCTTGCATCAGAAGTTATTTGTACAGGAAGTGAAGATGCGTTTAATGTATATGTCACTGAACGCACGGATGTTGATGTAAAAAAAATGCTCGCCGACAAGCTCAAATGTCACAGTCGTTTAATTAGTGTCATTTACTTGCAAACTATCCCTAGGCTTAGCAACGGCAAGGTAGACTATCATGCACTTAACTGATGAACAGTTACTAGAATTACCCGTATATGGTTTAGCGAATAATGAAAAGCAAGCTTTTTTACATAGCCAACTTACCTTTTTAGATAGTCATCATAAGAAACATTGTGCGCCTTATCAGCGTTTGCAGCAATCATTTGCAGACACAATGCCATTAGCTGTACCATTATTTAAGCAATTTTTATTATCCAGCATAAATGCAGATCAACAACATCGTTTGTTAACTTCGTCGGGTACCAGCGGCGCGGTATCTAAGATATCATTAGATGCACAGACTGCGCAGTTACAAAGTAAAATTCTGACAAAAACATTGCAGCATTGGTTAGGTAAACAACGTTTACCTATGTTGATTATTGATGCGAAACAGACGATACGAAAAAAAACAACAATGTCAGCACGTGCAGCAGGCATACAAGGCATGTTGTTTTTTGGTCGTGATCCGCATTTTGCCCTAAATGATGATATGACTTTAAACATGCCTGTCATTGATGCTTTTTTTGAAAAGTACAGGGCAACGCCAGTGTTTATGTTTGGTTTTACTTTTATTGTTTGGCAGCAATTTATTCAGGCATTGACTAAATGCGATAAAAACATGAAATTTGAAAAAGGGGTCTTATTGCATGGTGGTGGCTGGAAAAAAATGCAACAACACGCAGTGAGCAATAAGGCATTTAAACAAGCCGTAGCTGAGCAACTAGGTGCTATTAAGGTGCATGATTACTATGGCATGGTAGAACAGACGGGCACAATTTACATTGAATGTGAGCATGGTTTTTTACATACACCAGCTTGGTCTGATATTAGTATTGTTGATGCTGCCACACAGCAGCCTTTACCTACTAATACGCAAGGGGTGATCCAAGTTGAGTCAGTGCTTGCTAAAAGCTACCCAGGACACCGTTTATTAACCGAGGATTTAGGCACTTTGCATGGTGAAGATAATTGCCAATGCGGCCGACTGGGTAAATACTTTACGGTACAAGGGCGGTTAGCTAAATCACAAGTTAGGGGCTGTAGTGACACCTTTATTTAAACATACCTCATTACAGCAATTGCAGGGGAATTTTACGCAGTTATCACCGCAGGCAGCGCCGTTTCAAGATGATACTGTTGCTGATATTGCTGCTTTCTCACAGTTCTTGTTGAAAAAGCAGCAATCGAATGCAATATCAGCACTGGGGTTTTGGTGTCGAAAGGCAAATATACTTGCTATGAAAAAACACTACATGGCGTTAAATCATAGTCAGCCAAGAGGATTGGTGTTTCATATTACTCCGGCTAATGTAGATACAGTGTATTTTTATAGTTTACTACTGAGTATGCTCTGCGGTAACTGTAATATTGTGAGGATCAGTGATCGCAGTGGCGAGCAAACTTATCAGTTGATAGCTTTACTGAATGAATTTTTATCCTTGCATCCATACTCGGTATTAAACTCATTGTGTGCCATTGTATCTTATCCAAGTAATGCGCAGGTTATCACCGAGCATTTTAGTGAGCATTGCGATATGCGGATCATCTGGGGTGGCGATGATGCAATAGAAAAAATCAATCAACAAGCCAATGTTCAACACCAAGTATGCTTCCCTGATCGATACTCGTTAGCTGTCATTCGTCTTTCGACAAATCTCGATGTTGACCTTGCTGTGACACGTTTTATTCGTGACTTTAATGCTTTCTCTCAACAAGCTTGTTCTTCACCCAAAGCTATCTTGTGGTATCAGACATCCTTAGAGTTACAGCAGTTATTTTGGCAGGCACTTCGCTTAGCTCTTAGTAAAGATGAATCACAGTTTAGCCAAACCGCAAAAGCCAATCGTTTATATCATTTACAGCAGTTAATTCTACTTGCGAATATTAATATACAAGCTATTGATAAATACTCTGAATTTATGCGTTGTGAATTACTGACATTTTTACCAGATATGCTATTACATCACCAAGGTGATGGTTTGATTTTGTCTTATCAACTGCAGCGTTTAGAATTAAATAAAACGGATAAATTACAAACTATTAGTTGTTTTGGATTAAACGCCAGTGAGCAAAATCAACTTGCAGCTGTTGCCATTAGAACTGTTTCTTTAGGGCAAGCGCTCACATTTTATCATTATTGGGATGGTGTGGATTTACTCGAAGAACTAAGTTGTTGATAAAGACTCTTAACTGTACTTTTAACCGTGCTAATTTCTTGCTCTGTAAGTGCAGGGTGTAAAGGTATAGTAATAGCTTGAGAATAGTATTTCATCGCATTTGGGAAGGTTGATTTAGCAAAGCCCAGCTGTTGATAGAAAGGCTGCAAAAAGATTGGAATATAGTGCAAATGAGCTTGTATGCCCTGAGCTCTAAGTTGTTTGATCATCATAGCTTGCAGCGCTTGATTGCTAAACTCTAAGCGCAAAATATACAAATGATAACTACTGTAACATTCTTCAGTGACTAACAGCGATTGCATGCTTTGCTCAGTAAAAAATACATCGAATTGTTTTGCAATTAGATTTCGTACCTTAACAAAGTTGTCGAGTTGATTTAGCTGGCTTAACCCAAGTGCGGCTTGTAATTCTGTCATTCGATAATTAAAGCCAAGTTCAATTTGTTGATAATACCAAGGTCCGTGGCTTGGTTCTGTCATTTCATCAGGATTATTAGTAATTCCATGACTGCGCAAGCGCTTCAACTTGTTATCGATTTCTTCGCTGTTGGATACTGCCATACCACCTTCAGCTGAGGTAATAATTTTAACTGGGTGAAAGCTAAATACAGTGATATCTGAGTAGTCGCAACAGCCAACAGGTTTATTGTGATATTTAGCACCAATAGCATGAGATGCGTCTTCAATTATTTTGAAGTTGTACTTTTTGGCTAGATTTGCAATGGCCTGCATATCACATGATTGACCCGCAAGGTGAACAGGAATTACAACTTTCGGTAAAGAGTTTGTTTTTTCTGCTTCTAATAATTTCTGCTCCAAAGCCAATGGAGACATATTCCCTGTTTCGAGGTCTATATCGACAAAATCTACTTTTGCCCCACAATACAAAGCACAATTAGCAGAGGCAACAAATGAAATTGGGGATGTCCAAACGGTGTCACCCTCGCCAACGCCTAACGCTAAGCAAGCAATATGCAATGCTGATGTAGCGCTATTGGTTGCACAGGCAAATTTTGCACCACAGTAATTAGCAGTTGCGTGCTCAAAAGCGGGTACTTTAGGGCCTTGTGTAAGCCAGTCAGACTTTAATACATTAACAACGGCATCTATATCATCTTGTGAAATACTTTGCTTACCGTAAGGAATTACTTTATTTTTCATAGCAGTATTTACAACAATGCTTGCACATTAAAGTCTTTTATTTCTTCAAGCGTCATATACTGTGGGTTGCTTAAAGAGTTATATTCAAAACCTTGTTTTACTTTTTTGCCTTTTTCACCCAATGCATTAACAGTGAAATCATTACTGCGGCTACTAAATTTAATTCCAGGAGCTATCAAAAAATGATCTTGATATTCATAAGTTTCAAAGCATAAATCTTGCGGACACATTACTTCATGAAGCTTTTCTCCAGGGCGAATACCAATAACTTTGATAGGTAAATCAGGAGCCATTGCTTTGGCTAAATCTGTAATACGGATTGAGGGGATTTTAGGAACAAAAATTTCACCACCAAGCATACGCTCAAAGTTTGTTAGAACAAAATCAACACCTTGCTGGAGGCTTATCCAAAAGCGGGTCATTTCTTCATGGGTAATAGGGATATGGTCGCGGCCTTGGTCAATAAATTTTTGGAAAATGGGCACTACTGAACCGCGTGAGCACACTACATTACCGTAACGAACAACTGAAAATGTGGTGCGATTACCACCGGCAATATTGTTAGCCGCAACAAAGAGTTTGTCAGATGCTAACTTAGTAGCACCATACAAATTAATAGGGTTTGCCGCTTTGTCAGTTGATAGTGCAATGACTTTTTCAACATTGTTGTCCAGTGCTGCATCAATTACGTTTTCTGCACCATTAATATTGGTTTTTATACATTCCATAGGGTTGTATTCAGCCGCAGGCACTTGCTTTAAAGCAGCTGCATGAATTACATAGTTAACCTCACGCATTGCACGCCGTAACCTGTCTTTATCGCGTACATCACCGATAAAATAGCGCATACAGGGTTGATCGAACTCCTGTTGCATTTCAAATTGCTTTAGTTCATCCCGAGAAAATATAATGATTTTTTTAGGGTTATATCGCTCAAGCAATGTCTTTACGTACTTTTTACCGAATGATCCGGTACCACCGGTGATTAAAATTGTTTTGTTATCGAACATAAGATTATCCAAGCTATTTATCATTGGCGTAGCTGTATATAAAATGAAGTACGCATTGTGAGAATTTTGACACAATTTCCAATACTTTACATACTTATTAAGTATGTTAGCAAGCTCGATGCCAAGTTAATTTAGCTTAAACATGGTACAAAGTGTAAAAATTGGCAAATTAAGCTATAATTTATACGATTAGTTTGTCGGAGGCTGCCATGAAAATTCAATCACCAAACACTAGTTTACTTAGTCAAAATCAACAAACGTCCAATAAGCTTGCTGAGCAACTTGCGACAGGTAAAAAAGTTAATTCTGCGGCGGATGATGCCGCAGCTTTGCAAATTATAGACCGTTTAACCTCACAACAAGATGGTTATGGCCAAGCTGTACGAAATGCTTACGATGGTATTTCATACTCTCAAGTCACTGATTCAAGTTTGTCCGGTGTCAATGATGCGGTATCACGTATCCGTGAGCTTTCTATTCAAGCGGGCAACGGAGCCCTTAATGATAGTGACCGTGCAGCATTGCAAGAAGAGGTAGTTCAGCTACAAAGTCAAATCACAGAGACGTTTGAAAACGCGTCTTTTGGCGGTAAGCCTTTATTTGATGGTCAGCCGGTGTCGTTTCAAGTAGGGCCTGATGCCAATACCACACAAACAACCACGCCTTCAGATGGTAGTTTTGCATCAGTAATCTCAACTATTAATATCTCTACGCAAGCGGGGGCACAAGCCGCAATTGATATTAGCGACCAAGCAGCGGAAGAAATTAACGCCCAACGTGCAGAGCTAGGGGCTTTTCAAAATACTTTAGCGAGTACTATTAAGGGGCTGGGTACTCAGAAAGAAAATATTGCAGCGAGCCAAAGCCGTATTGAAGATACTGATTATGCACAGGCAATATCTCAGCAAGCCTCTAATGATATTTTGTCTCAAGCATCCATTGCACTGCGCGGTCAAGCAAATCAATCTGCTGAGTCAATTTTAGGTTTATTATAATATCATGTAGACTTCTTTCTTAGTTATTAAAGCAGGAAGAAGTCTTTATGAAGGTTCGTTATATTTATAGTGCTTGTATAGAAATCGAGACAAAAGATATTAGGATACTAACAGATCCTTGGTTTACACCTGGAGCATATGATGGAGCTTGGCATCAGTTTCCTTTGATAGATAATCCACTTGAGATTATAAAGGAACCGGATGTTATTTATATTTCACATATTCACCCAGATCATTATGATCCGATTTTTTTGCATAAACTATTTGATAAATATGGCAAAAAACCAGTGATAATACCTGTTTTTGAAAATAATTATCTCTTATATAAAGCAAGGGCTGATGGGATTGAAGTAACCCCTATAGAGTATGGCTTATACGGAGATACGCATTTATATGTGGTGCCAAATATACACGGTTCTGCTTCAGATATAGACTCTGCTTTATTTGTAAGTTGTGATGGTGTAAATATTTTAAACTTGAATGACTGTATAGAATCAGCTAAGCATACAACAAGGTTACATTCGATTATTTCAAGGCATTGCTCAGAATTAGATTTGTTAGCTTTAGGCTACACTGGAGCTGGACCTTATCCACAAACCTATTATGATTTTGCTGATCCTGAATTAGAATTTAAAGCAGAACAGAAAAAGCAACAATTCTTTAAACGTTACCTAGATTACACAAAGTTATTTCCTGCTAAAAATCATCTACCATTTGCTGGTAAATATTTGTTAGGTGGTAAATTAGCTAAATTGAATGATTTTAGAGGGGTTGCAGATGCATATGAAGTAAAAGAATTTGATCCTAAAGCTATTATTCTAGCTGATAAAGGTGAGGGCGAGATAGACTTACAAACTGGTGAGCTATCAAAGGAGAGAAAGCAGTGTTATTCGAAAGAAGATTATGAAGCGCGAAAGTTAGTACTTCAAGAAGAGTTACTCGATTATGAAAGTGAAATATGTATCTCATATGAGAAGATAAAATTCTCAAAACTTGTTCAGAGTAGTCTTGTTAACGCGCTTAGGAAGTCCGAAAATTTAGAAGATTATTATTTTGTTTTTAATATTATGATTGATGATAAAATAAGAGAAAAATTTGTTATTAATACTCGTAAATCAAGTGCCGCAATCTTGTTATCTCATTCTGACAATTTAATACCAAGAAGTGAATATTATGTAGACTACAGGCATTTTTTTGGTTGTTTAACCGGTGTTTATCATTGGAATAATGCTGAAGTTGCAAGCTTTTGTAATGTACGAAGAACCCCAAATATCCATAGACCTAAAGCACAAGCATTTTTAAACTTTCTCTCGATTTGTTAACAGATAATTCTTAAGTATTACTTAAAGTTAATCTAACGGCAGTTTTTTGGCAATGATGTCAAAAAACTGCCGCTTAGTGCTTGCATCCCTCTCAAACTCGCTTACAATTTAAATACTAATAGCTTGTTGTAACTGTGGTTCGCTGACTAATGATCTTGATTCTAGATAATAATAATAATCGTGCGATTGGTTTACATGCTTCACTGACATTTATTGGTGAAGCTGTTTTAAGCTTTGACGAGCAAAACTTCGAACAAGTATGCAATAAGTATCAACAACAAGAATGCATTGTAATTTTAGGTGCATTACAAAGCTTAGATCATGAAAGCTTAATTAAACGCTACCCAACCCTGCCTTTTTTATTAATCGGTGAAACACTTAAACCACTCCTTAGTATTGCAAATGTTGTCGGTTTAATTTGCGAGCCGTTTAATCACGAAGTAACCACACAGTTATTACACGATTGCCAGCAATATCAGCGTATGCTTCCTGGTAGTCACAAACACACTAAACCTCATAAAACATTTGATGGTTTAGTTGGCGAAACCGATGCTGTTAAAAATGTGCGTTTTTTAATAGAGCAAGTAGCTAAAACCGACGCGAACGTACTTATTTTAGGGGAGTCGGGGACGGGTAAAGAAGTGGTTGCGCGTAATGTACATTTATTATCTAAGCGTAATACTGGGCCGTTTGTACCAGTAAACTGTGGTGCCATACCCGGGGAACTGCTCGAAAGCGAGTTATTTGGGCATGAAAAAGGGGCGTTTACCGGCGCTATTTCGGCGCGAAAAGGGCGCTTTGAACTAGCTCAAGGCGGTACACTATTTTTAGATGAAATAGGTGATATGCCACTGCAAATGCAAGTTAAGCTACTTCGCGTACTGCAAGAGCGAAGTTATGAGCGAGTTGGCGGTACTAAAGCAATTCAAGCAGATGTGCGAGTTATAGCCGCTACTCACCGTAACCTTGAAGAAATGATTGAAAAAGGCAGCTTTAGAGAAGATTTATATTACCGTTTAAATGTGTTTCCTATAGAAAACCCATCACTTAATGAGCGTGCAGACGATATACCTTTATTACTTAAAGAGCTAATGCGCCGGGTAAACGAGCAAAGCGGTACGTCGGCAAAATTTACGGAGCGCGCGGTAGATAGCCTTAAAGAACATGCGTGGCCGGGCAATATACGTGAGCTTGCAAATTTAGTGGAACGTATGGTGATTATGTTCCCTGAAAAGGTGGTTGATGTACCTGATCTACCTAATAAATACCGTTATATTGATGTAGACGCTTACGAGCCAGAATACCCTGAAGAACTACTTGAAAAAGATGCGTTTAACGATATTTTCAGTACTGGCTTTAGCGATTATGACAACGAGCCAGAACCTGAATTTAACCAAGCTGGCTCAGGCGTATTACCAGAAGAGGGCATTGAGCTTAAAGATTATTTAGCCGAACTTGAAATAAGCTTAATTACCCAAGCACTTGAACGCTTTGATTATGTTGTGGCACGCGCTGCAGAAATATTAGGTGTAAGGCGCACAACACTCGTCGAAAAAATGAAAAAGTATAATCTTTCACGAGATTAGCAGCACGCTTCGCGTCTACAAGCTAAACGCAAAACTTAAACTTTGGCGGTAGACGCACAGCTTGCTCGCGTAAAAAGCGCAGCTTTTAATTACTTAAACGCGCATCTTAAAAAAGAGGGCAAATGAGAAACCACAATTAACTTATGCGTTACTTCTTTAAAGCGCAGCGTCTCTTATCCTCTTTGTGAACAAATCAGTTTTATGGTTATAAATCACTTATTCACCAAAAGCCTTAATAATTTCTTCTTTTCTAAAGCAATCATTACTGTGGTCGTTAACCATGCCGCAGGCCTGCATATGTGCGTAAACCGTTGTAGGCCCTAAAAACTTAAAGCCACGTTTTTTTAAATCCTTTGCAAACGCGGTAGAGGCCTCTGTTATTGCAGGGTAGTCATCTATGCTATTTAAATTGCTGATAATTGGCTTGTTGTTTACAAACTGCCATTGGTAATCACTAAAACTACCAAACTCTTTTTGAATTTCTATAAATCGGTTGGCGTTATTAACCGTTGCTGCAATTTTTAAACGGTTACGCACTATGCCTTCATCAAGCATGAGTCGCTCAATGTCATCAGCTGTAAATTTAGCTACTTTGTACACATCAAAATTAGCAAATGCTTTTTTATAGCCTTCACGCTTTTTTAAAATAGTGTACCAACTAAGCCCTGCTTGGGCCGACTCTAAGGTAATAAACTCAAATAGTTTAGTGTCATCATAAAGAGGTACACCCCATTCTTCATCATGGTAAATAACGTAATCTGGTTTAGTGGTATCGAGCCACGGGCAACGGCACTTTATTTGCTCTCCCATTATTATTCCTTTTCGTGTGCGTCATTTTTATGTCGCTTAAATTTAGTGTGTAACTTTATGAAAAATATATAAATAAAATTTGGTATAAATTGTGCATTTAGCTGTTTATCTACATCATGAAGAGATTTGATTATGGCCCTTGCAAGTGTACTTAAACCACAGTTTATTACTGCAAATCAGTATAACCCATGTTTACTCCAAGAAGAGTATATTGGTGAGTTAAGTGATTTAAGACAACAAGCAAGTTGGTTGTCGCACTTGGTTGATACCATGCCAGCAGGAGTCGTTGTACTTGATGGCAAAGGGTTAATTGCTAAGGCCAATCAAATAGCCATTGATATGCTTGGCGAGCCACTAGAAGGTGAAAAGTGGTTTAATATTATTCAACGCTCTTTTCGCCCGCATCAAGATGATGGGCACGAAGTATCTTTAAAAGATGGTCGCCTTATAAAACTTGATATAACTGCACTCGCTCCAGAGCCTGGTCAGCTTATATTAATGACCGATTTAACAGAAACCCGCCGTTTACAAAAGCGCGTTGCGCATATGCAACGTTTGAGTGCGCTTGGTAAAATGGTGGCATCGCTTGCTCATCAGGTACGTACACCGCTTTCTGCAGCTATGTTATATGCCGCAAATTTAGGCTCTAAAAAACTACCTGAAACATCGCGTGAAAACTTTCAAACTAAATTAATGTCGCGTTTAAAAGATTTAGAAACCCAAGTAAACGATATGCTGTTATTTGCTAAAAGTGGTGAGCAGCAAGTGGTTGAACAAGTGTCTATGCAGCAGCTTTTAAACGAGGTAAAGCTTGGCGCCGATGCAATGGTTGCATTAAATAATAGTGTGTTGAGCGTTGAATTACCTGAGCCAGATATTGAGATTACGGGTAATAAAACGGCTTTGGCCAGCGCTATTCAAAACCTTATTCATAACAGTATACAAATTATTGGTAGCCAAGCAGAAGTTACATTAAAAGCGCAACGAGATAATAACGAGCCCGATAGCGTTCGTATTAGCGTATGTGATAACGGCCCTGGGGTTGAAATAAGCCAAATAGAGAAAATTTTTGAACCGTTTTATACCACTAAAAGTCAAGGTACAGGGCTTGGACTTGCTGTTGTAAGTTCTGTGGCTAATGCGCATCAAGGACGTGTTGAAGTGGTTAATAATGCCAGTGGCGGGGCATGTTTTAGCTTGCTGCTGCCTATATGCACAACCTCAACGCAGGAGAAATCAGCATGAGCAATACAATACTAGTGGTTGAAGACGATGCCGGATTAAGAGAAGCACTAATAGACACATTAGAAATGTCAGGTATTGCATGTGTTGCCGCCGAAAGTGCTGAGCAAGCGATGGTGTTGTTAAAAAAATATGAATTTTCGTTAGTGGTCAGCGACGTACAAATGGGCGCTATGAGTGGCTTAGATTTACTCAGAAGTATTAAGCTTAACTACCCAGAGCTGCCGGTACTTATGATGACAGCCTATGCAACGATTGACGATGCGGTAGAGGCTATGCGCTTAGGTGCAATAGATTATATGGCAAAACCATTTGCCCCTGAAGTGCTACTAAATATGGTCAGCCGTTACCTACCAGAAAAGCCAAAAGAGACCGACGGCCCTATCGTTGCCGACCCAAGTAGCATTCAATTATTAGAGCTTGCAAGCAAAGTGGCACGCTCAGATGCAAGTGTTATGGTGTTAGGCCCTAGTGGCTCAGGTAAGGAAGTACTTGCGCGTTATATTCATGATAAATCAAGCCGCTGCGATGCTCCATTTGTTGCAATAAATTGTGCTGCAATACCAGAGAACATGCTTGAGGCAACCTTATTTGGCTATGAAAAAGGTGCTTTTACTGGAGCAATACAAGCATGCCCTGGTAAGTTTGAACAAGCACAAGGCGGCACTATTTTACTTGATGAAATAACCGAAATGGACTTAGGTCTTCAAGCTAAATTGTTACGCGTATTACAAGAGCGCGAAGTAGAGCGCTTAGGTGCGCGCAAAACAATTTCGCTTGATGTACGTGTTCTTGCCACCAGTAACCGTGACTTAAAAGAAGCCGTGGCTGAAAATCAATTTAGAGAAGATTTGTATTACCGCTTAAACGTGTTTCCGCTTATGTGGCGACCGCTGTGTGAGCGCCCTGGCGATATAATTGTATTAGCTAAGCATTTAATTGAGCGCCATTTAGCTAAGAGTAAAGAGCCTTTAGCAAAACTAGATGCCAGCGCCGAGCAAAAGCTGCTTAGCCATGCTTGGCCAGGTAATGTGCGTGAGCTTGATAATGTGATTCAACGTGCACTTATATTACGAACAGGCAATATAATTAGCGAGCACGCTATTTTTATTGAAAACCTAATGGATACACAGTGCTTGCCCAAGCCATTAGATGCACCTGCTGATCAAACTCAGTCGCAAAGCAGTGCTTATTATGATGATAAAATCACTCCAAGCGAGGCGTCGGCGCCGCTACCAAGTCCAGATACAGGTAGCTACAAAGACGAGTTAAAAGACAAAGAACATAAAATTATTTTAGAAACCTTGGCTCGCTGCCAAGGCAAGCGTAAAGATGTTGCACAAACACTTGGCATAAGCCCGCGTACGCTGCGTTATAAGTTAGCTCAAATGCGCGACTTAGGTATTTCACTTCCCGCTTAAACTTAGCTAGACCCACCTTAAATAACCCTAAACTAACTTTGCTTAGTTTAGGGTTGTCAAATCTCTGACTCATCTAAATTAAAGTTAACCTGTTGTAATAAAAGGTTTATTTATATGGCACAGTTTGTGCTTTATAACTACTAAGAACGTTAACTGTATTTGCCAGAGAAAATTATGAAAATTCAAAACAGTGCTTTATTCCAAGAAATGCAATCTATGGCTTTAGAAGCCGGCCAATCAAATCAGGTTAATAAGCTACCAACGCAAGCTCAACCTACTTCAAGTGCACAATTTGGTGATTTACTCAGTGATGCAATCAATACGGTGAGCGGCCTGCAGCAAGATGCGAAAGAAAAAGTAGTCGCGGTAGAAATGGGTGATAGAAGTGTATCGCTTGCTGAGGCCATGATTGCCTCACAAAAATCTTCAGTCGCGTTTGAGGCAACTGTTCAAGTTAGAAATAAACTTGTTGAGTCATACCAAGAAATTATGAACATGCCTGTTTAACTAGGTAGTGGAGAATTATTGTGGCGCAAACTAATCAATCAACAGATCTTGCTCTTGCTGGCGGCGGTATAGACCAAAGCAGTGACACCGAGCAACAAGAACAAAAGTCGGGCTATTTAAGCGCCTTAAACGGGGTTGATGTGCTTCGCCAAGTAACCCTTATTATTGCTTTAGCTATTTGTTTAGCAATTGCTATATTTGTGATTATTTGGGCACGCCAACCAGATATGCGCCCACTTGGTAAAATGCCTACCGAAGAGCTAATTCAAACACTTGATTTTTTAGATGCGCAAAAAATTGAATATGAGCTAGATGGTAATGTTATTTCGGTTGATGAAAGCGAATACCAAAATATAAAACTACTCATGGCCCGAGAAGGGTTAGAGCAAGGCCCTACATCTGGTACCGATATTATAATGCAAGATATGGGCTTTGGTGTGAGCCAACGCTTAGAGCGTGAGCGTTTAAAGCACGGCCGCGAGCAACAATTAGCACGCACCATTGAAGAGTTAAATAATGTCACTCGCGCCAAAGTATTATTAGCTATTCCTAAAGAAAACGTATTTGCACGCAGAGAGAAAAAACCATCAGCCACAGTGGTACTTACTCTTAAACGTGGGCGTTCGCTTGATGGCGAAGAAATAGATTCAGTAGTTGATATGGTTGCCTCTGCAGTACAAGGCTTAGAGCCTTCAAAGGTAACAGTAACAGATCAAAATGGCCGTTTACTTAATTCTGGCTCACAAGACTCATTAGCAGCACGCTCTCGTAAAGAGTACGATATAGAACGCAAGCGTGAGCAAGAATACCTAGAAAAAATAGACAGCATAATGATACCTGTAGTGGGCTTGGGTAACTACACAGCACAAGTTGATTTAAACATGGACTTTAGCTCGGTAGAAGAAACACAAAAACGCTACAACCCAGACCTACCAGCAGTTAGAAGTGAAACCACGTTTGAAGAAAACAATATAGGTGGCTTAGCGGTAGGTATTCCTGGTGCTTTAACTAACCAGCCGCCGGTTAACTCTACAATTCCAGAAGTCGCAGGACAAGGCGGAGCGGGTACGGCAACTACACCTAGTCGCGTGCACAAAGAAGCTACGCGTAACTTTGAACTCGATACTACGATTTCTCACAAGCGCCAACAAACCGGAGTTATTCGCAGAATTAGCGTATCGGTAGCTGTTGACTACGTACCTAAAGCAGGTGAAAACGGCGAAACAACCATGGCGCCACGCTCAGTTGAGGCACTGTCAAATATTCGTCGTTTATTACAAGGCGGTGTTGGGTTTGATATGCAACGAGGTGATGCACTTGAGGTTGTAACTGTTCCCTTCGTACGTGAAGCCGTGGACTTAGACATAGAAGTGCCGCTTTGGGAACAAGACTGGTTTATGAAAATCATTCGCTTAGTATTAGGTGCGCTGGTAATTATTGTTCTAATAATGGCGGTAGTTAAACCAATGCTCAAACGCTTAATCTACCCAGACGACACGCTTGAAGAGTACGACGAAGACGCACTAAGCTCAGGTGTTGATATTGGCGATAGTACGCTTGATATGCTAAATAAAGACTTTGATTCTGCTTCTGTTGGCTTCTCAAGCGATGGTACACTACAACTGCCAGACTTACATGGCGACGAAGACTTATTAAAAGCTGTTCGTGCCCTTGTAGCTAACGAACCAGAACTATCATCACAAGTAGTGAAAGCGTGGTTAACAGAAGATGACTGATCAAGAACAAAAACAACTCCCGCCAGCATTTGATGTTGATAAGCTAGACGGTGTAGATAAAGCAGCTATTCTTCTTCTGAGCCTTTCAGAAGAAGATGCCGCCCAAATACTTAAACATTTAGAGCCAAAGCAAGTGCAAAAAGTGGGTATGGCTATGGCCGCCTTAGATGACTTGTCTCAATCTAAAATAAGCGCTGTACACAATCTATTTATAGAGCAGATTCAAAGCTTTAGTACAATAGGTTTTCAATCTGAAGACTTTATTAAAAAAGCACTTACCGCAGCTCTTGGTGAAGATAAAGCAGCCAGCCTTATTGACCAAATTGTTATGGGATCTGGCGCTAAAGGTTTGGACTCGCTTAAATGGATGGACTCAAAGCAAGTTGCAAATATTATTCGTAATGAGCACCCGCAAATTCAAACCATTGTTTTATCGTACTTAGAGCCTGAGCAATCGGCAGAAATACTGGCGCAATTTCCTGAAAAAGTGCGTTTAGATTTAACAATGCGAATTGCCAACCTTGAAGAAGTTCAGCCTGCTGCACTGCAAGAACTTAACGAAATTATGGAAAAACAATTTGCCGGCCAAGCAGGCGCGCAAGCAGCTAAAATGGGTGGCTTAAAAGCTGCGGCAGATATTATGAACTACCTAGATACCAATGTAGAAGGGCAGTTAATGGACTCAATCCGTGAGCACGACGAAGAAATGTCACAACAAATTCAAGATCTTATGTTTGTATTTGAAAACCTCATGGATGTGGAAGACCGCGGTATTCAAGCTATATTACGTGAAGTGCAGCAAGATGTACTTATGAAAGCTATTAAAGGCACCGATGAAGCACTTAAAGACAAAATTTTGGGCAATATGTCTAAACGTGCCGCTGAAATGCTAGCTGATGATTTAGAGGCAATGGCGCCTGTACGTATTAGCGAAGTTGAAGCAGCGCAAAAAGAAATCCTCTCTACTGCTCGTAGGCTCTCTGACTCTGGTGAGATACAGCTCGGCGGCGGTGGCGGCGAGGAGTTCTTGTAAGCTATGTCTAAGTTAAAAGGACGCCCATTACATGCGGATGAAGCCGATGAGCTTTTAAAAAATTGGCCTATTCCTGATGTAGCACCCGATGAGCAAAGTTTTGGTAATCGCTCTACCGCGTTTGGTACTCCTCTTTCTGAGCTTTATAAAAAAGAAGTAGAGCAGCAACCAACAGAGGATGAACCTCAAGAACCAGAGTTACCATCACTAACAATGGCTGAGCTTGAGCGTATTAGGCAAGATGCCTATGAAGAAGGCTTAAAGCAAGGCCATGAACAAGGCTACATAGATGGCTTTGAAAAAGGGGTAGGTGAGGGTAAAGAAGCTGGCTATAAAGAAGGTGTTGAACTTGGTAAAACGCAAGGCCAAGAAGACGTAAAACCACTGATTGAAGAGCAATTAACGAGCTTACGAAGCGTGCTTGAAAACCTTACCACACCACTTAATAAAGTGGACGAGCAAGCAGAAAAACACTTAGTGCAACTAGCTGTTATGCTTGCTGAGGCCATTATATACCAAGAAGTAAAAACATCGCCCGATGTTATTTTACACACATTAAAGCAAAGCATTGATGCGCTTAATGCTGAGCAAGAAAAAGTACGCATACATTTAAACCCAGATGATCTAGCGCTCATAAAAGAAAGTTATGGCGAACAAACTATTGCTGATAACAATTGGCAACTTATTGCAGAGCCGACTTTAGAGCGTGGCGGATGCGAAGTTAAAACACAGCAGTCGTCATTAGACATGACCTTAAAAACACGTGTCAAAGAAACGTTGGATAGCTTTTTGCATAATAGCGGTATCTAACTATTTTTGTGGCGTGTTATGGCAGCTCAACGTGCACCCTTAAGCGAACGCTTAAATCAGTATCAACAACATATTAGCGCATTTAAACCTGCTGTAGCGGGTATTTTAACTCGTGTAGTAGGGCTTACGCTTGAGGCGAAAGGTTTGCGCGCGCCTGTAGGTAGTCAATGTAAAATAGAGACTATGTCGGGCTTTGTTGATGCCGAGGTAGTTGGCTTTAGCGATCAAACACTTTACTTAATGCCAAACGATCATATCTCGGGTGTACTGCCTGGGGCACGTGTAATACCACAAGTAAATGATACAGGTTTACCGGTGGGCATGAACCTGCTTGGTCGCGTTGTTGATGGCTTAGGCCGCCCACTCGATGGGCTCGGAAAAATTAATGCCGAGCACTATTTAAAATTTGCTCAAAATCCTATAAATCCCCTTGCAAGAAGACCAATAAGCCAGCCTATGGATGTTGGAGTGCGCGCAATAAACTCTGTAATTACAGTAGGCCAAGGCCAGCGCATGGGCTTGTTTGCAGGCTCGGGTGTTGGTAAATCGGTATTGTTAGGAATGATGACCCGCGGCAGCGAAGCCGATGTCATTGTTGTTGGCCTAGTTGGCGAACGTGGCCGTGAGGTAAAAGAGTTTATAGAAGAAATACTCGGCGTAGAGGGGCGTAAACGCTCGGTTGTGGTTGCAGCGCCTGCGGATGCGTCACCCCTTATGCGCTTAAAAGGCTGCGAAAGCGCAGTGACGATTGCAGAGTATTTTCGTGATCAAGGTTTAAATGTACTACTTTTGCTTGATTCGGTTACACGTTATGCCATGGCGCAACGCGAAATTGCACTTGCGGTAGGCGAACCACCTGCAACAAAGGGTTACCCGCCTTCAGTATTTGCTAAATTACCCGCGCTGGTGGAACGAGCTGGTAACGGTGGAGAAGGCCAAGGATCAATTACCGCATTTTTTACTGTATTAAGTGAAGGCGATGATATGCAAGACCCAATTGCTGATGCTGCGCGTGCTATTTTAGATGGCCATATTGTGCTCTCGCGAGATTTAGCCGATAGCGGTCATTACCCTGCGATTGATATTGAAAAATCTATATCGCGTGTTATGCCACAGGTTGTATCTGAGCCGCACATGCAACAGGCACGAGTTTTAAAACAAGTGTATTCAATGTATCAACAAAACAAAGATATGATCACCCTTGGTGCTTATCAAAAGGGGGCTGATCAAATGCTAGACCAAGCTATTAATATGATGCCCAGAGTAAATGCCTTTTTACAACAAGGTATGCGTGATGTTATTAGTTACGATGATGGCTTGCATGGCCTTGCACAGCTATTAGGGCAAGCATAATGGCTAAAAATAAGCTCGATTTACTGCTAAAGCTCGAGAACGATAAAGAAGAAAATTTGCGTATGAGTTACCTGCAAGCAAATCAAAACTTTCAGGCAAACCAACAAAAGTTACAAGGGCTAAATAACTTTAGGCTTGAGTATTCTCAACAATTACACGTTAAGGGTAAATCTGGTTTATCAAGTGCGGGGTTTGGCCAGTACCATGCGTTTATAGCTAAAATAGAAGAAGCAATTCGTCAACAAGCGAGTACCGTAAATACTGCTAAACAGGTTGTATCGCAGCGCAAAGCCTTATGGTTAAAGCAGCAAGTAAAAGCAAAAGCTGTGGCTAAGTTAATTGAAAAACAAAACTTAAAAGCGGCAGCGTTATTGGCAAAAAGCGAGCAAAAAATGCTAGATGAATTTTCAGCTAATCAATTTTTTCAGCGCCGTAAAAGCTTATAAAAAATGGCGCGTTTATTGCTTTGCTAGCATGTGGTATTTAATTTTAGGCAAATTGCGGTGGCAACTTGCCGCAGTGATCTGTAGGTGAATTATGGCGATAAACGATATATCGATAGCAGCAACAGCTGAGAAAGACTCTTTTTTAGCATTTAAAGACAGCGACTTATCTACAGATAAAGCATCTAAAACGCTTTTTTTAAGCCAGCTACAAGATGCTGATAAATCACATATGGCAGAAACTTCGTCAAATGCTAATACTCAGCAAAGCTTAATAGCTTTAGAAGGCGCTGAGGATGAAGCACACAATCAGGATGCAGAAAAATCAACTCATTCAGAGCTTGAAAATAGCGACGTGTTAACCGGCGATAGTGTTTTAGCGCAAATAAATTCTTCACAAGCATTAGATGTAAGTGTTAAAAAACATGGCTACATAGAGGAAAATACTCAGCCAAGTAAGCAAGCTTTAACACCGGCCGCGGTTATGGATTCTCAAGGTGATAAAACAACCACTTCTGAAACTTTAACTGATGAAGACGCACAGCGCTTAAATAGCGCCACAAGTGATGTTTCTCTAATTAAAAACAGCTCACTCAAAAGTGCGTTAGTAACTTCTGAGGTGCAGTTACCAGTCAGTGGTGCGGCAAACGCCAAAACGATTAGTGAGTCACCTAAAAATGAGCTAAAAGAGAGAACCTTAACCGATACAAGTACATCGAAAACGCCAATAGCTCAGGCTGTAAATGCGCAGCTAAACACTGCAGTCAATGCTGCTGAATCTAAGGCCGACCTAGCTGCGCTTGGCAGCGAAGCAGCTTCTCAAGCACAAGAGTCGTTAACTGTTAGCGACGGAGAAATTGAACAGTTAGTAAAAGAGCTTTCGCTTACTGCATCTGATTCTAAACAATCAATGGCACAGACATCGCTTACAACAACGTCTAAGCTTTTTAGCTCACTAACCGATGATCAGCGCGCGCAATTAAACTTAAAAATTGAAACACTAAGCAATGACGGCTTAACGCCTAAAAGTAATAGTAGCATTGACTCGATTAAACAATTATTGAATGAGTTTGCAGTACAAAATAAAGAGACTGCCACCTCAGAAGAACCCACCATTCAATTGCAGTTAAAAACATTAAGCAGTACTGAAAAGCAAGCATTACTAAATCAATTAAATAATTATGTGAGTGCAGAGCAGCCTAGTGGAAAAACGCTTGATAAGGTGAATGAATCAATAAAAGATTTACAGGCTTTAATTGAGGCTGAGCCAAACCAAAGCAAAGTTTTACCAGCCGCGAGTAATACAAGCTCGATTTTAAAAGCAGAGCAAAGTAATGGCTCTACAGTGGCTAACAGCATTAGTTCATCTGTTAATAGCGATGCGCAATCGAGCGTTAAATTGCAGAGCCTGCAAACATCTGATGTAAGCATTGATGATTTTGATGCATTAAATAAAGAGCTACAGCAGCAAAGCCTTGCAAAAGAGTCTAATTCGCAGGCTGCATTGCCGCGGGTAGCTCAAGTATTTTCATTAATAATGAATGGGCTAAATAGCACTCAAGAGCAAATAAATACACAGTACGACAGTTTAAGCTATGAGCAATCAATAATTGAAAACCAAGCGTTACAATCACAACAGTTACAAACAAATAGTGCTCAAGTTAAGCAAGTAAATATTGATGCAAGCATGATGCAAGCTATTAATATTGTGAAAAGTGATGCAGCTAAAATGCTTCAAGAGCGCGTATCTTCTATGTTGAGTATTAGTAACAAAGAAGCTGAGATTCGCCTAGACCCACCAGAAATGGGCAGTATGCAAATTCGTATTAGAAGCGATGCAGAGCAGGCGCAAATAAACTTTGTAGTGCAAAACCAGCAAGCCAAAGAAGCGCTAGAGCAATCAATGCCACGTTTGCGTGAAATGTTAGCAGAGCAGGGGATTGATTTAGGTGAAAGCTCAATTTCATATGGCCAATCAAGTGGCGATGAAAATGAGCAAAATGCTGAACATTCGCAAGAACAAATGGCGAATAAAAATACCGAGCAGGATAAAAATGATGAGCTTGTTGGCGCTAACTTGCAAAGTTCTCGACAACAAACTTCATCATCAATAGATTACTATGCCTAAGTGCTGCTATTATAATAAGTAAAACAAGCAAGTACCTTTGCTAAAAAAGGAATCACGATGGCCGAAGAAACAAGTTTAGAAATAGAAGAAACTGGCAAAAGTAAAAAAAAGCTAATAATTATTATAGTTGCAGTTTTACTTGTTGTTGGCGCAGGGGCAGGCTACTTTTTTATGTCGGGCTCAGACGCTCCCGTAGAAACTCTTGATGAAGAAACCACAACCGCTGAGCAAAGTGATGCAGCTGAGCCTGCTGGTTCATCGGCTCAAATAGGCAGCGCGCTTTATGTTGCTATGCCAAGACCATTTGTATTCAATGTACCAGGCTCTAGTAGAGATAGAATTGTTCAAATTAAAGTGCAGTTACTTGTTCGTGGTGATGTTAACGAAGAAACAGCAAAAAAACATATTCCGTTAATTGAAGGCACTTTGTTAAGCGTGTTTTCAACCACAACAGCCGACGAACTAAGCACAAGTGCCGGCAAAGAAACATTGCGTTTTACTGCGCTTGAAAAAGTACAAGCAGCGCTAAATGATGTTGAAGGCACCAAAGTAATTGAGCGGGTATTGTTTACCGGCTTTGTAATGCAATAAGGGGTTAGCGTGAGCGATTTATTATCCCAAGACGAAATCGATGCGTTATTACACGGCGTTGATGAAGTTGAAGAGGAAGATATACACGAAGGTGAAGACGGCGGAGGCAGTACGCTACAGTACGACTTTTCTTCGCAAGATCGGATCGTGCGTGGTCGCATGCCGACCCTCGAAATTGTTAATGAGCGCTTTGCCCGTCATATGCGAATTAGCTTATTTAACATGATGCGCCGCACCGCAGAGGTGTCTATTAACGGCGTACAAATGATTAAATTTGGCGAATATATACATACCTTGTTCGTGCCAACGAGTTTAAACATGGTGCGTTTTAGACCTCTCAAAGGCACAGGCTTAATTACCATGGAAGCACGCCTAGTGTTTATTTTGGTAGATAACTTTTTTGGTGGTGACGGGCGTTACCATGCAAAAATAGAAGGCCGCGAATTTACACCCACCGAACGCCGTATAGTCCAAATGCTACTTAAAATAATTTTTGAAGATTATAAAGAAGCATGGGCTCCGGTAATGGATGTATCGTTTGAGTATCTCGATTCTGAAGTAAACCCTGCCATGGCAAACATTGTTAGCCCTACGGAAGTTGTGGTTATAAGCTCTTTTCATATTGAGCTTGATGGTGGCGGTGGTGACTTCCATATCGCGCTTCCGTATTCAATGCTTGAGCCAATACGAGAGCTGCTTGATGCGGGTGTGCAATCAGATACAGAAGATACTGATTTACGTTGGAGTAAAGCACTGCGTGATGAAATTATGGATGTTGAGGTTGATATGTCGACCCAACTTCTTGAAGTAGACTTGTCTCTTAAGCAAATAATGGAGCTTAAGGCGGGCGATATTATTCCGGTAGAGATGCCTGAGCATATAACCGTATTTGTTGAAGAACTTCCGACATTTAGAGCTAAAATGGGTCGCTCACGGGATAATGTTGCATTACAAATTAGTGAAAAAATTAAACGTCCTGATTCAGTTAAGTCTGAGCTGCATGTGTTTACGAAAGGCGGCAAGAAAATTGATTCAGATGCAGAATTAGCAGAACTAGAAGATGATTTACACCTTTCTGACGGTGTAGACTTAGACTGGTAATTAATTAAAAGGTTAAAAGTATGAGCGATGATCAAGACACAATGGACGAATGGGCAGCAGCCCTAGCAGAAGCCGAAGGCGGTGATGAAGGCGCAGAGGCGCAAGTAGCCGAGCTTGATGAGTTAAGCGATGCAAAGCATGAGCTTAGCGGTGATGAAAAACGTAAACTCGATACAATTTTAGATATTCCGGTGACTATTTCTATGGAAGTAGGGCGCTCTAAAATTAATATTCGTAACTTATTACAGTTAAACCAAGGCTCGGTTGTTGAACTAGACCGCGTTGCTGGTGAGCCATTAGATGTATTGGTAAATGGGACACTTATTGCCCATGGTGAAGTGGTAGTGGTTAATGACAAATTTGGTATACGTTTAACCGATGTAATAAGCCAAGTTGAGCGGATCAAAAAATTACGATGAATACACTTGTAGCTTTAACCAGCTCAGTATTTACCAAAGCAGACGCCGTAACGCCTACGGCCGATATTCTGTCTATGGTACTGTCGTTGATAATGGTGCTAGTACTCATTATTGTACTGGCATTTTTTGTTAAAAAGCTCAATCCAAATTTAGCCAATAGCGACGAGTTTAAAGTAGTTCGAAGCTTGCCGCTTGGATCGCGTGAGCGCTTAATGGTGGTAGAAATTGATAATGCCCAACATTTATTAGGCGTAACACCACATAGCATTAACTATCTGCATAAATTAGAAACGCCACTGAGTGAAAAAGAGCTCCCCGAGCTTGCAAAGCGTTTTAGCAAATTATTAAACCCGCAAACTAATCAAAATAAAAAGAACTAACTCTATGATAAAGTGGCTGCTTATTATTTTAGCTGTGTTATTTGTACCTGCTGCAAGCAGTGCAGAGGGCATAGATGCACTAACCATCACAACAAATGCAGATGGCACGCAAGACTACTCTGTGACTTTGCAAGTACTTGCAATTATGACGGCGCTGAGCTTTATACCTGCCGCTATAATTATGATGACTTCATTCACTCGTATTATCGTAGTGTTAGCAATATTGCGCCAAGCTATAGGCTTGCAATCAACGCCTTCAAACCAAGTGTTATTAGGCATGTCGCTATTTTTAAGTATTTTTATAATGGCGCCTATTTACCAGCAAGTTAACGAGCGCGCTATAGAGCCCTACCTAAACGAGCAAGTTACTTCGGTACAAGCACTGGAGCTTGCAAAAGAGCCAATGAAAGCCTTTATGCTCTCGCAGGTGCGCTTAAAAGACTTAGAAACGTTTGCCAAAATAGCAGGGTACGATCAGCTTGACTCACCAGAGGCCACGCCGCTAATAGTACTAATACCTGCTTTTGTGACGAGTGAATTACAAACCGCTTTTATAATTGGCTTTATGTTTTTTATACCCTTTTTGATAGTGGATTTAGTGGTTGCCTCAGTGTTAATGGCCATGGGTATGATGATGCTCTCGCCAATGATTGTATCTTTGCCGTTTAAAATAATGCTTTTTGTGCTGGTCGATGGTTGGAGCTTAGTTATGGGTACTTTAGCCAAAAGTTTTGGTTTGGGGACTTAGCAATGCTCTATACTCGCGCAATTTTCAATTAGGAGTACAGCATGGAACCAGAAATTTTTGTTGATATTCTTAGTGATGCACTGTTTTTAGTGATTAAGTTGGTTTCAGCTATTGTAGTACCTGGTCTACTTGTTGGTTTAGTGGTTGCTGTATTCCAAGCTGCTACCTCCATCAATGAGCAAACATTAAGCTTTTTACCGCGTTTGCTAATAACAATTAGTGCACTTATATTTGGTGGGCATTGGCTAACGCAAGAGCTAATGGACTTTTTTACGCGCTTAGTTTTGATTATTCCTGAAATTGCAGGTTAACTGTGGAATATCCATTTGCCGTTATCATTCAGTGGTTAAGCGACTTTTTATTGCCGTTAGTGCGTATAAGCTCGATGATCATGATAATGGCGGGCTTAGGGGCTAAAAATGTACCTACTCGGATTAAAATGGGCTTAGCGGTAGTTGTTACATTTTTAGTGGTACCAGTATTACCGCCCGCTACATTTACTAACCTTTTTTCGTTTAAAATGATTTTAGTGGTTATTCAGCAAATGTTGATAGGTGTTGCTATTGGCTTTGCATCAACCCTTTTATTAAATACGTTTGTATTAGCGGGTCAAATACTCGCAATGCAAACCGGTTTAGGTTTTGCTTCTGTAATCGACCCCTCTAATGGTGCAAGCGTACCGGCAGTTGGCCAGTTCTTTCTTATTTTAGCCACTCTTTTATTTTTTGTTTTTAATGGCCATTTAATGATGATTCAAATGGTGGTGCATAGCTTTCAGGTGCTGCCAATTGATGGCAACTGGTGGTCTGTTGATCATTACTGGAACATAGTAACGTGGGGTGGTTGGATGTTTACTACTGCATTGGTATTATCTTTAGCTCCCCTGACGGCAATGCTGGTTATTAATATGTCGTTTGGGGTAATGACCCGTGCGGCGCCACAGTTAAATATTTTCTCTATTGGTTTTCCGTTTACGCTAGTCGCAGGCCTGATGATTATTTGGGCTACGTTAGGTAATTTTGTGACGCAGTTTGAGTTTCAGTGGCTTAAAATGATAGAGCTGATGTGTAGCCTTGTTGGCTGCACGGTGTAGGAGGGGCCATGGCTGAAGATTCAGGACAAGAAAAAACAGAAGAACCTACAGGGAAAAAAATTGAAGACGCGAAGAAAAAGGGGCAAATAGCGCGTTCAAAAGAGCTTGGTACTATGTTTGTGCTTATTTTTTCTGCCGTGTCGTTGTTATTGTATGGCCCTGAGATAGGCAAAGGCTTGTACAATATTATGGGTCGAATGCTCTCTTTAAATCGCAGTGAAACCTATGATACGACAAAAATGTTTGCCGTATGGGGGAGTGTTGCAGACGCTCTTATTTTCCCTATGGCAATGTTTGTCTTTATTATTTTATTTGCAGGGGTTATCGGTAATACTTTATTAGGTGGGTTTAACTTTAGCTGGGAAGCCGCTGCCCCAAAACCCAGTAAAATGTCACCAGCAAAAGGCTTTAAGCGTATGTTTGGCCCCCAAGCAGGAGTTGAACTAGTTAAGGCTATTTTGAAGTTTTCAGTAGTGGGTGGTTTTGCTATTTTTTTAATTAATACCTTTTTTGATGAGATTCTTCACCTGAGCATTGAAAGTGCTCCGGGCAATATTATACATGCCTTAGAGATTCTGGCTTGGATGTTTTTAGGCTTAACCTGCACTTTAACGGTTATTGCAGCCATCGATGCACCGTATCAAAGCCATAAACACCATAAAGAGCTTAAAATGACGTTACAAGAAGTAAAAGACGAGTACAAAAACTCTGAAGGTGATCCGCAAATTAAAGCCCGCATAAGGCAAACCCAAAGGCAAATGTCGCAACGAAGAATGATGCAAGATGTACCCGATGCTGACGTAATTGTAACTAACCCAACACATTACTCTGTAGCGCTTAAATACGACACAGAACGTGCTGGTGCGCCAATAGTTTTAGCTAAAGGGGTGGATGAAATGGCCATGCAAATTCGTAAAGTTGCCATTGGTAATGAAGTCCCTGTAGTTGAATCGCCTATGCTAACCCGTGCGCTTTACCATACCGCAGAAATAGGACAACAAATTCCAGATCAGCTCTTTACTGCAGTGGCGCAAGTTTTAGCGTATGTTTTTCAACTTAAACGCTTTAAAAAAGGCCGAGGGAAGCGCCCAATCCCGCTTAAATCTAAGCTCCCTATACCTGATGATTTTAAATACGATTAGCGCTAAGCTTTTTTAAGTAAAGCTATGTGATACTCTTTAATTTACCTCCTCGCCAAGCTGGTTTATCAATAATTCTATAACTTGGAATAGTTATTGCAAATTCAAGCTAGTGTCAATTTATTGAATTGTAGAGTTATGGATTTTAAAGCGGTATTACAACAACTTAACAAAGATAAAAAAGAGTATGCCAAAGGTGTTGGCACACCGCTATTAGTACTTGCAGCCCTCGGTATGGTTATTTTACCGCTGCCGCCATTTCTACTTGATATATTATTCTCGTTTAATATTGCCCTAGCGTTAGTGGTTTTACTGGTGACTGTATACACCATGAAACCTCTTGAATTTGGTATGTTCCCTGCTGTGTTATTAATTGCAACCATAATGCGCCTGGCACTTAACGTAGCCAGTACGCGAGTGGTATTACTTGAAGGTCATAACGGTGGTGACGCCGCAGGTAAAGTTATTGAAGCGTTTGGCTCTGTGGTTATTGGTGGTAACTACGCCGTTGGTTTAGTGGTGTTTTTAATCCTGATCATCATAAATTTTGTAGTAATTACCAAAGGTGCAGGGCGTATCTCTGAGGTGTCAGCTCGCTTTACACTAGATGCTATGCCAGGTAAACAAATGGCTATAGACGCTGATTTGAATGCAGGTTTTATTAGTGCAGAACAAGCGCGTGAACGCCGTAGCGAAGTAACTCGTGAAGCTGATTTTTATGGTTCTATGGATGGTGCAAGTAAGTTTGTAAAGGGTGATGCCATTGCAGGTATTGTTATATTAATCATTAATATAGTGGGTGGCTTATTTGTTGGTATGATCCAACATGATTTAAGTTTTGGTCGCGCAATGGAAGTGTATACGCTGCTTACTATTGGTGATGGTCTTGTTGCCCAATTACCTTCTTTATTACTCTCTATTGGTACTGCGATTGTTGTTACTCGTCAAAACGAATCACACAACATGGGTGAGCAGTTTAAAACACAGCTAGGTAACGAAAAGTCATTATTTATTGCCTCTGGTATTCTTATTATTATGGGTATTGTGCCAGGCATGCCACACATTGCTTTTTTAAGCCTTGGTGCCTTATTAGGTTATTTAGCCTACTTTACCCAACAGCAAAAATTAAAGGCAGCTGCGCAAGCTGAAGAAGAAGCTACTAGTGGTGCTGCACCAGGCACTGGTGTGGCTAATAAACAAGAGCAGAAAGAACTTGGTTGGGACGATGTACAGCAAATTGATGTAATTGGTTTAGAAGTCGGTTACAGACTCATTCCGCTTGTTGACCAATCACAAGGTGGCGAACTGCTTAACCGAATTAAAGGTGTGCGTAAAAAGCTATCTCAAGAGCTTGGTTTTTTAGTACCCCCTGTACATATTCGCGATAATTTAGAGCTAGACCCAAATGCATACCGCATTACTATGATGGGTGTTTCAAGTGGTGAAGGCGAGCTTAAACATGGCGATGAGCTTGCAATAAACCCAGGGCAGGTATTTGGCCCAATTAAAGGCATAGAAACAAAAGACCCTGCATTTGGCTTAGATGCAGTATGGATCAAGCCCGACCAAAAAGACGAAGCACAATCGCTTGGTTATACAGTTGTAGATTCAGCCACTGTGGTAGCCACGCACATCAGCCAGCTATTAACTAATAGTGCCGCATTGTTACTCGGACATGAAGAAGTTCAGAACTTACTTGATATGTTAGCGAAAAGTCATCCGCGCTTAGTGGAAGGTTTAGTGCCAGAAGTATTGCCACTTACTACGGTTGTTAAAGTGCTGCAAAATTTATTAAACGAAGGCGTAGCTATTCGCGATATGCGCTCAATTGTACAAACCCTTGTTGAGTATGGCCCACGCAGCCAAGATGCCGATGTGTTAACCGCTGCTGTGCGTATTTCGTTGCGTCGTTTAATTATTCAAGACGCGGTAGGTATGTCGTCAGAAATCCCTGTCATAACCTTGGCGCCCGAGTTGGAACAGATGTTGCATCAGTCATTACAAAATGCAGGCGACGAAGGTGCCGGAATAGAACCAAGTCTTGCTGAGCGACTTCAAACATCATTAAACGAAGCGCATCAAAATCAAGAAATGGCCGGTGAACCTTCAATATTGCTAACGTCAGGAATGTTACGCACTGTGTTATCTCGCTTTGTTAAGTACACCATACCAGGTTTAAGGGTGATGTCTTATCAAGAGGTACCAGACGAAAGACAGATCAAGATTGTCAGCTCAGTAGGCCAACAATAAGATTTTAACAGGGGTTGAACCATGAAAATTAAACGTTTTTTTGCAAAAGATATGCGCACAGCACTGAAAGAAGTTAAAGATGAGCTAGGTGTTGATGCGGTTATTATGTCAAACAAAAAACTCGCAAATGGTGTAGAAATTGTTGCCGCAGTAGATTACGACAAAGCAGCCCCTAAAGCCGCAGCGCAACCACAAGCTGCACCGGCACCTGTGCGCAATCAGCAACAGCCTGCTCATAACTTTGTAAAGCCAGAGCCACAGCGTGCTCAACCTGAGCCTCAAGCGGCAGTCGCTGACAGCTTACAAGCTTTGTTAGAACGCCAGTCGCCGCGTCCTCGTTCGCCTGAATTGGCTTCAATGTTTTCTCAATCAGGTATTGATACGTCTGAGCATTATCAAGAGCCAGCGCAGCCGCGTACAACAAATATGTTTGCCCGCGAAGATGAAGCACCTAAACGTGTGCAAACTCAAGCTGATAGCCTAGGATTTGATGATTTAGACCGCGATTTCGACGATTTAGATGCGCCTGTAGCTCCGCGTCCTCAAGCACAAAATAAAGAAACTGCTGAAATGAGCGCAATGCGTGATGAAATGAACGCAATTCGCCAGTTATTAGAGCATCAAGTATCAGGTTTAATGCAGCAAGATATGGCCCGTCGTGACCCAACACGTGCATGCATGATTGACCGTTTAATTGGCATGGGCATAGATAAAGACGTTGCAGAGCAAATGGCTTGTTTCATTCCTGATGATGTATCGCGTCAGCAAGGCTGGAAAGCGTTGCTGCAAATGGTTGAAGACCAAATGCAAACCACTAACAATGAAATCCTCCGTCAAGGTGGTGTTTATGCGTTAGTTGGTCCAACAGGGGTTGGTAAAACGACTACTGTTGCTAAACTCGCTGCTTTAGGTGCTCAAAAGTACGGCGCTGATAAAGTAGCGTTAATTACCACAGATACGTACAGAATTGGTGCTTACGAGCAGCTTGCTACTTATGGTCGTATTATTGGTTGTGGTGTAAAACAAGTTAAAGATGCTAATGAATTAGCTGAAGTTTTATATCATTTACGCAATAAGCGTCTAGTATTAATTGATACAGCGGGTATGAGCCAACGTGATTTACGCCTTACAGAGCAGCTAAATACATTAATGCGCAACCAGCGTGTAGATATACGTAGTTATTTAGTACTAAGTGCTACAGCGCAAATTAATGTACTACAAGAAACGGTTAGGCACTTTAAGAAGGTACAGCTAAGCGGTTGTATTTTCACTAAGTTAGATGAATCATTAAGTTTAGGTGAGATTATTAGTATTGCGATTCAAAATCGCCTGCCAATAGGGTATCTTACTAATGGTCAGCGTGTACCAGAAGATATTCGCGTTGCAAATGCAGAAAAACTAGTAAAAAAAGCTGAGCAATTGTATTTAAAAAGAGCAAAAGCACAACATTCAAGGCACCAAGCAGTGGCGCCAAGCACAGTAGGGATGTATGATTAACACAGTATTAGATCAAGCAAGCGGCCTGCGCAAAATGAGTCAAAACAATAACAACGGCGTAAAAGTTATCGCAGTAACTGGTGGTAAAGGTGGGGTGGGTAAAACCAACGTATCTTTAAATACAGCTATTGCATTAGGCCAGCAAGGTAATCGGGTTTTAGTATTAGATGCCGATTTGGGTTTAGCTAATTGTGATGTAATGCTAGGACTACGTGTTGAAAGAAACCTATCGCATGTTCTTTCGGGCGAATGCGAACTAGATGAAATATTAGTTGAAGGCCCTGCGGGTATTAAAATTGTACCTGCGACTTCAGGCTCTCAGAGCATGGTTGAACTTACACCATCTGAGCATGCTGGGCTAATTCGTGCATTTAGCGAGCTTAATACAGAATTTGATATTTTAATTGTTGATACCGCAGCGGGTATATCTGACATGGTGCTTAGCTTTTCACGTGCGGCCCAAGATGTAATGGTTGTTGTATGCGATGAACCTACCTCAATTACAGACGCCTACGCGCTAATAAAAGTATTAAGCCGTGAACATGGCGTTTATAAGTTTAAAATTGTAGCAAATATGGTGCGCAGTATGCGTGAAGGCCAAGAGCTTTTTGCAAAGCTTTCAAAAGTCACAGATCGCTTTTTAGATGTGTCGATGGAGCTTGTTGCTACAATTCCTTACGATGAAAATATGCGTAAATCAACGCGTAAACAAAAAGTTATTGTTGATCTGTTTCCTAACTCTCCAGCTGCAGTTGCCTTTAAAACTTTAGCGACAAAAGCGGTAAAATGGCCTATACCTAATCAACCTTCAGGACATTTAGAGTTTTTCATTGAGAAGCTAGTAAACGGCTAATTATGACAACATCGGTGAATAGAGCTATGGGATATCAATCAACACAAAATTTAAATGTGGTTGTTGAAAAGCATGCATCGCTTGTCAAAAAAGTGGCATGCCATTTAATAGCTCGACTCCCACCTAGTGTTCAACTCGACGATTTAAT
Organism: Pseudoalteromonas espejiana DSM 9414; assembly: GCF_002221525.1. NCBI lineage: Bacteria > Pseudomonadati > Pseudomonadota > Gammaproteobacteria > Alteromonadales > Pseudoalteromonadaceae > Pseudoalteromonas > Pseudoalteromonas espejiana. The sequence goes on along the minus strand of NZ_CP011028.1, from coordinate 2,705,395 downwards.
TCAATCAGGCATGATTGGCTTGATAGAAGCCTCAAAAAACTTTGATGCAAGCAAAGGCGCAAGCTTTGAAACTTTTGCGGGTATTCGTATTCGTGGTGCTATGCTTGATGAAATGCGCAGGGGTGATTGGGCCCCTCGTTCGGTGCATCGTAAAAGCCGATTAGTAGCAGAAACCATCACCGAACTTGAAAATAGCTTAAATCGAGAGCCAAAAGATACAGAAGTTGCTGAAAAACTTGAAATTTCGTTAGAAGAATACCATCATATTTTAAACGATGTTAATTCAAGTAAAGTGCTAGGTATAGAAGACTTAGGGGTCGATGAAGATGTTATTAGCCCAGCGGGACAAGATTTAGCGCTAGACAAACCATTTAATAATGTTAAAAATGAACGGTTTAATAAATCATTGTTGGAAGCAATAAAGTCTTTACCAGAGCGAGATGCAATGGTTTTGTCTTTATATTACAACGATGAAATGAATTTAAAAGAAATTGGACATATACTCGATGTAAGTGAATCGCGTGTAAGTCAGATACATGGTCAGGCGATGATTAAGCTCAAAGCAAAAATCAATGACTGGATAAACTAGTAGTAAGTAAATTATAGGTTAAGACCTCACCGGAGGATGTTTTGGATAAAAACATGAAAATTCTTGTTGTTGATGATTTTTCTACAATGAGACGTATTATAAAAAATCTGTTGCGTGACTTAGGTTTCACGAATGTTCAAGAAGCTGACGATGGTTCAACAGCATTACCTATGTTGCAAAATCAAGTTTTTGACTTTGTAGTAACTGATTGGAACATGCCAGGAATGCAAGGTATCGACTTGTTACGAGCAATCCGAGCTGACGATAAGTTAAAGCATATTCCTGTTTTAATGGTAACGGCAGAAGCTAAAAAAGAACAAATCATAGCGGCTGCTCAAGCTGGCGTTAATGGCTACATTGTTAAGCCTTTTACTGCTGGTACATTAAAAACTAAATTAGAAAAAGTGTTCGAACGCTTAGGTTAATGAGGGGAGAGGCTTATGTCAGCACCAGCTGCGCCTCAAATTACTTTAGAACAGGCTCGTCAGCTTGTCGTTTTTTTAGAAAACGGTGAGCAAGATAAAGCTGATCAATTAATTTTAGATACTGCCTCTAAAGAGCAATCGCAACTATTTGCTGAAGTAGGTAAGTTAACGCGTCAGTTACACGAAGCGCTTAAAAGCTTTGAGTTAGATACACGTTTAACTGACTTAACTACTGATGCAATACCCGATGCGAAAAAACGTTTGAACTATGTCATGGAAATGACAGAAAACGCGGCTAATAAAACGATGGATGCAGTTGAAGCTAGCTTACCCATCGCGCAGCAATTAGCTGACGAAATTGCGCACATTAAGCCTACATGGGATAGGCTTATGAATCGCGAAATAGAGCTCGGTGAATTTAAAACACTTTGCCATAGCATAGATAAGTTTATGAATAGCTCTCATCATAAAACCGATGAGCTGCAAACTTTAATGACCAATGTATTGATGGCGCAAGATTTCCAAGATTTAACAGGACAGGTTATCCGTCGCGTTATTGAACTTGTCAGAGAAGTAGAAGAAAGTTTAATCCACCTTTTAACAGCATTTGCTGCACAAGATGACAGCATCGTTGAAAGTAAAGAACAACAAGAAACAGAAGAACTGGTTGCCGCACAAACATTAGCAGGTCCTGAAGGCCCTATTATTGATAAAGAGTCGCGAAATGATGTTGTATCAGATCAAGACGAGGTCGACGACCTACTATCAAGTTTGGGCTTCTAAGAGGAGAGTAACTGCATGAGCTTTGAAGTCGATGAAGATATATTACAAGACTTTCTTGTAGAGGCTGGAGAAATCCTAGAGCTTTTATCTGAACAGTTAGTTGAGCTAGAAAATAACCCAGAAGATACTGAGTTACTTAACGCTATTTTTAGGGGCTTTCATACCGTAAAAGGTGGTGCTGGCTTCTTGGCAATGACAGAGCTTGTAGATGCGTGTCATGGTGCTGAAAATGTATTTGACCTTTTAAGACAAGGGGTCAGAACAGTCAATTCTGAATTGATGGACGTTATATTACAAGCGCTTGATACTATTAATGAAATGTTCGCTACAATTCAAAACCGCGAGCAACCAGACCCAGCAGACCCGCAATTATTACATACCCTTCATAAGCTAGGCCAACCGCCTACAGATGATGAGTTAGCTGAAACACCCGCTGAAGCAGTCGTTGAAGAAGCATCTGCAGCCCAAGCTGATGCAAGTGATGATGAAGACCCATTTGCGTTTGATGAATTATTTGATAGTGCCGGCTCAACGCCTACATCAGACAACTCACAAATTGACGAAATTACTGAAGATGAGTTTGAAAACTTACTCGATGAATTACACGGCAAAGGGCAAAGTCCAGTAACATCTTCAGACACAAGCCCTGCTCAAGATACAAGTTCAGACATTACCGATGATGAGTTTGACAGCTTATTAGACGAGTTACATGGCGTTGGTAGTTTTGGCCCAGTTGGTTCAGATAGCACACCCGAACATGAGCCCGCAGCACAACAGCCTGCGCCCGCTGTATCAGCCTCAAGTGATGTAGAGGGTGATGAAATAAGTGATGACGAATTTGAGGCATTACTTGATGAGCTGCATGGTAAAGGCGGAGCTCCCGAGTCTAAAGAGGCTGATAAACCGGCTCCGGAGGCTGCAAAGCCGACACCTGCGCCTGTAGCGGCTAAACCTGCAACACCGGCTCCAGCAGCTAAAGCGCCTGCAGCAAAATCAGCACCTACACCTAAAGCCGCACCTGCAGCAAAAGCCGCACCTACTCCTAAACCTGTAGAAAAACCAGCTAGTAACACGGCCCCTAAAAAAGCGACGCCACCACCTGCAGAAACAACGGTTCGAGTTGATACTAAACGCCTTGATCAAATTATGAATATGGTTGGTGAACTTGTATTAGTTCGTAACAGGTTAGTAAGCCTAGCGACCTATACAGACAGTGAAGCAATGGGTAAAGCTATTTCAAACCTAGATGTGGTGACTGCTGATATTCAAGGCGCTGTTATGCAAACTCGGATGCAGCCAATCAAGAAAGTATTTGGTCGTTTTCCGCGTGTTGTTCGTGATTTAGCTCGAAGCTTAAATAAAGATATTAATTTACAGCTAGTAGGTGAAGAGACTGACTTAGATAAAAACTTAGTCGAGGCACTTGCTGATCCTCTTGTGCATTTAGTACGAAACTCAGTGGATCATGGTATTGAAATGCCTGCAGATCGTGAAGCTGCTGGCAAGCCAAGAACAGGTAACGTTACATTATCTGCATCGCAAGAAGGTGATCATATCTTGCTAACCATTAAAGATGATGGTGCAGGTATGGACGCTGAAAAACTGAAAAAAATAGCAATAAGCAAAGGCGTGCTAGATCACGACCAAGCAAGCCGCTTATCAGACACTGAAGCATATAACCTTATTTTCGCACCAGGTTTTTCTACCAAAGAAGAAATATCTGATATTTCTGGTCGTGGTGTGGGTATGGACGTGGTTAAAACTAAAATCACACAACTCAATGGTTCTGTAAATATTCAATCAGAGCTAGGCGTTGGTACTGTTTTAGAAATCAAAGTACCGCTAACATTAGCTATCTTACCAACATTAATGGTGGTGGTAGGGGAGCAAACATTTGCTCTGCCGTTGGCTGGTGTGAGTGAAATATTCCATCTCGACTTAACTAAAACTAATGTGGTTGACGGTCAATTAACCATTATTGTGCGTAAAAAAGCGATACCGTTATTTTACCTAGAGCACTGGTTAGTTAAAGGCGCTGATTGTTCACAACGTAAAGCCCAAGGGCATGTTGTTATTGTACAAATTGGTACTCAGCAAGTAGGCTTTGTAGTTGATTCATTAATTGGCCAAGAAGAAGTAGTAATTAAGCCTCTTGATGCGTTACTACAAGGTACTCCGGGAATGGCAGGTGCAACTATTACCTCTGATGGTGGTATAGCATTGATTCTTGATGTGCCAAATATGCTTAAGCATTACGCAGGATAAAAAGCGGGCACATTCATCTGTGCCTGCAAATAAATTTAATAAGAGAGCGCAATGGCCGTAAAAGTTTTAGTTGTTGACGATTCCAGTTTCTTTCGCCGCAGAGTAAGCGAAATCCTAGAACATGACAGCGGTATTGAAGTAATTGGTTTTGCCGTTAATGGCAGAGAGGCTGTGGAAAAAACGGCTCAACTACGCCCTGATATGATCACCATGGACGTGGAAATGCCAGTGCTTGATGGAATTAGTGCTGTTAAAGAAATTATGGCGAGTAATCCGACGCCCATTTTAATGTTTTCTTCGCTTACACGTGATGGTGCTACAGCAACTTTAGATGCACTAGATGCAGGTGCGATGGACTTTTTACCTAAAAAGTTTGAAGACATAGCACGCAATAACGAAGATGCAATTAAGCTATTGCAAGCTAAAGTAAAAGAAATTGGTCGCAGACGTGCTCCTCGCCCTATAAAGCCATTAGCTCCAAGCCGAGTTACTTCACCCGTTAGCAATAAAGTGCCGCCTGCAAGTACATCGGTTAGGCAACCCGATAGAAGCTTTCAACGTACAGCTTCTGAGCAACCAAGCTCAGCGCAGACTTTACCAACGCGTGCCAGCGGGAAAAAATATCAATTGGTGGCAATTGGCACATCAACGGGTGGGCCAGTTGCACTACAAACTATTCTTACGCAATTACCAGCAAATTTCCCACACCCTATTTTACTTATTCAGCATATGCCTGCCGCATTTACTCCTGCTTTTGCAGCGCGATTAAATGGCCTGTGTAAAATTCGCGTTAAAGAAGCTCAACAAGGTGACCGCTTAGAAGCTGGAACTGCCTATTTAGCGCCAGGTGGACAGCAGATGATGGTTGAGGGACGTGGTGGTAATAAAACACTACGTGTATTTGAAGATAATAGTGAGCGTATTAGTTATAAACCGAGCGTTGACGTAACTTTTGCAAGTGTAGCCAAGAGCTATCTGGGTGATGTATTAGCTATTGTTCTCACGGGTATGGGAGCTGATGGACGTGATGGTGCTCGTATGCTCAAGCAAACAGGCGCAACAATATGGGCGCAAGATGAAAAAAGCTGTGTTGTTTATGGTATGCCACAAGCTATAGCAAATGCAGGGCTTGCTTCAGAGCATTTAGCGTTAAACGACGTTGCCTCAAGAATAAAAAGAGAAACAAATTGTGGATAAGCTCTCTGTTTTAGGGTTAATAATCGCTTTAGGTGCCATCGCGATTGGTTACTCTTTAGAGGGCGGGGTAGTATCAGCTTTATTTAATGGCCCAGCGCTTATAATTGTATTAGGTGGCACCTTAGGTGCTGTAATGCTGCAAACAGCAACCAGTACGTTTAAAAAAACGTTGAGCATGAGCCATTGGGTATTTTTTACGCCTAATTATGATATTGAAAAAGCAATAGAACAAATCAAAAGCTGGTCTCATAAGGCTCGCCAAGAAGGGTATTTAGCTCTTGAAAATGAGGCGCTTAGTCATCCAGATCCATATGCAGCCAAAGGCTTAAGTTTATTAGTTGATGGCTGCTCAGAACAAAAATTACGCGACACCCTTGAAATTGATTTAATGCTAGAGCGAGACCGCTTACTTGAATCAAGTAAAGTGTATGAAGCGATGGGCGGATATAGTCCCACAATCGGTATTTTAGGTGCTGTACTAGGCCTTATTCAAGCCATGTCTTTTATTACCGATCCGCAAAAGCTGGGTGCAGGGGTTGCTACAGCATTTATCGCCACAATTTATGGTGTAGGCTTGGCAAATTTACTCTTTTTACCTATGGCCAATAAATTAAGGCAGCGTGTGGAGCAAAAAATGCTTTATCACGAAATGATGGCTGAAGGTGTTATTGCGATAAGCCTAGGTGAAAGCCCATTGAACATAGAATTAAAACTTGAAGCTTACCGCACAGAGCGTCCTAATGTAGTGGTTGAATAACATTTATGTTACGCCGGCGACTACGTCAATCTTCTGAAAAAAGCCAACATACGGAACGTTGGTTAGTGTCTTATGCGGATTACATGACCATCATGTTTGCATTTTTTGTCGTGATGTATGCAATCGCGATCAATAAAGAAGAAAGCTTTCAAATTCTTTCAGACTCCTTAGAGCACGTCTTTGATAAATCAGCAAGGCAGCATTCGCAACAAGGCGAAGGCGTAACTGGTGAAGGGCTACTTACCGATAGAGTTACCCCTGAGCAGGAGCTTTTATATGGTGAAAGTATTCAAAAGCAAGAGTCTGGCCCTGAGTTACTTGATGGCCAAAGTGATACGAGCAACATAAAACAAAAGCACTTGGGTAAGCCACTTGATAGTTTATTAACTAAACTGCAATCGGCGCTTATTGATGAAATACGTGATGGCGAAGCAAGTTTAGAACTTAATCAGGATTGGCTTATTATAGAGCTTAGCTCTGGGATGCTGTTCTCTAGTGGTAGCTCTGTAGCGCATTCAAGGGCAAAGCAAGTAGTTAAGATTGTTAACGATATTATTGCACCCGTAGATAACTATGTAAGGGTCAGAGGCTATACTGATAACGAAACAATCCGCAATGAGATATTTCGCTCAAATTGGGAACTTTCGGTTGCTAGGGCCACCTCAATTTTAGTAGAGCTAGAAGCTTTAGGTATTAACCCTGCGAGAATGGCAATTGAAGGCTATGGTCAATACTCTCCGTTTGCTGATAACGACACGCAGCAAGGCCGCGCTGAAAATCGAAAAGTAGTGATTGCTCTTTCGAAATATGGCTTGCCAGAACAAGACCCTGAAAGCGAGAGCGAACCTAAACAGGAGCAGCAAGCTTTAGAGCCTGAGATCGAGCTTCCCTCAGACGACGATACAATTAAAATAATTCGGTTGCCCCATGGTGGGATCAGAATAACCACTCGCAATGAACAGTAATTAGGACTAAATGTGAAGATTTGGACTGTAGCAAATCAAAAAGGTGGAGTTGGTAAAACAACAACCGCTGTTAGCCTGGCGGGGATTTTAGCGCTGCAGGGTAAGCGTGTGCTGCTTATTGATACTGATCCCCATGCTTCACTAACATACTATTTTGGTATCGACTCTGAAGATTTAGAAGTGAGTGTTTACGATATTTTTGCCCGCGGTACATCAATGCAAAGTGAAGAAATACTCCAAGCGCTTTGCCCATCAACGATGGAAAACCTCGATATACTCCCTGCAACAATGGCTATTGCTACGCTTGATAGGAGTATGGGGAATAAAACGGGAATGGGTTTAATTCTTAAAAAAACACTTGCAAAAATCAGTGAACATTACGATTATGCGCTGCTTGATTGCCCGCCCGTTTTAGGTGTTTTAATGGTAAACGCCCTAGCCGCCAGTGAACGAATTTTAGTGCCAGTACAAACTGAGTTTTTGGCACTGAAAGGGCTTGATAGAATGATGCGCACGATGGAATTAATGCAGAGCTCTCAAGCGAAACAGTATGAATATACTATAATTCCAACTATGTATGACAAGCGAACTAAAGCATCGCTAGAAGCATATAAAACATTGCAAAATACATATAAAGACAAGGTGTGGCCGGGCGTGATACCCGTGGATACCAAATTTAGAGATGCAAGCTTAGCACAAAAAGTGCCTATTGAATTTTGCCCACGTTCGCGTGGTGTATACGCGTATAAAGCGTTATTAGATTATTTAATTGAACAAGGTTAATGAATGAGTAAGCAATTATTTGCTAATGAAAAAGTAATGACTCAATACTTAGGTGCGCTGTTATGCGAAGACGAGCCTGAGGAAAACCTTGAGCCAGTAGCAAAATTACTCGAGCAAGTGCCTAGTGCCTTGCAAAATGAAGACGTACTTTTAAAACCTAAAGAGCAGTTAAAAGCCACTGAGCAACTTTATACTAAACAAGTAGAAGAGCCAGTAGAGGCTGAACCTGCATCGCCAGCTCCTGAAGAGATTGCACCAATAGCAACGCCATCGGCTCTACAAAACCAACATACCACTGAAGAGGCACCGTTATTACAAAGTCAAGAAGACTATTTTGAAGGGGAATTTCAGGCGTTATTTTTTGAAGTTGCAGGTCTCACATTAGCAGTGCCATTAAAAGCACTGGGTGGAATTCATCAACTAGGTGAGGTAAATCATCTATTTGGTAAGCCAAAGTGGTTTAAAGGCGTTATGCTAAATAGAGATGAGAAGCTCAATGTAGTAGATACCGCGCGTTGGGTAATGCCAGAGAAATATGATGAAAAACTTGAAGAGTCTCTTAACTATCAATATTTGATTACTTTAGGCGATAGTAACTGGGGTTTATTGGCAGAAAAGTTAATAAATAACATTACATTGAGTAAAGAAGATGTAAAATGGCGAACAAACAACGGCAAACGCCCTTGGCTTGCTGGTGTCATTAAAGAAAAAATGTGTGCTTTAATAGATGTAGATAATTTAAATGCACTATTAGAAAAAGGCTTAGATAGCCGTCAGTAGTAACGACCATTACGGGGTAACAGCATGAGTGAAGACAGACTACTATCAGCAAATAAAAATGCAGATAATGACGAAATTTTACAGTGGGTAACGTTTAAGCTTGAGGAAGAAACCTACGGTGTAAACGTAATGCAAGTGCAAGAGATTTTGCGCTATACCGAAATAGCCCCAGTACCTGGCGCACCATCTTATGTAATTGGTATCATTAACTTACGTGGTAATGTAGTAACGGTTATTGATACTCGTGCACGTTTTGGTTTAGCTGCGGCTGATGCTACTGATAATTCACGAATTTTAATTATTGAAGCTGAAGAGCAAGTTATTGGTATTTTGGCTGATAGTGTTTCTGAGGTTGTGTACCTTCGTAGTTCAGAAATAGACAGTGCACCAAATGTGGGTACAGAAGAAAGCGCTAAGTTCATCCAAGGCGTATGTAATCGCGATAACGAACTACTTATTTTGGTTGATTTAAATAAATTGCTTAGCGATGATGAATGGGATGAGTTAAGCGATATTTAAGCTTTGCCACTAAAACTATGTTGTTACTAAGTATAGCGATAGCGGCGCTTGCGATAGCTTTAATTTCGTTGGCGCTAATAGTTGCACTAAAAAATAACCAAGCGGCTGAACTAAATGCAATGTCGCAGCAGTTAAAAGATACCTCAGAGCAAACTCACATTCTGCGCAGTGAAGTGTCGGAGCTCAGAACAGGGTTATTAAGTATAGGTAAACGTGTACTTGAAGTTGAGCAGCAAAACCAAGATTTAATACAGCAGCAAGCCGCGCAAAAGTATGATGATCCAGACGCAAAAATATATTCTCGTGCTGTTAAAATGGTAGAGCTTGGCGCCGATTTAGATGAAGTAATACGTGAATGCGAATTGCCCAGGGCCGAAGCTGAATTACTCTTCTCGTTACACAAACAAAAAGACGCATAGCGTCTTTTTTGCTTTAGAGCGGTGATAACCTGTGAAAACATAAGCCTTAAGCTTTGATGTTTAATTTACCTTGAAAGTCTTGCCAACCAGGCGGAAATTGCCCGCGCAGTACATACGAAAAAGCAATTAATTCGGCAATAACGTAATAGAGCTCTTTAGGTATTTCTTCACCTAACTCTAAATGCGATAGTGTTTTAGCCAGAGCTTCATCTTCGTGGATCATAATGCCTTTTTTCTTTGCCGCAGCAATTATTTCATCAGCGAGTTCGCCAAATCCCTTAACACTTACCGAAGGGGTGTTACCTGCCTCGTACAAAAGCCCAATTGCTGATTTGTTGTTAGCGGCTTTATTTGCGGTGTCACTCATATTAAACCTTAATATTTATAATGGCATGAGATTGATAAAAAGACTGATGACTTGCATCGCCTCGCTTTAAATTAAGCTCCCCGACTTGAAGCCCATGTTGAGCCAATTTAGCTCTTAGGTTATCTAAATGAGGGTGGGCAATAGCACTAACTTCTTGGCTCGAGGCAAGTAACTGACAATCAAGGGCCTTGTCCATCAGTTCTGCCATTATTTGTAATTGGCCTAGTTGTGCGTAGTCAAAATTAAGCCTTACAAACCAAACATTTTTATCTTGAGTTTTATCATGGCTTGGCTTTTTATATTGTCCTAAGGTGATTTCTGTTTGCCCAGCTTCAGGCGGTAATTTCATTGGAAATAAAAATTGCGCCAAAGGGTTAGAGTCATTTTGCTGAGCTGGGGTAGTTAGTTGTACTTGGCTAAGTGTGTTCTTCACTTGTATAAGCTCACCCGCTAGCTCTTGTATTTGTGCAAGCTGAAGTTGCTCTACTAATTTTTCGCCACCGTTTCCAACCTTAAAAGTAGGTAAAAGTACATTGAGTAGCGCATCTACTCCGGTTTGGTTATTAAAGCTAATAGGCGAGGTACTGTTATTGATTATAGGAGCCGCTAATATCGTAACCGCGAGCTGTTCAAGCCCTTTAGTAAAGCTGCTTTGTAGGCTGTCGTTATTTGTATGTAATGGCTGTAATGTACTTAAAAGCTCGCGCTGTATGGTCGCGGGGTGAATATTATTACTCGAAACCATTCTATTAAAAGCTTGGTTTACTAAACGCGTTAAATCAGGTGTGTTTTGCGTTGCTTTGTTTGCTATATCGGTAATTTGGCCACTTAACAAAGGGCTATGCTTTAAAGGGGGATCGGCTTTTAAGGCTGAAGGTGGCAAATTCAATAATGGGGTTAATAGCTTAGCTTCAGTAGGTTGTAGCTGCTGACTCTTAGAAACATTAGGTGCAGTCATAGGTGAGGTGAGGTTACTTACTATTTTTAATTGTATCGCGGCATTGTTCGTACTGTTTGGCTTAGTCGGCAATTGAGGAGCGCTTAAAATGCTGGCCTTGCTAGGCTGCATATTGCTAATGTTTTTTGTTAAACCAGCGCTATTAGGTGATTGCCACAGTGATACGTTTGCTTTTAGTTGTTGGGTAAACTGCACCAGTGGCGCTAGCTGATTGAAGTGCTTAGCCAATACTTGTGTGTTTTGTACTAGTGGTTGAGCTGATAAACCTTCAGTTATATTTATTTTTGCTAAATTACTCCCACTTAACGTATTTAAAAGTGGCGCGGCTTCAGGTTTATTTGTCTCTCCCTTAGTTTGCAGTGTTTGCTGCGTTACTGAACTTGCAAAAGGTTTGTTTTCGAAATATTTAACAGCGTCGTTAATACGGGTTTTTAAATCGGTATAGCTTGTTTTAAGCCACGACTTAATAGGACTTTGCGCGCTCAGTTGAAGGCTTGTTTTATCGCTTGTAGCACTTGATGGGCTTTGCTGCTGTTGCGCTGATAATAAGTCGGAAAAAGGCTTACTAAAAGAGTTGTTAAGCGAAACCTGGACAGTGGGTAAATTTGTTTTTATTAACAGCTTATCTGCTTGGCTTGAAATAGTAACGGCAACAGCTTTATTTGGTAACTCACTCAGTTGCTTTGAATTTAACGCTGTTGTAAAAGACCCAGATTGCTCGGGCTTAGTAATAATGGCAAGGTTTGGGGTTGCTTTTAATTGTGCGTTAGGTAGTAAGTTAGCCAATAAATTAGCCACTTTATTTTGGCTGATGGTATGTGTATGCACTGTATCGGCAAAGCGATTAATAATGTTGATTTGTGTACCTTTGTTAGTTGCATTCATTACAATTTGCAAAGGTTGCTCTGAGCTTAAAAGCTCTGCGGTTTGTTTGTTAATTGCAATACTGGCATTTAAATTGAGTATAACAAGCTTAGGCGAAGGGGTGACTTGTACACTAACAGGCAAAGGCTTGCTGTGTACCTCAGTTCCTGTACTCACAAAGTTTAGCAAACGTTGAAATTGCGGTGCTTGATTAAGCGTAATACTGGTGTTGTTTGGCACTATATTTAATTGCTTGCCATCTGAGCTAAGTTGTATGTTAGCACTTGCTATTTTATCTAAATTTTGTGGCGCATTAGTGGTGCCTAAGCGAAGTGTTTGCCAATGCTTATCAATAAATACATCGAGTGTAATAGAGCCTTTTGAAAACTGAATGTTTTTTGCCGCAAGCACATGTTCAGGTAATTGTACTAACTCCTGTGAAGAGGTATTCGCAGTGTGGTTGTTAACAACAGAATTAGTTAATGTGATTTGCGTTGGATTATTCATTATTTTAAATCAAGTTTTCGTTATTTTTCGTGAATCGATTTTAAAGCAATATTCGTATTACCCTATCATTATGGTAGACTAACGCCTAATTTTTGGCATAGAGAAACGTCATCTTGTTACACATTAAGTCCGTCACCTGCATCAAGCAAGAACGTTGTTTGTTTGCGGATCTTAATTTTAGCCTAAATAGCGGTCAAATCATGCAATTAGCGGGTCCTAATGGGGCTGGTAAAACATCATTATTGCGTATTATCGCAGGTTTTAGTGTGCCTGATGAAGGCGCTATTTTTTATAATCAGCAAGCAATTGGTAAGCATTATGAAGAGTACGCGCGTGAGCTGTTATTTATCGGCCATAAAACAGGTGTCAATGTGCAGCTCAGTGCAATCGAAAACGTTCGTCACTGGCTTCACATTAATGGTTATACTAACGAGCCCGACCTATATCCCATTTTAGCCAAGCTTGGTTTAGTAGGCCTTGAAGATGTGCCGGTAAGAATGCTCTCTGCAGGGCAGCAGCGCCGAGTGGCGTTGGTTAGGCTTTGGTTAAGTGATGCAAAATTGTGGGTGCTTGATGAGCCCTTTACCGCGCTTGATAAAAGTGGGGTGGCCTTTTTACAGCAGCGCTTTAGTGAACACTTAAATAGCGGTGGTGCTATTTTACTTACTACCCACCAAGACCTAACAACCCAGTTTGAAAACCTGCAAACCGTGACCTTGGAGTACCGTCACTAATGACTCGTCAACATTCATATTGGCTGCTGTTTAGTGCGGTTTTCAGTAAAGATGTAAAGCTTGCGTTTCGCCAGCGCGCTGAAATAGTAAATCCTATTTTGTTTTTTTTAATTGTTATTTCGTTGTTCCCGTTAGCTATTGGCCCAGAGCCCGGTCTATTAGCACGTATGGCACCAGGTATTATTTGGGTGGCCGCATTGCTCTCAACCATGCTTGGGCTTGATAAGTTATTTAGAGATGACTACCACGATGGCTCGCTTGAGCAGCTTATTGCTTCATCCTATCCATTATCACTCACTGTACTGGCAAAAGTGGCGGCACATTGGGTTGTAACAGGGTTGCCTTTAGTACTTATGACGCCTTTATTCGCATTATTGCTTAATTTAGAGAGCTCTGCGCTACTTGCAACCGTATTAACATTATTATTAGGCACGCCACTTTTGAGTTTTATCGGCGCAATTGGGGCTGGGCTTACCGTGGGATTACAAAAAGGTGGCATATTAATGAGCTTACTGGTGCTGCCTTTGTATATTCCTGTTTTAATTTTTGCAACGTCTGCCATTGATACCAGCACTATGTCGCTGGATTATAGCGGCCAGCTTGCCATTCTTGGGGCCATGTTAGTAGTTGCTATTATGTGTGCACCCATCGCCATATCGTCAGCATTGAAAGTGAGTGTAAGTTAATATGTGGAAGTGGTTACATCCCTACGCAAAAGCAGAGCGAGCATACCAGTTATGTAATACGTTACTGCCTTATTTTGCCGTTGTTACGGTTATAAGTATGCTTGTTGGTTGGATTTGGGGCTTAGGGTTTGCGCCTGCCGACTACCAACAAAAAGACAGCTACCGTATTATTTTCATTCATGTGCCGTCGGCTATTTTGTCTATGGGTGCGTATTCCTCTATGGCTATTGCCGCCATTGTTGCTTTAGTGTGGCAATTACGAAATGCCGAATTAGCGGTTATAGCTATTGCCCCTGTGGGAGCATGTGTTACTGCCATTGCTTTAATTACCGGTGCAGCTTGGGGCAAGCCTATGTGGGGAGCATGGTGGGTGTGGGATGCACGCTTAACCTCTGAACTCATTTTATTATTTTTATATTTAGGTGTGCTTTCGCTTTATCATGCATTTGAAGATAAAAAAGCAGCAGGGCGCGCCGCGTCTATTTTAGCCATTGTGGGGGTTATTAACCTACCTATTATTCATTACTCAGTAGAGTGGTGGAATACGCTTCACCAAGGCGCCACCATTACCAAACTCGATACAAAAGCAATCGACTCTAGTATGTTTTGGCCACTTATGGTGAACATTTTAGCCTTTGCTGCTTTTGTAGGTACTGTGACTTTAATTCGTCTTAAAAATGAAATTTTACAACGCGAAAAACACCGCCCATGGGTACGTGCGTTGTTAAATAAGGGGTAAATATGCAGTTTGACTCTTTTTCTGATTTTATTGCAATGGGAGGCTACGGTTTTTATGTGTGGCTTTCTTTTGGCACATGCGCCTTAATTTTATTAGGTATTTTAATTAGCTCTTTGCGTGATACAAAACGTATTATGGCCTCGGTAGAGCAGCAAGTTGCGCGAGAAGCGCGTATTAAAAAAGCGAAGCAGGAACAAACCTCATGAACCCAAGACGTAAGAAGCGCCTATTGGTAATTATTGCAGTATTGTTTGGTGTTGGTGCCTCTATTGGCTTAGTGCTGTATGCACTGCAAGAAAACATAAACTTATTTTACACGCCAAGCGAGTTAATAGATGGTAAAGGCCCTGATAAAGAAAAACCCCAAATAGGCCAAAAATTGCGTATAGGCGGTATGGTAGTGCCTGGCTCGGTAATACGTAATGAGCAAAGCTTACAAGTTAGCTTTAAATTAATCGATATAGGCCCATTGGTAACGATTAAGTACCAAGGTATTTTGCCAGACCTATTCCGTGAAGGACAAGGGATTGTAGCGCAAGGCGTTCTTATTGAACCAAATGTAATTGAAGCCTTTGAAGTACTTGCAAAGCATGATGAAGAATACATGCCTGCAGAAGTAGCAGAGGCAGTAAAAGGAATTAAACACGAAAAACCAAAATACAACCTAGATAGCGGTAGCTAATATGATCCCAGAACTCGGTTATTTTTCTTTAACGCTTGCCATGGTGCTAAGCGTTTTACTGTGTATATTTCCGCTATGGGGCGCGCATACCGGTAATCTTCGTTTAATGCGTGCAGCCCCTTCTTTAGCTGTTGGGCAGTTTGTTTTTGTTCTTATTTCGTTTGCGGCACTTATTTATGCCAGCTTAACTGATGACTTTACCGTTTCTTATGTGGCGTATCATTCAAGTAGTACTTTACCTTGGTATTATAAAATTACGTCTACTTGGGGTGGCCACGAAGGGGCTATTTTACTGTGGTTAGTCATGCAAGCTGGCTGGACCGCCGTGGTAGCAGTGCGTTCTCAGTCACTACCTTGGGTATTGCGTGCTCGTGTTTTAGGAGTGCTAGGCTTTTTAGGCGTGGGCTTTATGATGTACACGCTACTGCTTTCAAGCCCGTTTGAGCGTTTACTGCCGTATTTTCCGGTAGAGGGGCGCGATTTAAACCCGTTACTGCAAGATCCAGGCATGATTATTCACCCACCATTACTTTACATGGGTTATGTGGGGTTATCGGTTGCATTTTCATTTGCTATTGCTGCACTTTTAACAGGTAAGTTAGATAATACTTGGGCTAAGTGGTCTCGTCCTTGGACAATGACTGCATGGGGATTTTTAAGTTTAGGTATTACCATTGGCAGCTGGTGGGCTTATTCGGAGCTTGGCTGGGGCGGCTGGTGGTTTTGGGATCCAGTAGAAAACGCTTCACTTATGCCTTGGTTGGTTGCCACGGCCTTATTGCACTCTCTTAGCGTGACCGAAAAACGTGGTGTGTTTAAATCATGGACAGTATTACTGGCTATTGCCGCATTTTCGTTAAGCCTTTTGGGTACCTTTATAGTACGTTCGGGCATTATTGTATCGGTTCACGCATTTGCCACAGACCCAGACCGCGGCCTGTTTATTCTCGCGTTTTTGGGCATAGTTGTTGGCGGCGGTTTATCGCTTTATGCACTGCGTGTATCACAAGTTAAAAGTGAAGGGCGTTACAAGTTTGTATCGCGCGAAGTCGCTTTATGGCTTAACAACATATTTTTAGTTGTAGCAACCCTTATTGTATTGCTAGGTACATTGTTACCTATGGTGCACAAAGAAATGGGTCTTGGCAGTATTTCTATTGGCGAACCGTTTTTTAATAAAATGTTTGCCATTTTGTTAGTGCCATTTGCCATTTTAATGGGAATAGGGCCATTTTTACGCTGGAAACAAAACAAGTGGGCAGTACTTCAAAATAAAGTATTAATGGGTGTGCTAGTCAGTGTGGTTATTACCTGTGCATGGTTGTTCTCAAGTTATGACGTAGTTAAACCGCTCACTTTATTAGCGACTACCCTAGGTGTATGGGTTGCTGTTTCAACTGCAATTGATTTATACGCAAAAGCGTCTGTGCACGGCACATTAAAAGAAGGCTTTAAACGTTTAGGTGTAAGTTACTGGGCCATGGTGCTTGGCCATGTTGGCCTTGCCTTTGTAATTGCTGGGGTAACGCTGACTTCTGCTTACTCGGTGGAGCGCGACGTATCGATGAAGCAAGGCGATATTGTAACGCTTAACCAGTACGAATACCGTTTTGAAGGGGTTAAAAGTATACGCGGCCCTAACTACAGCGGGCACGCTGGCGTGGTATCAGTATTAAAAAATAACGAATTAGTTACTCAACTGCATGCAGAAAAACGTAAATATGATATAGGCATGCAATTTATGACCGAAGCGGCAATTGATGCCGGCTTTACCCGCGATTTGTATCTAGCGCTGGGTGAGCAATTAAGTAAAGGTGCTTGGTCGCTACGTATTTACCATAAACCTTTTGTTCGCTGGATGTGGATTGGTGGTGTACTTATATCACTAGCTGGTTTTATGATTTTATTTGATAAACGTTACCGTACATCAGCAAGCACACGTAAAAAAGCGTTGGAGAATGCGTAATGAACCGTAAAATTTTAGCTATTGCGCCGTTATTAATATTTATATTTTTATGTGTGTTTTTATACCAAGGTTTATTTGCTAACCCGCGTGAAATTCAAACGGGGCGAATTGGGCAAAATATGCCTGAATTTAATTTATCCGATTTAATGCAAGACAATAAGCGCTGGACCAACGAAAGCCTAAAAGGCGAAGTATATTTACTCAATGTGTGGGGTACATGGTGCCCAACGTGTTTAGTTGAGCTTGGTTACTTAACTAAACTGCGTGAGCAAGGCGTAAAAATTATTGGTCTTTATTATGTTCAAGGCTATGACGCTGATTTTGATGGCCCATTTGATATGCAGGCTTTACGTACTGATGTAACGGATATGCTTGGCCGAGCAGGTGACCCATATCAGTTTAATATACTTGATTTGCACCGCACGCTTTCTCTCGATTTAGGCGTATCGGGTGCGCCAGAGACTTTTTTAGTAGATAAAACAGGTAAAATTTTATTGCACCATACGGGAGATTTAAACCCTCGTGTATGGCGCGCTAAATTTGCTCCTGTTATTCAGGAGCTAAATTAATGAGACTATTTTTATTAACCCTTAGCTTTTTTATAAGCATGGCTGTTTATGCCGAGCAAGACCGCTACCAGTTTGACAACAAT
Source organism: Pseudoalteromonas espejiana DSM 9414 (assembly GCF_002221525.1). Taxonomy (NCBI): domain Bacteria; kingdom Pseudomonadati; phylum Pseudomonadota; class Gammaproteobacteria; order Alteromonadales; family Pseudoalteromonadaceae; genus Pseudoalteromonas; species Pseudoalteromonas espejiana. The sequence continues at coordinate 2,687,758 of NZ_CP011028.1, read as the reverse complement.
GAGCAAGCGGTGCGCTTTGAAGAGCTAACTAAAGAGCTACGTTGCCCTAAATGTCAAAACCAAAATATTGCAGATTCAGATGCAATAGTGGCAAAGGATTTACGCGATAAAGTATTAACATTAGTAAAAGATGGCAAAACAAAAGACGAAGTAATCGATTATATGATTGATCGTTACGGTTATTTTGTTCATTACGATCCGCCAGTTACACCGGCCACATTAGTACTGTGGGTTTTACCTGTACTGATTGTAATAATTGGTTTTGGCTTTATTGTTATTCGTCAGCGTAAAGCGTCGGTTAAACAAACCTGGAATAGTGATGATGAAGCCAAGCTAGCTAAGTTAATTGCACAAAATAAACGTCAGGAGCAAAACTAAATGATTTTAATGTGGGCGTGTTTTGCTTTACTCACACTAATAGCTTTGGCATTTATTATGCTGCCTTTTTTAAAAAAAGAGCGTGTGCAAACCATTACTCATAATGCTAATGCTGAATTGATCAGCATTTATGAGCAGCGTTTAGTTGAGTTACAAACTGATTTAGATAACCAACGTATTGACTCGCAAAGTCATGGTGAATCAGTCATTGAATTAAAACGTCGTTTATTAAACGAGTTATCACCAGAAAAGTCATTAAACAGTAAAGGTAATAACCGTATATTCGCGTTAACTGGTGCTGCATTTTTACTGGCACTTACTGGTGTTTTTTACACATTTACTGGTAGCCAACAGCAAATAGCTGCCTGGCATGATGCTATGGATAACCTTGCTGATTATGGCGAGCGTGCCGTGATGCAAAAGGGCGAGCCCCTGACGCAAAATGAGTTACAAGCATTTGCTTTAGCGCTGCGCACTAAGCTTAGCGAAACCGGTGATGACGAAGTTGCATGGATGCTACTAGGGCGTGTAGCTATGTCGCTAAATGAGTTTGATATGGCGCAGCAGTCATTTGATAAAGCCCTGCGTATGAACCCAGATAACATGCAGGTGTTAATTAGCTACAGCCAAGTTTTATTGCTTGAAGGTAGTGAAGAGAATATGACACGCGCAGCAGGTATGCTCTCTAAGGTATTAAAAGTAGAGCCAACTAATTTAGATGCTATATCTTTATTAGCACTTATTGCTTATGAGCGAAAAGATTGGCCGCAAGCTAAAGCTGCCTTTGAAGTGTTGCTTGCTAGCATGGAACAAAGCGATACCCGTTATGCAATGATCTCTCAGCGTATAGCCGATATAGAGCAGCAAATGCAAAATGAAGGCTCGGTTATGCCTGTATCAACGAGTAGCGCCATTAGCGTAACGGTTAGTTTATCTGACGAGCTTCAAAATAAGCAGCCAGAAAAAGGCATTTTGTTTGTATTTGCAAAAGCCGCTCAAGGCTCGCCAATGCCTCTAGCGGTTGTAAAGCTTAAAGAGTATAGTTTCCCGATAAGTGTTGAACTAACCGATGCCAATGCAATGGTTGCTGGTTTAAACTTATCAAGCGCCAAAAACATCGTTATATCTGCTAGGATTTCAAACGATGAGTCGGTTATGCCAAGCAGCGGCGAGCTCGAAGGGCACTCTGACACACTTCAGCGTGAAGGCCTAAGTGATTACCAACTTCAAATTGATACATTAATACCTTAAGGACATTAGATGTTAAAGCACAGTTTTACTTTTTTATGTTTATTGGTACTAGCCGGATGTGCTCAAGTACCACAAAGCAAAGTTGATGAGCGCGATCCGCTACAAAGCATTAACCGCCCATTGTATGACTTTAATATGGACATACTTGATGCTTATATTTTACGTCCTGTTGCGGTTGGTTATGTTGAAGTAACCCCGGTGCCGGTGCGAAATGGTATTGTTAATTTTACTGATAACATTAGTGCGCCAGTTGATATGGTTAACGCAGGCCTGCAGGGTAAAGCAGGTAATGCAGGGGTAAGCCTTGCACGTTTTTTAGTAAACTCAACAGTAGGTATTTTTGGTATTTTTGATGTGGCAAGCTCACTAGGGCTTGAGCTGGTAGATGAAGATTTTGGCCAAACACTAGGCGTGTGGGGCGTTGGCGACGGTGCTTATATTATGCTTCCGGCTATGGGGCCAACAACAGCGCGTAATTTAACGGGCGATGTAGTAGATAACTTTGTATTACCTGAAATAGCACTTACTACACCACAAACTATTTTAGTGTTTGCGTTAAAAGCGGTTGAAGCTCGTGCGGCGCTTATTCCGCAAGAAGGTCTACTTAACGATTCATTAGACCCGTACTTGTTTGTTAAAGATATTTACTTTCAGCGCCAGCTGTATGAGCTGTACGATGGCAACCCGCCAATTAAAGAAGAGCCAGAAGACTTTGATGAAGACTTCTTAGAAAGCCTATAAATTGAACCCATAAAAAAATGCCAGCAACTGCTGGCATTTTTTTATATAGTTAATTCGTAAGTCTGTATATAAACATAGCTACTCTTTAACCATTAACTGCATTTGTTCATTTACCCAAGTTAACGCTTCATGGTAAGCATCGGCAACTTCCTCGCCTAGCTTTAATTGCTGTGCAATGTTATTAGCGGCTTCCCAATCAGCATGCTCATAAAATTTAACTAAATTTAGGTACTGTGCTAATAAACCTTCGTCATTTAATAGTGCTGCTTTTATTTCTGCAGAAAGAGGGAGCTTTTGCATCACGCTTTCCATGCTTTCATCTAAAATAGCGTCCATAAGCGACATCATACCGGTTAAAAAGGCCATGCCAGTATCTTTAAATTGACCATGAGAAATAGCCAACAGCTCACCAAAGCGCGCACGAGTCAGAGATAATCGAATAAGCTCCACTGGTTTATCTGCAGATACCTGAGCGGCAAATAACAGAGAGAGTAGCTTTTTAATTTCGTTGGCACCTAATACGATAAGAGCTTGTTTAATGGTACTAATTTCAGCCCTACGCGCAAACGCCGCAGAGTTTGAGTAGCGTAAAAGTTTATACGACAAATTTACGTCGCGCTCGAATACATCGGTGATTTTTTTAAGATCCATTTCAACCGATGATGTCTCGTAAAGAAGCTCAGCGAGAGCCATTTCAGAGGGTGGGAGCGCTTTGCTTTGCACCATTTCTGGTTTAGAGAAAAAGAACCCTTGAAAGTAATCAAACCCTAATTCGAGAGCTAAATTATAGGTTTCATACGTCTCTACCTTTTCAGCTAACAGCTTAATATGTGGGAACGGTTTTAAATCACTAATTATTTTTTTTATGGTTTCTTCATCAGTGCTTAAAAAGTCTATTTTTATAATATTGATAAAAGGATAAAAATGGCGCCATACAGGTTGGTGAATATAGTCATCTAGTGCCAGTGTATAGCCTTTTTCGTTTAAATCTTTAACTATAGCGAGTAAGCGCTTACCTGGTTGAACGGTTTCGAGTATTTCTACTACTACCGTGTCTTTACCCAACATGGTTGGGTAACCTTTTAGTAAGGTCTCAAGAGTAAAGTTAATATAGGCTGGTTTATTATCAGTTAAATCTTCAAGGCCAAAATTGAATTGGCTACCTTCAATTAATTTAGTCGTTGCTTCATCGCCATCTATGTCTGGAAATACGTTATCTACGCCATCACGAAATAACAGCTCGTACCCAACGAGCTCCTTTTCGCGGTCTAAAATAGGTTGGCGTGCAGCATAAAAATACATAAAAAATTCCGTACAAATTAATATAAGTGGCTATGGCTATAATATATGGGAAAACGCTCTAAATAGCATTAGTAAATTATTATTGATTTAATAAATTGTTATTAAATATTAGCAATATATACAACATAAATTAACGTTGTTTTTGCTGTTTGAATGTTAAATGTTCGATTTACATGTTTTTTATTCACTGTTGTGTAACAAGTTGGAGTTATCACCTTTAAGCATGATATAGTCGAGAAGGATGGTTTTTACCCCAATAGTGTCTTCATTATAATATTTTAAGAGTCATTATTAGGATTAAAAGCCTGTTTTATACAACTTTGTGGAGGCGAATTTGGAAACAGGAATGATTATTTCACTGGCATTGTATTTTGTAGTCATGCTTGGCATCGGACTTTATGCATACAAACAATCTACAAGTGATGTATCGGGTTATATGTTAGGTGGACGAAGCTTATCGCCAAGTGTTGCAGTGTTATCTGCTGGCGCATCAGATATGAGCGGTTGGATTTTAATGGGTTTACCTGGCGCGATGTTCGTTACTGGCTTTAGTAGTACATGGATAGCAATAGGTTTAGTAATTGGTGCCTGGTTAAACTACTTTCTTGTAGCACCAAGGTTGCGTGTTTATACAGAAAAAGCAAACGACTCAATTACAATCCCAGATTACTTCTCTAATCGTTTTAACGATAAATCAAACCTTCTACGCGTAGTTTCAGCTGTCGTAATTATTGTGTTCTTTACGCTTTATACGTCTTCTGGCGTTGTAGCTGGCGGTAAACTATTTGAAAGCTCGTTTGGTTTAAGCTACGAGATGGGCTTATATATCACTACGGGTGTTGTTGTTTTATATACCTTATTTGGTGGTTTTTTAGCGGTAAGCTTAACTGACTTTGTACAAGGCTGTATTATGTTTATTGCCTTAATACTTGTACCAACAGTTGCTTATTCACTATTAGAGCAACCACTTGAGTCAACACTACACAGTGTTAATCCAGATATGCTTAACTGGATTGGTGCGGGCTCTGCGTTAGGTATTATATCTGCAATGGCATGGGGCTTAGGTTACTTTGGTCAACCGCATATTATTGTACGCTTTATGTCAGTACGCAGCGTTAAAGACATGCCAACAGCACGTCGTATTGGTATGACGTGGATGATTGTTGCAGCCATTGGTGCTGTAGGCACTGGTTTATTTGGTGCAGCGTACACCTATGAAAACAACATTGTGGTTGATGACCCTGAAACAATTTTCTTAATTCTTTCAGAGCTATTATTCCACCCATTAATTGCTGGCTTTTTATTAGCTGCAATTTTAGCTGCCATAATGAGCACTATTTCTTCTCAACTGCTTGTTAGTTCAAGCTCGTTAACAGAAGACTTTTACAAAACATTTTTACGTAAAGAAGCAAGCGATACCGAGCTTGTTACTGTAGGGCGTATTAGTGTTGCAGCGGTTGCACTGTGTGCTATTTATCTAGCGTATGACAGAGACAGCTCAATTTTAAGCTTAGTAAGTAATGCGTGGGCTGGGTTTGGTGCGGCATTTGGTCCTCTTGTGCTATTTAGCCTTTACTGGAAGCGTATGAACTTTGAAGGTGCGTTAGCCGGTATGGTTGTAGGTGCGGGTACTGTTCTGTTTTGGATTTACTCACCATTTACTATTGATGGACAAAGCTTAAGCAGCTACATGTACGAAATTGTACCTGGCTTTATTTTAGCGAGCATCGCAATTGTAGTAGTGAGCTTGGCAACAAAAGAGCCTGAGCAAAACATTACAGCGCTATTTGATGAAGTTGAAAAAGAACTTTAATCACTAAGCACGTTAAGTATAAAAAAGCCAGCTAGTTAATTAACTAGCTGGCTTTTTATTTGCCTTAAATAAATGGGTTATTTAGCAGGAAGCACTGTACTTTCTACACTTCCAAAGCCAATGCGCGCAAAACCTGATTTTTCACACCAGCCGCGCATAATCACGTTATCGCCATTTTCTAAAAAGCTGCGTTGTTCGCCATTACTGAGTGTTATTTTTTCTTTACCACCACGAGAAAGCTCTAATAAAGAGCCTGCTTCTTCATGAGTTGGGCCTGACTGCGTACCAGAGCCCAGCATATCACCTGGCATAAAGTTACACCCATTAACTGTATGGTGCGTTACCATTTGCGCTACAGTCCAGTAAGAGTGCTTAAAGCTAGAAGTAGAGACTTGTGCAGGTGAGTGGCCTTCGCTGCGCATTTTTTCAGTCTGAATTTTAACATCCATCTGAATATCAAACGCACCTTGCTCTCGGTTAGCCGCAGACTCTAGATACGCCATAGGTTGCGGATCGTTTTCATCACGTGTCCAGCTTGTTCTATAAGGGGCTAGTGCTTCAGTGGTTACAATCCAAGGCGATACGGTTGATGCAAAGTTCTTAGCTAAAAATGGGCCTAGAGGTTGGTATTCCCATGCTTGTAAATCACGTGCTGACCAATCGTTAAATACACAAAAACCAAATACATGATTTTCAGCATTCTCAATGGCTATGGCATCGCCAAGTGCATTGCCTTTACCTAAGTAAATACCAAGTTCTAGCTCATAATCTAGGCGTTTACATGGGCCAAAAGAAGGTGTTTCAGCATCAGGCGCTTTTGTTTGCCCTTTAGGTCGATGAAAGGTTTGCCCTGATACATCAATAGATGAAGAGCGACCATGATAGCCAATTGGTACCCATTTATAGTTAGGCAGTAATGGGTTATCAGGGCGGAATAAGCTACCAACGGCTGTTGCATGGTAAATTGAGGTGTAAAAGTCGGTGTAATCACCAATGCGACACGGGAGTGAAAACTCTATATCAGCTTGGGCTATTAATGTACTTTCAATTTCTTTTTGTTGTTTTGCGCCTTCGCGAAGTGCTTTTGAAAGTGCTAAACGCAGTGCAGACCAATATTGTTGGCCAAGCCCCATAAACGTATTTAATGTAGATTCGCTTGCTGCATCAAGCGCTGTTTTAGCATCACCGGTAAAAATGTTTAAATGGCTTAATTTTGCTAAATCGATAACCTGATCGCCTATGGCTACACCGCCACGAAAGGTCTCATTAGTGCCTTTGGTGCGAAACTCTGCAAAAGGTAAATTTTGAATCGGAAAATCACACTCTGCATTATTTGCCGAGCTTACCCAGCTTGTTAAATTAATATCATGGGTTTCGTTAATAAGGCTCATTACATTTCCTTTTTATTTTTACTGTATAGCGACAAGGTATGGTTTATTTAATCATACTAGTGCTTGGCACAATACTTTTTAAATTTAAAACGACAAAAAGCAGCGAAAATCGCTGCTTTTAATTTACTCAAAAAGTTATAAAACGCCGCGACGCTCTTGATCGCGTTCAATTGATTCAAACAGCGCTTGGAAGTTACCTTCGCCAAAGCCGCCATCGTCAACACGTTGGATCATTTCAATGAAAATTGGTCCAAATAAGTTCTTAGAAAATATTTGTAATAAGTAGCAATTTTCACTTTGGCTATCTACGAGTATTTGGTGCTCACGAATTTTTTCTTTATCTTCTGCAACCCAAGGTACACGGTCAAAAATAGTATCGTAGTACTCTGGAATAATATCTAAAGTAGCAATGGTCGATTTATCAAGCTTATCAAGTGAGCTCACTAAATCATCAGTTAAAAACGCTAAATGCTGAACACCTGGGCCGTTATATTCGCCTAGATACTCATCAATTTGGTTATTGTCGTTGCCTTTACCTTCATTGATTGGAATAGAGAAGGTGCCACAAGGTGATTTAAGAGCATACGAAATAAGCGCTGTTTTTTGACCTTTAATGTCAAAATAACGGACTTCTGTAAAACCAAATACATCTTTATAAAAGTTAGCCCATGTTTCCATTGTGCCTTTATAAACGTTGTTAGTTAAATGGTCGATGCGCATAAACCCTTTATCATCAACAATGTTTGCTGTGGCTAAATCTTCAAAGTCGCTTTGATAAATAGTGCCTTTATCGCCAAACTGCTCAATAAAGTAAATTAGGCTGTCGCCAATACCGTAGATAGCAGGATAAGGTAGATCTTTGTGTGTTGAATCGGTTGCGGGTTTTGCACCACGCGATACCGCTGTTTCAAATGCGTGCTGCGCATCGTTAACGCGCCAGCCCATAGAACAGATTGCCGGACCATGACTTTTAGCAAATTCTGCTGAAAAACCATCGCGTTCGTTATTTAGTAAAAAGTGAATGTCGTTTTGGTTGTAGTAGACAATATCTTTGCCTTTGAATTTTTTTAATTTTGAAAAACCAAAATCAGTAAACACTTTATCCATATAGTCTACATCGGGTGTTGCGTATTCAGTAAACTCAATACCAACTAAACCTAGTGGATTATTTGCTTCACTCATTTTTTATTACTCCTGCAATAAATATTGCTACTGCGATTATGTGTTGTTGTCGTATTGAGCTAGATAATCAACCAGATTTTAGATTTGGGGAAGAGGGGGGCAATATTTAGTAAATAGCCTAACTGTAAATTAAATAAGACGTTTACTAAAATGTTAGTTTTTTACATTACGGTTTGAAATACTAGAGGCAAAATTAACTGCGGCTAATAGTGCGAGTTATATTTAAAATATTGTTTTATATAAATAAAAAAGAGGTTTTAAATAATTAAAACCTCTTTTAGTGATGAGTTTTTACGTTGAGTTTTGTAATTAATTATTTACAGTTTCTGGGCCGCTATTAAAAAACTTGTTACGTTGCTCTAGCCATGCATTAGGTTTTATCTCAGGGGCAGCTTGATAGTGACGTTCAATAGTTTGACTTAACACACGTGTCGCAGGTTCAAAACTAAGCTTTGATTGCGCGTTACCCATGCTTTTAATTTCATCTCGGGTCATTGCACGTCCGGCATATAAAAGCGCATTTAAATAACCAGGCTCTGTTTCATAGTTATTATCAGCAAACAGTAATGCGGCTTGAGTAAGTGCCCAGCGACTATTTATTTCGCCATCTTCTTTCACTCCTACAAGCTCACCATCAATATATATTTCATATGCTCCATTAACTGGAGCGGTATAAAAAACAAATGCTACGCGATGCCATGTTTCAGGCTCGGTAGAGCCAAAGTAACCACTGTCGCTAGTTGCTTGTCCGTAGCCTCCAGAGGGGTCAATAAAAATATCAGCATCATCAGTTAAGTAATCAGTGGTATTTGCTTGAATAATTGGACGATATATATCTTTCCCTTCAATGGGCCAATATAAGTCCATAATGATAGTGTAGTCTGACACCATCCCTTGATCGGCGTAATCACCATTAGCTTGAGTATTTAAAGTTAATAATAGCCCTTGCGTAGGTGAATGATCAGTAAAGGCCATGACACCAGAAGGTCCATCATTTAAATCTTCAATAGAAAATGCTGTTGTTGTTTTATATTGGGTTTTATCTGGTCCCCATAAAGTATTTTCAGGATCAAAATAGCTTAACACTGAGGGACCATAATCTGCGATTAAGGGGTTATTTTCATCGTCAAAATTCCACACTGTGATGTTGTTTTGCTCATTACATGAAAATAATTGATTATCGGTATCTAGATATAAGCATTGGCTCGTTCTAAAGCGCGCATATTGATCTAGTAACCACCATGCTTCGCTAATGACTTCTACATTTGAGAACGTCACACCATTAAAAAATAACTCAGGATTAAGCGCTGCGCCTTTAAATAAAGCGACTCGGTAATTACTATCGGCTTGTATTTCATCCGGTTTAAGTAAAAACCAATCCGGTTGGCTGGCAAACATACTGTTTAAGTTAGTACCAGATACTGTAACTGCATATACAGAGTTAAACCCAGGCGTATTAGAAGGTTGCCTCTCAACGTAATAGGCTTTGTGAAAGTCTTCTTGTGTAAGCGTACCTGGGGTCCAGCGTTTTTGTACTAAATCTGGGTTTAGTAGTGCTGCGGTAATATTACTTGTATGTACTGCTGCGAGTGCCGTTATTTCTGCTAATTCTAAATTGCTAGGGTAGTTTTCAGAAATAGCAATTTCAGTATCTGCATCAGGGGCATAACGACCCATAATTTCATCAATTGCCAGTTTAGTTGGCTCATCGAGTTCTGCCACACTGTCGGTTTCAATTGTATTGTAGTTAATTGTGGGTGATGTTTTATCTTGTGTGTTAAAGGTAAGTGTTACGTCGGTAATACCTCTTGCATAAAAATCTGGCTGAATAACAACGCTTCCGTTCTCAAGCGTAGTATAACTTTCACCGCCGTGTGTATGTCCACCTAAAACTAAATCTATCCCGGTAACATCGGTTGCCATATCAATATCTAAGCCTTCACCTAAATGGCTTAGCATTACCATATAATCAACGTCGTCTTGGTATTGGCTTACTATACTTAGTGCTATTTGTTGCCATTGCCAGCTCATTTTAAACTGTTTGATAAAATCAGGAATTGGCTCATCGTCTATAGGTTCATCTAGCTCGTTCCATGGTACTGAGGTCATACCAAATACGCCCAAGGTAACACAACCTACTTGCACTTTAGCAAAGCCTACTGCAGCAAAGTCTTGTAGCTGTTCGCCCTCATAGCGGGTATTACTTGCAAGTACTATGGCGCTGTCATCTTGCGAGTAGCTCAGTAATTTTTCTGGGCCCCAAGCATAATCGTGATTACCTACAACACGTAAGTCGAACTGCATTGCTTTTATTGCTTCTTCAGTTGCGCTGCCTTGCGATAGCTGCTCGGCAACAGTGCCTTTTTCGTAGTCATCCCCCCCGTTGGTAAAAAGGGTGTGCGGCGTTTGCGCTAACGCTTGGTTGTAGTAGGCTTTTATGCGGCTAAAATATTGCTCCTCATAACCAAATCGCGCGTGTAAATCGGCAACATGAATAAACCTTACTGATTGCTCAGTCGCATTAATATCACAAGTTGGGCCAATATCGGCAAAGGCTTCGTTGCGCTGCATAATAATGGCATATGTGCCAAGTGTGTTTACTTGGGCGCTTACAAAGCCATCTTCAACGTAAGAGTTTTCAATAACTGCCCAGCTATCACCTGATTGACTAACAATAAAGAGCTGCCCGCCTAACTGGTAATCATCTGGTATTTTTATGGTAATGGTTATTAGATTACTAAAAGAAGCAGTGTTTGGAGTGAGTACATGTATATCAGAGATAATATTTAGAAGTGCATTAGCATCATCTAAAACGTTTTTTTCGTAGGTAACTTCAGTGCTTTGCGATACTGCATTGGCAGGTATTGTGAGTAAAAAGTTGCCTTCATCAAGGCTCACATCTAGGCCTACACTTGCAGATACTGTTAATTCGCTTGGCTCTGGTTCGACTGGATCATTAGGATTAGTTGTAACTTGATCATCTGTACCACCACAGGCAGATAATAAAAGAATACATAAAGTTAAAAATGTGGTGCGAGATAAAGTTAACAAGCGCATGTACTGCTTCCCTGAGTCTAGTTAAAAATTAATCAGGAGATAATACCAGTTTACAGCGTGACGACCTAGGGGTTTGGTAAAATTTCCCCCATTAGGGTATGGGGGAAATACTATAACGCGTATTTAAACGTTTAGGATTAGGCTTCTTCTAAGCCTTGTTTTTCCCATACTTTAGCTTTAAAGCTCATAAGTACTAAAACAATACCAACACCAATGCTAAATAGAGCAATTTGTAGGTAAAGATTAGGGATTTCTTGAACGTTATTTGGATCGAAGTTACCAGCTAGTAAGCCTGCGATAATGTTACCAATAGAGTAGGTTAATACAAACACACCCATCATTTGGCCTGTATAGCGACGAGGCGATAACTTGCTTACTGCACTTAATGCTACAGGGCTTAAACAAAGCTCACCCACAGTATGTAAAAAGTAAGTAGTAACAAGCCAGTAAGGCGCAACCTTTAAACCTTCAGCAGCGTAGTGAGCAGCCATAAACATAACTAAAAAGCCAGAAGCCATAATAATTAAGCCAAGTGCACATTTAACACTGTAAGTTGGCGAGATCATTTTTTTAGATAAGTTAATCCAAAGCGCAGCAAAAAATGGTGAAAGAACAATAATAAATATTGAGTTTAACGACTGGAACCATGTAGTTGGAATTTCAAAGGTACCAATCAGGCGGTCTGTGTAATCACGGGCAAATAAGTTAAGTGATGAACCCGCTTGCTCAAAGCCAGACCAAAAACATGCAGAGGCAACACACACTAAAAATAGTGCCCACATTCTTTGTTTTTCTTCACCGGTTAAATTACCTTTAAAGTAAATAAGCCCAAAGTAAACAAAGAAAATAATTGTGAAGGCAACAGCTGTATAACCCGCTACAACAGAAGGGTTGATAACAATTGCACCCGTTATAGCGGCTACTGTAACGCCAGTAACAACAGCAACAAACAAAGCAATTGCACCCCATGTGCGTGTAGTGCCTTGAGGACTTAATGGGTTAGCAGGTAGTGCGCTGTGCTCTGGTAAGTTGTTTAATGTACGTTTATATTGGATTAAGCCAATCGCCATACCTACAGCTGCAGCACCAAATGCCCAGTGCCAGCCAACGTTTTCCATAAAGTAACCACATACGTAGTAACCAATTAAAGAACCTAAGTTAATACCCATGTAGTATATAGCGTAACCGCCATCGCGGCGCTCATCAGCATCACTGTATAATTGGCCTACCATTGCGCTGATATTTGGTTTAAGTAAACCAGTACCTGTTGCTACAAATATTAAACCAATAAAAAATGAATATTCATGTGGAACAGCCAAAATAATATGGCCACACATAATGATTATACCGCCATACCACACAGCTTTTTGACCACCGAATAATCTATCGGCAAGCCAACCACCTGGTAAACCTAAAAAGTATACTGCACCTGTGTATAAACCATATATTGCAGCAGCTGATGCAACGGTAAAGGCAAGGCCTTCTTCTTGTAAGCTTGCTGTCATGAACAATACGAGCATCGCTCGCATGCCGTAGTAACTCATTCGTTCCCACATTTCAGTGAAGAACAATGTTGAAAGTCCTTTAGGGTGGCCAAACCAACCACTATCTGGAGCTGAACTCATATTTACTTCCTAACTTTAAGAATTGTTGTAATGGCCTTATAATTTTTTGCTTTAGCAGTTTGAGTGTTTTTTTAAACACTTAAACGCTCGACCATTCTGTATATTATTTGTAGCTAAGATAATGATTTGCTAAATGGTAGTAACACCACAAGGTAAGAGACACACCCTTATCCTAGTTACAATTGGGCTCAAGTATACATATACCTTAGTGCGAGGGGAAGCATTCGCGATGTATCACCGCCTACCGCGTTAAAAGTCAGCGTAAGGTATAATCGGCGTACCTGGAAACTCTAATGTACCGTATACAGGGTTGAAGTAGTAACGAATATACAGCTGGCCAAAGTTCGGCTCATAAAAATCAGAGCGGTCAATAGCTAAGTAACCACCAAAAAACCAATGTGGTGTTACACGATACTCAAAACTACCTTCGAGATTATAGGAAACACCAGAACTTGTATCGCCTTCAAAAACAGGGTCAACACCTGTTATTAATTCTCTATTGTATGCAGCTATTTGTAACTCTTCATCATTAGGGAAAAAGTCAATTGACTGAGTTTTTGTTTGTGAATATGAAACACCGGTTTTTAATCGGTAAACAAAATCATCGCCCCAACGTGCATCATAAGTGAGAGGTACAGATAAACCTACGTAGTTTTGTGGGCTGTAATAACCACCATGGCCCCATGTTTCTTCACTTAAATTATATTTGTATGCCCAATATAATAAACTAGCGCCAGCGGTAAATTCACGTTCTTGATTGCTAAGTACACGGTAATAAGTGCCACCCAACATACGATAGCGTTGGTTATCTTTTACGTTTTGGCCTTTATACATGGTAAAGTCGGCACTTGACCAAAAACCCCATTTGCCGCCTAAGTCATGTGATACATTAGCAGTTAGGCCTGTAGAACGTACGCCCCCCCAAACTTCACCGGTGTTTATATCTTCAAGGCCCGCATAAGAAAGCACTGAACTTGTTACAGGGCGCTTTTCAAGTTCTAGGCTATAACCAAAGTCACCAAAACTATCTGCATAATTTACACCCCATACAATATCTTCAATTAAGAAACCAAGTGGGGTAGTGCCTACATCTACGCGCCAATTTTCATTTTGCCAGCCAATACCTACATCTACACCGCTTTCCTCTGGTGTGACTTCATCGATTGCACAGGTAAAAATACACAGTGCACCTTGCCCGTAGCGGCTGCCTGCAAACTGTTCATCAAAACGTGTGGTTTGTGCGCTAATACTAGTAGGGTCTACTTTAATAAAACCTTGGCCTTGCCATAGAGGAAAGTATGCTTCTATTGGCACTAAACCGGCTCCAAGCGTTGCTTCGCTTTCGGTACTAGTTTGGCCGCTAAAGTTTACGCCTATGGCAATGTAAGCTTGGTTTTTGTTTTGCTCGTTTATTAGCTCGCGTTTAGCACCATTTATATACCAAGGGTCGTTTTCATCTATTTTTAAAAGGGACTCATATAGCTCTTTATCGTTTAGAGTTCGATCAGGTGAAAGTGTTTGCGAATACCAAGTTTGAGCTTGCTCTGATTCATTAAAGTTACTAGCTACCTGTGCGCCCAAATAACGAAGCTCTTGATCGTTTGGTGACTTATCAATAAGTTGTTTTGCTAAATAAAGCGCATCGCCTGAATAATTAAACTCATTGAGTGACGACATTATTTGGCGCTGCAAGTAACCTTCTTGTGAGGTGGTTTGTGCTATTGCTTGCTTAGTTACTTCTTTTGCTTGAAAGTCATTACCAAGTTCTTTGTATGCATTTGCAATAGCGAGCATTGCTTGCGGTTCGATTGTTTGATTGCTTTGCACTTTTCGCTGATACAAAATTACAGCTGCTTCATATTGTTCTAGTGCTAGGTTTGCATTAATAAGTGCGGTAGTTGTTGCTGGGATATTTTTATATTTTTGATCTAGCTGATTGAGTTTAGCAATCAAATCACTACCAGTATAAAATTGGTTTAGATAGTTATTTTGCAACTGAATATATTGAAATGTGTCTGTTTCAGAGGCGTTCTCAGGTAACACGTAATCCTCAAACCAGCCTTTTATTTCAACTTGGTCACCTTGTTCTAATAACCATTGGCCTTGTAAAATATGCCAATAAGGCGACAGTAATGGGTCAGCGGACAAGGCACTTGAAAGTAATTTAAGTGCGTGTAGTTTTTCATCAATTTTGTACCAACTATTTGAAAGCTCGGCTTGCATTTCAGGTGTTAGCTCTCTCGCTTCTAAGTTACTTAAGTGATAAATAGCGACAGATTTATTTTTTAAATCAAGATATTGCTGACTTTGTGTAAGAGACTCATTGAGCAACAATTGCTGCTCTAGAGCAATAATATCGGCATCTCGGTTTTTAAAAGGAATGTATTTAAGTGTATCTAAAGCACCTTCATAATCATTTATAGAGCGTAAAAATAAAGCATGGCTATATCTTATTTGGGGGTTAAGCGGGAATTGCCACAATACATTATTAAACAAACTACGTGCTTGCTGGGTAAGACCTTTTTGTTGGTATATAAAGGCTAAATCATAATAAAGCCAAGGTTGCTCTGGTGAAAGTTCAATTGCCTGTTTAAGTAATTCTTCTGCTTTTACTAGATCACCCTCATTAGTATACTCACTCGCTTTATCTCTTAGAGTATTACTAATTGCAGTTGCATAAGAGGGGTATATTAAATTTCGCTGCTTAGCATTTAATGAGTTATAAAAATTGCTAATTGATTTTTGGTTTTGATCAAGCTGCGCAATATTCAATAAGCCAAGTAAAGCATTTTCATATAAAGGGTTTGTTTTTAGTGCGCCTTGATAGGCGGCCGCTGCTTGTGTGTAGTTTCCTTGAGCAACTAACAATAAGCCCTTATTATAAAGAAAAGCTTCTTGGTCATGATTTAATTGCTCAGCTAGTTTTAGTTTTAACTGTGCAGTTTCAAAGTCGGATTGCTCTATGGCGCCTTCCATTTCAGCCATGTACTGCCAAAACTTCGCGACAGTTGCGAGTTCTTTAAGTCCTTCACGCTCATCAAAGTTAGGTGTGTATTTTTGAGCGGTAAAAAAATAGTAATACGATTTTTTATACTCGCTTTTGGCTAGATACAAATATCCCAAGCTGCGCATCACTTCTTTATCGGTTGGACGACCTTTTAAAGCCTTTAGTAGCAAGGGCTCAGCTTCTTTTAATTTTTTTGCATTGAGTAAGCGATCACCCTTACGCCAAAGCTGATATGCAGGATCAGCAAGTAAGGCTTGTCTTACTTTTAAATCTCTTTGGAAGTCTTCATATTGTAGCTTACCCTTACTACTAAACGGATAAACAGTGAAGTAGCGCTGATACTGCTCAACTGTATTTTGAGTAAGATCCATACTTTTTAAAGTTGCAAGCCAAATAAATTCGACTTCATTAATAAAGGTAGGACTTGCTCCGTATTTGCTTAAAATATCTATAGCTTTTTTATTTGTAGGGCTTTTTTTCAGCAAGTGCCGTGCATACGGAACTTCTACTTGACCTATATTCGAATAAGCTTTTAATAAGGTTTTATAACCCTTTGTTACGCTTTGCCATTGTGTATCGTCTTGTGAGTACCAACTTAAGTGTTCTAGTTCGTATCTCAAAGAAGGGTATACACCTTTAAACAATGAATTATAAATAGCTCTTGCTTGATCATACCTACCAGCTCGAGCTAATAACTTAGCCTCCTGAATGCGTGCTTTATCAACACCTTCGGCTTTTGATAGTGCACTGAGCTGAGCTACACAGGGATGTTGTATTGACCCCCCTGTATTTATTTTATTAAGTAGCTGATTTGCCTTGCTGTATTGTTTATCAGCAAAGTCGTATCGCGCTAATGCACACTGTGTTTCTATTCTGGAAGGGGCAATCGCCAACAGTTTTTCTAAGCTGTCTTCAATAAGCTTTTTATTTTGCTGTGCTTCGCCAATATTTATTTGGCTTAATAGCCAATCAACAGACTGTGTATCAATATCATTGATTGTATTGGCACTTAACCCTGAGCTAAGGGCCAATGTACAAGCTAGGGCAAACCTTAACGGCATTCAGTGCTCCATGCTGGTCGTAGCGTCCCGTCTGCTGTTATTGAAAAACGCTTATTAAGCGCGCTATTACCAAATAGGTTTAGCACACTGTCGTAGTAGCGTGTTTGGGTAAATGATTTATCTACCATCAATTTTTGTTGAATAGCCATAACTAATGAATCATTAGCTTGCGATGCTAATAAAGGCAAAAGTGCTGCATTAAAGCCTAAAGGGCCACGTTTTTGTGTTTTACCTGAAGTTGCATAAGTATTTAAAGGCACATAACCGCGCTTGTTAATGTCTTCTAAAAACGGCAAAAATTGGGCGGTTAGCTCTTTTTTATAAGGTGCGTCTTCAGCCATCATGCTAGCCCACAAGTACACTCTAATAGCATTGAAGCTGCCAAGGTCTGGCACTTTTTTATCATAATAAAACCCTTTGGCTGGGCTATACATAACCCAATCTGGGCTTACACCTTTGTAGGCTGTATCTAAAATCAGTTTTGCAGAGCCCTCATGTAATTGTTGCCAAGGAGAGTGTGGGTATAATTTGCTAAATTGCTGGTAAATAAATAAAGGAGAGTAACTTGGGTTTAATTTGTAAGTGTCATTTTTAAATTCAAACCCAGCAGGTGCAGGTAATAAAGTTAAACCTAAACCAGAAATATAAGCGGTTTCTTCGCGCATAATACGCTGCGCCATAACTGCGGCTAAAATACTGTAACGACGCTCATCCCAAAGAATAGCCGCTTGCGAAAGGCTATAAGCTATCCATAAGTCTGAATCAGACGCTGGGTTGGAGTCTAAAATTTCACCGGTTTTATCGCTATTTTCGCCCCATTGCCATGCTGGTAAACGGGTGCTTAAATCACCTTCAGATAGGTTCTCTTGCGTCCAATCTAAAATATTATCAAAGGCTGCTTTATCATTGGCAACAAGGGCAAAAAATAGCGCATATGATTGCCCCTCTGACGTTGTTATATTTTGCTTAGAACCTAAATCAATAACGCGGCCATCATCACTTATAAAATGATTTTTAAATACTTGCCAGCCTTGCCATGGTTCACACTGCTGCGTTTGCGCTGATACGGAAAAGGTAAAAAAAGCAGCAATTAATAATGCTCGGTTAAATAAGCTCATTACTTATCTCCTTCAGCTAAACGTTTATGGGTAAGTGCTTGTAGTAAGCGCCATAATATAAATGAAATTAGTAACAGCGTTAATACAGACAGTAAGGCTAAAATAAACGGGTGATCAGATAAATGAAACCACACTAAAGTATGCACAGGAATGTGGCCTACAAAGTATTGCTCATCTGTTTTAATTGTTTTAACGCCTTGCGAATTTATAACCGCGGCGCTGCCTTTTAGCTGCGTTAGTAATTGTGAATCCATAAGCGCATTGTCGAGTAGTGCGAATGCTTTTTCAGAAGTTGCATTAAGCGACACAATAGAGCGCTCAGAGTCAAAAGGTGACTGATACGCTGTAATGACTGCCATATCACCACTGCTTTTAACGCTTACTTGAATCTGTTCTGTTGTTTGCTCATCGTAAGCCCCATTGTATATGGCTTGTTTAATAGCGCGCTGATTATTACTAAGTAGCATGTTTGTTTGCGCATCCTGTTCTAATTCATCTGCAACACTGCTTGGTTTTGCAATAACGATTATATCTTTATCATCTAAGTCAGCATCTTGATTTAAATGTGCAACACTCATTCTATGAGTTGGGTAACCGGTTATTGCGCCAAAGTGACCTGTTAGGTTAAATAATAAAGTTAACGATTTTGCAGAAGGCTGTTGATCTACAAGCACTAACGTTTGTTGTAAATCGGCATATTTAGTGTACGGGAAACCACTATTTGCAAATACGTTTAAATCAGGTAGGGCAATGTAGTGATCAAACCCACTCACATCAATATTTGAATTACCGTCAATAACACCAAACTCACCACCAGGAGGGGCAATTGCACATTCTCCTTTTTTCAGCACACCAAATCTAAAATCAAAATTTAGCTCGTTACGGGTTGCTAAGTTAATACCATTTAGCGAAAAGTTTTCGGCATTTTGGGTGGTGTCAGTATTTGCAATAAGTGGCAATAAGGTTTTTGTTGTATTAAGTGTAGATTCGTCGTTATCTAGTAAGTAACCACTAATAAACTTTTGGTTTATTAGCATGTTTAAACGCGAGTCTAACGCTTCACTTTCAGGTGTACTACGGTACTGCAGAGTTATAGGGATGCCTTTTTCACGCCATGTGAATAAGTCCGGAGCAAAACGTATATTTAATTTTACTGGGCCATTGTTTAACCCTTGCGCTTGAAGCTGTGTATCAAAGTCGGTTAGCTCATCAAAATGGACTGGTCTGTCGGCACGTAACCAGCGCGGAGCATCATAAGCTTTACGAAGTGGAAGTTGATTAATTGCTTCAATACTTGCGCTTCGTCCGGTCATGACTTTGTGACCAAACGCAAGACCCGTTACCGCTGTTTTTAAGTCCTCTTCATCGCGGCCTAAAATAAGTAGCATTTTACTGTATCGGTGAACAGGGCTTGAAATAATCTCTACTGTCGGTTTTTCAACATCCGGGTAGTCTTTTAAAAAGTCGGGTTTTGAGTCGTTAGTAATAAATACTACACTGTGCTGCTCTAATGCTTTATTTATAACAACAGGGAAGTCGGCACCTCGCCAATCAGCTTGCGCACCAAACCAACTAGAAAGTGTTGCCGCTGCTTCAATGGTTTTAGTATTAGGCGTTTTTGCAAATACAAAAGGAAGGCTTAATTTACTGTAATCTTTTGCATCAAAAAATGGTTCTGGTAAATACTCTAAGCGGCTATCAATAGCCAGTTGCTTTTGATTTAAAGTAATGTTGCTCGATTTATTAATTTCGGTCCAAATAGAGCGGCTAAAGTAGTCTTGGCAGCGTAAGTCGTAGTAACCAACAAGCTCAAAGCGTACTTGGTTATAATCTTGAATATACTTAGCGTTAAGTTTTAAACTATGTTTAACGGTGTTTTTTACAATGCTAAGCTGCTCGTTTATGGGTAAAACAGTCACTAAATTCTCATTAAAATATACTTTCAAATGCGATACGTTAGCAATTAATGACGGCGAATTTGTATACGAAAAATTAAGCTGTAAATCTGTACTTAATTTATCAATTCGGTTAGTAAAATCAACACGAGAATTATTGTTTATGCCATCTAACTTATAGCCGTTAAAACCTAACGCTTCAAAATCTAGCCTTAAGCTAGAAACTTGAGCGCTTTCGGGGTAGCCATTAATAAACATAGATTTATCGTGCATAGGCTCAATAGCACATGCTTTGTATGCACTGCATGTTATAAACAGTATTAGAAATGTATTAAGCAAATTTTTAATCATAATTATTATGCACTATTGGTTTTTTAGGGGTGAAAGTATTTACATATACAGCGATTTTTGTCATTAACTTTACAAAAGGCTGTAATGGTTTTGGAGCATGAAACAATAAATTGCTAAATCCTCTCAAACTGGTTTTTTGTACTTCTTTAAAGCTGTAAGAGGGGCGGTCATGGCGAAAGTTGTTTTGCCAATCAAGCCACGCATCGGCTCTCGAAAAAGTACATTGTATAAATGCTTTTTGCTTATCTAAAGAAAGATCTTTTAAGGTTAAGCCAATTTGTTTTTTTCGGGTATTACATACATAGGTGGTAAACGAAAATTGTTTATTTCCGCGGCTCATTAACAGCTCTATTTTATCGTTTACGCGACATAAATGAGCATGCTCAGTTTCAATACCAACCCCGTTATCAGAATAATCAGTGATTCTAACTTTTAATGTATGGCCATTAGCTAAGCGCACGCCTGCGGGGAAATTGGCCTTTATTCTATGAGATTGCCTTACTTGTCTTGCCTCGGCGGCTACCGCAACCGCAGCACCTAAAATTATAATATTGTAAATTGCCCATCCCATACTAATTAGTAATACGCCTACTTGGGTTGGGTCACCAAAGCCTAGGCGTAATACACCAATGAGCATGCCAATTAAATTGATAAGTAAAAGCACAAGGTAGGGTTTAGAAATCCCCCAGTCATAGTGCTCTTTATCATTTAAGCCACCCTTTTCGGTTACGTTAAACTTACCTTTGTTAGGGTTAATTAGTGCAACGGTAGTTGGCTTTAATATATACCAAGCAAGAACTGACTCATAAACCTCGCCCCAAAAAGAGTAACGATATTTACCTTGTATCCGTGAGTTGGTTGCTTTTATTTGTATAAGAGTAGGTACCACGTAAATAAAAATGGCTAAAAATGGGGCATAAATTATATAGGCGTTAAAGTAAATAAGCGCCAAAGGAGCGGTTAAAAATACAATACGTGGAATACCAGATAAAAAATGCAGCATGGCATTTAAATAACAAAGTCGCTGCGCAACATCGAGCCCTTTGCCGAGGATTGGGTTATCGAGCCTAAATATTTGCGCCATACCACGGGCCCAGCGAATACGTTGGCCAATATGAGCCGATAGGCTGTCGGTAGCAAGGCCTGCTGCTTGAGGTATATTTATGTAAGCTGTTTTGTAACCTGCACGCTGCATACGCAAAGCTGTATGAGCATCTTCGGTTACAGTTTCAAATGCAAAGCCACCAATACTGTCCAGCGCTTCTCGTTTAAGAACCGCACACGAGCCACAAAAGAAGGTGGCATCCCACATGTCGTTACCATCTTGTATCAGCCCATAAAAAAGCATGTTTTCGTTAGGTATTTGGCTGTGGTTGTTTAAGTTACGTTCAAAGGGATCGGCTGAGAAAAAGTGATGCGGTGTTTGAACTAAACACACTTTGCTGTCTTTTAAAAACTGGCCCATGGTCATTTGTAAAAATGAGCGAGCAGGTACGTGGTCACAGTCAAAAATAGCGATGTAGTCGCCATCGGTGTAACGCATAGCGCTATTCATATTACCGGCTTTAGCATGGTTATTATCTGGACGTGTTAAATACCCAACGCCAACCTGCTGTGCAAACTCTTTAAATTCAGGGCGTTTGCCGTCATCCAAAATATACACATTTAGTTTATCAGCTGGCCAATCAATGCTCATAGCTGCCAGTGTTGTTGGCTGCACAACACTTAACGGTTCATTATAAGTAGGAATGTAAACATCAACCGTAGGCCATAAGTCAGTATTTTCAGGCAGTGGTATTGGTTTTCGCTCAAGTGGATTTATGGTCTGAAAAAAGCCCAATATAAGCACCAGCCATGCGTACGTTTCAGCAAGTAATAAACCTGCACCCAAAGTAAGTGCTAAAGGGTCGTCCCAATTAAGTGTTTCGGTGTAGCGCCACCATAAATACCGTGACGATGTGGTCACCGATAAAGTGATCATAACTATGGTCGCCATCTGACCTTTAACGCGCTTTAGACCATAGGCAACAATTAAAATAAAGCTAATAAATACAGCCTGGGCTTCCAAGCTAAAGGGAATAGTTATAAATATAGCGAGCAAAAATAAAATAAAGGCAACAACAACATATTTTACTAGCTTGTTTTGCCATATCTTGGCATCTGCCATTGTTTTAAACGCGCTTTTTTTAGTTTTATTATTATTTTTAGAGAGTAAACGCTTTAATAATCGGCCTAATTTTAAATCAAACCAGCGTAGTTGCCTTAACGAGTAGCTAACAGAGTTGTAAAATTGCTCTGAAAGGCGTTTTCTTACTGAGCTTTTTTTAGGTTTATATTTAAAAAACAGCAAAAAAACACTTTGAATAATAAAGCGCAAAATATTTGAATAAATAAAAGTACGATAAGGTAAACGCAAATGAGGGTAGTAATCGTAAAGCACTAATTCAAAGTTAATTTTATGGTCTCTAATATTGATAAAAAGAGAACTAATTAGTGTAATAAAAGGCATCAAAAAGGCTTCAATTACATTCACTTTGTGCTGATTAAAATAGCTATGAAATTTAAATAAAATATAGCGCACTAACTTTTCAGTAAAAAAAATGCTCAGCAAAAGATATAAAGTGCTATGAATAGGTCGCTGGTAAAAAAGTGAAAAGCTCATACTTACAGTGCCGATTTACTGACTAGCCAGCCAGCGAGTGTTTCAAAGTCATCGTTAGCAACACTGTATGGCGCACAATTGAGGGCCACGTTACGATACGCAGTAGATTCTTTAATTACCTCATCACTGTTGATGAAAAAAGGGGCCACTAAAGGAAGCGTAGACTGCCACAAAGAAAACAAATCAAACTCAAGGGTAGATGCACTATTGTAGCGATTAACTAAAAAGAAGTGCTTCCATTGGTTATCTGCCTGCTTTAGCTTTTGTAGTTTTTTATAAATTAGGCTGTGGCAAATAGCATCGCAGTTAACAATTTCTACAACGATATCATTTTTTGTTAAGGGGTAGAGCGTAATATCTATGTGGGCTGGGCAATCAAAAATAAGCCAAGTGTTATTCTTATAATCCAGTTTATTGCAATTGTTAACGGTGTTGAATATATCTGCCGTTTTTGTAGTTTTATCCCCAAATGGCAAAAAAACGATGCCGTCACTATCTATATGAAAGTGTTGTAACGCCTCTTCAAAATTATCAACATTGCTCCAGCCTTGGCTGTATTTCCAGGGTAAACCAAAGTGCAGGCCTAAATCGCTTTTAGAGTCTAAATCTATAGCAATTACATCAGAGCCTGACCTTTTTAATACGCAGGATAAGTTGGCAACCATAGATGTAGCACCTGTGCCGCCTTTAATGCCTTTAAGGAAAATTCTTTGCAAGGGGTTGTTTACCTGTTGATTTAATTTTTATTTATACGTTTATAGCACGTTCAATTTCGTTGAGTAATGCGTATTTTTTTATTGTTTGTTTATTTTTTTGTTTATTTACAATTTCAATGTAATCTTCGCTTTTACCGCCAAAGCGGCGAGCTAAGTTCTCAATATCATTTGATGTTAACGTTTGAGAGCTTTTAGTCGCTAATTTATGCATTGTTACCTGTTTGGTTAAGTTTATTATTTTTATTTAATGTGGACAATATTTGTCTATTATATATAGAATAGCAGGTAAAACTAGTAAAAAAGTATTTTTTATAGGCCAAATTAAGTGCAAAACTTTAACATTTCAGGCTTGCAGCCTTCGGTAGCAGAGCTGAAACCTGCATCGATATATGCTATTTTAGCCCCTTTGGATAACTTTGCTACTGAACTGGCATTACATTCAATTAATAAATCATCAACAACTGATATTTATATTGTTTCTTCTCAAATAGAAACATTTTTTGATAGTTCCTTTTCTGCAAACATTAATCACGCATACGATCAAAATAGAGTACATCCGTTTTCGTTTTCTGCAGATACGCGAGAGTGGCCAAAAGAACAAATAATTAAAAGTACACTTAAAGAATTAAATGCTTATAAACACCTAAATAATTCATTGGTTTTGGTTCATTTTAATACTGCAGATTTAGCCTCACTTTCGCAGCAGCAGCTAATTAACTGCGTTCAGGCTTATAAAAAATTTAGCAGTGAAACTGGCGCGTGTGTTTTATTTATTGCATCGGGTCCAGATGTTGTTAACACGCGTTTTTTATTCAGGCGCCTAAATACGACGCTTGATGGTCTTGTGTATGTTGATAATGACTCGGCAATGCGAGTACTAGAATATGACTACTGGCACCACAGCACGGGTATTGTGGCATCGCAGCAATATCAGTTAACGATAAGCGACGGGCAATATGTTGTACAGCAAAACAATATAGCTGAAAAAGAAACACATTCAGCAGGTGTGTTCGCCGATGAATATGATGTGTGGATTGTTCAAAGTGCGATACCTGAGGGAACTAAACTTCCTTCAAAGTATAAAACAGTAAAAGACAACACAGAACTTTTTAGTAAAGGGCCGAAGCTTGAAGCGGCAACATTAGTGTTTGCAGTTACACGTTACACAGACTTAGCTTTATTAGGTAAGCAATGCTTTGAGCTTAGAAAAAACTGCGGTCGTTGGCTTAAGTTGGTTATCCAAAATGTTGATGGTGTGATCCGTCACCAAGATGAATGTTTGTTTTTAACACTCGGTGTAAACCTTATTTTGTATAGTTTTTCAGAGCCCTCAAGGTTGTTATCGCAAATTCAATCTATTCAAGGCTTTCAGTTTTCTAGGCCACTTCCGCCCTCTGTTGAGCATGTATTAAAGTTTACTGAAAACACGTTTTCAAAAGGGTATTTACCTTTTATTGAATTTACCAAGCAAGTGGAAGTGCATAGTGACTCTGCAGTTAACTTAGGTGTAAGTGGTGTATTGGTTAAACTTGAGCTTTTACCTCGAATAGACCCTATACATCCGCTACATTTGTTTCATATTAAGCGTGAAGGTGATGTATTTAGCTTGGTAGATAATACGGTTTATTTATATTTGCACGCGTGTCGCGAAAACGATGTAAATAATGCGATTAAACACTTATTTAAATTAGAAACGAGTGACTTTTTCTCTCAGCAAAATATAATTTCTGATCATTTTTATATCCAACAAGAATGTAAACAGTTAAGGCGCCTTTTTAGTGGACAAAAAATTGTTGATTATTCAGCACAACTAGCTGAAAACGACAGTTATAAATTTGCCCCTAATATTGCACAAAGTGTGACTAAAGATATTGAAACGCCAGAATTTAAAAGTGATATTGAAACGCCAGAATTTAAAAGTAACGATAGAGTAGACGCGGTGCCGTTTGCTATGCGTTTAAAGAGTGAATCATGAGTATTAATCAGTTATTAATTACTGCATTTTTGGCTATGTTAGTTGGCATACTGTTATGTATGGTTGGAACATTAGCATTTAAAAAATTAAAAAAGTATTACGCTCAACTTACTTTTAAGCACGAAGTACTTGAACCTTACAAACCAAACAGAATAAAGAAGGGTAAACAGTGAAATTATCAGGCTTAGGGGTGTGGAACCTCTATTTTTTAGTTAAGTTTGCGCTTTTTTATTACGGTGTAATTGGTTTTGATTTACTTGCAAATGCTGCGCTTGCGGCTTTTTTTGCCATTACTTATTCAAACCCGCTGTTTAATAAAGTTAAACATTGGCTTGGCGGCGTTATCGCTATTGTGTTGCTTTACAAAGACTCTTGGTTGCCCCCAATAAGCCGGTTAACCAAGCAAGCTGGCAATGTACAAGACTTTAGCTTTGGTTACTTTATAGAGTTAATCGCCAGAGTTATAAATATTGATATGCTATTGGCACTTTTTGTTATTACAGTCTGTTTTTGGTATACCTCCCAGTGGATACGTTTTACAACGGTCACGGTTATAGGACTAATATTTGTAGGCTGGCAAGGTGTAAAAACTAACAATGACTTTGCTGCCCAGCCAGTAGCGGCTAATAACGTACAAACCAACTCTCAAGCTCGATCACAAGCGCAAGTTGTAACTCAAGCAGCACAATCGCCCGACCAGCAATTACGTGATTTTTATCAGCAACAAAGTTTATTAACCAGCCAGTTTCCGCAGCAATATAATGGTGAAATGTTTGATGTTATTGTTTTAAATATTTGCTCAATGGCTATGGCTGATTTAGAAACCATAGGTATTAGCCTTGATGATTTATACAGTGACTTTGATGTGGTGTTTTCAGATTTTAATTCGGCTACATCGTATTCTGGTCCTGCGGCTATTCGCTTATTAAGAGCCAGTTGTGGGCAAACAAGCCAAACCGCTTTATTTGAGAGCGCGCCTGAGCAATGCCACTTGTTTAAAAACTTAGAAAAATTAGGCTATAAAAGTAATGTGGTCATGAATCACGATGGCCATTTTGATGAGTTTAAAGGCTTAATAAGTAAGTTTGGTGGCTTAGATAGCACGCCATTTAATATTGATTCAATGCCGGTTGCGCTAAGAGGTTTTGATGATAGCCCTATTTACTCTGACGAAGCTGTTTTAAACGCTTGGTTAGAGCAATCAAATGACTGTAAACCTTGTGCTATGTACTACAATACTACAAGTTTACATGATGGTAATCAGTTAGAGAACCAGCCAAGAGTTAATAGTAAAGATACCTATTCAATAAGGCATAAAAATTTATTTAATGATATAAAAAGCTTTATTAAAAAGCTGGAAAAAAGTGAGCGTAATGTCATGCTGATGATAGTCCCAGAACATGGCGCAAACTTAAAAGGTGACAAAGTACAATTTTCAGGGCTGCGTGAAATCCCTAGTCCAGCTATCGTTTCTGTTCCTGTTGCTATTAAATTTATTGGCTCTGATGTGCAAAACTATTCGCAAATTGTAGTCAATGAATCAACCAGTTACTTTGCACTTTCTGAGATAGTTAGCAAAACATTGAAAACCGATTTATTTGGCGGAAATAATAGCGTTGTGAATCTATTGGAAAATTTGCCTAAAGCGCCTAAAGTTGCTGAAAATGAGGGGACGATTATGATGTATGTTAATAAGCGCCCTTATATTCAGTTAGATGGTGGCGATTGGACGCCATACCCTGAAAACTAATTAACTAGAGGTTAGGTTAACCATAAAAAAGTAGTTAGTTGTTTTTAAAATCGCAGCTTAATTCAATGAGACCCCCAATAGTTGGACATACTAATTATTGGGGGTTTTTTAGTATTAAGGCATGCACTGTGCCTTTAAACTCAAATAGCCGTGCGCTTGTCCAAAATTGTTTACAATAAGCTGTATTCACTCCCTGAGTTAGCGTATTATTCGATTAATATAGTTTTTCCTTGTTTGAGGATGTATGCGTTTAGATATTCACTGTGCTGATAGGGTCGGTATTGCCCAAGAGATCCTAAATATTTTAGTTAACTACGATGTTGACTTAAAAGGCATTGAGGTAGATTCGGTAAATTGCCGTATGTATGTGAGCTTTCCTGAAATTGAGTTTGAGCAATTTCAAAAAATTATGCCTTCTATTCGTTTAATTGATGGCGTGCATGATGTGCGAACAACTGCATTTTTACCGTCTGAGCGAGAGCACAACGAATTAAATACCTTACTACGCGCCTTGCCTGATGGTGTAATTTCGATTGATGCTAAAGGCTGGGTGCGCTTATGTAACGATGCTGCCTGCAAAGATTTACAGCTGAGTGAAAAAGAAGTGGTTGGCGCAAACATCAATAATCTACTCAAAGGGTTTAACTTTACACGTTGGCTAGAGGGTAAAGAAGTATTAGGGCAAACAACTCGAGTTGATGTGGCTGGTGAAGATTTTATTGCTGATATATTGCCTATTGCCGTACCACAAGGTGGGGAAGGGGATGTATTAGCCGGTGCAGTAATTAATATAAAATCGCAAAGTAGATTAGGCCAGCAAGTTAGCGCGTTTAGACGTTACGGCCAAGAAAGCTTTGCGACTATTCATAACTTTAGTACGGCTATGCGCCGTGTAGTGCGTGAAGCACGTAAAATGTCGCAGTTAGAAGCGCCGATATTAATAACAGGTGAAACCGGCACCGGTAAAGAGTTATTAGCGCGTGCTTGTCACTATGCTTCTAATCGTTCGGTTAAACCATTTATAGCACTTTCGTGTGCATCGCTTCCTGATGATGTGGCTGAGTCTGAGCTGTTTGGCTATGCAGGTTACGAAGAAAATACAGCGCCAAAACGTGGTGTTTTAGAGCAAGCCGACGGCGGTACTGTATTTTTAGATGAAGTAGGCGAAATGTCTACTCAGTTGCAAACTAAGTTACTGCGCTTTTTACAAGATGGCACCTTTAGAAAAGTAGGCGACGAAAACGAAGTAAAAGTTAATGTGCGCATTATTGCCGCTACCCAAAAAGATTTACCGGCAATGGTTCAAGAAGGTGTATTTAGAGAAGATTTATACTACCGAATTAACGTATTAACGCTTGAAATAGCACCGCTAAGAGACCGTAAAGCCGATGTAGGTCCACTTGCAGAGCACTTTATTCAAAAATACGCGCAGCAAAATGGCCACGCCATACCGCTTTTATCGCAGGAGTGTTTAAGCTTTTTACAAGACTACCCATGGCCTGGTAATGTGCGCCAGTTAGAAAATGCAATTTACCGCGCAGTGTCGTTGCTTGATGATAGCGAGCTTCGCGTAGAACATTTGCAGCTGCCTACTTTTACGCATGATTTAGGGTATTTAGAATCAGACTTTGAAGGCTCATTAGATCAAGCCGTAAAACGTTTTGAAGCAACATTACTGCGTAAGCTTTATCCTGCCTACCCAAGTTCGCGCCAATTGGCTAAGCGCTTAGGGTTAAGCCACACGGCAGTGGCTAATAAACTACGTGATTACGGAATTAATCGTAAAACCGTAAAGGTGTAATAATAGGCATGGGCACTAGTTTTTAGTGCCCATATTTTTGGTAACGCCATCTATGGCAATGGTCTCTATGCCGCTTTCATCAAAGTTAATTACTATGCTTGCGTTATTACGGGTAAAAAAGTAACTGCGCCCGTTAAGCTCTATTACATAGTCTCCTTTTACTACATCACTAAATTTTTGCTTTTTTAATGACACCTTATGCTTACCTATTTGCCAGTCAAATTCTTTAATAAACCCGTTGTTAAACTCTTGCACCCATACTTGGCTATCGTCTTTTGAAAGTGTAATAGCAACAGAGTAAGAATTAGGTAGCTGCGACATGTTGTAGCTTTTGTCACCTATAGTAAATTTGCCAACTTGCTGTTGCCACGCAAAGCCAAAGTTAAATGGCTTTTCAATGCCGGTAGGGTAAGTTACTGTGCCTTTTCCGTTTAAGTTAAAATCGGCAAGGGCGTTATTACTAATACATAGCAAACAAGTAGAAAGTAGTGCGGCTAATTTAAATTTCATAATAATACTTTTTTATATTTATAGATTGAGATTAAAACAGAACATTCGCCTTAACAAGTGGCTATGTTACACTCAGTTAACTTTATACTGGTAAGACCTTCTCGTGAACTTATATATTAGACTTCTTTTATTATTTTTTAAAATTAAACGTAATCGTGATTATCAGCAGTTACTCGATACCGTTGATATAGATTACAAAGCACTCCCTACCGATTGTGATATAAACTTACACCTCACTAACTCTCGTTATTTAGCTATGATGGATTTATCGCGTACTTGGATGATTGAACGAATTGGCTTGTTAAAGCAAGTGATGAAACGCCGTTGGTTTCCAATTGTAAACGCGACAGCCATTACTTATATTCGCGATATTAAGCCAATGCAGCGTTATACCATTAGCACAAAGTTGGTGGGGTGGGACCACAAATACTTTTATATTGAACAAAAGTTTCATTCAGCGCGAGGCTTACACGCCATAGCATACGTACGGGGTGTATTTAAAACTAAAAAAGGAATAGTGACCATCGAAGAAATGCTAGAAGTGGCAGGTTTTGATGGAGTAGCGCCTATTTTGCCTCCAGAAATTATGCACTGGAAAGAAATGCTAGAGCAAAAAAAGGTAAATAACTTGCCGCGTTAATTGCCTTTAAAATAAGGCCTTTCGGCCTTCAACACACAGAATAATAGCTAAATTAAGCCCTGTAATAGGGCTTATTTTGAATCACTAATATATTAAAAATTATATCTTACACCGAACATAGCTACGACAGGGTCTAGCTCAACCGTTGATGTGAGTGCTTTAGAGCCATTTGCATAAACTGTGGCGTCGGTATCAATATCGATGAGCGATACCATGGCGTGTAAACCCCATTTTTCATCAATTTTATAATTAGCGCCCACTTGTGCAATAAAGCCAAATGAATCATCTAATTTTACCTCTACATCATTAGTACCAAGAGTTGTTTTAAGAGCTTGTGAAGGTTGCTCATCAAAAAATGTAGTGTAGTTTATTCCAAGGCCAATAAATGGGCGTAACGCGTAGCTGCTATCTAAAAAATGATATTGCGCTACTAACGAAGGGGGTAATTGTTTTATGTCTGCAATTTTATTGCCTGCTAAACCACCCGCGCCGTTTACATCGTGCGAAAACGGCGTAGCGGCAATTAGCTCTAATACCCAAGTATCGTTAAATGCATAATCTATTGTAATACCAAGCTGTGTATCTGAGTCACCTTTAAGGCCAAGAGCAGGGGCTTCATTAATGGCTGAACTACTGTTATCTGGGTTTACGTTTATAGCGCCAACATTTACGCTAAAGTTAGCGTGTGCCGCTGGGGTAATAGCGAGTAAAGAGGTAAGTAATGCAATGCTAATTTGGTTTTTCATGTTGTGCTCCAAGAACGTCTTTTGATTGACGCCATTATTACAGGGCATTGCAAATAAAAACCTGTTCTAGATCAAAGTTTCAAAAATGTTTGAACCTTGTGAACTGCTTTATTGATTTAGATTAAAGTTAAGCTGAAAAATGGGACAAGTAATTGACATAGCCAGACTATTAATGGTCACAACACTGTATTAACTCTGACATTGTTTGGTCATATTAGCAGGCTCTAATAACGTGTCTTTTAGTTATTTTGTGTATTTATTATGCCTCATGTAAAACTCGCGCAAGCACCTACTAAAGAGCTTTTAAGCCCCGTAGTTAAAAACTTACAAACACTTATTAAATTTGAATCTGTTACGCCTAATCAGGGTGGGGCTATCGATTGGCTAAATAATGAGTTAACCGAGCTTGGTTTTAGTTGTGAGCAGTTTATGTGTGAAGGGGTAACAAATTTAATTGCCCATGTTAAGTTTTCTCCGGGGCCATGTGTGGCTTTTTCTGGCCATATAGATGTTGTACCTGCTGTATCGGGTAATTGGTTGAGTCCTCCGTTTGCAGGCAATATTGTCAACAATGCTGTTTATGGCCGCGGCGCAGCCGATATGAAAGGCGGCGTAGCAGCCATGTTAGGGGCTACAAAAGCGTTAATAAATAATGCTAAAAATAAAATAGGCAGCTTTTATTGGCTTATTACTTCTGATGAAGAAGGAGAGGCGATGTATGGCTCGCAGGCTATTGCAGCGAGCTTAGCGCATAATAATATACAGCTAGATGCTTGTATAGTTGGCGAGCCAACTAGCAATAGTGTGGTTGGCGATACAATAAAAAATGGCAGGCGTGGTGCTATCTCTTCGCGTATCAAAGTGTTAGGTAAAGCGGGACATGTTGCTTATCCAGAAAACACCATTAATGCAGCGCATATCGCGGGTAATATAGTATCTATTTTAAGTAATTTAGCATGGCCGCGTGATGAGCAAAGCTCTAAAACTACCTTGCAGGTAACCGGCATTAATATTAACAATGAGGTTGATAACTTAGTCCCAAGCCAGTGCGAAATTACCTTTAATATACGCTATAGCCACGGTTACAAAAGTGACGATGTAAAACACATTATTGCAGCTGCGCTTAGCGAGTATAAGGGTTTATTTAGTATTGAGTGGGAGCGTCCATGCGAGCCTTATTATACTGCTCCAGTAAAGGGTTGGAGTTTAATCAACGAAGTTGAACAAGCCATTTATCAGCAAACAGGCAGTTACCCACTTTTAAGCACCAGTGGCGGAACATCAGATGGGCGCTTTTTTGCCAATAACGCCACTCAAGTTATAGAGTGTGGTGTGCGAAACAACACTATTCATCAGGTTAACGAACATGTGCCTATAAATGATTTATTAAAAATTGAAGGGATTTACCGCAACTTACTGTCGCGTATTTTTATAGAAACTGTTTAGCGCTAAGTAGGCTCTAATAAGTTGGTAAATAAACACAGCGAATAGGTACTCGCTGCGTTTACTTCAAAAGGTCAAAGCGCTAGCTTAGGTAACGTTTTGCTTTGTTTTCTTTCACGTTTTGCAAATCAACTAACACTAAGCCGTCTATGCAATTGTTAAAATCAGGGTCAATACTAAAGCTTAAAAACTTAACCCCGCCTGGTTTGCATAACTCAGTGTATTGTTTAAATAGGGTTGGCACTTGAGCACCCATATTTGCCAGTACGTGTTTTAGCTCTACAAAGTCTTCTTTTGAATCGCTACCGCTAAACACGGTTTGGCACTGCGTGAGTGATTGTTCGCTTAATTTAAACTCGTTGTTAGGCGTAGCGAGTACTTCATCACTCATATAATAGTGTTGGTAATAATGAACTAACATAGCTTTAGCTTGATCGGGTAATGTGTTTGAAACACTTACAGCACCAAATAAGTAGCGGTACTGTGGGTAGTTTTTAATAAAAGCGCCAATGCCATACCATAAGTAGTCTAGGCTCTTGCGCCCCCAATATTTTGGCTGAACAAAGCTGCGGCCAAGTTCAATACCTTGATCTAAGTAGGGCTTCATCGCCTCTGTGTAGCTAAATAAGCTGTCGGTGTATAAACCTTCTCGGCCGTGTTTATCTATTATTTCTTTTGCGCAGGCAAGGCGATACGCTCCTACAAGCTCTAATTGCGTGGGATCCCAAAGCACTAAATGTTGATAATCCATGTCGTATTTATCTATATCGCGTCGCTTGCCGCTGCCTTCACCTACGGCTCTAAAAGCTATTTCTCTTAACCGGCCTAACTCTCTAAATACAGGGGAACTGCCCGTGTATTGATACAAATGAATATGCATACCATCTTGAGTGGTGCCTAACAACTGGCATTGCTCTATGGCTTTTTTAAGTTCTTTTCGGCACTCAGGTATAGCAATGGGAGTTTGCGTTTTTAGTGGTAATGGCTTTTTAGTGGTAAGGCGATAGAGTTGCTTGCGAATTAAATTAACGATTTCTTTATCTTTTAAGTTCTCTATTAAATATGACTCAGGAGGAATAGACGCGCCTATTTCAAATTCTAACGACTTTTGACGCTGCTTAAACATTTCTTTTACGAGTAACAAGCTAGCTAAAGGTTTGTAAATCATAGATGTGCCATAAAATAATGGGCTATTTTTAGCTTTAATAAAAATAGGCAAAATTGGGCTATTAGCTTTTTTAGCCATGCGTAAAAACCCACTATTCCATTTACAGTCTTTAATACCGGTAGCGCTCAGTCGAGATACTTCTCCGGCAGGAAAAATTAACAAAGCACCTCCATCTTTTAAATGTTTTTGAATATTACTTAACTCTTGTTTTTTACTGGTACCTGATAGGTTATCTACAGGGAGCAATAAGGAATGCATAGGCGTAACCGACATTAGCATGCGATTAGCAACCACTTTTAAATCTTGCCTTACGCTTGAGAGCACTTTAATCAATGCTAAGGCATCAAGAGAGCCAATGGGGTGGTTAGCAACAATAACTAATTTACCCTCAGTAGGAATATGCTCAATTTGTTTAGGTTTGTAGCGGGTATCAAAATCTAGTTCATCAAGTACTTGCTCAACAAACTCTAATCCCTGTAAGTGTGGGTAAGCATCTCCAAATGCAACAAACTCTTGTTCATGCAATAAATAGCCAAGTCCTTTTTTAACTAAACCTTTTACTTTAGGGGAGCTCTCTAATTGTGGTAAGTTTGCTGCTATTACTTTATCAACGCTTATCATATTAACCTCGTTTACAGTTTGGCCTATTCGCCATGCTGTTTAGAGTAAAAAAAGGGTGTGACATTTACTTTGCAGTTGTGTGACTTTTTAAAGAGCAAATAACCAGTAGTAAATTTACTCAATGATGAAGATGAAAATATTAAAGTTTATTAGGAGTTTACATGTCGGTTTTGGTTGCCATTTCAGGGCGCGATAATACAAAATTAATAGCAAGGCTAACTGAATTGTTACCTAATGAAACTATTGAGCAATGGCCATCGTGCGAAAACCCCAATGCAGTGGAGTTTGTACTAGCTTGGAATGCCCCAAATGATTTATGGCAACAATTGCCTAATTTAAAAGCCGTTTCTTCATTTGGCGCAGGTGTAGACAGTATTAATATGTCGCTATTGCATGAGCGTGTAGATGTGGTGCGTATTGTTGATGAACAGCTAGCTGATGATATGGCAGAATATGTATTAACTCATGTATTAGCTCAAAAGCTGCGCTTGCAAGAATACTTTGTTAAACAATCACAAAGTAACTGGAAGCCTAAACGCGCCTATAAATATAAGCATGTGGGTATTTTAGGTTTTGGTGAATTAGGAAAAGCCTGCGCAGATAAGTTACTCATTAATGGTTTTACGCTAAGCGCATGGTCTAAAACGGCTAAAAAGAGTGGGCAGGTCAAGCTGTACACTGAGTCACAAGGGCTTGAAGAAATGCTGCCTCAAATAGATTTTTTAGTGTGTTTATTGCCACTTACTGAGGCTACTAAAGGAATTATAAACGCACAACTATTAGCAAAGCTCCCTAAGCATGCTTGCGTAATAAATGTAGCAAGGGGGGAGCATGTTATAGAGCCAGATTTATTGTCAGCTCTAGATTCAGATAATTTAAGATCGGCAACCCTTGATGTATTCACCGAGGAGCCACTACCTAACTCTCACCCATTTTGGCAGCACCCTAAAGTGACTATTACTCCACATTGCGCAGCAATATCTGACTTAAATAGTGTTACAGAGCAAATAGCAGACAATGTTAATCGCTTAAATAGCGGGCTTGAGCTAAACAATCGAGTTAATAGAACAAAAGGTTATTAATAGATAGCCAAACAGTTTAAAAAACAGCTTGTTAACATTTGTAATTTTAATTATTGTAAAGTTTAAACCTAAAATAAAAATAATAAGAGTAACGTATGAAATCGAGTCAAGGTGGCGTAAAACTGAGTTTAGTTGTGGTTTCTATTATTGTGTTGGGTGTATCGGCATGGTTTAACCAAGCAAGTGCAGATCAAATACCGCAAAGTAAAAAACAAAGCGAGCAAACAACGCAAACTGACTAGAAGTTAGTTTTAGATATTAAGCAGGTAACCTACAGCTTAGCTTTAGTTATCACTACTGGGCTTTAAGCTAGTAAAGTAGCGCTTAGCGTTATTCTGGCTTAAAATATCACTCTGCAAGTCAATTGCCTCTAAATGAATCCTAAACCTCAAAAGTACACAGCAAGCGCATTTTATTTATTAAATGTGGGGGAGTTAGCTTTTTGTATTAAAAACGCTTAGCGTGTATTTCTCTGTTTTCATGTTTTTTCTCATCACTTTTTTTAAGCAACACATATGTTGCCCCGCTTCCGCCATGATGTTTAAGCGCAGTATGAAAAGCTAATACCGCAGGAAGCTCCTGCAGCCACTTATTAACATAGCTTTTTAATATACCAGGTTTAGCTTTATTCTTTATGCCAATACCATGGCGTACGAGTACTACACGGATATTTCGCTGGTGGCAATCGGTTACAAAGTTAAAGAGTGTATTTCGTGCATTTTTAAGCAGCTGGCCATGTAAGTCTAATGTGGCGTCTACCTGGTACTTTGCTAAGCGTAAATTTTTAAACACCGCACTTTGTACGCCATCTTTTTTAAAGCTGAGTAAAGCAAGTGGATCTAGCAGCTCAACAAATTCAGTCTGTAAGTAATTTTCATCATTGGCAAGGCTTAGCTCAGCGGCTCTACGTTTTTCTTGTTGAGCAAGGCTGGCGCTGTGGCCATTTGCGATAGGAGTTACTGTATCGTGGTTAATAGGGTTTACATCTTCCATAGAAGATAAAAATAAATCGAAATCAGATAAAGGCATAGTAAGACCTAAATAGGGATTAATACGTGGTAAATTTTATCTTAGTTCAATCGGTTTCCCAAGTACTTTAGTTTTTCAAATAAAAAAGCCCATCTAAGCTGGGCTATAAAATATTCTAAGGAGAAATGTTAACTTTGCGTTACGTTGAATTGTCCAAAAGTATAAACCTTGAACAAGTAAAACGTATTAATCAATACTAAACTCATATTCGAAATAACACTCGACGACATTAAATCCAAGCTAAAAGACAAAAATAACAAACCACAAGCACTAATCGCTGCAACACGCAGTATTGTTATATGGTTAATAAAGAATGCACCTAAACCTAGTGCAAGTAATATAGTGTTTAAAAGCCAATCTAGCTCGTTTAGCATGGTCGTTTCAATAGTTCAGTTGTTGAAAAAAGGAGCGCCATTATGTTGATCTTTTGCACACCTTTCAACCAAGTAATTTTAAATTTTCAGATTAGTTTTTTTAATGCTAAAAGTAACTTGCGATTGCGCTTATAAACCCATTATTTTTCATTAGTTGGTATTTTTGACAGCT
This sequence comes from Pseudoalteromonas espejiana DSM 9414, assembly GCF_002221525.1. Taxonomy (NCBI): domain Bacteria; kingdom Pseudomonadati; phylum Pseudomonadota; class Gammaproteobacteria; order Alteromonadales; family Pseudoalteromonadaceae; genus Pseudoalteromonas; species Pseudoalteromonas espejiana. Next base: position 2,650,897 of record NZ_CP011028.1, on the reverse strand, counting down.
CTGCGGGTTTGCCAGATCCGCGCATAAATAAAGGGCGTTGCGCTTTTCATCTAGCTGCGGGTGTAGGTGTGAGTCAAATAATGTAGTGCCATAACCAAATATGCCCGACCAGTACACGCTCTCGCTAACCATACCTAATTTTTTATAGGTGAGTAGGGTTGGTTTGGGAAATGCCAGTGCCACTATAAAAATAATGCCAAGGGTTAAAAATAAGCCTTTTTTAGATTTAGTGGATACTTCGTTTTTTGTTGATGCTGTTTTAGCCGTAGCTGGTTGGGCTGTATTAACCCGAGTTTGAGGCTTTTTTGAAGGGGCTTTTCTTTTTTGTGGCGTTTTACCGAGCAATGACTGTTTTTTTGTGTTGTTTGACATAAAGCAAATCTGGCCTTTTGAGCGTAGGTCTCTATAATAAAATGATTAAATATCTAGTTATATAATAACTTATACAATGCTTTTAGCCTACGAGGAACATACATGGATACGCAGCTATCGATTTTAATAGTAGATGATGTTAGCACAGTGCGTAGTTTTTTGAGCCAAACGCTCATGCACTTAGGAATAGAAAACGTTAAAGAGGCTTCAACGGCTAAACAATGTATTAGTGAGTGCCAAGCAGCTAACTACAATATGATTTTTTTAGATATTGAATTACCGGATGGTGATGGCAAAGAGTTAATTGCTCAAATTAATGAAATTAGTCCTGAAACCAATGTGGTAATGGTGTCGGCCCATTCAGCTGTGGAAAATGTAAAAGAAGCCATTGATAAAGGCGCTAAGGGATTTGTGGTTAAGCCATTTACCCCTAAAAAAATAGCTGCGATGTTGAAAAAGTTTTACCCAGACTTAGAAAGCGTTTAACCACTGATATTTTAATCAGCTAAATTTATGGATTTATGCGGATTGCTAACACTATTAAGTGTTATTGCTAAATTTTAGATATAAAAAAACCGGCTTAAGCCGGTTTTTTAAATCATAAAACAAATTATAGCGCTTTAATTTTAGCTGCTAAACGGCTCTTATGACGAGCTGCTTTGTTTTTATGAATTAGACCCTTAGTTGCGTAACGGTCTAGGATAGGTGTAGCAACAGAGAAAGCTTGCTGTGCAGCTTCTTTATCGCCAGCTTCAATAGCAGCGGTTACTTTTTTGAAGTAAGTACGCATCATTGAACGACGGCTTGCGTTGTGCTGACGGTTTTTTTCGCTAGTGATAGCGCGTTTTTTTGCAGACTTGATGTTAGCCAAGGTTTGCTCCTAACAATCTTAAATAAAGCTTAAATTAAAGGCCGTGGAATATGCCTGTTTTTATCATGAATGTCAATTTAAATTTAACAATCCAAGAAAAACTGCTCCTTATAACGAACATCAATTTGCCGCTTTAGCAGTTAATATCGCTATTGTAACAAAGCACAGACGCCCAGCCTAGTGCTTTAAAGCGATTTATAAAAAAGACTGTGGCATAATTGCGCTAAATAAAGGTTTTTAAGTAGGTTTAAGGTGTCAAAAGGATTATTTCGTTCCGGTATGATTGTAAGTGCTATGACAATGATATCGCGTATTTTAGGGCTTGTACGAGATGCCGTAGTTGCAAACTTATTAGGCGCAAGTGCCGCAGCTGATGTTTTTTTATTTGCAAACCGGATCCCAAATTTTTTACGTCGACTATTTGCCGAAGGAGCTTTTGCTCAGGCATTTGTACCTGTACTAAGCGAAATTAAAGAGCAACAAGGCGATGATAAAGTGCGTTTGTTTGTTGCGCAGGCTGCGGGCACGTTGGGCACTATTTTACTTATTGTGACTATTTTTGGTGTGGTTGCTTCACCAGTAATAGCGGCATTATTTGGCACCGGTTGGTTTATTGATTGGTGGCAAGGCGGCCCCAATGCCGAAAAGTTTGAGCTTGCCAGTTCGTTACTAAAACTTACTTTTCCGTATTTGTTATTTGTAAGTTTGGTTGCACTTAGTGGCGCTGTTATGAATGTTTATAATCGCTTTGCAGTAGCTGCGTTTACGCCTGTTTTACTTAATATTTCAATTATTACTTGTGCTATTTTTTTACACGATAAATTTAGTGTTGGCGCCTATGCGTTAGCTATTGGTGTATTTGTTGGTGGCGTGGTGCAATTGCTGTTTCAGTTGCCGTTTTTGTATCGCGCAAAAATGCTAGCTCGCCCGCGTTGGGCTTGGCAAGACGAAAACGTCAAAAAAGTACGCAAGCTTATGCTGCCAGCATTATTTGGCGTGTCAATAAGCCAAATTAATTTATTACTCGATACCATGATAGCCTCTTTACTAATGACAGGTTCTATAGCGTGGTTATATTACTCAGATAGGCTTATTGAGTTTCCTTTGGGTTTGTTTGGTATAGGTATTGCGACGGTTATTTTACCTGCACTTTCTAAGTTGCATAGCAGTAAAAAATTGAGCGATTTTCAGCATACGTTAGATTGGGGGGTACGGTTTGTTATCTTTTTAGGCATACCGGCAATGGTTGGACTAATGATTATAAGCCCGCTGATTATTACAGTGCTATTTGATCACGGAGCGTTCAAACAAGACAGTGTAGACCACGTTAAAGCAGTAAGCTTAGGTGTTGTTGCTTATTCGGTAGGGCTTGTTAGTTTTATGCTGATTAAAGTATTAGCTCCGGGTTTTTATTCGCGCCAAGACACCAAAACGCCTGTGCGTATTGGTATTATTACTTTGGTGCTCAATATGGTGTTTAACATTATGCTGGCCCCATTTATTGGTTATTTAGGGCTTGCTTTGGCAACGTCTATGTCGGCCAGTTGTAATGCGTTTTTACTTTACAGGCAGCTAAAAAAAGAAAATGTATATCAGTTTTCAACTATGAGTATGCGTTTTACCTTAAAGTGTGTGGTAGCAAGTTTAGTAATGGGAGCGGTAACTTGGTATGTAAGTAGCCATTACTACTGGGCTACATGGCATTTTACTGAACAAGTAATGTTGCTAGTTGCACTATTAGCAATTGCTGCAATAAGTTACTTTGCAGTGTTGTTTTTACTAGGTGTTAGACTAAATACAATAAAAAGTGTAGCAACTACTGAATCAAACTAAAAAAAAGATTATAATCGGCAGCCCTGTGGTTTTGAACGATTTAAAGTCGTTAATAATACTCGCTGAAAAAGGCATTAGGTGGCATGGAGTTAATTAGAGGTATACACAATATTCGAGCGCAACATTATGGTTGTGTGTTGACTATTGGTAATTTTGACGGTGTGCATTTAGGCCATGGCGAAGTGTTAAAGGGGCTATTAGCAGACGCTAAAGCACATAATTTACCAAGTACAGTTATGTTGTTTGAGCCTCAACCTCAAGAGTTTTTTGCCAAAAATAATGCGCCAGCAAGGCTTACTCGGTTACGTGATAAATTGCGTTTGCTGAGTAATTTAGGTATTGAGCGCGTTATTTGTATTAGCTTTAACCAGCAATTTGCCAACATGCATGCTGAGCAATTTGTAAATGATATTTTAGTTAAAAAGTTAGGTGTTAAAGCATTAACAGTTGGCGATGACTTTAAATTTGGTAAACAGCGCCAGGGTAATTTTAATTTGCTTTTTAGCATGGGCAAACAAGCGGGCATGGATGTAAAAAGCACCGCGAGTTTTCGTCAATTAAATGCTAGAGTAAGCAGCACTTTGATACGTGAAGCCTTAGACGCTGGCGATTTAGCAAGTGCTAAATTAATGCTTGGGCATAATTATGCTATTTCTGGGCGAGTAATACACGGCTGGAAAAGAGGCCGCGAATTAGGTTTTAGAACGGCAAACATTGCGCTTAAGCGCCAAGTTTGCCCTGTTAATGGTGTGTTTGCAGTGCAAGCAAACATTGCAGGAAAACAAGTTTTTGGGGTTGCCAATATTGGTAATAAACCCACATTTAATGGAACTCGTGCTTTATTAGAAGTTCACCTTTTTGATTTTGCACAAGATATTTATGGACAATTTATGCACGTGGAGCTGATTCAAAAGCTCCGTGATGAGAAAAAATTCGAGACATTAACACAGTTAACGGCACAAATAGCAACCGATGTTGCCGCCGCAAAGCAGTGTTTTGGTTTAAATTAGGTAGCCGATAGATACGGAAAGTAGGATTAATGAGCGACTACAAACATACTTTGAATTTACCGGAAACACAGTTTCCAATGCGTGGCAATTTGGCACAACGTGAACCAAAAATGCTTAAAGCATGGTATGAAGACGACCTGTATGGTCAAATTCGCAGCGCTAAAAAAGGTAAAAAAACCTTTATTTTGCATGACGGCCCTCCGTATGCAAACGGCGATATCCATTTAGGCCACTCAGTAAATAAAATTTTAAAAGACATTATTGTTAAGTCTAAAACTTTATCTGACTTTGATTCACCTTATGTACCTGGTTGGGACTGTCATGGTTTACCAATTGAGTTAATGGTTGAGAAAAAAGTAGGTAAGCCAGGCGTTAAAGTAACCGCGAGCGAGTTTCGTGAAAAATGCCGTGCATACGCTAAAAAACAAGTTGAAGGTCAAAAAGTAGACTTTAAACGTTTAGGTGTGTTTGCCGATTGGGACAAGCCATACCTAACAATGAACTTTGATTTTGAAGCAAACGCGATTCGCGTGCTTGGCCGTATTATTAAAAATGGCCATCTTCATAAAGGTGCAAAGCCTGTACATTGGTGTACAGATTGTGGCTCTGCATTAGCAGAAGCAGAAGTTGAATACCAAGATAAACAATCGCCAGCAATAGACGTACGCTTTACATTTGCTGACCAAGATGCCGTAGTAAATGCGTTTGATTTAGCGGATGGTCACAAAGGCCAAGGTAGTGTAGGTACTGTAATTTGGACTACAACGCCATGGACATTACCAGCTAACCGTGCAGTAGCCGTGCACGCTGATTTAGAGTATGCACTTGTACAAGTGGATGATGAAGGCTCACAGCAGCGTTTAATTTTAGGCTCAGAGCTTGTTAAAGATGCTATGGACCGTTATGGCTTTAATCATTTCCATGTACTTGGTTATGTAAAAGGTGCAGTACTTGAAAACTTACACGTTGCGCACCCGTTTTATGACTTTGACGTACCTGTAATTGTTGCTGATCACGTTACTACTGACTCAGGTACGGGTGTTGTTCATACTGCGCCAGGCCATGGTCAAGAAGATTTCGCGGCAGGCTTAAATTACAACCTTGAAGTAGCAAACCCCGTTGGTGCTAATGGTGTTTATTTACCAGACACTGAATTATTTGCAGGTCAGCACGTATTTAAAGCAAACGCCAGCGTAATTGACGTACTAACAGAACGCGGTGCGTTAATGCATCACCATGCGCTTACGCACAGCTACCCACATTGTTGGCGCCATAAAACGCCAATTATTTTCCGTGCTACACCGCAGTGGTTTGTAAGCATGGATCAGGCTAACTTACGTCAAGATTCACTAAGCGAAATTAAAAATACGCAATGGTTACCTGAGTGGGGCGAAAGCCGTATTTCTAACATGGTTGAAGGCCGCCCAGATTGGTGTATTTCGCGCCAACGTACGTGGGGTGTACCAATTGCTTTGTTTGTTGATAAAGACACCGGTGCATTACACCCAAATACACAAGCACTTATTGAACAAGCTGCAGAGCTTGTAGAAAAGTCAGGTATTCAAGCATGGTACGACCTAGAGCCAGCTTCATTACTTGGTGAAGAAGATGCCAAGCAGTACATGAAAGTGCAAGATACGCTAGATGTATGGTTTGACTCAGGCGTATCGCATGCCTGTGTAGTAGATGCACGTGAAGATTTAGTAGGCCCAGCTGATTTATACCTTGAAGGGTCAGATCAACACCGTGGTTGGTTTATGTCATCAATGATGACATCGGTTGCGATTAACGGCCATGCACCTTATAAGCAAGTGCTTACACATGGTTTCACGGTTGATGAAAACGGCCGTAAAATGTCTAAGTCGCTAGGTAATGTTATTTCACCACAAAATGTGATGAATAAACTAGGTGCTGATATTTTACGTTTATGGGTTGCTTCTACCGATTACACTGCAGAAATGACCGTATCGGATGAAATATTTAAACGCTCTGCCGATCGCTACCGTCGTATTCGTAACACAAGCCGTTACTTATTAGCTAACTTAAGTGGCTTTGATCCTAAAACAGACCAAGTTGCTGTTGATGACATGGTTGAACTTGATAAGTGGATTGTTGGCCGTGCAGCCCAATTACAGGAAGAAATTTTAGCCGCTTACGATAGCTACCAAATGCTATTAGTAACGCAAAAGCTAATGAACTTCTGTACCGGTGAGCTTGGCTCGTTCTACTTAGATGTAATTAAAGACCGTCAGTACACAGCAAAAAGCGACAGCCATGCACGCCGCTCTTGTCAAACTGCGCTTTACCACATTGCAGAAGCAATGACGCGCTGGATGGCGCCAATTATGAGCTTTACAGCACAAGAGATTTGGGAAGCATTACCAGGCGAGCGTAGTGATTATGTGTTCACATCGGTATGGTACGACGGCTTACAAGCGCCAACCAACAGCCAATTTAGCAACGATGACTGGCAGGCAATTCTAAATGTACGTGATGAAGTAAACCGCGTACTAGAGGCAGCACGTAAAGAAGAAGTCATTGGTGCTACATTACAAGCAAGTGTTAATTTATATGCAAATAAAGACCTTGCAGATAAGCTAGCTGCGCTAGGTGATGAACTACGCTTTGTATTACTAACTTCTGCGGTAACAGTATCTGCAGTTGAAAGTCAGCCAAGCGACACTCAAGTAACTGAGGTTGAAGGGTTATACATTAGCGTAGCGGCAACAGATGCAATTAAATGTGAACGTTGTTGGCACTACAGCGATGATGTAGGCACAGACCCAGCTCATCCTGAAATTTGTGGTCGTTGTGTAAGCAATGTTGACGGCGAAGGTGAAAAGCGTCAATTCGCTTAGGAGCTTTACTTAGTGAGCAAACTAGCCCAAAAAAGTGGTTTAGTGTGGCTTTGGTTAAGTCTATTACTACTTGTAATAGACTTTGCCAGCAAAACACTTGTTGTAAATACCATGGCTTATCAAGAGTCGATTAATTTACTACCCGTTTTTAGTATTACTTACGTACATAATTATGGTGCAGCCTATAGCTTTTTAAGCGAAGCGGGCGGTTGGCAGCGATGGTTTTTAAGCTTTATTGCTATAGCCATTAGTGCCTTATTAGTTTGGTGGCTAAAACGCTTACCGGCGACGAATAAAATACTGTGTAGCGCCTATGCATTAGTACTTGCCGGTGCTATTGGTAATTTATATGACCGTGTTGCATATGGCTATGTAATTGACTTTATACATGTGTTTTATAAAAACTCGCATTTTCCAGTATTTAATATTGCCGACTGCGCAATTTGTATTGGTGCCGCATTATTATTATTTGATGCCTTTACAGGCGAAAGTCCGAAGGAGCATAAAGCATGAGCCAAGCTGTAATTGGTGAAAACTCAGAAGTTATTTTTCATTTTTCTATTAAGTTAGAAGATGGCTCTGCCGCAGACTCTACAAAGGTTCATAACAAACCTGCAAAATTAACAATGGGTGATGGTAGCTTAACGGCTAACTTTGAAAAATGCCTGTTAGGTTTAACTGCTGGTGAAAGTAAAACATTTGAACTTGAGCCAGAAGATGCCTTTGGCCAGCCTAATCCAGATAACATTTATTACGTTGAGCGCAGTAAGTTTGGTGCAGAAACACCGGCTAAAGTAGGGGCTATTATTGCTTTTACTCAGCCAGACGGTACTGAGTTACCAGGGCTTGTTCGTGAAGTGCAAGGTGAGTCGGTAACAATAGACTTTAACCACCCACTAGCGGGTCAACGTTTAACGTTTGAAGTAGACATTATTGAGGTGCAAGGCTAATGGATATTTTATTAGCTAACCCACGAGGTTTTTGTGCGGGCGTTGACCGTGCAATAAGCATTGTAGAGCGCGCTTTAGATATTTTTGAAAAGCCAATTTATGTTCGTCACGAAGTGGTACATAACCGCTATGTGGTTGATGGTTTAAAAAACCGCGGTGCAGTATTTGTTGAAGAGCTAGATCAAGTACCTGACGACAGCATCGTTATTTTTAGCGCCCATGGTGTGTCGCAAGCGGTACGCTCTGAAGCGAAGCGCCGTGATTTAAAAGTGTTTGATGCAACATGTCCATTAGTTACTAAAGTACATATGGAAGTGACCCGCGCTAGCCGTAAGGGAATTGAATGCATTTTAATTGGTCACCATGGTCACCCTGAAGTTGAGGGTACTATGGGTCAATATGACAACGAGAAGGGTGGTATTTACTTAGTAGAAACCGCAGAAGATGTTGCCAAACTTAACGTTAAAAATGCTGAAAACTTATTTTACTGCAGTCAAACAACCCTGTCGGTAGATGATACTGCTGATGTGATTGATGCTCTGCGAGAGAAGTTTCCTGCCATTGATGGCCCGCGTAAAGATGATATTTGTTATGCCACACAAAACCGCCAAGATGCGGTGCGTGATTTAGCTGATAAAGTTGATGTGCTTTTAGTTGTGGGTGCTAAAAACAGCTCTAACTCTAATCGTTTACGAGAGCTTGCTGATAAAATGGGTACTACTGCATACCTGATTGATGATGCAACCAATGTTCAAGCTGATTGGTTTAATGGTACAAAAACTGTGGGTGTTACCGCTGGCGCATCTGCCCCAGAAGTACTTGTACAACAAGTTATATCACGCTTGAAAGAGCTGGGTGGTGAGCAGGTTGTAGAAAACCCAGGGGAAGAAGAAAATATCGTATTTGCTGTTCCTGTTGAGCTGCGTTAATCTATATAAATTAACTATTTAGATTACAAGGAGAGCCGTTATGAGCAAGTTGCCTCAAATTGATGCATTGCTTTTTTCGGCTCTTTTTAATGAGCGAGGTGTACTTGCCTCGTTAGTTGTTACCCAAGTTATTGCAACTATTTTAGCGTTTGCCCCTTTTGTTGAAGGGGATAGTTGGCAAGGGCTTGGTGTCATTAGTTTATTTTTACACTTAACTGTTTTAGTTAGTATTTCTGCTTTATATTTTTGTAGAGATTTTTTACAAAAAAAGTCACACACAAACCAACTTTTTGCCTTTTTCACTACGTTTTTACTAAGCACTGCTTTATTTAGCTTTTTGTGTGCTCGTTACTTTTTAGACGTTACTAATCAAGAAACTTACTTATATTTTGTACTGCGCAACTGCCTTATTGTATTTTTAATAACGGCTTTGTTTGTGCAATTTTTAGTAATCTATTTCGAAAAAGAGCAGCAAACAAAAGCGCTTTCGCGCGCCGAACTTGATGCACTACAAGCGAGAATTAGACCGCACTTTTTGTATAACAGCTTAAATACGGCTGCGGAGCTGACTCATCATGATGCTGATGCCGCAGAGCAAGCTATTTTAGCGCTTGCAGCACTTTCTCAAGCAGCTATGCGCTCTGGCCAGCGTGTTCTTTTAGAAGATGAGCTGACCCTATCAAAACAATATATAGCATTAGAAACATGGCGTTTTGGTAACCGGTTAAAAGTTAATTGGCAAATACCTCCACAATTGCCAAATATAAGCATTCCTTGTTTAACATTGCAGCCATTAATAGAAAATGCAGTGTGCCATGGAGTAGAGACAAGTGAAACTGGGGCTACTATTACGGTAGAGCTACATGTGACTACAGGCTATTTAACCCTTATTGTATCTAACCCAATTACCCTGAGTAACGCTTCAAAACGGCCTAATAATGGAATGGCGCTTGAGAACATTAAGCAGCGCCTTGCTATGTACTACAAAGATAAAGCCCAGCTTTCTATAACCAATAAAAATAATATATTTAGAGTAAAAGTGGTGATCCCTAAACAATTTGAGCATAACAAATGAACGTTGTAATTATTGACGATGAATCACTCGCACGTGGCAGAATAAAGCGCTTACTATTAATTAATAACGACATAACGGTACTAGGTGAGGCGGATAATGGCGCTCAAGCGCTGACCCTTATTAATCAAACTCAGCCAGATTTAGTGTTTTTAGATGTTGATATGCCAACGCTTAATGGGCTAGAAGTGGCAGGGCTGCTTAACAAATTGAGTATGCCCCCTGCGATTATATTTGTAACAGCCCATCCAGAACACGCCCTTGATGCGCTGCAGTTAAGTGCCGCAGGCTATTTAGTAAAGCCCGTGACGCAGAGCTCCCTTAACAAAGCATTAGAGCAAGTAGGGCGCTTAAATAAAGCACATATGCAAAAACAGCAATCTACTAAAATAAGCTATCAATTAGGGGGTACCTTAAAAAGCGTTGAGCTTGATAATGTGCTTTATTTTAACGCCCAAGAAAAATACACAAATATGGTATTTAATGACGGCGAGGCGCTAATAGAGGTGAGTTTAAAACAGCTCGAACAGCTTTATCCTACCCAGTTATTAAGGATACACAGAAATACATTGGTTAATAAAAGTAAGCTTTTGGCTTTACATACGCCCAGTGCTGGCGTACATAGTGTTGAACTTACAGGGTGTGCTCAGCAATTAACAGTAAGCAGGCGCGAGTTAAAAGCGGTAAAAAATATTTTAAATTAGTAGCTGTTAACCGTTTATCAACAAATATAGCCGCTTATCCTAGTACTCATTGCATCTTATTTTTTAATGCATAAACTTATAATCAGATAAAATTTATTTGGTTTTACTATGCATTCACCTCACAAAAAACCTCAAAAAGGCTTCACTTTAATTGAAGTGCTAATTGCATTTATTATTTTAAGCTTTGGCTTATTAGGTGCCGTTGCACTGCAAGCAAAAGCTAAACAAGCAAGCTTTGACTCTATGCAACGCGCAGCCGCGGTGGCATTAGGTAATGATATTATTCAGCGCATTAGAGCAAATGATACCATTGATATAATAAAAGATTACAAAGGCGTTATAAAAAGCTCAGCGAATAGTAATACTTACTCGAGTTGCTTTGGTGCAATATGTAGCTCTTCTGATATAGCAAAATTAGATATAACACAGTGGAAGCGTGCCATTCGAGCTAGTGAAAATACAGGGACTTTAGATGATGCGACAATATGTATAAATCCAACTTCAGTGGCTGATACTGGAGGCAAAGGGTTTAATATTGAAGTAATCATATCATGGCAAGGCCGCCAAGAGTTTAACGCGAATGCAGTTACAGGAAAAGTTACCTGTGGTGATAAATCTAACAATAAACGCCGTTTAGTAGTTTTAACAAGTTATATATATGTCAGGAGTTAACATGAAGCAAAAAGGGTTTACTCTTGTAGAGGTTATGATTTCACTATTTATTGGTGGTTTGATTTTGAGCGGTGTCATGTTTACTTTTATCAGTATGAAAACAACTACGAAAGACACAATGTCGATAGGCGAACTACAAGAGTCTGGTCGTTTAGCCATTAATATTATGCAGCGCGATATAGAGCAAGTCGGCTTTTGGGGCACTTATTATGATGATTCATTTACCGCAGTAAACACAACGGTAACCGCGATGGGGGTAGCAGGCGATTGCTCAGAGGGAGTTAATAATGGCAGCTTTCCAAATTTAATCAGTAGTAGTAATTTTCGCACTATTTATGCAAAAACAACCAAGAGTGAAGATAACCTGAATTGCATAAACGATGGCATTATTCCTCCTGATAATAAAGAGACCGATATACTTCAGCTTAAGTTTTTACAGGGTGATCCTCAATATGATGCTGTTGCAGGTACCAATACTACAAGCGATAAAATAAATTATTTTATCGCAGAACAAGAACAAGCACGCTTTGTAACCGGCAAATATACCCCGACAAATATCAATGCAACTATTTGGCCATACAGTCATCACGTTTATTATATTAAAGAAGAAGAATATTTAGTAAATAATCAAAAAATAAAAGTTCCCGCATTAAGACGAAAACGATTAGTAAATGGAAAAATGACCTCTGAAACGATAATGGAAGGGGTCGAAAATATGCGTTTTTTGTTTGGATTAGACACGAATAGCGACAGTCGAGTTGATATTTATAAAAGCGCCAGCACAATCACTGCTGCTGAATGGGAAAATCGCAAAGGTATTTTGACGGTGCAAGTTTTTTTATTAATCCGTGCACTTCAACCAGACCCGGGGATTAAACTTAAAAATCAAAAATATATTTTAGGTGAGGGAGCTGGAAAGCGAGAGTTAAATTTTAATGATAATTATAGAAGAACTGTTTTTACAACAACTATTCGTTTAAGTAATGTTGGAGGTAATCTATGGAAGATTTAAAGTTGTTACCAAGTAAGCAGCAAGGAGTTGTGCTTTTAACAGCATTAATTATGGTGATAGCTGTTACCGGTATCGCAGTTACTCTTATGAGTAGTAGTACGGTTGATATAAAAATTACCAATGCAGCGCAAGAGCGAGAAGTTGCTGAAAACCAATTGATTGGGGAAGTGCTAAGAGTGATTGCGTCAGAAGCTAAAAAGGGTGCTGATAGTAACTTTTTTCTTACTCGAGATGAAACAAAAACAGATACCGGTAAGTTTGATAGTGACGGTAATAAAAAATATATACTCGAGAAAGACATTACAGAGGCAGGACACGATATGAAAAGCATAATGACGAACATGAATCGTGGTTCCTTAGAGCTTAATTGCCCTCGTAGCTATAGTTATACTGCAGGGGTTTCGTGCAACATGATTCAAGTGGCTACTACTATAGAGTATGGCTCTAAAAGTAAGCACTCTCTCACTATAGTTACAGGAATTGCGCAAGAAATGGCGAGTATAGGAAAGGGGATTTAAGATGGAAATTATGTATAGGAATATATTTACTTTATTGGTTTTCACTTTTAGTTCACTAGCTACTGCTGAGGATATCGAAATTTACGTAAATAAAAATGTAGAGTTAGATGAAAAACCGCGAGTATTATTAATTTTTGATACTTCCGGAAGCATGGACGAGAAGGTTTCTTCACCAGGTACAAGCCAACAATGTTATATAAAGAGGCTGAAATGGAGCTGGAGGTTTGGATATTATGCTTCATATGAGCAATTGGGGGCGTGTTATGAAAGTAAAAGTAGGTACAGAGAATATAACGAACAATGCTATATTAATAGTGGGAGTAGAAACAACCCAAACTATCAACCAAGTTGTGTTGATGGAGGTAGTACAAGGCTTGAGGTTGCGAAAAGTGCTGTAAAAAGTTTAATTGAGAGTAATGAAGATATTGATTTCGGTTTAATGCGTTTTAATTATAATGCAGGTAAAGAACCAGGTGGGGGCTATGTACTTGCAGGAATAGGGGCAAATGAAGGGGAGCTAATCAATGAAATCGATAAACTTCCTGCGAACGGCTCAACTCCATTAACAGAAACTTTATGGGAAGCATATTTATATATTACAGGACAAAGGCTTAGGTTTGCGAAGAGTATTAACGACAGAGATAAAAGCATTGATAAAAATAACCGGTACACATCACCTTTCGAACAGGATCAAGGAAGTCCACTGCGCTGTGACAATTCCATCAATATTATCCTTATAACAGATGGTGAACCTCAAAATGATGATGAAGCGGACGACAGTATAAAAAATGAACATAAAGATGTATTTGGAAGTAATGGGAGCTCTTTTGGAAGTTACAAAAGTTATTTAGTAGCATTAGCAAAAATTTTATATGGTACAAAGACTACATCTGTTGACTTATACCCTGAAACTTCTGAAACTCTTGATACGGGAAAGCTATTCACTATAGGTTTTGGTGATGGAATGGGTGAAAATGCACTCGAACTTTTAGAAGAAGCAGCTAAAGTTGGAGGGGGGGATTATTTTGAAGCAAAATCAGCGACTGCACTTTCCTCTGCGCTAACAAATACAATTTCTCAAATTAGAAAAGAAAACGCTACTTTCATAGCACCCTCATTTAGTAGCAATAATGTTGATCAAACCCGAAGCGGGGATGCAATCTATTTTTCTATGTTTTACCCCGATAAATCTACACGTTGGCGTGGTAACTTAAAAAAATTAAAAGTGTCTGGTAATACTATAATAGACGCTAAAAACAACCCCGCACTAGGTGATGATGGTTTAATTGACACTGATGCCAAAACTTTCTGGTTACCTGATGGCCAATCTGCTGATGGTAACTCAGTAGCACAAGGGGGGGTAAACTACCAATTGTCTTCACTAACAGGATCACCTGCTGAAGATAGGCGTAACCTCTATACAGACAAGCAAGGCGATATAGTTGAACTTACGACCAGCACTGTGAGTGATATTTTAGATTTAGTCAGCAATAACCCTATTAGCCTAGCCAGTTCAGATATAAAGTGGGCTATGGGGATCGATGTTGATGATGAAGATAACGATGGCTCTAACACAGATCAACGTAGTGATATTTTTGGCGATCCTTTGCATTCTAAGCCCGTGGCAATCGACTATGGTAATGGCGACATACGTATATTGATTGGTACTAATGCCGGCTTTTTACATATGTTTAAAGACGATAATAACAATAATAAAGTAACTGAAAGCTGGGCGTTCATCCCCTCTGAGCTGTACTATATTATTAAGCCTTTACGTAGTGAGGATACAGGTAAGCTTTATGGCATGGACGGGCCTATTAGTGTGTACTCTAAAAATGATAGTCTCAATAGTGATAATGTTAACGATGGTATTGTAGATGCGACAAAAGGAGATAATGTATGGGCTTTTGCTGGCATGCGACGTGGTGGAAGAAACTATTACGGCTTTAATATTACTGACCCAGATGACCCTAAACTAAAATGGACAATACAAGGTGGTGAAGGAAAATTTGCTAAGCTTGGCCAAACTTGGTCTAAACCACAGGTAGCATTTATTAGAGCATTTGGGGATAAACCAGTACTCGTTTTTGGTGGTGGGTACGATGAGAATAAAGATACAGGTTCAGGTGAAGATTCTGTGGGCAATAATGTATATATTGTTGATGCAAACAATGGAAATAGATTATGGTCTTTGCTTGATGATGGCAATTTTAATGGTAAACATAGCATGGCAGCCGATGTAACTTTATTGGATTCTGATTATGATGGCTATATTGATAGAATATATGCAGCAGACACTGGGGGGGATATCTGGCGCATCGATATGCCTGGTGATAAAACCGCAAACTTTAGCCATCATAAATTGGCTGAGCTAGGTGTTGGAGTCGATAGGCGTTTTTTTTACAAGCCTTTAGTTGCTAGAACTATGTTTAGTAAGGTGACAATAAAAGGGGGTGAAACTACCCGCTTAGATACCCCTTATGATGCTATTGTCATTGGTAGTGGTAAAAGAACGAACCCTAATGATACTAAAACCTCAGATCAATTGTTTATGATAAGAGATGAAAATACGGTTACGCAATCATTTAAAGGCACAGAGCCTTCCGTTATCAAGCCAGCTGACTTAATGAATATGAATGATGACCCATTTGGTAATGCGCTAGACAATAAAGCAAGTTTTATTGAACTAGAAGCCAAGTTAGGTGGAAAGTTTAAAGGGTGGCGTTACAGTCTAGCAGCTGGAGAAAAGTCGTTAGCTGCGGCAAACGTTGTTGGTGGAGTTGCTTATTTTACATCTTTCACACCTGCATCTGAATCATCAACTAAAAATCAATGTTCACTCAGTGGAGGAGGAGGCTCCCTTTATGCATTTCATTTGCACTACGGTACTAAAGTTTACGACGATTTGAAATTCGCTACAAGTACTGAGGTGCCAGATACGCCCCAACTTTATTTTGGCGAAGGCCCATCGTGTGCTGATGGAAATGGTGACGGTATGTGTGACGATAACCCTACGATCGAAGTAACCCAAGAAAGCCAGTTTTACCTTATTGGCCCTGGTATTAAAGGTGAAAATGCCGAAAACCCAATGAAGCCAGTTGAGATTATGGGCCCGGGTTTAACCGTTGTAGATGGTACAGTACAATTAGTTAATGACGATGACACAGTTGGCTTTGGCTTTAAAACTCAGCAGACCTATATTTATAAACGTGAAGAAAATGATGAAAACATACAGAATGAAGATGATTAAGGTGGCTTAAATGATAAAAAAACAACGTGGTTTTACCTTAATTGAGCTGATGATAGCCGTTGCTATCGTCGGCATACTTGCAGCAATTGCGCTGCCTAATTATACAGAGTATGTAAAGCGTGCCTCGCGTGCGGAGGCAGTTGCAGCATTATTAGATGCAGCAAACAAGGAAGAACAGTATTTTGTTGATAATAGGGAATATACAGAGGAATTTACTGATTTAGGTCTACAAAGTAAAACCGAGAATAAACATTTTGAATTAACGATTAAAGTGATGAATAAGAATGCTTTTACAATCACTGCAAAACCTGTGGCAGGGCCGGTAGAAGGAGATGGTGATTGCACTGCATTATCTATAACTGATATAGGTACTAAAGGCGCGCAAGGGGCAAAAACAAACAAGGGAGCAGATATTGACTACTGCTGGGGAAGATAATTTAAATTACTTTTTTTGGCATTTATCAGTTGATTTAATACGAATTCTACCCGTTTGACTTACAGATAAAGCCAATCCTTCGAGATTGGCTTTATCACTATTGGGGCAATATATAAAAGTCCCATTTTGAAAGCCATTTAAAGACCCATCCGGGCGAAAAGTAATAGCGCTACGGGGGTACTCTAAAGTATCAGCATCATGGACATCCTCGATAGTACTTAAGAGTAACTCGTCATCATCTAGGGTCGTTGATTTATCTTTGTCGATAAACAGTGACATTTGACCATCCCATTCGTCCTTTGTACATTGACTGCCTTTTAGTGCGCAAAGCGTGACGTAAGTGCCATTCTCAATAGCATATAAACGACTATAATTTATGTTTCGGTGTAGAAGGTTTACGTGGTTATCTAAGCGGTTTTTAGCTAAAAAATCTGGGTAAAACCACATAGATAATTGACTGACAACACTAACAACAGCCATCGATACCATTAATTCGAGAAGTGTTATTCCTTTATTTTTTGATATTGATAATCTCATCCCTGAAGACCTGAATTAATAAATGATTAACTCAGTCTAGTAAATGACACAAATATAACAAGCTAACCCTGTGTGTTTTTTACACAGACTTCGTCAGTGTCACCACGATAAAAAGCTGTACCAGAGACCGATACGTTAAGTGCTTTATTGTTTTTGTTATCACTATTCGGACAATAAATAAAACCGGTCAGCTTATCAACTTTTGGGTCGGTAAGATTTGTTGTAATTCGTCCGCTAGTATCAAAACGAAGATAGCTATCACCAGTGAATTTTATTTTGTCATTAGAAGACACATCCGGCATTACTCGCAGCAGGCTATCATTTGCACTATCATAGTTATCATTATTATTAGCATCTATAAATAAGATCACAGTATTAGTTGAGCCCCAACCACTTTGACATGTGAGATTGGAAGTGCCAAGTGTTTTTGCTCTGGGAACAGGACATACAATTACTATTTCATCTGTGCTCGCTGCTTGTGAGCGTGCATATGCAATATTTCTTTTTAACTCGAGTAAAAAATTTTCCGCTCTGTTTTCCTCAAGCATATCACTGCTGTCCCAAAGTGCTATTGAGGCAATAATACCAACTATGGCCACTGTTACCATTAGCTCTAATAAAGTTAAACCGTTTTGGTACTTTTTCATCGTATTCTCTCTTACTGCGCTTGTTATTATAGCTAGGTTTATTAATTTAATTATACCATGACTGATTGTTTTATCATCGAATTCAATCGCTTTGTTTGCTATGAACTCCATGATTGTCTAAAATCGAGGCAACTAAAGCTTTAAAAAGTAGTGAACATGAAAAAAATAGAAGCCATCATCAAGCCATTTAAATTAGACGACGTACGCGAAGCCTTATCAGATGTGGGTATAACGGGTATGACAGTAAGCGAAGTAAAGGGTTTTGGTCGTCAAAAAGGCCATACAGAACTTTACCGCGGTGCTGAGTACATGGTTGATTTTTTACCTAAAGTAAAACTTGATATTGTATTAACAGATGAAGACGTAGAGCGTGCTATTGAAGTTATTGTTAAAACAGCTCAAACAGGCAAAATTGGCGATGGTAAAATTTTCGTCACTGATGTGGAGCGTGTAGTACGTATTCGTACCGCTGAAGAAGACGAAGAAGCAATTTAATTTTATAGCTCAAACATCTTTGTATATAAAGCTAAAAAGGCTGCAAATAGTTATATTTACAGCCTTTTTTGTAAAGCACTAATTTTTTAATAATAAAACTATTAAAGCTTATTGCTCTTGAGAATGCGCTTCGCGTGCTTCTTCAATTTCTTGTGCAATTTCTTGTGCTTTTTGCTTAGTTTTTTCAGTTAGTTCGCCAGCGGCTTCTTTACTTTTTATCCATGCATCAACCGCAATTTCTTTGCCATCGTCATACATGTCTAAGCCCATAGCTTTGCTTTGTTCCATAAGCTCATTTAATGACTCGTCATTTTTAAGCTCATTGGCTTTATCTTTTACGTCATCCCATGTATCACCAAGCTGCTCTTGCATTTGAGCGCTTTTATCTTTTGCATCTTCTTTCACTTCTTGTGCGTCTTCACAACCGGTAAGTGTAATTAAAGTGCCTAATAAAGCTAAACCTGCTAATTTGTTCATGTGCTATCTCTCCTTAGAGACAAATAATTAATTCACGTTAACTATAGAACAATGAAAATGAACACACCTGTAACAAAGCGATTAAATTTTCAATTAATGAACGAACACGACTGGCCGCTATTGTTTGAGCTAGACCAAGACTCTGCTGTTATGAAATATATAAACCGGGGTATACCCACAACACAAGAGCAAATTAAAACAATAGGGATTCCTAGAATGCTCGCCTATAGGAATGAAAACAAAGGGTGGGGTCTTTGGAAAGTAACATTAAAAGAAGATAACGCATTTATAGGCTGGGTATTATTAAGGCCCATGCATTTTTTTACACAAACTCCAGATTTTAGCGACATAGAAATAGGCTGGCGTTTTAAACAAGCCAGTTGGGGATATGGTTATGCAACTGAGGCCGCCACCGCTTTATGTAATGAACTTGCTAAACAACCCGATATAAAAACGATAACTGCCATTGCAATTGCTCAAAACGCCGGCTCAATTAAGGTAATGCAAAAGCTAGGTATGGTATTTGTAAAAAGCTACGCGCATACCGATGAACACGGTAATTTAGAGGCCGTTATGTATAGCAAAAACCTCTAACCTTTAAATAAACTTTAGTTGTATAAACATTGACCTAGCCTTTGGTGGTGTGCATAAATGTGGTTTTAAAAATATAAAATAAAATTAGGGATGTTGTATGGGGTTATTTTTTTCACCAGTTAAGTTACTTACCAAAAGTGTATTTTTATTCCAGCTCTGTATTTTTACTTTACAGGCTGAGCAAGTAAGCCAAAGCGCAGTGGCAATGCCAGATTCATTTAGCGCCGATACAGCTAAAAATATATTAGAACAAGGTGGTAATGCAGTAGATGCCGCAATTGCAGCGCAATTTGTACTTGCTGTGACTTTACCCGAAGCCGGTAATATTGGTGGTGGTGGCTTTATGCTTATTCAAAAAGAGGGTAAAAGCGATTTTATAGACTACAGAGAAACAGCCCCGCAAGCAGCTCACCGCGATATGTACTTAGATGCACAAGGTGATGTAATAAAAAATAAATCTATTTATGGCATTCATGCCAGTGGTGTACCAGGCAGCGTAGCAGGTATGTGGCTCGCCCATAAAAAACACGGCACTTTAAAATGGGCAACCTTGGTACAGCCTGCGGTTACGTTGGCAGAGCAGGGCTTTAAGGTGCCACCTAAGTTAGCCAATGGAGTAGAGCGGTATATTGCTAACTTGCAAAAGCAAAAAATAAACGTGAATTTTGAAAAATATTTTGCAGGCATAAAAGCGAATAAAGTATTTAAACAGCCGGAGCTAGCAGCGACATTAAAGCGCATAAGAGACAAAGGCCAAGATGGGTTTTATAAAGGCGAAACTGCGCGTATTATCGCGAACTTTATGCAGCAGCACGGTGGAATCATTACCCAAGCTGATTTAAAAAACTATACCGCAAAATCACGCATACCAATTAAGGCCAAGTGGAATGGTTATGAAGTATTAACATCACCGCCACCAAGCTCAGGTGGTATTGCTATTTTGCAGTGGCTAAAAATGTATGAGCTTAAAAAGCCAAACATGGGTGTAGTTCATAACTCAGCGCAATATGTGCATTTACTTGCTGAAATAGGTAAGCGCGTATTTGCCGATAGAGCCGAGTACTTGGGCGATCCCGACTTTTTTAATGTGCCAGTGTCAGCACTTACAGATATTAATTACCTTGAGCAACGTAGTGAAAGTATTTCTTTAACGGCTATTTCTACCACCGAAAATATAAAACCAGGCCTTAAAGAAAGCGAGCAAACTACGCATTTTTCAATTATTGATAAAATGGGCAATGCCGTAGCAAACACAACCACCATTAATTTAGGATTTGGCAGTGGGGTTGTAGTAGAAGGCGCTGGGTTTATTTTAAATGATGAAATGGATGACTTTAGTGCCAAACCAGGTGCTATGAATGCATTTGGTGCTATTGGCGGTAAAGCAAACGAAATACAACCACATAAGCGTATGCTTAGCTCTATGACACCAACAATTTTACTACAAAACAACACCGTAAAAATGGTCACCGGTTCACCGGGCGGCACAACCATAATTAGCTCTGTGTATGAATCTATTTTAAATGCGGTTGAATTTAATATGAGCGCAGCTGATATTGTGAACAGTACTCGATTTCACCATCAATTATGGCCTAAAAATGTGATCAGAACACATGCAGGACTTAGTGAAAATACAAAAGCAGAGCTTATAAAAATGGGTTACACCCTAGATGAGCGTCGTTTTGGTGATTTGCAGGTTATTATTAATAAAAATGGGCAGCTAGATGCTGCATCTGAAAAATCTGGGCGGGGTAAATCAATCGTATTTTAAACGGTTAAATATAGCCCCTTAACGTTTAAGGGGCTACGTTATTAACCAATAGCGGGTATAACTCCCATCATTTGTAATAACTGGGCTGAAATAATTGCTACGCCACACAAGCCAGCAATAGCTAATCCAACATTACCACTGCGAACTTTATAGCCTGAGAGGGTGCCTGCACTTCGTTGTTTATACACCATAGATACCGGCAAAAAGATTGCAAGTACAACAAGTGCAATCGCGGCGTAGCCTAGTGCCATAATAAATCCTTGCGGGTAAAATAGTGCAAACCCCAATGGCGGAATAAACGTAATTAGCGCTGTTTTAATTCTGTCAGACGTGTTGTCACCTTTTTTAAGGGCATCGGCAAAAAAATCAAATAACCCTAAACTTACGCCTAAAAAAGAGGTCGCTAAAGCTAAGTCGGCAAATAAGGTCACAGCCGTAGTAACATGTGGGTTATGCGCAATATTTGCCACGCTGCTTACAAAACCTGTTAAGCCATTACTGCTTAATAAGTCGCTTTGCTGCATGATGCCTTGGCTTAGCAATTGCCAAAAAATATAAATAACTAACGGTAAAGCGGCACCTGCAATCATGACCTTACGCAGTACTTTAGTTTCAAGGCCTACATATTTAACAATAGAAGGAATAGACCCATGAAACCCAAACGAAGTAAAAATAACCGGTAATGCTGATAAAATAAGCCCTTGTTCTACAGGCATTTCTAGTAAGTGTTTACCTTGTACATAGGGAGTGAGCATATAAAACAAACTGCCTAGCACGATAATTTTTATACTAAATAGTACACGGTTTAACTTATCTACTTTACTGGTACCCAGTGTTACCACAACGGCTATAACAAACGCCAAAAAAATAGAGGTAACTTGTGGGGCTATGTTTATATCTAAATCAGTGGTTATACGCGATTGTAACTGCGCTCCGCCACCTGCAATGTATGCAGCGCACAGTGCATAAAATAAAAATACCATTGAAAAGTTAGCAATGTATTGCCCTCGTTTTCCAAGCCACTTTTTAGCTAAAGTATTGAGCGTTGCGTCTCTTGGCGCATGTTGATGAAGTTCCAACATGAGTAAGGCGGTGTAGGTCATTAATAACCAGCTCGCTATTATTAGCGCGAGTGCAGTATTAAATCCAAGTCCTGCAGAGGCTATTGGTAACGCCAGCATTCCTGCGCCAATAGTGGTACCTGCAACAATTAACATGCTACCTATTGTTTTATTTTTAAGCACTTAACTATCCTAAAATGTGTGAGAGGCACTCAAGATATAACTAGTTTCACTAAACATAAATAGTTTTGTCATAATTGCCTGTCATTTATATGTAAGTTTGAATGTACAGCTGTATTTTAGCGTTTTATATATGTACTCGCTGTTAGCTACAGACGTATAATTTACCTAATAAGGCTATTTAAAAGTGCAAAGGAATGGCGTGTGCCAGTAAAACTATCTTATCTATTGCTCGTTATTATTTGGTGCACTACACCACTTGGTATTGTTTGGAGTAGCGAAACAGTAGCGCCAACTCTTGCCGTTTTAATGCGAATGATCATAGGCTTATTTGTAGCAGGTTTAATAGTGGCTATTGCTAATATTCGTGTGCCGTGGAATAAAAACGCCTGTGTGCTTTATACGTATTCGAGTGTGGGTATATTTGGCGGGATGTCGCTTAGTTATATGGCGGCTACTTCTGTGCCCTCTGGTATTATTTCCCTGGTATTTGGTTTAGCGCCAATCCTTTCTGGCTTTTTAGCTCAAAGGTTACTTAACGAGCCTAAATTTAGCCCTAGTAAGTTAATTGGGCTTAGCTTTGCTTTAATTGGATTATATTTTGTTAGTTATAACCAATTACAAACCTCTCAAACGCAAGGGGTTGGCTTGCTATACGTGCTACTGGCGGTCACCTTATTTAGCTTAAGCAGCGTTATGATCAAGCGCGTAAAAATAGCGATTCACCCTATGGCGACTACTTTCGGCGCATTGGTATTTGTAACTCCATTATTTGCTGTTTTATGGTGGCTGGTGGATGGGCAAATTAGTGTAACGCTTTGGAATGCACGTTCGTTGTGGAGTATTGCTTACTTAGGCATTTTTGGCTCAATTGTAGGGGCGCTGGCGTATTTTCATGTACTGCAAAATTTAAATGCCAGTACCGTTGCACTAAGCAGCTTAATTACGCCTAGCTTTGCATTAGCACTAGGTGCGTTTTTAAATAATGAACCTTTAAGCCAAGAGCTTATTATTGGGGCCGTAATTATATTTTTAAGTTTAGCGCTATTTCAATTTGGCGATACAGTATTAAAACGAAGCAAATTAAAATAGCAGCATTACATTTTTGCAATTTGAATAATTAATCGGCGGTTTTTGTCGCGCCCTAAAATGTTTTCGTTTGTATCAACAAAGCGTTTTTCGCCCAAGCCAGTTGTTTTTACTTTTGCTTCGTCAACACCAATACTTACCATGTAGTCTTTAATCGCTTTTGCGCGCTTACGTGATAAGTCTAGGTTATTCCATCGTCCGCCATAGCTATCGGTGTAAGAATCAATACTTATAGATTCTATACTTGTATCATTTTTTAAATATTCAGCAATTTTGTCTAAGCGTTTTTGCGACTCTTTAGTGAGCTTACTGCTATTTGACTGGTAATTCATTATGGTAAATGAAATATCTTCAAAGCTGTATGGCAGTAATTCATCGCGACATTGCAAAAAAGCCCAGTAAGCTTGCTTAAAATTAACGCTTGAAATACCCACGGCAATTTTATCGGCACTATTTTGCCAGTCTTGGTAATAAAAAGTAGGGTGGAACCCTTTTTCAAGCTCAGTCAGCATTTCCCATGCGGGTTTATTAGCTAATTCACCGTCAAACTTTTTAAGTAACTTCATATTGGTAATATCACGAGCTGGCAAGCCTGCACGCCATGCCGGCGGCACTGCTTTTAACCCAGCAATATTATAATTATCGGGGCGAACAACCATATCTAAATTAAAGGTTAAGTTTTTATTTTTACTTGCAGATGCTTTAAATATTGCTTCCCCGTAGTAGGGAACTTCGTGATTTAACTGGCATTGTAGGCGGGTTGTTTTTACAACTTCCCAATTTGAGTTATCTTGAGTTGCACTGTACTGGCGCATAGCCGCGTGTGAGCTACAACTTAATAAAGCTGTGCCTAGGCTAACGCTAATAAATAACAACTTAAACTTCATAAAATGCTCCACTTAATCAACTAAGCCAATATTTTGGCGTGCTACAAAAGTTAGGCTAAATTAATAACCAATATGGGTAGCAATATTTTAAAAGCAAATAGCATGCCTACAATATATAAATTAAATAATTTATAAAGCCCTAGCCGAGTAGGCCCCACTTTTGACATAATAGTGAGCTTATCCTCATAAACCAAGAAGACTATGGCAAATACTGAGCAAACACTTTTCGCACAACGCTTTCGTGGCTTTTTCCCTGTTGTTATTGATGTAGAAACGGCCGGATTTAATAAAGAAACCGACGCACTTCTAGAAATTGCTGTATCAATATTAAAAATGGATGACGAAGGGTTACTCAGCATAGATCATACCGTGCACTTTCACGTAGAGCCTTTTGAAGGGGCAAACATTGAACAAGCGGCTATTGAATTTAATGGCATAGACCCATTTAGCCCATTACGTGGTGCAGTACCTGAAGACGAAGCAATAAAAGAAATATGTAAAGCTGTACGCAAAGCGCAAAAAGCAGCAGGCTGCCAACGTTCAGTTGTGGTTGCGCATAATGCCGCATTTGATCACGGTTTTTTAAATGCAGCCATTGAACGTAATAATATTAAACGTACGCCATTTCATCCATTTGTGAGCTTTGATACCACATCGCTAGCGGGGTTAGCACTGGGTCAAACGGTACTTGCTAAAGCATGTAGAGCTGCCGGAATTGAATTTGATAACAGCCAAGCGCATTCTGCTCTTTACGATACAGAGCGTACCGCCGAGCTGTATTGTTTAATAGTAAATAGATGGCAAGAGCTGGGCGGCTGGCCTTTAGCGCCACTGCCAGAAAGTGACGCACAAGAGGATGAAACTACCTCAGAAGTTAAAACGACTGAGTAATTTTTCCCTCTGAGAGCCTAACTAAGTGGGGCGGGTAAATACGCGAAAACTGCTTTGTGTCTTTTGCTATTTTAAGCTCCACACCCGGGTGCATTATTTCATTTATTTTTAGGCGGCTAGTTGCTAGCAGTTGAGCAATTTTTTGTTTCACCAATCTTTTTTGCCTTTGTACATGTAAAGCCCGAGTTTTAATGTGTTGCTCATTAACTGTTATTTTATCTAATAATTGTTGACGTTGAGCAGGAGCAGGAATTTTTACCGCTTTTTCTCTGGCTTGTTTAAGGGCTGAGGTTTTACTAGCTAGTACCTTCTCAAAATCAATTATTTGCGATTGTT
This sequence comes from Pseudoalteromonas espejiana DSM 9414, assembly GCF_002221525.1. Taxonomy (NCBI): domain Bacteria; kingdom Pseudomonadati; phylum Pseudomonadota; class Gammaproteobacteria; order Alteromonadales; family Pseudoalteromonadaceae; genus Pseudoalteromonas; species Pseudoalteromonas espejiana. The sequence goes on along the minus strand of NZ_CP011028.1, from coordinate 2,625,445 downwards.
TTGAGCGCAACTCATGCCAGTTTTGAGCTAAAAACACACGGGTTTTGGTACCCGCTGGCGCGCCTAACTCTCCCGTTTCAATACGCATTGCATCAAGTATATTACCGCCAATAATTTTACCGCGCGGGTTACCTGCTTTGCCTACACGAATTAAACGCCGAGCACTTAAATCGCAGTGCAGAGCTTGGCGCTCAATAAACAAATCTTGCGCTGTTTTAATGTGGCAATATTGAGCGTAACCTATCGAAATAGTACGCTGCGCTGTTATCTTACAGGTAAATGCTTCTTCGTTTTCGCGGTTTCTGCCAATAGCGCCAAGCATAATAGTGACAGCACTTTGGCTTTCTACTATGCCTGACTCAACAAATCCTAATACGGTAATATCGCCATTTGCTTTTACGCGCATGCCATCTTTAATATCACCAGAGATAATAACGCTACCATCAAAATCAACATGGCCGGTGCTAACATCAACATTATGAAAACATAAAACATCATCAACACGCATACCGCGAGGTAAGGCTACAGGTACACCTTTACAGTCTGCAATGAGAATATTCGGGTTATTTGGGTCTATTTTAGTGCCGTCAAATGGCTGAAGTTGATGCTCTTTACCTGGCGTTGCTTTAATCATATCACCAAAAACTGTATAGCCATCTTCACCGGGGGTAGCACTAACGCGCTGCATTAAAGGCGTACCTGGCTTTACTGTGATAATAGCGCCAAGGTCTTTCATATCAACCTTACCACCTTCTTTAGCTTGTGGACTTAGTACTCGGTCTTGCGCGGTAGAACAAAGGCGAACAAATTTTGCATCTGTGCCTTCTTTAGGATTGCGGCCATGCGCCACGATTGCACGATAAGATGTACCCGATGAGTGAGAAAACTGCTGGCCTAAACAAGTATCTAGTGCTCGCGGACTGATCCCTTTTTTTACGCCTGCTTCAGCCAAAGCAGCTTGAGCAGCCTCCATAGACAAAAGCGCACCGCCCTTGGCTGTAGTAATAATGGCCTCTGCAACCATGTTTTTTTCATCAACACTAATAGCTATTGTTGCGTCCGCTGCCTTGGCTATAACTAATGATTCTTGCTGATAATTTTTGCTGGGAGAAAATAACTTACCGATGTTACCAGAGAGCACTTCAAACTCGCAGTAATCTGATTGCTCGAGGAGCTCTATAAGTTGAGCTCCCGTAACAGGAAACCCACTATCAATTGGGTGTGAAGAGAGCGACACTTCACCTGTTTGCTTATTTAGTAAAAACACCGACATTTATTTATTCCCTACACAATATGCCTGTTATTATTTTTTTAATTTTACAACTAAAGGCTCAAACCTTTACGAAAATTTAACTCCTTATTTGAGCACAACTTAATCGACTTGTTAAGTAAATGTTCATCATTAGTTTGCATTTTCACGCGTTTGTGCTTATTTACTGTTCAGTTGATTTACTTAGTTAAAATAAAAGTGCCGCACCCCTTGAATATCAGTAGTTTACTCAGTTATACTGGCCTCACTGAAAGAAATTCATATTTCAGGGGCTGATTAGGATTCGACGGAATTCAAGAAGCCTGAGGTGCATGTCGAGGTGCGGTTTGCCTCGTAAAAAAGCCGCAATTTAAAGTAATCGCAAACGACGATAACTACTCTCTAGCAGCTTAGGCTGGCTAGCGCTCCTTCCATGTATTCTTGTGGACTGGATTTTGGAGTGTCACCCTAACACCTGATCGCGACGGAAACCCTGGCTGGGGTTGAAGCGTTAAAACTAAGCAGCCTCGCCTTTACTTACCGTGTTTGTCCGGGACTTAAAGGTTAATTAAATGACAATACTAAACATGTAGTACCGACGGTCGAGGCTTTTCGGACGGGGGTTCAAATCCCCCCAGCTCCACCAATACAGGTTTTTAAGCTCGTTACTTAAAAATCATAAAAAACCGCCAATTTGAGCAATCAAGTTGGCGGTTTTTTTATGGGTTTAATTTATTCTGTGCTTATTGCGGCTAGCTTCATTTTTATCGATCTTACTTTCATTTTAATACTAATAATAATGAGTGTTAAAAACGACATTAAGCTAATGAGTAGAGTGAGATCGAGAATGGGCGAATCGGTTTGCATTGTGTCAGTAGGCGTTGATTGTATTGCCTTTGGCTGATTTTGCTGTTGTCTAATATAGCTTTGACTTATCCAGTCAACGGCATTAATCCACTGAATTTTGTTTGGGTCATTATTAGCAAGTAGGCTCATTAAATGGGCATCGTTATTAAGCGATTTCGCTAAGCTTATTAGTTGTTGCCAAAATAAATGTGTGTCTCCGAGCGCGTCAATTTCTTGCAGGTGCTGCTTCAACTTCTCACCCCCCATACTTTCTATGTTGGGCTGATTTAATATATCTGCGTAGTTATTTATTAGTGATGAAAAGCTCGCAAAGTAACTATTAACATGCTGTTGCGGCTCTTTTTGAAGATTTTCTATATCGTCTTTATTTTCTATAGCAACCTCGGTGCGATTATTTTGATTATTAAGGTACTGTTTGTAATTTGAGTAACTTAATGTCGGAAGCACATCGACAGGTTTACTAATTATATTTTTTTGCAGTGTATTTACACTTATAACAGCTGCGCAAATAATACAGATAAACAATAAGCTGTAACAAAAAAATAATGCACTTTGTAATGCTATTTTTGGCAATTTAGCTGGGCTATTAATAAGCGGGCTTATGCTTTTAATCTTGCTCGTTGCGGCTTTTATGGCAGAGTCGTTTTTTGTAACAATCAGCTGTTTACTTAGGGCTGGTTTTTCAACCGCGGTGATTTTTGCATGTGGCTCAACTTTAGTGATTAAGCCAAAGTTTTTTAATTGAACCTCAGTTTTAACTGCATCAATACTCGATAGGTTTTTAACGAGGGCATAAGCTTTTCCATCAAATAATTTTACAGCAACGTTATGGGGGATTTTTAAAAACTGACAAAGTTGATCTTGAACAGTGCTAATGTCAGCATTTTGATGTAACTGACCATTAAAAATAATTTTAAACGAGGCGCTCACGCTATGTCCTTAATCGTGTAATTTCCATTATGGAATTTTTATTATTGTTTTATACACCGCACTAATTTACCAGATAAAATAAGGGGTTTCTAGCATTTTACGCTATAGAACTAGTAAAAAAGTCTGAATAAAAATTGCCCGCTGATAAATTTAACATATTGTTTTTTATTAAATTGTAGAAGAAGTGTTTGTTTTTCTTGTTATTTTAATAGGAACGGGTGGGGTTTGTCGTAGGTTTAGAATATATACTTTTTGTTTACATGCTTTAGGGTGGTTGCGTTAAATTTGCAGAGTGTGGGGTAGTCGTTGTACAGGTTGAATAATGCCCCTTACAAACACGTTTATAAGGGGCAAAGTAAATTATTTAACAGCGGCTTTAATTGGGGTTTCACCATCAAATAGCTCAAAAATGCGATTACCATTAAATGCGTTAGTGGAAATGTGTAATAGTGCGTTAGCTACATTCTCACGGCTAATTTTTGCATTTGAACGGTCGGTTGGACGCTCTGTTGTTACTTTTAATGAAGCACTTTCGTCGGTTAATGTGCCCGGGCGAACAATAGTGTAGTTTAACCCACTATTTATGAGGTGCTCATCTGCCATATGTTTTGCAACTAGGTATGGTTTTAAATCACTTTCAATCGAATCGGGATCATCGGCGCCAATTGAACTAACCATAATAAAGTGCTTAACGCCGTGCTCTTTGGCGTATGTTGCTGCTTTTGTTGCAGCCCATAGATCAATAAGTACTGTTTTGTCTGTGCCTGTACTACCACCTGACCCCGCAGCAAAAATCACTTGGTCGCAGCCATTAACCGCATGTGAAAAGTCACCTTCTAAGTCCTGTTCAACAATGCTTAAAAAAGAGCTATCTAAATCGCTTAGTTTGCTTTTGTCTCTGACAAGTGCAACAACGCTTTGCTCGTTTTTTAAAAGTAGTTCGGTAGCCATTTTACCAATTTGACCACTTGCGCCAATAATTAAAGTCTTACTCATAATCAATTCCTTCTCAATTTAGTGTAAAGGGTGTGTACAAATAGACCTTGGGGTACTCATAGAGTTTTAAAGGGTAAAGTAATTAATTTGTCTTGAAAAAAGTAAATTAATTACAAATAAAATAAGAGCCTGAACTGGGCATTAAAATATGAAGTTATTTGGTGTTTTATTCAACCATAATACTGACTTCGGTAACAAAGTTATGATGGTACAGACTAATGCGCACTTTATGATTTTGATAATCGTAATAGAGGGTTTGGTAGGTGTTACCGCCAGTAGTTTTGATTGGCTCTCCCAGTGTTTGCTGATAAAACGTTGAGATAGCAGCAATAGAAGAGGCCAAATACCCAGTACGTACCAATGGATACTCGCCAGTTACATCCATGGTTGTAATAAATTCTTCTGGCAGCGGAACTTCGGTAACGGTTTGGCTCAATACGTTTAGGGGTATTAAGCACAAAAATGCTATTACACAGATTAAAGCTTTCATTTTCATCCTTTTAAAATATATAAATTCCTTTTTCATGCTTTATTTTACGGGAAAATATTATGTTGTCATTTAAATTTTATTGCGTATTAAGTCCCTAACTATAAATCGTGCAGGGTGAATAGCTTGGCTTACACGCTCGCTTAAAGGGCGTGGCTCGTTATTTAAAGTACTTATAAAGTGCTCACTTAGCAAAGGGGCGCTACATAAAGCCCGAGCGCCAAAACCGGTAAATATGTGCAGCCCTTGTTGTGGCTTATTTAGTGGTGTGTATTGATAACGCTTGCCCAAACGCAAGTTGGCAAATGCGGTGGTGTAGTCGCTTTGCTCACACCATTGGCCAGCCATAGGGAGGTGATCTATAAATGTACAGCGCACGGCGGCTTTAGCGGAGTGTATACTGCCAAGTGTAGTGGCAAACTCACTTTGTTGATAAAAGCTAAGTAGTTGCTGATGATTAAGTTGGTTGTCTTTTTCAGTTACAGTGCGGCTTTTGGTGTTTTTTTCAAATGTCGCGCCCATACAATGCTGCTCTAAATAAGCTGGGGTAAAGTAACCTTTATGGCACAGCACCGTTTTTAACTGTTTTGACTGCTCGCTTGCTTGAATATGGGATACTTGCCCTCGTACTCCAACGATAGGGAGTGCCTTAGTTTGCTCAAATGCATCGCTGTGCTCGCCGGCACACACAATTACATCACTAAAAGGTCCGTACTGTGTATTATTAGCGATTAAGTACCAGCCATCTACTGTTTTATTGAGCTGTTCAATGCGGCAATTAAAATGGTGAGTAAATGGGTTAACAGAGTCGGCTGCTTTTAACATTGCCTCTACTAATTGTGGCGGGTTTACCCAGCCACCTTGTTCAAAAAATACGCCTGAATAACCTGTTTCTACACCTGCTAATTTATCACCTTGTGAGGCTGTCACATTGCGCATTAACTGCTCTGGCCAAAGCTGCTTTTGCTCAAGGTTTTGGTGTTTATCTGCTAATGGCTTTTTTACTGCGTGCTGTAAAACACCGCACCAATCATGATCAAAACTAAATCCATTATTTAATAGTTGTTCGTAGGTGCGTTTTGCGTATAAAAAACTGTGTGCAAATAGTTCGCTGTGCGGTGAGTTTTTAGCTTGTAAGTGCGGATATACAGCGCCTTGTATATTATGCGATGCGCCCATGGCAGGCTTTTCGTCCTGGCAAAATAAGGTAGTTGAAATACCGCGTTTTGCTAAGCTTTGTAAAATACAGCTGCTTGCAATGCCGCCGCCAATTACCGCCACATGGGTAAGTTCACTTGTACTTTGTTCAAAATACGGGGGTGATGAGTGTGCGCTATTTGCTGAACCAAGTTGCCCTATAAGCATTTCTCGTTTGCGGCCAAAGCCTTTGGCTTTTTGCATATTAAAGCCTGCAGCGATTAAACCACGCCTTACAAAGCCTGCGGCGGTAAATGTCGCAAGTGTTGCGTGTTTGCGCGAAATATCTACCATGGCATTAAACACACTTTGTTGCCACATATCTGGGTTTTTGCTCGGTGCAAAACCATCTAAAAACCACGCATCTACCACTCCCGACTGCGGGTAGCTCATGGTGTTGATAGACTCAAGTACATCGCCAAAGTATAAATCGAGAATAACTTGCCCATTATTAAACTCTACCCGGTGACAGCCAGCTAAATTAATAGGGTAGGAACTAACAAGCTCTTTGCTTAAGTTTTTTAATGTAGGCCATGCACGTAATGCTTTTGCTAAGTCGTTTGCGCTTAGTGGGTATTTTTCAAATGAAATAAAATGCAAGCGCTTTACTGATTTAGCGACTTGATTTTGAACTTGTTGACTGCCAATGTGGTCATTAAAGTGTTGCCACGCATTTAAAAAATTTAAGCCCGTGCCAAAACCGGTTTCGGCTATAACAAAATGTGCTTGGTCATGATTTTGTAACCGCGCCTGTATATTGTTTTGTTGGTAAAACACATAGTGAGATTCAGCGAGGCCGTCATCATTTGAAAAATAAACATCGTCAAAGTTATCGGCTACGGGCGTGCCTACTTCATTAAAGTGTATTTGGGCGTTTTTGATCATGACTTTTTTAAATTTTTAGACAGTATTTTTTAATTATTTTACGGGTTTTCTTTGAAATAGTCTGGCGTTATTTATAAGCTAATAAATTCAGAGTACAGGTGTACGCTAGAAAGCTGACCACTTAGTGAGTAAAAACAGCGTAAAATAAACAGTAATTTAGTATCAAGCTAAGGGAATTACCCATGAGAAGAGCCGTAATTACGGGTATCGGTGTTGTATCAAGCATCGGTAATAATAAAGAAGAAGTATTAGAATCATTAAAAGCGGGTAAAAGTGGTATCGCTTTTAACCAAGAATTTGCAGATTACAACTTACGTAGTAATGTTTCTGGCAAAATTGATATTGACGTCAAAGAACACGTAGACCGTAAAGCAATGCGCTTTATGGGTGATGCTGCTGCTTATTCTTATATTTCTATGAAGCAAGCGATTGAAGATGCCGGTTTATCTGAAGAGCAAGTATCTAATGAGCGCACAGGTTTATTAGTAGGCTCTGGTGGCGGTTCTTCAAAGTGGCAAGTAGAGGCTGCTGACATTTTACGCGAAAAAGGCGTAAAGCGTGTAGGTCCATACATGGTACCGCGTACTATGGCGAGCACAACATCGGCGTGTTTAGCAACACCGTTTAAAATTAAAGGTGTTAACTATTCAATTAGCTCTGCATGTGCAACGTCTGCACATTGTATTGGCCATGCTGTTGAACAAATTCAACTTGGCAAACAAGATGTTATTTTTGCTGGTGGCGGTGAAGAACTACACTGGACACTGGCCATGGAATTTGACGCAATGGGCGCACTTTCTACTAAATATAACGAAACACCAGAAAAAGCCTCGCGCACTTACGATGCTAACCGTGACGGTTTTGTTATTTCTGCTGGTGGCGGTATTGTTGTTGTTGAAGAACTTGAGCATGCACTTGCTCGTGGCGCACATATTTACGCTGAAATAGTTGGTTATGGTGCAACATCTGATGGCTACGACATGGTAGCGCCGTCAGGTGAAGGTGCGGTTCGTTGTATGCGCCAAGCAATGCAAGGTGTTGATGCGCCAATTGATTATTTAAACACCCACGGTACATCTACGCCAGTAGGTGATGTTAAAGAGCTAGGCGCAATTCAAGAAGTGTTTGGTGGTAATTCGCCGCTAATTAGCGCGACTAAATCATTAACAGGTCATGCGTTAGGTGCTGCGGGTGTTCATGAAGCAATTTTTTCTATTTTAATGATGGAAAACGATTTTGTAGCGCCATCAATTAATGTTGATGAGCTAGATGAACAAGCACAAGGCCTTAATATTGTAACTGAGCGCCGTGACGCAAAGCTAAATACTGTTATGTCTAATAGCTTTGGTTTTGGTGGCACTAACGCCACATTAGTTATGAGTAAGTATAAAGATTAATTTGTTTTCTCTTTATAGTTAAAAAGCCGAGCATTGCTCGGCTTTTTAGTTTGTGTAAAGACTAAGTTGTTCGTTACAATAGCGCCTCATTTTGTCATACGGACTCCCCAATGAAGATTCTTGCCGATCAAAACATGCCTTTAGTTGAGCAGTATTTTGCAGACTTTGGTGAGGTAACACGCTTTGATGGTCGAAATTTATCGCCTCAAGAGCTAGTAGATGTAGATGTGCTACTTACGCGTTCAGTGACTAAAGTAAATAGTAGCTTGCTTGCGCAGGCTAACAAATTAAGTTTTGTAGGCACGGCCACTATTGGTGTCGATCACATTGATACACAGCTACTTGAAAACAAAGGCATTGCTTTTAGTAGTGCGCCAGGCTGTAACGCTATAGCCGTTGCAGAGTATGTAATAAGTAGCTTATTTGCATTAAGCCAAGAGAACGCTAAGCCACTTAGTGGGCAAACAATAGGCATTGTTGGGGTTGGTAATATTGGCAGCTGCTTAGCTAAAAAACTTAAAGCGCTTAATGTTGATGTTTTATTATGTGACCCAATTAAACATGAGCAAGGCTTATTAGCAGAACATGTAGCGCTAGATGAGCTACTTGAGCGTGTTGATGCAGTGAGTTTTCATGTGCCACTTATTAAATCTGGCGAGCATAAAACACTGCACCTAATGGATGAAAAGCGACTAAGTGCGCTAAAACCGGGTTTAACCGTTATTAATGCTAGCCGTGGTGAAGTAATAAATAACCAGGCTTTATTGACCTTAATGGAGCAAGGGGCCGATTTAGACTTAGTGCTCGATGTATGGGAAAACGAGCCTAATATTTTAACGTCGTTACTTGATCATGTTCGTTATGCAAGCGTGCATATTGCAGGGCATACCCTTGAGGGTAAAGCGCGAGGTACTCAAATGTTGTACCACGCTTTATGCAACTTAAAAGAGGTAACGGGTGAAAAGTCTTTGGCTGATTTTTTACCTACACCCGCTATTACTTCAATAACACTTGAGCCTAGTTTTACTGAAGCCGATATTGCCCGTTTAGTTCATTTAATTTATGACGTACGACGAGATGATGGCATTTTACTACGTAATTTAGCTAATGACGGTTTTGATAGTTTACGTAAAAACTATCCTGTAAGACGCGAGTTTAGCACTTTAAAAGTGCATGGCAGCAAAGAGCAATTAAACTCATTAGCTCAGCTTGGCTTTAATACCGCAAACTAATTTAACTAGCAGTGTTGTTTTAACAGTGCTTAAAGAGGATAAAATATGTCGCAAAAATATAACGTTGCCGTACTTGGCGCCACAGGTTTAGTTGGTCGTCAGATCATTGAAACATTAGAAGATCGTAAGTTCCCAGTTGATCAACTTTTTTTACTGGCAAGCAGCCGCAGCGCGGGTGAAGACATAAAGTTTCGTGGTGAAGTAATTGAAGTACAAGACGTTGAAGGCTTTGACTTTAGCCAAGCGCATATTGGTTTGTTTTCGGCAGGTGGCAGTGTTTCACAAAAGTACGCACCAATTGCTGCCGATGCTGGCTGTGTTGTAATTGATAATACATCACACTTTAGAAACGATTTTGAAGTACCGCTGGTAGTGCCTGAAGTAAATGCATCAAGCCTAGCGGATTTTAGAAACCGCAACATTATTGCTAACCCTAACTGCTCTACAATACAAATGATGCTAGCGCTTAAACCGATTTACGACGCTTACGGTATTGACCGTATTAATGTATCTACTTATCAAGCTGTATCGGGCGCAGGTAAGCAAGCTGTAGACGAGCTGGCAAAACAAACTGCTAATTTAATGAATGCACGCCCAATGGAAAACGAGATTTTTCCTAAGCAAATAGCGTTTAATGTTATTCCGCAAATCGATACCTTTGAAGATAACGGCTATACCCGCGAAGAAATGAAGATGGTAAACGAAACACATAAAATTTTGGGCGATACTACCATTGCGGTTAACCCAACATGTGTGCGTGTACCTGTATTTTTTGGCCACTCAGAGTCAATTAACATTGAAACTCGTATGCCATACGATTTTGAACACGTAAAACAATTACTAAACGATGCACCAGGTGTAGAGCTTATTGAAGACGAAGGGGATTACCCTACCGCTGTATCGGATGCCAGTGGTAACGATACTGTGTATGTTGGCCGCCTTCGTGCTGATATTTCACATCCGCATGGCTTAAATATGTGGGTTGTGAGTGACAATACCCGCAAAGGTGCTGCAACAAATAGCGTACAAATAGCTGAGGAATTAATAGCTAATTACCTTTAATTTTAGCAGTTAATAAACACGCTTAATTAAGCGGCAAACTTTAAGAGTTTGCCGCTTTTGTTTTTAGGGATGCCAATTTATTGCCGCTTAGCTTAGCAAGTAAACTAAACACCTTGATCTATCTCAATAAAATAGTATTACGAATAAAGTTTTAAGGTATTTATTTTCAAGGCGTTGCAATGGATATTAGGCCGCAACTGGTTTATAGTTTGTAACTGGAATAGAGCTTGCAATAAAAATAGATTGTAATAACAAATGTAGGTCAGCTATTTGGCTGATTACGGCAAGAATAATTAATGTTGAGCGGCTAAGTTATGGGCCACGTATTTAACATTTACACATTAAAGGATCAGCATGCGCGGTTTAGCTTCACTTATTATATTAGCGTCTGCATTGGTAGTAACTCCAATTTACTCTCAAGACAGCACCCAATTAAAGGGGCCAAAAGGCGCTGACTATGGTGCGCAAGGGCGATCTATTGGGCCGATAAAGCCAACCGATACGTTATGGCGTATTGCTGCAAAAGTGCGCCCTGACAACTCCGTTAGTATTTACCAAGTTATGCAGGCCTTGTATAACAAAAACCCCAACTCTTTTTTAGAGCAAAACCTTAACCACATGCAAAGTGGTGCTTATTTAAAAATACCAACCTTAGCTGAAATTAGACGCGTTAGTCCGCAACTTGCAAAACAACGCTCTGAACAAGACGATGCACTATGGGAAAAAAAGAAAAACGGTACGCTTACAACAAGTGAAATTAACGCAGCACAAACGAAGGTTACACAAGCTCGAAAAGCAGACGTTGATGATGCAAAAAAAGAAATCCAAAAAGAATTAAACGAAATAAAAACTGACCAAGGCAATAAACTTGTAGCGCTTGAGCAACAATTTAAAAGCTCGGTTAATAATGTTGAAGAAATACTTGTTGAAAATAACAACCTTAAAAAACAACTTTCGGGAATTTCTCAAGAGCTTGAAAATGTAAAACAACAATTAGGGCAAGACAGTGAAATTCAAAAGCAATTAAAAGAGCTAATAGATAAGCAAAACGAAATTATTGCTCAACAAAAAGCAAAAGAAATACCAAAAGAAGAGCCTTTTGATTTAGGCGCTTTAATGTCAAACCCTCTGGTACTCATATTATTAATGACCATTCCGGCATTATTAATTATTTTTGCTGTGGTAATGTTTTTACGTAAGCGCGCCAATAAAGAAGATGAATCGCAGGACGATGATGATTTTTTGCCACAAGCGCCAAGTTTTACCGATGACGTGCCACAAAGCTCAGATACGCTTGACGATCCAATTATACCCGACCCACTTGATGATTTAGATATTCAACTGGATGACAATCACAGCAACGACATGTTGCCAGATGATGATATTGCATTTGATGACTCCCTTGACGATGCACTAGATGATGACTTTGGTGATTCAGAAAACTTACTCGATCAAGATGAGCTTGAAAGCCTATTAAGTGACGACATCGTTTTTGATGATGAAGGCGGCGAGGGTGACGAGTTAGATATTTTCATGCAGCAGGATTTTGATAAGCCTGTAGATGAAAAGCAAGATGATGAAATTGACCTTGATTTAGATGAGCCACAAAGTACCGATGATATTCTAAGTAGCGATGACTTAGATGACTTGTTTGATGAAGACGATAGCCTTCCTGAGATTGACTTACCTGAAGTAGAACAAGCCACAGCTGATGACAGCCTAGAGACCAACGATGAGATGGCTGCGCTCAGTGAGGAGCTAGCTGAAGAAGATGATGACTTTGATATTGATGACTTACTAGATCAACAATCAAGCTCTGACACAAGTAAAAGTGATGACTTTGACTTAGATGATATCGACAGCCTCATTGGTGAAGCGGCAGATACGCCTGTGGATTCAGCGCCAGCAGATGAATTAGTTGAAGAAAACGATGAATTTGATTTAGACGATATCGACAGCCTAATTGATGAAGCGGCAGATGAGTCAAGTGATTCAGCGCCAGCAGATGAGCTAGTTGAAGAAAACGATGAATTTGATTTAGACGATATAGACAGCTTAATTGATGAAGCGGCAGATGAACCAAGTGATTCAGCGCCAGCAGATGAGCTAGTTGAAGAAAACGATGAATTTGATTTAGACGATATCGACAGTTTAATTGATGAAGCGGCAGATACGCCTGTGGATTCAGCGCCAGCAGATGAATTAGTTGAAGAAAACGATGAATTTGATTTAGACGATATCGACAGTTTAATTGATGAAGCGGCAGATGAGTCAAGTGATTCAGCGCCAGCAGATGAGCTAGTTGAAGAAAACGATGAATTTGATTTAGACGATATAGACAGTTTAATTGATGAAGCGGCAGATGAGCCTGCTGATTCAGCGCTATCAGATGAATTAGTTGAAGAAAACGATGAATTTGATTTAGACGATATAGACAGCTTAATTGATGAAGCGGCAGATGAACCAACCGGTACAGTGTCATCAGATGAATTAGTTGAAGAAAACGATGAATTTGATTTAGACGATATAGACAGCTTAATTGATGAAGCGGCAGATGAGCCTGCTGATTCAGCGCCATCAGATGAACTAGTTGAAGAAAACGATGAATTTGATTTAGACGATATCGACAGCTTAATTGATGAAGCGGCAGATGAACCAACCGGTACAGTGTCATCAGATGAACTAGTTGAAGAAAACGATGAATTTGATTTAGATGATATCGATAACTTAATTGATGAAGCGGCAGATGAGCCTGGCGAGCAAACGCCAGTTGATGAAACTCTATCAGAAGAAGATATTGACACTGCGTTGGCCGATTCTGCAGAAGAGCTTGCTGAGGCACAAGAAGATTTAAATGAAGATGATATTGAATCAATTGCATCTTCATTAATGGAGCCAGAACTTGAAGAAGAGCCAGAGCTTGTAGACGAGCCAGAGCTTGAAGAAGAGCCAGAGCTTGAAGAAGAGCCAGAGCTTGTAGACGGGCCAGTGATTGAAGAAGAGCCTGAACTTGTAGAAGAGCCTGAACGTGAAGAAGAGCCTGAACTTGTAGAAGAGCCAGCGCTTGTAGACGGGCCAGTGATTGAAGAAGAGCCTGAACTTGTAGAAGAGCCTGAGCTTGAAGAAGCGCCAGAGCTTGAAGAAGAGCCTGAGCTTGTAGAAGAACCTGAACTTGTAGACGCGCCAGAGTTTACAGAAGACTTAAACTCCGGCGCAGATTTTACGGATACCTCAGATTCCTTACTTGATCCTGAGGACGCGCAGGATGAATACACCGATGATACGTTAAAAAGCGTAGACGAATTACTTAATGAATTACAACAAACATCAGAAGATGACTTTGTTGAAAGCCCTGATTGGACATTCGATGATCTAGACGATGAAGTAGAAGAGGTTGAGGTAGATTTAGGTGATGATCCGCTTGATTTACAAGAGCCTGATACACGCCCTTTAGGTGAGGATTCAACGACAGCTGATAATTTAGATAGTGAAAACCTTGAAGCGGATATCGATTTTTCAGATGATGCCAATGAAGTGCTAGATATAGATGAGCACAAAGATTTTCTCCCTGAGGAGCTTCAAGGTGATGAGCTAGATGGCGAAGCGACAGGAATGGAACCTAGCCAAGCAGAGCAAGATTTAGCTAATGCGCTTTCAGGAAGTGAATTAGATACCTTAGAAGATGATTTTGACGATGAACTACTTATCGACAACGACTTTGCTGAACCGGCCCTTGAAACAGAATCTGACTCAACAGTTTTAGATAACTCGTTGGATGAACCGTTAGAGCTAGATGATGAACTATCAGCGTTTGATTCATCGAATAGTGAACAAGAAGATGATGGTGTTTTCAATGAAGATTTACTGCAAAGCGTTGATGATTTAGATAACGAACTGAATGCACTATTAGAAGAGCAAGTAACTCCAAGTGAAGAGCTAGATGAATACCCAGAACTTGAGCTAGATAGTGACGAAGAGGTTGATTTAGATGTTCAACAATCGTTTAGCCCACAAGAGCTACAGGGCGATGCACTCGATGGGCAGGCAACGGGAATGGTGCCCAGTCAAGCGGAGCAAGATTTAGCAAATGCCCTTGCCAGTGCTGATAATGTTGACAATCTAGAGTCTGATATTGACGATGAGCCATTAGTTGAAGACGACCTTGATGCATTACTGCCACAAGAGAGCACTTTAGGCGAAGAGTTACCGGAAGATGACTCGCTAGAAAGCAATGAAGTTTTAGATGAGCAGCCTTTAAGTGAAGACGACCTTGATGGATTACTGCCAGAAGAGACCACTTTAGGCGAAGAACTATCTGATGATGACTCGCTAGACAGCAATGAAGCATTAAATGATGAGCCGCTAGTTGAAGATGGCTTTGATGAATTACTGCCAGAAGAAAGTACTTTGGGCGAAGAGCTATCTGAAGATGACTTGCTCGACAGCAATGAAGCATTAGATGAGCAGCCATTAGTTGAAGGTGGCCTTGATGAATTACTGCCAGAAGAAAGTACTTTAGGCGAAGAGCTATCTGAAGATGACTTGCTCGACAGCAATGAAGCATTAGATGATAAACCGCTAGTTGAAGACAACCTTGATGCATTACAGCCACAAGATAGCTCATTAAATAATGAGGCTGATTTTGATGATGCTATTTTAGAGCAAGCGTTATCAGAAGATTTTGAAGACGAATTGACCAATTCAGAATTAGAGGCTGAGTTAACTCAAGCAAGTGATGAGGGCTCTAATGATGATGTGATATCAGATGAGCAGCTCGATGATGACTTTATGGCTGACTTAACTCAGACCGACTTTGACGCATTGCTGAGTGAGCTTGAGGAACCAGAGGCATTAAATTTAGAGGATAGCAGTGAGTTTGATGTTGATTTTGACAGTTTATTAAATGAAGACTTAGTAAACGAACCTGAACAGCCAAAAGAGACAACACCTGAGCCTACCCAAGCGAATGCTGATGACTTTGTTGATATTGATGCGTTACTAGAGCAAAGCGATGATTCAGTGCTTGAACACGAACCGTACGATGAAGTTAATATGGATGTAGGGCTTAGTGACTTTGATTCGCTACTTGCGGGTGATAACCCGACGGATGTTGACTTAGAAAGCGGTGGCTACTCTGCAAAACTCGATTTAGCTAGAGCTTACATTGAAATTGATGACTTTGATTCTGCATTAAAAGTGATTGAGGATGTAATTGAAAGCGGCCCTGAAGACGTGCAAGAAGAAGCACTAAGTTTGAAAGCAAAACTAAAGTAGCTTTTTAGTTTTTATTAAAGCCGCAATAAGGTATTTATTGCGGCTTTTTTTGTAGGTATTTATTGGATCACAACACACTGGCTTTTATTGCACCGCGAGATAGCATAAAATGCCTCGTTCATTAGCACAGTAGGTAAAGCAGTAATTATGCGAGTAGCACTTGGGGTTGAATACAACGGCGCACGTTATAGTGGATGGCAACGTCAGTCACATGTAAATAGCGTACAACAAGAAGTAGAAAAAGCGTTGTCGCGCATTTGTAATCATCCGGTTGAAATTGTTTGCGCAGGGCGCACTGATGCTGGTGTTCATGGCACGGGGCAGGTTGTTCACTTTGAAACCGATGCTCCGCGTGAAATGGTTGCATTTACCATGGGTATGAATACGCTGTTACCTAAAGATATTGCCATTAGGTTTGCAAACCCAGTGAGCGAAGACTTTCATGCGCGCTTTAGTGCAACGGCTCGACGTTACCGTTACGTTATTTATAACTATGCTTATAGAGGCGCAGTTATGAATGAGGGCGTAACGCATTTTCATCACCCACTTGATGAAACAAAAATGCAAGAAGCGTGTCAGTACTTAATTGGTGAGCACGACTTCACTTCTTTTAGAGCACTTCACTGCCAAGCAAATACTGCAAATAGAACCATTCATCATTTATCGGTACAGCGCCAAGGCGATTACGTTATTATAGATATTAAAGCGAATGCATTTTTACATCATATGGTGCGTAATATTACCGGCTGTTTAATGGATATAGGCCTACATAAACAACAACCTGTATGGTTAAAAGAGCTGTTAGATTTAAAAGAGCGGGCTAAAGCCAGTGCCACCGCAAAAGCGGCTGGTCTTTATTTAGTCGATGTAGACTACCCAGAGCATTTTAATATTCCTAAAACACCATTGGGGCCGTTATTTTTGCCTGATACACAATGTTAGTGTTGAATTTATAAGCGTTTATCTAACTACTAAGACCAGTTTTTTATACCGTGTTTGTGTAATTCATGTTTTAATTGAAAAAATCTGTCTGCTACTTATTAGCAGACTCGCGACACAGAACAGCATTAAGAGAGTTGCAAATGAGTTGGTTAGAAAAAATCTTACCTAAAACGACTAAGTCATCAGGTCGTAAAGAAATTCCAGAAGGCGTTTGGGCTAAATGTACAGCTTGCGATTCAATTTTATATAAAGCTGAGCTAGAAAAATCTTTAAACGTATGTCCTAAATGTGACCATCACATGCGTGTGAGTGGCCGTAAACGCTTAGAGCACTTTTTAGATGAAGGCGACCGCACAGAACTTGGTACTGAGCATGAGCCTAAAGACGTACTAAAGTTTAAAGATTCTAAAAAATACTCAGACCGTATTAGCGCTGCACAAAAATCAAGTGGCGAAAAAGACGCCCTAGTAGCTATGAAAGGCCGCTTAAAAGGCATTCCTGTAGCGGCAGTTGCATTTGAGTTCTCATTTATGGGTGGCTCAATGGCATCGGTTGTAGGTGCACGCTTTGTTGATGCCGTTGATCAGTGTTTAGAACACAATATGCCGCTGGTTTGTTTTTCAGCTTCAGGTGGTGCACGTATGCAAGAAGCACTTATGTCGCTTATGCAAATGGCTAAAACCAGTGCAGCCCTTGCTAAAATGAGCGAAAAAGGCTTGCCATTTATTTCGGTAATGACCGACCCAACAATGGGTGGTGTATCGGCTTCATTAGCAATGCTAGGTGATATTAACGTTGCTGAACCAAAAGCCCTAATTGGCTTTGCTGGCCCGCGAGTAATTGAACAAACAGTGCGCGAAACCTTGCCAGAAGGTTTTCAACGTAGTGAGTTTTTACTAGAGCACGGTGCAATTGATATGATTATTGACCGCCGTGAAATGCGTGATACGTTAGCACGTGTGCTTGCTAAATTTATGAACTTGCCTTCTACTGAACAAGAGCATAGAGTAGCGTAAATTTCAGCTTTACTGATTACACGCTATGACAAAAACAATTCCTAGCCAATCATCAAGCCTCGATGATTGGCTTTGTTATTTAGAGAGTGTTCACCCTGCAAATATTGAAATGGGGCTTGAACGCGTCGCCGCTGTTGCCAACAACATTGGCTTATTAAACACTTCCAGCAAAGTTATTCTTATTGGCGGCACAAACGGCAAAGGCACGACTGCGCGCTGTTTAGAATCGCTACTACTTGCGCAAGGTCACAGCGTAGGTACTTACGCCTCTCCTCATTTAATTCGATATAACGAACGTGTTCGAATAAATGGCAAAGAGCTTGATGATCAATACCATGTTGATGCCTTCAACACGCTAGAGCAAGGTCGAGGTAGCACACCACTTACGTATTTTGAGTACGGTACGTTAGGGGCACTGGCTATTTTTAAGCGCTTTGAAGTAGATTATGTACTGCTTGAGGTAGGTTTAGGTGGGCGCTTTGACGCCACAAATATTGTCACGCCTTATGCAAGTGTTATCACCACAATAGATTTAGACCATAAAGAATATTTAGGCGATACACGTGAATTAGTTGCTTATGATAAAGCAGGTATATTTCGTAAAAACACCCCAGCGATTATTGGGGATTTAAATATTCCGCATACGATGACCGATTACGGCGCAGAAATAAGCGCCGATATGGTGATATCGGGTACTGACTTTTTATTTACCGAGCAAAATACTCATTTTACTTGGCAGTACAAAAGTCATAACCTGACACTAGATAAACCCGCTATTCCTGCGCAAAATGCCGCAACAGCACTAAGTACTTTAGCCACACTAAATTTATTGCCAAGTGAACAAGTAATTAAAAATTGCCTGGCTAATTTAGTGGTTGAAGGGCGCTTTCAGCAACTTAATCATTCACCTTTGGTGTTCACCGATGTTGCACACAACCCAGAGTCTGCTCGTTATTTAGCACTTAAGCTTGCCAGCTATAAAGATAAAGGCTTTAAAATTCATGCATTAGTCGCTATGCTTGCTGATAAAGATAAAGCAGGTGTGCTTAAAGAGGTTGATCATGTAATTGATCAATGGTCACTTGCTAGTTTGCATATACCGCGTGGTGATAGCGTTGAAAATATGGCCATTGCGTTGCAAACTATACCTCATAAAGGCACACATCAAGGCTATGATAGTATACATGATGCGCTTAATGTAATTATGCCCGCTCAGCAAAGTGATACGCTGTTAATTGTATTTGGGTCATTTTTTACTGTTGCGGATGCTATAAACTACTTTAATAAATAGAGAGAAAGTCGGTGAACTCAGGTTTTATAAATCGTTTGGTCGGAACAAGTATTGTGGTGATCGCAGCAATTGTGTTTATTCCTAACATACTCGATGGCGAAAAGGTCCACTATAAAGAGGGCTTTAAAGCTATACCAGAACGCTCTGAGTTTAAAACAATAGACTTGCAAGAATCTATCGATGAAAAAGTAGCGGATGCTGAACCACTTAAAGAGGCCTCTATTGAAGATATTGCAGCCGATGACGACAAACTAACAAGCCCTGAAAGTGAATATACCCCGGAGCCTAAGTTAGTAGAAGCAACAATAGAGCCAAAAGAAGAAGCTGAATCACAGCCGGTAAAAAAAGCACCTGAGCCGGTCAAAGCAAAGCCAATTGCGCCGCGTAAAAGTGATGAAAACCTCATCGATATGGCCTACGTGATACAGCTTGGTAGCTTTTCTCATGCCGCTAATGTTAAAGCCCTGCAGGCAAAGCTTAAAGCTAAAGGCTTTAAAACCTTTACTAAGCCAATTAAAACGCCCAATGGGACCTTAACGAAAGTATTTGTTGGGCCATCACTTGATAAAGGGGAGCTCACCAAAAAGCTACCTGAGCTTAAAGCGCTTACCAAGCTCAACGGTAAAGTAACGCAATATACCGTCACAAACTGATTTTTAAAGGCCTTACCTAGTAAGGCCTTTTTAATTTAGGGCGCTAAAAATGCCACTTAAATGTTAATTTTTTGTATTGAATAGTTGTTGGTAATCTCCCGCTTTAACTTGCATATTTAGGAGGTTTGGGTATAGAATGCGCCCCAAAATAGCGACTAATTGGTTTATATGATCTGGGTTGATTACGCCATTCTTGGCATCATTGCACTGTCTACCATCATCGGTTTAATACGCGGCTTTGTTAAAGAAGCTATGTCATTAGCAGTATGGGCTTGCGCATTTATCATCTCTAGTTTGTTTTACCAATATTTAGCTTCCTTCCTAACAAGTATTTCTGAACCCCTTTTAAGAAATGCGGCGGCCATTGCCATACTCTTCTTTGCGACGCTACTGTTAGGTGGTTTACTAAACTATATTTTAGGTGAGCTTGTACAACGTACTGGTTTATCTGGCACCGATCGTGTGTTCGGCATTGTCTTTGGTGCTCTACGAGGCGTGTTGGTCGTGAGCGCGTTACTCTTCTTTCTTGATGCTTTTACTGGTGCACCCAATACGCACTGGTGGGGCAATTCTATTTTGATTCCAGAATTTGGCTTTGTTGTTGAATGGTTCTTTTCGTACCTAGAAAACAACTCGAGCTTTTTAAATTCAGTAAACCGTTAATCGGCGAGGATAAATTACATGTGTGGTATCGTTGGGATAGTCGGAACATCTCCTGTTAATCAGGCGATTTATGATGGCTTAACTGTTTTGCAGCACCGAGGTCAAGATGCCGCGGGCATTATTACCATTGAAAACAATACGTTTAGCTTACGCAAAGCAAATGGCCTAGTAAAGGATGTGTTTCACACCCGCCATATGAAACGACTACAGGGCACAATTGGTATTGGTCACGTACGTTACCCTACCGCAGGCTCTTCAAGCTCATCTGAAGCGCAGCCGTTTTATGTTAACTCACCTTTTGGTATAGCGCTTGCGCACAATGGTAATTTAACTAATGCTGAAACGCTAAAGCAGCAACTGTTCTCAGAAGCCCGTCGCCACGTTAATACAACGTCAGACTCAGAAATACTACTTAATATCATGGCACATGAGTTAAGCAAATCTGATAAGTTACATTTAGACGCTGAAGATATCTTCACCGCGGTAACTGAAGTAAACAATAAAGTAACAGGTGGCTACGCTGCTATTGCGATGATTATTGGCCACGGTGTTTTAGCATTTCGTGACCCTAATGGTATTCGCCCGTTAGTATTTGGTAAGCGCGAAACGCCTAAAGGCACTGAGTACATGTTTGCCTCAGAAAGTGTTGCATTAAAGCCAGATGGTTTTGAATTTATCCGCGATGTAGCACCAGGCGAAGCAATTTATGTGACTGAAGATGGTCAATTTCATTCACAAAGCTGCGCCGAAAAAGCCTCGTACGCACCGTGTATTTTTGAGTTTGTTTACTTTGCTCGCCCAGACTCAACCATTGACCGTATGTCGGTATATGCAACGCGCGTAAATATGGGGACTAAACTAGGTGAAAAAATTGCTCGCGAGTGGAGCGATAAAGACATTGATGTGGTTATTCCTATCCCAGAAACGTCATGCGATGTTGCACTAGAAATTGCCCGTATGCTTGATTTACCGTACCGCCAAGGTTTTGTTAAAAACCGTTATATTGGTCGTACATTTATCATGCCTGGCCAAGAAATGCGTAAAAAATCGGTGCGTCAAAAGCTAAACGCAATTGACCGTGAGTTTAAAGGTAAAAACGTTTTATTGGTTGATGACTCTATTGTACGTGGTACTACATCGGCACAAATTGTAGAAATGGCTCGCGAAGCTGGTGCAAAAAATGTTTACTTTGCATCTGCAGCCCCTGAGATTCGTTTCCCAAATGTGTATGGTATTGATATGCCATCTGCCGCAGAGCTAATTGCACATGGTCGTGAGGTTGAAGACATTAACCAAAGCATTAGTGCCGATGGTTTAATATTCCAATCATTAAACGACTTAATTGCAGCTGTAAGCCAAGAAAATCCAGAAATCACTAAGTTTGAAACCTCAGTGTTTGATGGACAATACATTACCGGCGATATTGATCAAGATTACTTAAATCATATTGACCAATTACGTAATGACTCGGCTAAAAGTAATCGCGAAAATGCAATGTCGTCAGGTCTTGAGATACATAATCAAGATGAAAACGAAGCTGATTAATTTTTAAATTAAAAAATCAGACATAAAAAAAGGAGCTAATTAGCTCCTTTTTTGCGAAGGAAAGAAAGGGAACACTTCATATCAAACAACGTGGTTGATTAGGTAAACATAGGACTTACAATGCCGTTAGTCCATAGTATTGCTGTTACAGCTAAAATAATAACAAGTAAAATTAGTCCGCAAGTTACCACTGAACTTGCATAAATAAAGCCACGCTCTTGTGGAATATGCATAAGAATTGGCACTCCTGTATAAAGTAAGTACACCGAATAGGCCAAGGCAATCATACCTACGCATACAACAAACCAAAGCTCTGGTAAAAACGCACCTAGAGCCGACATAAATACCGGTGTTGCGGTGTAGGCAGCAAGCTCTAATGTTTGTGTAAAGGTAGGTTGAGCACCAAAGGTAACGGCCATCCAATGAGCTAAATAGGCTAGAGCAAATACACCCGCAATTAAAGCACCATACATAGCAACCGCTATAAGCAATGCGCTTTCATGCGTTAAAAATACGGGGTTACCAGCACCTATACTCCACCCTAAATACACCGATGAATAATAGCCCATTATCGATGGAAATAAAGCAATGAGTAAAATATGCGACAAACTATAAGTTAAGCTTTCGTGGCGGTTATCTATCGTTTGCCATTCTTCAAGTGGGTGAGCATATAAGCCCCAAAGGTGGTTCAGTATCATAGCGGTACTCCATAAAAGGAACGTATTACTGTTGGTTTTAATTTAGTTATGGTTAGTTTGTTTTTTATACAGTATCTATATTTATGGTGTAGTTCATAAATAAAGTCAAGTTAACTCGGTATTAACATTTTGAAGTGGTTGTTTGAGCTGGTTTTATTCTTAGTTATTTTTCGTGTTAAAATACGTTTTTATTTTTGAAGTAACGAGCAATAACGTGCCACATAGCGAACTTTTAGCGCCTATTAATAATTTTTTATTATGCGAAACCCCAAACGAATGGGTTAATGAAGCAATAAAAAAAGAAAACCTGTCGATTATATTAATCGATCATTTAATTTGTGAGCTAAAAGCTGCGCAAAGTGCAATGTTTTTAATACGTAAGTACGCTGTTGATAAAGAAAGTAGCGACGCGCTGCTTGAATGGCTTAAACCTTTTGAAACACTTATTTATAAGCGCGAAGGCAATTGGCGTGATTTAGCAGCTAAAAATAAATTAACTAAATCAATTATCCCTAAATCGAACTCGCCTTACGGACAAGATTTAATTGATAAAATGGTGATGCTAATAAAAGAAGAGCTACATCATTTTTATCAAGTGCTCGAAATAATGGATGAGTATGGGGTTGAGTACAGAAGCATTACGCCATGTCGTTACGCTAAAGGTATGCTTCGTAACGTTAAAACCTTTGAGCCTAATGCATTAGTGGATAAATTAATTGTAGGTGCCTACATTGAAGCTCGCTCGTGTGAGCGTTTTGCAAAGCTTGCGCCGCATGTAGATAAACGCTTAGGCGATTTTTATATTTCATTACTTCGCTCAGAGGCACGCCACTACCAAGATTATTTAACACTCGCCCAAGAAATTGCTGATTTTGATATTTCTGAGCGAGTCGACTTTTTTGGTAAAATTGAGGCTGATTTGATCATTACTACCGATGAAGACTTTAAGTTTCACAGTGGTAAGCCTGCTTAAGTAATTAGCTAGTTAAAGCACGCAATGTTTTTAATTGCGTGTGCTGCTTTGCTCTAAAAAGGTTATTAGCTCAGCAGCTTTACTTGTTGAAAACCCATGCTTTACCAATATCTTTTTTGCAGTGCCGTTGTACACTATATTATTAAACCCTTGCTCTAGCGTGTCTCTATTTTGCTTAGCGTTGGGATCTGATTTTGGAAACATTAAATGCAGTTGATGGTGTTCTAAATCAGGCGAAATATACTCAATTTGCGCAGCGCCGGGCTCATTTAATTTGTCAGTATTTTTTAACCAATATTCACCGACTTCTTTGGTGCCCGCGACTAAATCTATACGGCCTTTTTGTAGCATGTATAAACTATTAATAAGCCCTCGAGTGGAGGTAATGGCAAGTCCGTTACTTTCTGAAAAAACCTCACTCACAGCGTAGCCTTTACCTTTACAAATACTATATGGTTGTAAAGAGTCCATGCTGCCATCGAAATTAATATCTCTGTTTTTGAGTTTAAATAGTCCAACGTACACATTGGCCAGTGGCCGAGAGTAATAAAAAAGTTCAGTACGGTCGTCGGTGTAAAAGGCCCCTAAAATTGCACTTTTTTTATTTATTTTGGTAAGTTCCAGCGCTCTATTCCAGCTAGTAAATTCTATATCGTTATTAATATTTTGATTAGCTAAGGCGGCTTTAGTTAGAGCGGTTACCCACCCGTTATCAACTAAACGCTCACCAATATAAGGAGGGGAGTTTTCAGCTACGAGTTGCCAATCTTCAGCGGCATTTACTTTGGAAATAATGCAGCAAAGCAACAAACAATAAATAGCTTTAATCATATATCCTTATCCTATTACCAAAAAGTACTTAAATAATAGTAAGGATTTGAGATTATGCGAAGGGAGTATTAATTAGTTTTTGAGTGTTTGGGGTTACTACTAGGTAAGAGCCTTGTGTGTACCAGTCGCCAAGTACAGTGCGTGTGAGTGTTTGCTCATCTACGGTGTAAGTATGAACATTTGGGCGATGTGTATGGCCGTGAATCATATTACTTACGTTATATCTTTTAAACATTTCAAGTACCGCATCATCCACAACATCTAAAATTTCGATTGGCTTATCGGCTTGGCTTAATTTACTTTTTTCACGTGCATTGCGGGCTATTTTTTTTCTGTACCATAATGGCATCGCTAACATTAATTTTGGCCACCACCAACCACGACTTTTTTTACGAAATTTTTGGTACTCAACATCTTGCGTACACATTTCATCACCGTGCAAAATAACCGTTGGTGTGCCGTATAAGTCAATGACTGCTTGCTCATTTAAAAGCGTCATTCCTGCAAGGTTTGCGTATTGGTCTCGCATTATAAAATCGCGGTTCCCATGAATAAAATACACAGGTGTTCCACCATCTTTCACTTTATTTAAGTATTTAGCTACTTTGCTAGCAAGCTCACTAACGTAATCATCTCCAACCCATACTTCAAAAAAATCACCTAAAATATAAAGCGCGTCTACTTGCTTACCAATAATATGCGTATCTAAAAAACGGTAAAATGCAGCACTAATGTCGGGGCGGTTTTCGCTTAGGTGTAAATCGGCAATAAAGTAAGTTTGGCGAGTCATAGGGTCATCTATTTTAGTTAAATAAAAACGGGCGAATACACTGTGTATATTTGCCCGCCTCATTATTCATTTTAAATGCAAAAGTTATTAGCTAACAGTTACACTTTCGATGATTACATTTTCAAGCGGTACGTCTTGGTGAAAACCAGCGCTGCCTGTTGCTACACCTTTGATTTTGTTTACTACGTCCATGCCTTCAACTACTTCGGCAAACACACAGTAACCCCAACCTTGCGAAGTTTCGCTGCTGTGGTTTAAAAAGTCGTTGTCGTTAACGTTAATAAAAAACTGTGCCGTCGCTGAATGTGGATCAGGTGTACGTGCCATAGCTAATGTACCTACTTTATTAGATAGGCCGTTGTTTGCTTCGTTTTGAATTGGATCGTTTACGTCTTTTTGATCCATACCAGGTACAAACCCACCGCCTTGCACCATAAAACCGTCAATTACGCGGTGAAAAATAGTGCCGCTGTAAAAACCTGAGTTTGCGTACTCTAAAAAGTTTTTAACTGTGTTTGGAGCTTCTTGCTCAAACATTTTAATGGTGATGTCACCAAAATTTGTGTGTAGAACAACCATGTGGTTTCCTATATCTGGTTTAATTAGTCGCGCTATTTTATCTTAGTTAGCTAAGATAAACAAAGTGCTTATACAATATAGCCAACCCCTTACAGTATATCGGATTCAGCGCTCTATCAGGGCTTAATATTAAGGTGTTATTTTGCACTAATAGCACTCCCTTTAAATAAATAGCATTGGTAAAAGTAAATACCTACTAAACGCCTAATAGCGGGGTTTGGAAACGATTTTCACTGCGTTATAGATGTTATTAATAAAACCACACTATTACTTGCAATCAGTGCCTTACCTAAAATGTTTTTAATTCCAGCTAAAACATAAATATTGAGGTGCTTTGGGTATAAAAAGCGCTAGAGCAGGGGCTTTTCAAGTGTTAACATGGCTAACCAAGCAAACAGTCAAGGACTTAAAATAAATGGTACAAATATACAACACACTCACGCGACAAAAAGAGCAATTTAAACCTATGGTCGAAGGCAAAATCGACATGTACGTGTGTGGTATCACCATTTATGATTTTTGTCATATCGGGCATGCGCGTACTTTTGTTGGGTTTGATGTAATAGTTCGTTACCTTCGCCACCTTGGTTACGACTTAAAATATGTACGTAATATTACCGATGTAGATGATAAAATTATCAAGCGTGCAAATGAAAATGGCGAGTCTATTAACGACTTAACTGTTCGTATGACCAAAGCAATGCACGAAGACTTTGATAACTTAAACATGTTACGCCCAGATATAGAGCCAACAGTAACTAACCATATGGATGAAATCATCGAAATGGTTGAGCGCTTAATTGCAAAGGGTCATGCCTATGTAGCTAATGATGGCGATGTTTTATTTGATGTATCGACTTTTGATCAATACGGTGCGTTATCGCAGCAAGATTTAAGCATGCTTCAGGCAGGCTCTCGTGTAGAAGTAGCGCAAGATAAAGACGATCCACTTGATTTTGTTTTATGGAAAAAAGCCAAAGCAGGCGAACCTTCGTGGTCATCGCCATGGGGAGAAGGCCGCCCAGGTTGGCATATTGAGTGTTCAGCAATGAGCTCAAAACATTTAGGTGAGCATTTTGATATTCACGGTGGGGGTTCTGACTTACAGTTTCCACATCACGAAAACGAGATAGCGCAATCATGCTGTGCCAATAATGGTAAATATGTAAATACCTGGATACACACAGGTATGGTACAAGTAAACAAAGAAAAAATGTCTAAATCTTTAGATAACTTTTTTACGGTACGTGAAGTATTAAAAACTTACGATGCTGAATCTGTTCGTTACTTTTTAATTTCGGGTCATTACCGCAGCCAACTAAATTACTCGCAAGAGAATTTAGATCAGGCACGTTCTTCACTCGAGCGTATTTACACAGCACTTCGTGGTGTAGCGCCAATTGAATGTGACCTTGAAAGCAACGAGTATGTTGCCAAATTTAGAAAAGCAATGAACGATGACTTCAATACGCCAGAAGCGTTACCGGTTTTATTTGAACTGGCTAAAGAGCTAAACCGTGTCAAAGACAACGATGCTCAACAAGCAGGGCAACTTGCATTTGTATTACGCAGCATAGGTGAAGTGTTAGGTGTAGCGCAGCAAGCACCAGAGGCATTTTTACAAGGCGGGCAAGATGACGATGAAGTGGCAACAATTGAAGCATTAATTGTTAAGCGTAACGAAGCTCGCACAAGCAAAGACTGGGCAGCCGCCGATGAAGCACGCGATGCACTTAATGCACTCGGTGTAGTGCTTGAAGACTCAGCAGGTAAAACAACGTGGCGTAAAGCGTAAATGCTTTAAAGTAGCGTTTAAACTAAAAAGGGTTGCCATAAATGGCAACCCTTTTTATTGGTATCAGTTAAGTGTTTAACTGTGGTATTTTTCACACGCTTCTAAGGTGTTTTCAATTAAACTTGCCACTGTCATTGGGCCAACACCCCCAGGTACCGGTGTTATAAAGTCAGCTTTTTGCTCAGCAATGCTGTACTGAACATCGCCTACTAATTTGCCGGTATCTAAACGGTTAATACCTACATCAATTACAATCGCGCCTTCTTTAACCCAATCGCCCGGAATAAATTCTGGCTTGCCTACAGCAACAACAAGTAAATCAGCGCGGCGAACATGCGTTTCTAAGTCTTGTGTAAATTTATGACATACCGTTGTTGTACAACCGGCAAGTAATAATTCAAGCGACATTGGTCGGCCCACAATATTCGATGCGCCAACCACTACCGCATGCATACCTTTGTAACGCACACCTGTTGAGTCTAAAAGTGTAATAATACCCTTAGGCGTACACGGGCGAAGTGCTGGCATGCGCTGCGCTAAACGGCCAATATTATAAGGGTGGAAACCATCAACATCTTTATGAGGAGTAATACGCTCTAAAATCTTTTCTACGTCTAGGCCTTCAGGAAGGGGTAACTGAACTAAAATACCATCTACTTCACCGTCCTCATTAAGCGTATCAATTAATGCGAGTAACTCTTCTTCGCTGGTTGTAGCTGGCATATCAAATGATTTAGAAACAAATCCTACTTCTTCACATGCTTTGCGTTTTGAGCCAACATAAACTTGGCTAGCAGGATCAAGCCCTACTAGTACTACTGCTAAACCAGGTGCACGTAAACCGTTTGCAACACGTTCGCTTACTCGCTCTGCGACTGCACTACGTACTTGTTTTGCGATTGCCTTACCATCAATGATGTTTGCCGTCATGGGGGACCTTTAATTGGGGTTAAATAAACTTCGATACTTATACTTCAAAAGCATTTGCATATATAGAAGGGGTGTATGCAAAAATTTAATTTTATTAATGCTTTTTTAATATGAGTGCTATTTTCGCAGAAAAGCCCTAAAGCGCCAAGTTGCTTTTAAGTTATAAAGTAGAGTTTTGAAAAAAAGCGTCTAAATTTCAGCTTAGTTTTGCAATATTTAACCATTATGAACTAAAAATGACCGATTGATTTATTTTATGCAAAAAACGTTTGACCTCTCCCAGTCAAATCACTATTATGCACCCCGTTGTCAACGAGGTCACTCGCAGACAATCGTAAGCATCGGCGATTAGCGCAGTTTGGTAGCGCACTTGGTTTGGGTCCAAGGGGTCGCAGGTTCAAATCCTGCATCGCCGACCACTTTTATTATTTATTTAATAAAGTAGCTTACAGGCAAACTATGAAGTTTTCGATGCGCCCGTAGCTCAGCTGGATAGAGCAACGCCCTTCTAAGGCGTTGGTCGAAGGTTCGAATCCTTCCGGGTGCGCCATTTGAAAACAAAGTAAATACCGTGGTGATTGTAGCTCAGTTGGTAGAGCCCCGGATTGTGATTCCGGTTGTCGTGGGTTCGAGCCCCATCAGTCACCCCAATTTACTTCGAGTATCGGCGATTAGCGCAGTTTGGTAGCGCACTTGGTTTGGGTCCAAGGGGTCGCAGGTTCAAATCCTGCATCGCCGACCACTTTCTCATAAGTGGTCTTAAATTCACCATTTAAGTATTCAACACTATATCGGCGATTAGCGCAGTTTGGTAGCGCACTTGGTTTGGGTCCAAGGGGTCGCAGGTTCAAATCCTGCATCGCCGACCACTTTCTTAATAAGCTCAATGTTTTGAACTAATCATTAATAAAGTAAAGAGTAATCACTCAACATCAACTTTTAAATCCTCATACAAAATTTTGTTATATAATCAAATTTAGACTGTTTTTTACGCACTTGGTCGCTATCAGAGCCAAACTAGTCCAAATAATTGCCCCCTACACTCGACTATCATGATTATTAGGTTATAATGCCGCGTCTATTGTTTAACATAGTGCCCGAAGGGCAGAGCAGCAATGGGATCTCATGGTAGTGACGGATGCTTTTAAGTGAAAAATCGCTTTTAAATTTATCAAGACTCATGAAGATTACTTTGTTTGTAAGGAAGGCGAACAGTCGCCAAAATTGAATATTGAGGTAAATCATGCAAGTTTCTGTTGAGACGACTCAAGGCCTTGAGCGCCGTCTGACCATCACCGTTCCTGCAGAGAACGTTGAGACCGAAGTAAAAAAACGCTTACAACAACTGTCAAAAACGCAGCGTATCGATGGTTTCCGTGCTGGTAAAGTACCAGTTTCAGTAATTAACAAGCGTTTTGGACCTGCAGTTCGTCAAGAAGTAGCTGGCGAAGTAATGCAGCGTAACTACATTGAAGCAATCGTTTCTGAAAAAATTAACCCTGCTGGCGCACCATCATTTGCACCTAAATCACTTGAAGCAGGTAAAGATTTAGAGTTTACAGCAACGTTTGAAGTTTACCCTGAAGTTGAAGTTCAAGGTTTAGACAAAATTGCTGTTGAAAAACCAGCGGTAACAGTAACTGACGAAGATTTAGCAAACATGCTAGAAACACTTCGTAAGCAACACGCTTCTTGGGCAGATGTTGACGCAGCAGCTGGCGAAAGCGACCGTGTAACAGTTGATTTCGTTGGTACTATCGACGGTGAAGAGTTTGAAGGCGGTAAAGCTGAAGACTTCCCACTAGAACTTGGTCAAGGTCGTATGATCCCAGGTTTTGAAGATAACATCGTTGGTAAAAAAGCAGGCGAAGAAGTCGTTGCTGATGTAACATTCCCTGAAGATTACCACGCTGAAAACTTAAAAGGTAAAGCGGCTCAATTCACTATCACAGTGAAAAAAGTAGAAGCACAAGAGTTACCTGAATTAAGCGAAGAGTTTGCAACTAAATTCGGTGTTACCGAAGGCGGCGTAGACGCGCTTAAAGAAGAAGTTAAAAAGAACATGACACGTGAGCTAGACCAAGCGGTTAAAGCTAACGTGAAAGACCAAGCAATTAAAGGTCTTTTAGACAACAACGAAATCGAAGTGCCTAAAGCACTTGTTGATCAAGAAGTTGACGCATTACGTCAGCAAGCAGCTCAACGTTTTGGCGGCGACGCGCAAAACATGCCTGAGCTTCCAGCTGAATTGTTCCACGAACAAGCTGTAACACGTGTTAAAACTGGCCTATTACTAGGTGAAGTGATCAAAGCAAACGATATCAAAGTTGATGATGAAAAAGTTGAAGCATTAATTGCAACTGTTGCATCTGCATACGAAGATCCAACAGAAGTAGTAGAATACTACAAAGCAAATGATCAACTTATGCAGCAAATGCGTAATGTTGCAATGGAAGAGCAAGCTGTTGAAGCTATTTTAGCTAAAGCAAATGTGTCTGACGTTGAAAAAGCATTTGATGACATCATGAATCCTCAGCAAGGTGCTTAATAAGTCATTGACTTAAGCGCTCGCTAACGATTAAATGGCTCGTGTTACTCTGTTTATGCAGTGTGCCCGGGCCATTTTAGTTTGTGCCCCATAATTTGCGAAAAATGATAACTATGCTTCCTTTATAAAGGAAAAGTATATGCGCATAAGGAATTAAAAAAGTATGAACACTGGTATGACAGATCCCCTAAATGCATTAGTCCCTATGGTTGTTGAACAAACAGCTAAAGGTGAGCGCTCGTATGATATTTATTCGCGTCTATTAAAAGAGCGAATTATCTTTTTAACGGGCCAAGTTGAAGACAACATGGCAAATCTAATTTTAGCGCAAATGCTATTTTTAGAATCAGAGAACCCTGAAAAAGATATCTTTTTATATATTAATTCACCAGGTGGTTCGGTAACCGCTGGTATGGCAATTTACGATACAATGAACTTCATCAAGCCAGATGTAAGTACTATTTGTGTTGGCCAAGCGGCAAGCATGGGCGCATTTTTGCTTACTGCTGGCGCTAAAGGTAAGCGTTTTTGTTTACCTAATTCACGTGTAATGATCCACCAACCATTAGGTGGTTTCCAAGGTCAAGCATCTGATTTTGAAATACACGCAAAAGAAATCCTGTCTATTAAAGACAAACTTAACCGCTTAATGGCTGAGCATACAGGCCAACCATTAGACGTTATTTCACGCGATACTGACCGTGATAACTTTATGAGTGCATCACAAGCTGTAGATTACGGCCTGGTTGACTCAGTGTTTACAAATCGCGAAAGCAAGTAAGCGTGTAGGCAAGCAAATAATTGCTTGCCACTTTGAGTTACTATGCGAAAACCAGTAAATTTTGGTATAGTTAAAAGCGAATTTGAAATAGTTGCCAACTTAATTTGGCAGCCAACGTATAAAAGAGGTAGCTGAATGTCTGACACTCCTACAGACGGCGACAAAAGTAATAAATTGTTATACTGCTCTTTTTGTGGCAAAAGCCAACACGAAGTGCGTAAATTAATTGCAGGTCCTTCAGTATACATTTGTGATGAATGTGTAGAGCTGTGTAACGATATTATCAGGGAAGAAATTAAAGACATTGCTCCTAAGCATAATTCGTCTGATAAACTACCTGTGCCAAAAGAAATTCGTAATCACTTAGACGACTACGTAATTGGTCAAGACCATGCTAAAAAAGTATTGTCTGTAGCGGTATACAATCACTACAAGCGCCTACGCAACCAATCAACTAAGCAAGAAGTAGAACTAGGCAAAAGTAATATCTTACTTATTGGCCCAACGGGTAGTGGTAAAACATTACTTGCAGAAACACTTGCTCGTTTACTTGATGTACCATTTACAATGGCAGATGCAACTACATTAACCGAAGCAGGTTATGTAGGTGAAGATGTAGAAAACATCATTCAAAAGCTGTTGCAAAAATGCGATTACGATGTAGAAAAAGCCCAACGCGGTATTGTTTACATTGATGAAATTGACAAAATCTCTCGCAAATCAGATAACCCGTCTATTACACGCGATGTGTCGGGTGAGGGCGTACAACAAGCGCTACTTAAACTGATTGAAGGCACGGTTGCATCGGTACCACCACAAGGTGGTCGTAAGCACCCGCAGCAAGAGTTTTTACAAGTAGACACCTCTAAGATTTTATTTATCTGTGGTGGTGCATTTGCAGGCCTAGATAAAGTTATTGAGCAACGTAGCCATAAAAATACCGGCATTGGTTTTGGCGTTAACGTTAAAGAGTCTGCGGCGAGCCGTTCTTTAAGTGATACATTTAAAGACGTAGAGCCAGAGGATTTAGTTAAATACGGCTTAATTCCTGAGTTTATTGGTCGTTTACCTGTTGTTGCTACATTAACTGAGCTTGATGAAGCGGCACTAGTGCAAATTTTAAGTGAACCTAAAAACGCCATTACTAAACAGTTCTCTGTACTGTTTGGCATGGAAGACGTTGAACTTGAGTTCCGTGATGACGCATTAAGTGCTATTGCTCACAAAGCAATGGAGCGTAAAACAGGTGCCCGTGGTCTACGTTCAATTGTTGAAGGCGTATTACTTGATACCATGTATGAGCTTCCTTCAATGGATGATGTGAGCAAAGTGGTTATTGATGAAACCGTTATAAAAGGTGAGTCTGACCCAATCTTGATTTATGAAAACAACAATCAAGACAAAGCTGCATCAGAGTAGTTTTTAAGCTATTTGCATAAAAAAGGAGCCTAAGGCTCCTTTTTTTATAATTAATTTAATCGAGTCAGGGAAAATTGTTGAACTTTAATTAGGTTATCCCCATATACTTGAGTAATCTTTTAAATAAATGAAGTGCGAAGAGAAACTATAATGACGCTTGAGAGAACCGATCGAGTCGAAATCCCAGTGCTAGCACTGCGCGATGTTGTGGTATACCCGCACATGGTGATCCCGCTTTTTGTAGGCCGTGAAAAATCAATAAAATGCCTCGAAGCGGCAATGGATAAAGACAAACAAATTTTCTTGGTTGCACAAAAAGATGCAACTGTAGACGAACCAGAGCAAGACGATATTTACCGTATAGGGACTATAGCTACTGTACTTCAGTTATTAAAATTACCAGATGGTACAGTTAAAGTTTTAGTTGAAGGTACGCAGCGCGCTCAAATTGAAGAGTTTGTAGATAACGATGAATTTTTTGTAGCTAATGCTCAGTTTATCGAATCTGACTCTGTGGATGAGCAAGAGCAAGATATTTTCATCCGCAGCGCTGTTAGCCAGTTTGAAGGCTATGTAAAACTAAACAAAAAAATTCCACCAGAGGTATTAACCTCTGTTTCTGGTATTGATGAGCCGGCGCGCCTAGCCGACACTATGGCTGCACATATGCCGCTTAAAGTGCCTGAAAAACAAAAAGTGCTAGAGATTGCAAGCGTAACAGAACGCTTAGAATACTTAATGGCGCTTATGGAAGGTGAAATAGACTTACTGCAAGTTGAGAAAAAAATTCGTACTCGCGTTAAAAAGCAGATGGAAAAATCTCAACGCGAGTATTACCTCAACGAGCAAATGAAGGCGATTCAAAAAGAGCTTGGCGAGCTTGATGACGTACCTGACGAATTTGAAGCACTTAAAAAGCGCATTGAAGAATCAGGTATGCCAGAAGAGGCGAAAGAAAAAGCTACCACAGAGCTTAATAAGCTTAAAATGATGTCGCCAATGTCAGCAGAAGCAACAGTTGTGCGTTCATACATTGATACGTTAATTAACGTACCATGGAAAAAGCGCTCAAAAGTGAAAAAAGACTTAGCTGGCGCGCAAAAAATTCTTGATAGCGACCACCATGGCCTAGATAAAGTTAAAGAACGCATTATTGAGTACCTCGCAGTACAACAGCGTACTAATAAGCTTAAAGGGCCAATTTTATGTTTAGTAGGGCCGCCAGGTGTTGGTAAAACATCGCTAGGGCAATCAATTGCACGCTCTACTGGTCGTAAGTATGTACGTATGGCCTTAGGTGGCGTACGTGACGAAGCTGAAATTCGTGGTCATCGTCGTACTTACATTGGCTCAATGCCAGGTAAATTGATTCAAAACATGACTAAAGTGGGCGTTAAAAACCCATTATTCTTGTTAGATGAAATCGATAAAATGTCATCAGACATGCGTGGCGACCCAGCATCAGCATTATTAGAGGTGCTTGATCCTGAACAAAACAGTCACTTTGCTGATCACTACTTAGAAGTTGATTACGACCTATCTGACGTTATGTTTGTTGCTACATCTAATAGCTTTAATATTCCGGGTCCATTGTTAGACCGTATGGAAGTTATTCGCTTGTCGGGTTACACCGAAGATGAAAAGCTAAACATTGCTAAAGAGCACCTAATCACCAAGCAAGTTAAACGCAATGGTTTAAAAGAGTCTGAAGTGGTTATCGAAGACAGTGCCATTATCGGCATTATTCGCTACTACACGCGTGAAGCGGGCGTTCGTAACCTAGAGCGTGAAGTATCAAAACTGTGCCGTAAAGCGGTTAAAAATATCTTATTAGACAAAGAGACTAAAACAGTCACTATCAACCAAGATAACCTAGAAGAGTTTTTAGGTGTACAACGTTTTGATTATGGTAAAGCTGAAGACGGCGACCGTATTGGCCAAGTTACAGGTTTAGCATGGACCGAAGTAGGCGGCGATTTACTTACCATTGAATGTGCGGCTGTGCCTGGTAAAGGCAAATTAAGCTACACAGGTTCATTGGGTGATGTAATGCAAGAGTCGATTCAAGCGGCCATGACTGTAGTACGTAACCGTGCTGATACATTCCGTATTAATAGCGACTTTTACGAAAAACGCGATATACATGTGCACGTACCAGAGGGCGCAACCCCTAAAGACGGCCCAAGTGCTGGCGCTGCTATGGTAACGGGTTTAGTGTCTAGCTTAACAGGTAACCCTGTAAAAGCAGATGTAGCCATGACAGGTGAAATTACTCTACGTGGTGAAGTATTGCCAATTGGTGGCCTTAAAGAAAAGTTACTGGCTGCGCACCGTGGTGGAATTAAAACTGTCATCATTCCAAAAATTAACGAACGTGACCTAAAAGAGATCCCAGATAACGTACTGGCAGGCTTAGATGTTCACCCAGTTACCTGGATTGATGAAGTATTAAAGTTAGCTTTAGTGCACCCAGTTGAGAGTTTTTCGGTCGAAACGCCGAAAAACCAATAAAAAAC
Organism: Pseudoalteromonas espejiana DSM 9414; assembly: GCF_002221525.1. Classification (NCBI taxonomy): domain Bacteria; kingdom Pseudomonadati; phylum Pseudomonadota; class Gammaproteobacteria; order Alteromonadales; family Pseudoalteromonadaceae; genus Pseudoalteromonas; species Pseudoalteromonas espejiana. Next base: position 2,589,899 of record NZ_CP011028.1, on the reverse strand, counting down.
CTAAAAAAAGTGCTTTTTAGGGCTTTTCAAATCTAATCGGTATGATAAGTTAAGCACTGGTTTTCGAGCCTAGCCCTTATGGGGCCTAGGCTTAAGAAAAATATAATCATGTGAGCATTAAAAGTTTGCTCTAAAATTTTCAAAAAAGTGATGTTAGTTTAAAAAACAATCGCTCTTGATAATAACAATGAAAGAGGATGATATTGTGAATAAATCTCAATTAATCGATCAAATCGCAGCTGACGCTGACATTTCTAAAGCGGCTGCAGGTCGTGCACTAGATTCATTCATCGAGTCTGTATCTGGCGCGCTTAAAGATGGCGATTCAGTTGCACTTGTAGGTTTTGGTACTTTCTCAGTACGTGAGCGTGCTGCACGTTCAGGCCGTAACCCACAAACTGGTGAAACTATCCAAATCGCTGCGGCAAACATTCCTTCTTTCAAAGCCGGTAAAGCGCTGAAAGACGCAGTAAACTAATCACTGTTTAAACACAGATTAGTTATGGCGAGTGTAAATAAACTTAATTATTCTAATCGATGAATTAAGTAACTTCACCGCCAGTTACTTCAAGTGAAAAAGCGTATCTGGTAAGATACGCTTTTTTTACATATGACAAGGTAAAATTCCTTGATCAATAAGAGATAAACAAATGCTTGAGAAAATCAGAGAGGGCTCACAAGGTCCTGTAGCCAAAGTAATTTTAGGCGCGGTGATTTTATCTTTTGCCTTAGCAGGGATCGGTAGTTACCTAGGTCAAACCCCAGAACAACCCGTTGCTGAAGTAAATGGAATTAAAATTAGCCAAACCGAATTTAATCGTGCTTATCAAAATGAACGTAGCCGTTTAGAGCAACAATTTGGCGAATACTTTGCACAAATTAGTGCAGATCCAAATTACATGGCGCAAATTCGTCAAGGTGTAATTGACCGCTTAGTACAACAAGAATTGCAATCACAATTAGCGGCAGATTTAGGCCTTCGCGTAAGCGACGACAGCGTACGTAAAACAATTTTAGAACTACCGTACTTTCAAATTGGTGAAAAATTTAATAACGACCGTTACCTACAAGTAATTCGTCAAATGAACTTTCAACCAGATGCATTTCGTGAGTACCTACGTAAAGATATGACGCGTAGCCAACTAGTATCAGCAGTAGCAGGTACTGAGTTTGCACTTGAAAACGAGCTTAAAAGCGCTGCAGCACTTCAGCAGCAAACGCGTAACATAGATTACCTTGTACTGAGCAAAGAAGCGTTACAAGCAAACGTAGAAGTATCAGAGCAAGAAATTTCTGATTACTACGATTTAAACGCATCTCAGTTTTTATCGCCTGAGCGCGTATCAGTAGGTTACATTGAACTTAAAGCTGAAGATATTACAGTTGAGTCGGTAACTGAATATGACGTAAAAGCGTATTACGAGCAAAATAAATCACAATACGTTGAGCCAGAAAAACGTCGTGTTTCGCACATCTTAATTGATAACAGCGAAGATGACGATGCAGCACTTGAAAAAGCCAATGACATACACGCTCAACTAGAACAAGGCGCTGATTTTGCACAGCTTGCTGAGTCATCATCAGATGATGTTGTAAGTGGCGAAATGGGCGGCGACTTAGAGTGGATTGAACGCGACGTAATGGACCCTGCATTTGAAGATGCTGCATTTGCTCTACAAAGCAAAGGTGACATTTCAGACGTTGTGGCTTCTGAGTTTGGTTATCACATAATTAAATTAACAGATCTTCAGCCAGAGCAAGTAAAAGCGTATGACGATGTTAAAGATGACCTACGTGCTGAATTAGAACAAGCTGAAAAAGTGGATGCATTTTATGAAAAGCAAACTGAAATGGGTGCACTTGCATTTGAAATTTCAGACCGCTTAGACGACGCTGCAGAAGTGGCAGAGGTAGAAGTTAAAACAACGCCTCTAGTGGCACGTAATGCACTACCAGAGCCGCTTAATACACCTGCGGTAATTACTCAGTTATTCTCAGTAGATTTACTAGAAGATAAAGTAAACTCAGAAGTGATTGAGCTAGGTGATGAGCATGTCATTGTAGTACGCGTTAACGACTATCAGCCATCGGCTACTAAGCCACTTGAGCAAGTGAGTGAGCAAATTAAAACTCGCTTAGTAAATGAAAAAGCATCTACGCTTGCTAAAGAAAAAGCACGTGAGTTGTTTGCTCAAGTGCAAGCAGGTAAAGCGTTAAGCGAAGTGGCAACGGAGCAAAACTTAACAGTACGCCAAGAAGCGCAGTTATCGCGTCAAAGCTACACTGTTTCACCTGCTATTGTAACGCAAGCGTTTAAAATGCCACGTCCAAACAGTACACCAAGTACTGACGTAGTTGATTTAAACAATGGTGATGCGGCAATTGTTGCACTTAAGTCGGTGAGCGAAGCACAAGTTTCAGCTAATATTGACCCGCAAGTACAGCAAAATATTACTATGGCGCAAGCTAACAAAAACTACTTTGCATTTATTGAGTCGTTAAAAGCTAAAGCTGAGCTAAACCTACCGGTGACTGAGCAAGCAGCAGAATAACTGCGACTAAATACTAAAAAAGGCGCGTTACTTTCACAGTAACGCGCCTTTTTTTATGAATCGTTTAGCAACAGATTAAGCGTTGTGTAACTTTAGATTGTGGGTCTTTAAAAATAGCTTCTGTAGCGCCGTATTCAACTACCTGGCCTTTTTCTAGAACAACCAGTTGGTCGCTAATGTGCCGTACTAAGCTTAAATGGTGGGTAATTAGCACATATGTTAAGCCTGTTTCTTTTTGCAGTTTTAATAATAAGTTAACCGTCTGCGCACGCACAGAGGGATCAAGTGCTGAGAGCGCTTCATCAAGCACCACAACCTTAGGGTCTAAAATAAGTGCACGAGCCAGCGCTACACGCTGTAATTGCCCCACACTAAACATATGCGGGTAATAATGCTGGTGATCTATTAATAAACCCACCTTAGAGAGCGTCGCGTCTATTTTCTCTTGGCGAGCTTGCTCATCAAAGTCGGTGTTATATTGTAAGCAGTCATCAAGCATGTCGCCAATGGTTAAACCCGGGTTGAGCGATGCCGCGGAGTCTTGAAAAATCATACGGATATGGCGGCACTGATTATCGCGCACGCCATCATCTTCAATAATGTTACTTTCTAATAATATTTGACCACTATCGGCGTTGTCGGCACCAGAGAGTAATTTAGCTAATGTACTTTTACCTGCGCCTGTTTCTCCAATAACCGCTATGGTTTCACCTTTGCCTACACAAAAAGAGATATTTTTAAGTACTTCAAACTTTTTACGGCTGAATAAACCGGCACGCACATTAAAGGTTTTACAAAGCGCTTGTACTTTTAATACCGGCTGCATTACTTCATCTCCTTAATGAGCGGAAAGTGGCACGCATAACTGTGCCCGTGGTGCTTGGTAAGGGCTGGGGTAATTACACATTCTTTTTGGGCTTGTGGGCAGCGCGGCCCTAACCGGCAACCAATAGGTAAATGCTGCAAGGTAGGAATGGTGCCTTTTAGCGCATAAAAAGGCTCTTTGTGGGCTAAGCCTTGTTCATAGTCTGGTAGGCTTTTTAATAGCGCTTGCGTATAAGGGTGGCGAGGCTGGCGAAAAATACGTTGTGTTGGGCCAGCTTCTACCATTTGCCCACAATATAAAACATGAATACCGTGCGACCAGTCGGCTATTTCTTCAAGCTCGTGAGAAATCATCAAAATAGACATGTTTTTTAATTGGTTTAAGCTTTTTAATAATCTAAATACTTGCGCGCGGGTGGTGCTTTCAAGCGCAGTGGTAGGCTCATCAGCAATTAATAGTTTAGGCGTGCGGGCAATTGCCATAGCAATCATTACTTTTTGACACACGCCTTCTGAGAGCTCGTGAGGGTAGCTATCTAATACTGCATCGTGGTTTTTAATCCCCACTTTATGAATAAGCGCTTTTACGCGGTCTTTTCGCTCTCGGTTACGTTTTAAAAAAAAGCCTTTAGTGGATGTTTCTGGCAGTGTTTCGGCAATTTGGTCAAATATTTTAGCCGTTGGGTCAAGGCAGCGGCTTGGATCTTGATAGATCATGGCTATATCTTGGCTCACGGTTTTTCTGCGCTGCTCTGGCGTTAGGCGCATTAAATCTACACCACGCCAATGCATTCTGTCGGCAGTTATATCCCAGCGCTCGTTTAACACCCCAACAATGGCTTTTGCTATTAAGCTTTTACCAGAGCCCGACTCGCCTACAAGGCCATGCACTTCGCCTTCTTTAAGACTAAAGCTGACCCTATCTACGGCTCTAATTACGGTTTCAGAGGTGCGCAGCTCTATGGTTAAATTTCTAACGTCGAGTAATTGCATTTAATCAGCCTTACGTGCTTTTAGCACTTGTCGTAGGCCATCACCTACTAAATTGGTAGATAACACAGCTAAAAATAATAATACACCTGGCAGAGCAACCGTCCAAGGCGCTAAATAAATTAAGCCTAGGTTTTCGGCCAGTATGGCACCCCATTCTGTGGTAGGTGGTTGCGCGCCCAACTTTAAAAACCCTAGGGCAGCAATATCTAAAATAGCGGTTGAGAGCGCAGTAGTAAAAATAACCACTATGTGCTCATAAATATTAGGGAAAATACCGCGAGATAAAATATGCCAGTTAGAGGCACCATCAAGCCTAAATGCCGTTATGTAATCTTTGCTTAGCTCATCCACAATTAAGTTACGAATTGAATGAATAAACTGTGGCAATAAAGCAAGTATAATTGCCCATACGGTGTTCATTAAGCCAGGGCCAAGTATGGCTATAATAATAATGGCTAACAGCAGTGAGGGAATAGAGAGTGTTATATCAAGTAAATGGTTTAAAAAGCTTGAACGAAGGCCACGGCTTATACCTGCAAATGTACCCACTAAAACGCCAATAATGGTTGTAATAAATGCAGCCACTACAGATAAACCAAACGTATACGTTGCGCCATTCATTAACCGCGATAATACATCGCGACCTAAATCATCGGTGCCTAAAATAAAACGTACATCCCCCATTTCTCGCCACGATGGCGGAATTAATAGCGCGTCGCTGTGCTGCTGATTAACACCATAAGGCGCTAAAAATGGCGCGCTGGCTGCTAACAGTGCAAACGCCATAAAAATCCATAAACCTACCAGCGCAGGGTGATTATTTTTAAATTTACGCCAAAATCGCGCAAGCGGCGATTTATTCGACTCTTCAGAAAATAACTTAAACTTTACCATGTGCCTGATTCCGCGAGATTGGGTCGAATAGGGTATAAGTAAGCTCGGCAACAATAGTGGCAATAATTACAAACAAAGATACCGCCATTAATCCGCCTTGAATAGCAGGGTAGTCTCGTTGATAAATGCTATCAATAAGCCAGCGGCCAATTCCGGGCCACGAAAAAATAACTTCGGTAATCATAGCAAGGGTAATAAGCGTGCTAAATTGCAAACCTATTTGTTTAATTACCGGTAATAATGCATTGCGAAGCGCATGGTGCATGATTAACTGGCGTCGGTTAAGGCCTTTTGCCCTAGCCGTTTTAATAAAGCTTTGATCCATTACTTTAAGCATTGAGTCGCGTGTAAAGCGCACTAATACCGTGGTCGGAAACATAGCCAATACAATAGTTGGTAAAGTTAGGTGGTGCAGAGCATCTGTAAATGCTTCGCCTTTGTAAGGAAACCCAGCGAGCATAATATCAATTAATATAAACCCAGTATTAGGCGGTATTTCAAATAATAGCCCCATTCTGCCCGACATAGGAAACCAACCCAACTTGAGCGAAAACACCATTATTAGTAACAGTGCTAGCCAAAAAACCGGAATAGAGTAACCAATCATTGTTGTAGAGCTAATGAGCTTATCTGGCCAGCGGCTAGTGTAAGCAGATGCTAAAATACCTGCAGGTACACCCACAATAACCGACACAATAAGTGCATAAACACACAGCTCTAAGGTGGCGGGTATTAAATCTAAAATATGTTGAAATACATTATCGCCAGAGGCAAACGATACCCCCCAATCACCTTGAAAAATACGGCCTAAAAACGCCAAATATTGCATAATATAATTACTGTTATACAAGTATTTGTCTTCAAGTTCGCTGTGCTGAGAAAAGTTACCGCTAGGTATACCACTTAAATTACTAAGCGGGTCCCCAGGGAACAAATAGCTAAGTGAAAAAGTAAAAATGCTCAGCATTAAAATCATAAACAAAAACAAGCCTAAGCGGCGAAGGATATAATCTAAAATCATTATTTTTTCCTCGCGTTTGCCAATGAAATAGCACCAAATGGGCCAAGGGTTATGCCCTCTACATCAGCACTGTTTGCTTGAAAACGCATGCCGTGCGCAATGGGCAGTAACGGGAGCTGATCAATAATAAGCGCCTGTACTTGCTCGTAATATTGTTTTCGTAAACTTAAATCTGTGGTGTCGAGCGCTTGGGTAAGCAATAGGTCAAATTGTGGATTACACCAGTTAGCTGGGTTTTTACCGCTAAAGGTCGCGGTGCAACTTAATAGCGGGCTAAAAAAGTTATCTGGGTCGGGTGTATCAGCCGCCCAGCCAAGTAATACGCTATCGTGGCGGTGCTCACCAATGCGCTGAATAAAAGTATTCCACTCATACTCTACAATACTTACGTTAACACCTATTTTGCGCAAATCGCTTTGCATTAGCTCGGCCATTTTACGTGCATTAGGGTTATAAATACGACTTACTGGCATAGCCCATATTGTCATATCAAAGCCATTAGGCAGGCCCGCTTCAATAAGTAGTTTTTTAGCAAGCTCTGGGTCAAACATCGGCATTTTTGCCTGTGGTTCAAAGCCCCAAGAGGTCGGCGGCAAAATAGATTGCGCGCGTATTCCATTACCGTAATAAACCGCCTGCATTATTTTTTCTATGTCTATAGCATGGGCAAGGGCTTTACGCACTTTAATATCGTCAAAGGGAGCTCGCTCGGTGTTAAATGCCCAATAACCAATATTTAAATTGGTCTCTTTTTCAACGTTAATATCGTCGCGTTGGGTTAAAATACTTAACTGAGCGCTACTTGGGTGGGCGGTTACATCGCACTCTTTAGTCAGCATTTTAGCAATACGCGTGGTGCCGTTAGGGGTAATATCGTAAACCAGTTGCTCAAGAGCTACATCGTGCTTCCAGTAAAGTGGATTACGATAAAAACGCACTAGGTGGTCACGGCGGTACTCTTTGTAAATATAAGGACCAGTGCCAATGGGGTATTGGTCAAATAAATTAGCTTGGTCGCGCGCCTTTAGTTGCATGGCGTACTCTTGCGAAAGCACTACCGCAAAGTCGGTGGCCATATTAGTTAAAAAGCTGCTCTCGGGGTGAAATAACTCAAAGCGTACTTGGTAGTCAGACACGCGTACAATTTTACGAATTAGCTGGTCAATCCCAACACTTTGAAAGTACGGGTAATTGGCATCGCCCACAAAATGGTAGGGGTTGTACACATCAAACAAGCGGCTAAAGGTAAATATAACGTCATCAGCGTTAAAATCGCGAGTTGGCGTAAAGTAAGATGTAGAGTGAAAATTTACCCCTTTACGTAGGGTAAAGGTAACCGATTTACCATCGTTACTAATTTTCCAATCGGTTGCCAGCTCACTTTTAAAGTCGGCGGTTAAAGGGTCAATACTAATTAAACGGTCAAATAATTGATTAGCAATAATATCAATAGTAGAGCCTGTGGTTGTTACTTGCGGATTAAACGACACAGGGTTTGCTTCGGCGCAGTAAACGAGGCCTTGGTTTTTTTCTTCGATGATTTCTTCTTTACTCTCAAAACAACCCGTTAAGGTGCTGGCTAGTAAAACAAGTAATATTTTATGCACTCGCATAACCTCTAACTATTTATCTTCTAATAAATTGTATTTTTTAAGATAACCACGTAATTGATGATACGTTAAACCTAATACTTCTGCAGTTTTCTTTTGATTAAATTGGCTATGTTCGAGTGCTTTGTTGATCATATTTATTTCAAACTCGTTTGAACGCTCTTTTAAACTACACGGAAACTCTATAGTAGCGTTAACCTCATTACTTAAAGTCGTGACCGGTGGTGCAACGGCGATAGGCTCTGTAGTCACTACAGGCGCAGCAACAGGTGCTTTTATACGCGCTTTTGGTCTAAAGCGGCTTTCAAATGGGTCTAAAATAATCTGGTGAACGGGAATATGTTCACTGCCATGGCGGTATAAGCTACGCTCCACTACATTTTTAAGTTCGCGTATATTACCCGGCCAATCATAACTAAGCAGGGTTTCGGTGGCGCTGCGGGTAAAACCACTAAATAACCCCCACTCTAAGTCGCGGGCCATGTTCATCGCAAATTGCTCTGCAAGTAGCATAATATCGTCTTGGCGTTCGCGCAGTGGCGGCAGAGTAATTACATCAAAGGCTAAACGGTCAAGTAAGTCACTTCTAAATTCGCCTTGCTCAGCAAGGTGCGGTAAATCTTCATTGGTGGCGCACACTAAACGGGTATCTACTTTTACGGTTTGTTTACCGCCTACACGTTCAAATTCGCCGTATTCTATAACTCTTAAAAGCTTTTCTTGTACCATGGCTGAGGTGTTTGCCAGCTCATCTAAAAATAAGGTGCCGCTGTTGGCGCGTTCAAACCGGCCTTCATGGCGCTTACTTGCACCGGTAAACGCGCCGCTTTCATGACCAAATAATTCGCTTTCGAGCAGGTTTTCGTTAAGAGCCGCACAGTTAAGTTTTACGTAGTTTTGATCCCAACGTTTTGATAAAAAGTGTAAGCGTGCTGCTATAAGCTCTTTACCTGTTCCTCGCTCACCAATAATTAATACTGGTTTATCTAAATTAGCTAACTGCGATACCTGATCAAGTACAGCTAAAAAGCTATCAGATTGGCCGAGTAAATTATCCTGTTGGCGATATTGGCTCATTTTTCCTAACTCTTGGTCATTTTTGCTAACAGTTAGTGTATTTCATAATCAGGGATAACTAAAGGAATTTGTATATTTAGTTTAACTTAATGAAAATAAAGTGTATTTTAGTTTTTAAAAAGTTGGCAAGCATATTGATACTAGTTACAGCAGACTAACTAAGTTTATATTACAGAGGTAAATGTTATGGGAATTTTTTCACGTTTTGCAGACATTGTTAATTCTAATATCAATGCCATTTTAGATAAAGCAGAAGACCCAGAAAAAATGGTTCGTCTTATTATCCAAGAGATGGAAGACACATTAGTAGAGGTACGCTCTACGTCAGCTAAAACACTTGCTGAGAAAAAAGAATTAGTACGTCGTGTAGATACATTAAAAGCACAAGTAACCGATTGGCAAGACAAAGCCGAGCTTGCACTTAGTAAAGACCGTGACGATTTAGCGCGCTCAGCACTACTTGAAAAGCAAAAATCGGCAGAAGCGGTTGCAGCAGTAGAAAGCGAGCTTGAGCATGTAGAGTCTCATATTGAGAAGCTTCAGCAAGAAGTCACCACGCTACAAGAAAAGCTAGCCGATGCTAAAGCACGTCAAAAGGCAATTATTTTACGTCAACGCTCGGCTGAGTCGCGCCTTGAAGTGAAAAAAGCACTTGATAGCTCTAAAGTAGACGATGCACTTAATCGTTTTGAGCGCTACGAAACTAAAATTGATGGACTAGAATCTCAAATAGAGTCTTACGATTTAGGTAAAAAGTCGCTTGCTGACGAAATTGCAGACTTGCAAAAAAATGAAAAGATAGATGATGAGTTAGCCGAACTTAAAAAGAAGCTAGCTGATAAATAACTTATAAAGGGGTACTTAAAGTGCCCCACTGCTTAAACATCGAATACGGATTGTCAGGAGAGGATTATGTTTGATCCAGAGATACTAGTTGCACCATTTATCTTGTTTATGATTTTTGTTGCGCCACTGTGGTTAATTTTACACTACCGTAGCAAAAAACAAGTAAGCCAAGGTTTAAGTGAGCATGAACACCGCCAATTACTTGAGCTTGCTCAAAAAGCCGAAAAAATGGCTGACCGAGTAGAGACCCTTGAAGCATTACTTGATCAAGAGTCACCACAATGGAGACGCAAAGTATGAGTGCCAAACGCGAATTATTAAGAGACCCACAACGCGGTAAAATAGCCGGTGTATGTGCGGGATTAAGTGACTACTTTAATATGGAGTTATGGTTAGTTCGCATTATATTTGTTAGTGCGGTATTGCTAACGGGTGGCCCATTATTTGTGGTAGCGTATATTGCAGCGTGGTTTATTTTAGATAAAAAAGACCCCACAACTACACATACAAGCAGCGCAACTAAAACTGACGATCCGCTAGAAGTAAAATTTAAAGTATGGCAAAAAGGCGAGCCTCCGCGCCGCGCATTGCAAGACTTAAAAGAGCGTTTAGCACGAGTAGATACACGCCTTCAAGATATGGAGCGTTATGTTACTTCAAGCGAGTTTACGGTTAGCCGTGAAATCAACAAACTTTAAAGGATTTAATAGCACTTTGTTCGGTGATTAAGCGTCAATGAAGTGCTAGCCCATTATGAGTAGCACTTCATTTGCCAAAAAAACCTTTAAAAGCATTAAAGGTTCAGCCCAAAAAGCCCTTCATCGTAGTTTAGATCAACACGTAAAATTAGCCGTAACGGGTTTAAGTGGTAGTGGTAAAACGGCGTTTATTACCGCGCTTGTTAAACACTTAACCACACAAAGTGATGATAAAAACTTACCGTTTTTTGATGTAATGCGAGAGCACCGACACATAGCCACTAAAGTTGTGCCGCAAGAGGCGTTAAAGGTGCCTACGTTTGACTACCCACGAGCACTTAATGCATTACTCCCAAGCGATGGGGAGCCTACATGGCCTGCATCAACCGAGCGTATTAACACCTTGCGTTTGGCTATTAAATACCAAAGTGCCTCAGGGTTACGTGGGCATTTTTCACCGCAATCTACGTTGTATTTAGATATTATTGACTACCCAGGTGAATGGCTACTTGATTTACCTATGCTTGAGCAAAGCTATAGCCAGTGGTGCGAGCAGCAGTACCCGTTGTTATTACAGCACCCACGAGTAAACACCTCTACTGAATTTTTAAACGCGCTTGAGCAGCTTGATTTAAATGCCTCCGTAGATGAAGGATTACTTGCACACATTGCAGCGCTTTATCAAAGTATGCTGGTGGGCCTTAAAAAAGACACTAAGCTTGCCATGTTACAACCTGGGCGAATGCTTATGCCTGGCGACTTACAAGGTGCGCCGCTGTTATTGTTTTTTCCGGTAAGCGCACAGCATATAAAAAGCGATGAAGTGGTGCCTGGCTCTAACTTAGCGCATTTAATTAAGCGTTTTAACGCCTATGTAAAAGAAGTGGTTAAGCCATTTTATAATGAGCACTTTAAACATTTTGATCGTCAAATTGTGTTAGTAGATGTGTTAAGTGCCTTAAACGAGGGCCACGAAACACTCCAAGAGCAAAGTAGTGTAATAAACCAATTGCTCGCACACTTTAATTACGGCGAGTCGGGATTTTTTAAGCGCTTATTTAAACCCAACATAGATAAAATACTGTTTGCTGCCAATAAGTCAGATCACATAAGTGCCAAGCACCACAAAGACTTAGCACTACTGCTTGATTCGCTAGTGCATGAGCAAAGTAATCACTTAAAGTTTGATGGCGTACAAATAGAAACCATGGCTATGTCGTCAATTACAGCCACGCAGCCGCGCCAAGTTGCCGATAAAGGCCAAACGTTAGATTGCATTTATGGCAAACCACTCAATGAGCAAGACTGGCTAACCTATTTACCGCCACAGCCACCTAACCGCATGCTTAATAAAAATGAGTGGCCAGCGCAGGGGTTTGAGTTTTTGTCGTTTGCGCCTATGCCAAACCCCGACAAGCAACTTAAACATATTCGCCTTGATCATGTGATGCAGTACCTGTTAGGAGACAAATTATCATGAACGATACACACCAAACATTTCAATCGGGCAGGCGTATTAATACCCAAGCCGATGAGGCGGTTGAGCCTAAACTTGCCCCTGCAAAAATAGTTGCTCAAGGTCAAAGTGAATACATTGAAGAGCCTGATGATGAGCTTATTGAAGATGAAATAGACTTAGAGCCGGTATATAAAAAGTCAAAATGGCAAACGCTTAAAGGTGTGTTTGTTGTGAGCTTTTTAGTACTGGTGCTACTTGAGTTTGCTTATTCGTTAGTATTTGCATTTCAGCAGTCAGTTATTTTAGGCGGCGTATATTTAACGGCCGTGGTAAGTGGTGTGCTATTAATTGGGCGCATTCTTTGGCGCGAATATAGAATGCTGCGCAGTTTAAAGCGCAATCAGTTACACCGTCATGAAGCCGACAGGCTTTTAAATAGCGAGCAAGTAGGCGGCGCATTGCCGTGGCTTGAAAAACTAAATAAGCACCAGCAGCTCGACAACTTCGAAGCGTTTAAAAACCAAGTGGCTACCCACCACAGCGATAAAGAAATAATGACCCTTTACGCGAATAGCTTACTTATAACCCAAGACACCCACGCTAAAAAGTTAATAAATCGCTTTGCGACAGAGTCTGCATTGCTCGTTGCCCTAAGCCCGCTGGCGCTGGTGGATATGATGGCAGTGCTTTGGCGTGGTACTAAGTTAATTGAGCAAATTGGTAAAATTTATGGCATTGGTTTTGGTTACGCAAGCCGCATTAAGCTTTACCGTATGCTTATAAAACAAGTGATATTTGTAGGCAGTGCTGAGCTTGTATCTGATTTAGCAGCCACAGCACTCAGCGCTGAGCTTTTAGGTAAGCTTTCGGGGCGTGCAGCACAAGGTGTTAGCGCCGGTATTTTTACAGCGCGTATTGGCTACAAAGCAATGGAGCTTAGCCGCCCACTGCCAAGGCTTGAAAACAAACGCAGCTTGTTAAAAGGCACAGTGCAAAGTATTGCCAGTAAAATTATGAGCCGTAAAAAGGGCGAGCCAACGCAATAAAAAGTGGCAATATTTGTGTACAAAACAGAGCTGAACGGTTTTTGCACAAATAGCCATCTGAGCATCCGGCATGCTTGTGATTTAAAGTGCGGTGCGTTTTATTTATGTAATTGACACACATAATAAAAACGAGAGCACACAATGAGCAAGCATCATATTAATACCCAATGTATCCATGGCCCACAAAAAGCAAACGATCCGCACGGCGCACTCACGTCGCCTTTGTATCAAACCTCTACATTTCATTTTGAAAACGCCGCACAAGGCGCCGCACGTTTTGCAGGCGAAGAGCCAGGTTATATTTACACCCGGCTAGGTAATCCAACCACCACCGAACTTGAGCAAAAAGTAGCACAGTTAGAAGGTTGCGAAGCTGCAGCAGCCACCGCCACAGGTATGGGCGCTGTTTCGGCATCGGTATTGAGCTTTTTATCGCAAGGCGATCACCTTGTGGCATCAAGCGCGTTATACGGTTGTACGTTCGCGTTTTTTGCACACATGTTGCCGCGCTGGGGAATTGAAGTCACTTTTGTTGATATGACCAATGAGAGTGAACTGCGCGCAGCCATTAAACCTAATTCAAAAATGATTTTTGTCGAAACCCCGATAAATCCGACAATGGCTGTTATCGATTTAGCCTTAATTGGCGCAGTGGCTAAACAACACAATTTAATTAGTGTGGTCGACAACACCTTTTTAACGCCACTGCTGCAATCACCTAAGCAGTACGATATAGATATTATTATGCACAGCGCCACTAAATACTTAAACGGCCATGGTGATGTAGTAGCAGGGCTTGTATGTGGAACGCAGGAGCACATTACTCTAATAAAAATGACGGTACTTAAAGATATTGGTGCAACCATAAGCCCGCACGATGCTTGGCTAATAAACCGCGGCTTAAAAACCTTAGCTATACGCATGGAGCGTCACTGCCAAAGCGCACAAACAGTAGCCGAATACTTAGAGGCGCATCCACAAGTTAATATTGTTTATTACCCAGGGCTTAAATCGCACCCAGGTAATAAATACATAGGCAATCAAATGAAAGCTGCAGGTGGCGTTATTGCATTTGAAATTAAAGGCACCCTTGCTCAAGGAGCGCAGTTTATAGATAGCATGAAGCTTTGCACACTCGCTGTAAGTTTAGGCGATGCCGAAACGCTCATTCAGCATCCCGCATCAATGACGCACTCACCTTACACACCCGAGGAGCGAGCAGCCGCAGGCATAAGCGACGGCCTAATTAGACTCTCTGTTGGGCTTGAGGATGTTAACGATATTATTGACGACTTAAATCAAGCTTTTACATTGATTTATTAAGTGTATTTATTTATGTACGCTTATTTTGGCTTTTAAAGCCTTTATAAATAACGGTGTACACAATTTACTCCTTGTGTGTAATTTTATATTTACAGTTTTAATGATCGTGCCAAATGTTGATATACGCTTAACTATTAAACTTTTCTTCACTTTTGCATAGTATGGCTGCATTAGATACTCACTCATATTGAGTATCACACTGACACACATTTAGGGCTTAACCCCAAGAAGGTTATTATGGCTAAAGCAAGTAAATACACCTCTAAAACACCAGACGAAAATGGTGTTATACACTGGAGCGAAGAAGAAAATAAAATTTGGTCTGAGCTTGTAGCACGCCAACTTGCGTGCATTGAAGGCAAGGCCTGCTATGAGTACATGGAGGGGCTTAAAAAAATAAACCTACCACACGATCGTATTCCGCAGTTAAGCGAGCTTAACGAAGTGCTTCTTGCCTCCACTGGTTGGCAAGTAGCGCCTGTACCTGCGCTTATTGATTTTGATGAGTTTTTTAGGTTGTTGGCAAACAAACAATTTCCGGTAGCCACGTTTATTCGCAGCCGTGAAGAGTTTGACTACCTTCAAGAACCTGACATTTTCCATGAAATATTTGGCCACTGCGCCATGCTAACCAACCCTGACTTTGCCGAATTCACTCACAAATATGGCCAGTTAGGTTACGCAGCACAGAAAAAAGATCGCGTGTACCTTGCACGTATGTATTGGTTTACGGTTGAGTTTGGTTTAATGCAAACCGAAAACGGCCTGCGTATCTACGGCGGCGGTATTTTATCAAGCCCGGGTGAAACGCAATACGTTTATTCAGACACACCAGAAATAACGCCTATGAGCGTAATTGATGTGCTGCGTACCCCGTACCGTATTGATATTATGCAACCACAGTACTACACCATTAATTCGATTCATGATCTGTTTGATATATCGCAAATGGATATTATGACTTTGGTTGAGCAAGCTAAAGCGCTTGGCTTGCACGACCCAAAATTTCCACCAAAAGAAAAATTAGCCAGTTAACTTTAATTTAAAAGAAACGCTAAAGTAAGGATTTAAGATGTCTTCATTAAGTGAACAAACATGCGAAGCTTGCCACGTAGATGCACCTAAAGTATCTGACGAAGAGCTTGCACAATTAATTACTAAAATCCCAGACTGGGTACCAGAAGTACGCGACGGCATTATGCAGCTTGAACGTGTTTATAAATTTAAAAACTTTAAACAAGCAATCGCATTTACTAACAAAGTGGGCGACATGGCAGAAGATGAAGGCCATCACCCAGGTTTATTAACCGAGTGGGGCAAAGTAACGGTTACATGGTGGAGCCATTCAATTAAAGGCCTACACAAAAACGACTTTATTTGCGCAGCTAAAACAGACGATGTATTTAACGCGCTTTAATCAAAAGTTAATTGAGCAAACCCAAAAGCACTTATTTTTATAAGTGCTTTTTTGGTTTAGGGATGTCACTAGCGTAGGTTGGGTTGAGTGAAACGAAACCCAACGAATCTCTGATGAACTTATTTACCTCGGTGCTTGTTTTACCATCAATACTTTCTTTTGGCCTAGGTTAAAATAATCCTTTTTTCTTTATACGTTTGTATTTTTAGTGATATTTTAGAGCTAATAACGAGCTTAAGGATAAAAGTTAATGGAAAAGGCGATCAAGGATAACAAGATTTCTGACTTTAGAGATCTAGTAAATTCCAATTCAAGCTTTGTTTATAAGACTTATCACAACAAAAGTGGCAAAAATCAATGGAATATAATTTGTTCTTGTATGGATTGGATCACTGTAGCGATTCGGTACTTAGAACATCCTCCAGGGGTTGAGGAAAATATTGATGTGCGTGTAATGCAGATGTTTTCTTTAATTTCTGCAATAGATCTTGTTTCAGAAGCAATAACTCAACTACATCGAGTGTTTATAAACCCGAGGACTTTACCTTTCTCCGGTGAAAAGGAGTGTTTTACAAATCGTTTATTTGATGAGGACGACAACAGCTACTTCAAATCAATCAGAGCTTCATTTGGTGCTCATCCTGTAAATTTGAATCATTCAGACTGTAAAAGGTTTGCTAGTTGGCCTTATGATGACCACATTGATAATGATGAGCTTACTGTTAACTTATATAGTAATAAAGTCGGTGAAAGTGATTTAGTGATGGTTCTTAACTCTAACGAACTATTTTGTTTCCTTCTTAAGAGATACAACTATCTTGATGTTCTTTCTCAAGTAATAACAAAATTATTTAACGATTTTAAGCTGAATTTATCTAAGCAACCGATAGAGACTAAAGAATCCAATTTAGAACAGCTATATATTTTAAAAAATGAGTCTGAGATAAGATTAAACAATGATTACTATAATGATGTTATTGCTAATTTAATTATGGTCTATGAAGTAGAGCCTTTAGAGACAAATCTAGAGATTAAGGCTACCAATTATAGAAAGTCACTAGAGCCATTAATTGATGAAATAAAAATAAACCTCCAATTGATGAATATTAAAGATTTAGATAATGACAGGCTTCTTGAGCCTAAATCAGACTTAAGTCGAAAGCTAAGTTATGAGTTAGGGAAGTTTTACAGTTGGCTGCATGAGAGTCGCTATGATCCATTAGCTAACCATTACCTAAAAAGATTTAATGAAGAAACAGACTACATATATGAATTTAAGATAGAAGATCCAGTAAATACATTATTCATTAAGACAAAAATAATGCTGCTTGATTAATAGTTCATTGCTATAAACAAAAAAGCCCTAAACCCAAAAGGTTTAGAGCTTTCTATATACAATTAAAGTTTAGCTAAAACACTTAACTGTAACGTATCGTTGGGTTTCGTTTCACTCAACCCAACCTACGTGTTAATCATCAATTGAGCGAAGTAGGGCGTTGATGCCTACTTTTTCACGTGTTTGTTGATCTACTTTTTTAACGATAATTGCAGCGTATAGGCTGTGGGTGCCATCTTTTGATGGTAGTGCACCTGGCACTACTACTGCGCCTGCTGGTACGCGGCCGTAGTGAATTTCGCCGGTTTCACGGTCGTAAATACGGGTGCTTTGGCTGATGTAAACGCCCATTGAAATTACAGCGCCTTCTTCTACTACTACGCCTTCAACAATTTCAGAACGTGCGCCAATAAAGCAGTTGTCTTCAATGATGGTTGGGTTAGCTTGAAGAGGCTCTAAAACGCCGCCTATGCCAACGCCGCCAGATAAGTGTACGTTCTTACCAATTTGTGCACACGAGCCTACAGTGGCCCATGTATCAACCATAGTGCCTTCGTCAACGTATGCGCCAATGTTTACGTACGATGGCATAAGTACAACGTTTTTACCTACAAAGCTGCCTTTACGCGCTACTGCGTTTGGTACTACGCGCATACCGCCTTGCTGAAATTGCTCCGGCGTGTAGTCGCTAAATTTAAGCGGTACTTTGTCGTAAAATTGATTTACGCCGTCGTTCATTGGTTGGTTGTCGCGAATACGAAACGACAGTAATACGGCTTTTTTAAGCCATTGGTGTACAACCCATTCGCCTGATATTTTTTCTGCAACGCGGGCAGCGCCGCTATCAAGTAACTCTAGTGCGTCGATAATAGCTTGTTTAACATCGCTAGATACGGTGCTTGGGCTTATGCTGTCGCGGTTGTCCCACGCGTTTTCTATCATGGTTTTTAAATCTGACATGGTGTGTCCTTATTCTGTTTCGGCGTTGAATTTTTTACGTAATGCCTGATGAATTTTGGCTTGCTCTTCATCAGTCAGCGCTTGATATTCGTTATTTGATACGACAAAGAAATCCTCGGCACGTTCACCTACCGTTGTGATGCGGGCAGCGTGAATGTGTAATAAATGCGCTTGGAAAACTTCGGCAATTTTTGTAAGTAAACCGGGTATATCTACAGCTTGAATTTCTATTAGGCTGCGATCTTTGCGTGCGTGTGGGCGCAGTACAATTTTAGGTTTAATATTAAAGTCTTTAAATCGTTGTGAGCGATTCTTTTTAAAACGTATTTTTTTACGCGGCTCGTTAAGTGCTTGCTCAAGCCCGCGTTTAATTGACTGTGCACGGCTACTTGCAATTGGGTCGCCGCTTACTTCAAGTATTACAAAATTAAATAGGGCGTAGCCGTCTTTAGTTGTAAGTACTTGCGCGTGTTGTATTTGCGCTTTTTTAGAACCAATTACACTTACTAGGCGTGCAAACAGTGGCCCAGAGTAAGGGCTATAAGCAAACACCTGCGTGCCACCGTGCATTGCTTTATCAGAAACAATAACGCTTGGCTGACTTAAGTCACTGCATTTTAATAAGTGCTCGGTTTGCCATGATATTTGTTGCTCGCTAAAGGCAGTAAAGTAATTGGCTTTAAAGCGACTCCAAATTAAGTCAATTTGATCTTCTACATAGCCTAAATTAAGTAGGCGCTGTTTAGCTTGGTGTTTTTTATCGCGAATTTGGTCGCGTTGATCCATTGGGTTTTCAAGCCCTAAGCGCAGTGCACGTTGGGTATGAAGGTATAACTCGCGCAGTAGGGTGCTTTTCCAGTCGTTCCATAGGTTGTCGTTGGTTGCACGAATATCGGCAACGGTTAAACAATAAAGGTAGTCGAGCTGGCGCTCCGTTTTTACCCGCGATGCAAAGTCTTTAATTACACCTGGGTCGTTTATGTCTTTACGCTGCGCGGTAACCGACATAAGTAAATGGTTACCAACTAACCACGATATAAGTTTTCCATCCGATGATGGGAAGCCATGTAACTTAGAAAATGCAATAGCATCAACCGAGCCAAGCTCTGAGTGATCGCCGCCACGGCCTTTAGCAATGTCATGAAAAATACCGGCTAAATAAAGCAGCTCAGGTTTATCCATGCGCGTTACTATTTCACTACAAAGCGGAAACTCGCTAATTTTAGTTTTATCAAAATATTGATAAATATTATTAATTAATTTGTGGGTGTGCTCATCAACGGTGTAGGCATGAAATAAATCAAATTGCATTTGCCCAAATATATTACGCCACTGCGGTAAATACGCTGCTAACATGCCGTGTTTGTGCATAAGTGTAAACGCGCGCCCCATACCATTAGGGTGTTTTACAATACGCATAAAGGCTTCACGGCAGGCTGCATAGTCTTGCAAGTCACCTAGTAGGCGCCTACGCACTTGCCTAATTGTACGAATAGTACTTGGGTAAATATGAGTGATTTCAGGATTGTCGGCAATGTGTTCAAACAAAACAAACAGCTGATCGCGTCTAAAAAATACCGACGGATTTTTAACCCTAATTTGATGCCCAATGCGTTCAAAGTCTTTATCGAGCTCAATAACGGCGGCTTCGCTGCTTTCTGGCATAATACTTTCTTCAAAGTAAGAAAGTAGCATTTGGTTTAGCTCACGTACGCGGCTCATTATTCTAAATAAGCGTTTCATCATGCGCTCTACCGATGCTTTGCCATCGCTACCAAAGCCGAGTATTTCGGCGGCATTTGGTTGATGGTCAAACAATAAACGGTTTTCGGAGCGCCCAGCGGCTAAATGCAGTGCAAAGCGAATATTCCAAAGGTTTTCTAGGCACTCAGAAAGCTCCTGAAACTCTTCATGGGTTAAGTAGCCATGATTTATAAGCTCTTGAAGTGTTTCGGCTCTAAAGTGCTTTTTTGCAACCCAAATAATGGTTTGTAAATCGCGAAGCCCGCCTGGGTTTTCTTTAATGTTAGGCTCAAGGTTATACGCTGTGCCATGGCATTTTTTATGGCGTAAGTTTTGCTCTTGTACTTTAGCAACAAAAAATTCACCAGAGCGCCAAACTGGGGTTTCTATGATGTGGGTTTTAAGCTTTTCAAACTCAATGTGATTACCAAAAATTAGGCGGCTTTCGAGTAAGCTGGTGGCAAAGGTAACATCGCCGCGCTTTTTCTCAATGGCTTGCTCTATGGTGTGAACGCTGTGACCTATTTCTAGGTTAAGGTCCCAAAGCATAGTAACAAACTGGCCTATTTTTTCACATACCGCTTCACTTGGTTGCTGGGTAACCAATAACAAAAAGTCGATGTCGGAGTAGGGATGCAGCTCGCCACGCCCATAGCCGCCTACGGCAATAAGTGCTAAGTCGGGTTCGTGTGCTAAATCGTAAACATGAAACAGTTTAATTAGCAGGCGGTCTATAAACTCAGCCCGGGCATTAATTAAATTACCAACTGGTTGCTTTGAAAATTCGTTATGTAGCCATTTATAAAAATAGCTAGAACAATCGCGATAATCACTTAGTTGCTCAGCATCGCTAAGCAACTTTTTTACTTTGTTGGGTAATGCCACGTGGGCTGGCTCCTTATTGAACCTTACACAGATAACCTGTTGGCTATCAAATGCTTTGGTTTATTAGTGTTCGATGATTCGCTCGATAGTATCATCTGATCGCAGCGTTAAAATTTCAACACCATTTTCAGTCACTAATAAAGTATGTTCCCACTGTGCAGACAAGCTACGGTCGCGTGTAACTACAGTCCAGTCATCTTTAAGTAATTTACATTGGCGCTTACCAGCGTTAACCATAGGCTCGATTGTTAAACACATACCTGCTTTTAACGTTTCGCCAGTACCGGCTTTACCGTAGTGCATTACTTGTGGCTCTTCGTGAAATTCGCTACCAATACCGTGGCCGCAGTATTCACGTACAATTGAGTAGTTAAAGCTTTCTGCGTATTTTTGGATGGCTTCGCCAATATCACCTAAACGTACACCCGGTTTTACCATTTTAATGGCAAGGTATAAGCTTTCTTGGGTTACTTCTGCTAGGCGCTTACCTTGAATATTAGGGGTGCCAACATGAAACATTTTAGACGTATCGCCGTGGTAACCATCTTTAATTACGGTTACGTCAATGTTTACACTGTCGCCATCTTTTAATGGTTTATCATTAGGAATACCATGGCAAATTACATGGTTTACAGAGGTACAAACCGACTTAGGAAAACCGTGGTAATTTAGTGGCGCAGGTATGGCATCTTGCACATTTACAATATAATCATGACAAATTGTATTTAGTTCATCAGTAGTCACACCTGGCACTACATGCGGTCCAATCATTTCAAGCACGTCTGCCGCTAAACGCCCGGCTACACGCATTTTTTCAATTTCTTCAGGGGTCTTGATCACAGCGCTCATTGAGGCTCCAAAGTTGCGTTTTTTAACATTTATCGTCGCACAAATTTTGCACGCGACGTTGAGTATTTAATTTTAATATGGTATAAAGCGCGCCGTCTTTTTACAAATAAATTCTTAAATGATTTTTTGTATTTAAGGCAAACACAATTTTATTTTAACACACACACGTATCGTCACATACACTTGGGTGCATTTGAAGTTTAAATACTTCGGTGTTGGTGCTATGGGATATGTGGAGGCCTAACCCTAAACTACATAGAGGATTTACAAAATGGCAAACGTTTCAATGCGCGATATGCTTCAAGCTGGTGTTCACTTTGGTCACCAAGCACGTTACTGGAACCCTAAGATGAAGCCTTTCATCTTCGGCGCACGTAACCGTGTACATATCATCAACCTTGAGCAAACAGTACCAATGTTCAACGACGCACTTAAGTTTTTATCAAGTGCTGCTGCAAACAAAGGTAAAGTTCTTTTCGTTGGTACTAAGCGCGCAGCAAGCGAAGCAGTTAAAGAAGCTGCTTTACAAAGCGACCAGTTCTTCGTTAACCACCGCTGGTTAGGTGGTATGTTAACTAACTGGAAAACAGTTCGTCAGTCAATCAAGCGTCTTAAAGACCTTGAAGCTCAAAGCCAAGACGGTACTTTCGAGAAGTTAACTAAGAAAGAAGCGTTAATGCTTACTCGCGAAATGGAAAAGCTTGAAAAGAGCCTTGGCGGTATCAAAAACATGGGTGGCCTTCCAGACGCTATCTTCGTTATCGATGCTGATCACGAGCACATTGCTATCCGTGAAGCAAACAACCTAGGTATTCCAGTTGTTGCAATCGTTGATACTAACTCTAACCCAGACGGTGTTGATTACATCGTACCTGGTAACGATGATGCTATCCGTGCAATCAACCTTTACACTAGCTCTGTTGCAGCTGCTATCACTGAAGGTCGTGAGAACAACATCGTTGCTCAAGCTGAGAAAGACGACTTTGTAGAAGCTGAGTAATTAGCTGTCATCAAGTCTTCATCTTTTTAAGGTGAAGACTTGCTATTCTTGTAGAGCGGTTTACCCGCTTATCTAATACCTGATTTCAGATTTGAGGATTTACTAATGGCTGTAACTACTGCCCTAGTTAAAGAATTACGCGAGCGTACTGGCGCTGGCATGATGGATTGTAAAAAAGCGTTAACTGAAACTGATGGCGACATCGAGTTAGCGATTGAAAACATGCGTAAGAGCGGTGCTGCAAAGGCTGCTAAGAAAGCAGGTAACATTGCTGCTGAAGGTACTATCATCATCAAGCAAAACGCAGGTGTTGCAGTACTTGTAGAAGTTAACTGTCAAACTGACTTCGTAGCAAAAGATGCAAGCTTCCTAGCATTTGCTAACAAAGTTGCAGATGCTGCTATTGCTGACACTACTTCTATCGAAGACTTACAAGCTAAGTTCGAAGAAGACCGTGTTGAGCTAGTAACTAAAATTGGTGAAAACATCAATGTACGTCGCCTTCAGTACATCACTGGTGAACAACTAGTTGAATACCGTCACGGCGAGCGTATTGGTGTTGTTGTTGCAGGTGTTGCTGAAGAAGAAACACTTAAGCACGTTGCAATGCACGTTGCTGCTTCAAACCCAGATTACCTAACTCCAGATGACGTACCTGCTGATGTTGTTGAAAAAGAAAAGCAAGTACAAATCGACATCGCGATGAACGAAGGCAAGCCTGCTGAAATCGCTGAGAAGATGGTTGTTGGTCGTATGAAGAAATTTACTGGTGAGGTTTCTCTTACTGGTCAAGCTTTCATCATGGAACCTAAAAAATCTGTTGGCGAAATTCTTAAAGAGAAAAACGCAACAGTTACTGGCTTTGTACGTATGGAAGTTGGTGCAGGTATCGAGAAGAAAGAAGAAGATTTTGCTGCTGAAGTTGCTGCTCAAATTGCAGCTGCTAAAGGCGAGTAAGATTAACTATTTGTGATGCATAAGGAAATTAGATGCCATTAAAGTACTATTTGCTTTTGCGTCACGCTTAGAAATTCTTTAAAATAACCGCGCTTTTATGTTTATCATAAGCGCGGTTATTTTTTACCCATAATTTAATAAAAGTTGGCCCCAATACTATGACTATCAATCGTAAACCTATTTTTAGACGTGTTCTTCTCAAATTAAGTGGTGAAGCTTTAATGGGAGACGAAGGCTTCGGCATCGACCCTAAAGTATTAGATCGTATGGCTCAAGAGATTAAAGAGCTTGTAGAACTCGACGTAGAAGTGGGTTTAGTTATCGGCGGCGGTAACTTTTTACGTGGTGGATCACTTGCAGAAGCTGGCATGAACCGCGTAGTAGGCGACCACATGGGTATGCTTGCAACGGTAATGAATGGCCTTGCAATGCGTGATGCACTACACCGTGCTTTTGTAAATTGTCGTTTAATGTCGGCTATCCCGTTAAACGGTGTATGTGACGCTTACAACTGGGCTGAAGCAATCAGCTTATTAAAATCTGGCCGCGTCGTAATTTTTGCAGCGGGTACAGGTAACCCATTCTTTACTACCGATTCTGCTGCGTGTTTACGCGGTATCGAAATTGAAGCAGACACAGTAATTAAAGCGACTAAAGTTGACGGTGTATACAGCGATGATCCGGTTAAAAACCCAGAAGCGACGCTTTACCGCCACTTAAGCTACAATGAAATCATTGATAAAGAATTAAAAGTAATGGATTTAGCGGCGTTTACATTAGCCCGCGATCATAATATGCCGTTGAGCGTATTTAACATGAATAAATCAGGCGCGTTAAAACGCGTAATTATGGGTGAAGAAGAAGGAACACTTATCTCTTCACAAGCCTCAGATGAAGTAATCAAATAATTAGGATTAAACCGTGATTAACGATATTCAAAAAGATGCGCAAGAGCGCATGCAAAAAAGTGTAGCAGCACTAGGTAGCCAATTATCTAAAATCCGTACTGGCCGTGCTCACCCTGCAATTTTAGACGGCATTATGGTGTCTTACTACGGTGCAGATACACCACTTAACCAAGTTGCAAACGTAACGATTGAAGACTCACGTACACTAGCCATTGGCGTGT
Organism: Pseudoalteromonas espejiana DSM 9414; assembly: GCF_002221525.1. Classification (NCBI taxonomy): domain Bacteria; kingdom Pseudomonadati; phylum Pseudomonadota; class Gammaproteobacteria; order Alteromonadales; family Pseudoalteromonadaceae; genus Pseudoalteromonas; species Pseudoalteromonas espejiana. The sequence goes on along the minus strand of NZ_CP011028.1, from coordinate 2,565,279 downwards.
TCGATAAGTCTTTAGCGCAAGCGGTAGAAAAAGCAATTATGGCGTCTGACTTAGGCTTAAACCCTATGTCTGCAGGTACGGTAATTCGCGTACCACTTCCTCCGCTTACAGAAGAGCGTCGTAAAGATTTAATCAAAATTGTACGTGGCGAAGTAGAAGGCGGCCGTGTTGCTGTTCGTAATATTCGTCGTGATGCCAATGGCGATGTTAAATCTTTACTTAAAGATAAAGAAATTTCTGAAGATGAAGCGCGTCAAGCAGAAGATGCTATTCAAAAGCTTACAGATAAGTTTATCAAAGAAATGGATACGCAATTATCAGCTAAAGAAGCTGAATTGATGGAAATTTAATTCATTAAATAACCTACATTTTGGGTTAGTAAATATATTAGTTTTGAAACGCCGTCTAGGGTATACTAGGCGGCGTTTTTTTATGGAATACTCAATATTTATGGTTCTAGACGCTGATACAATTTCACAGCAATGTTTGCCTAAACATGTTGCCATCATCATGGATGGGAACGGGCGTTGGGCGCAAGCTAGAAATAGACCTCGTGTGTTCGGGCATAAAAAAGGCGTGGACGCAGTTCGTCAATCTGTTCAGTTTTGTACTAAATTAGGGATACAATCGTTGACCTTATTTGCTTTTAGTAGTGAAAACTGGCGCCGCCCCGAAGACGAAGTAAACACTTTAATGGAGCTTTTTTTGTTTGTATTAACAAAGGAAGTTAAAAAGCTTCATAAAAACAATGTAAAACTGACCATTATTGGAGACTTATCACGATTCTCTGAAAGTTTACGTAGCAAAGTAGATGCCGCGCATAAGCTAACAGCAGATAACACTGGGTTGCATTTAAATGTGGCTGCTAATTACGGCGGCAGATGGGATATGGCAAATGCAGCTAAGCAACTTGCACTTCAAGTTGCTGACGGACAACTCAAGGCTGAGGACGTTACAGAAGAGCGCTTAGCGCAGCATATGAGCATGGCAGATCAGGCAGAGCCAGATTTACTTATTCGCACTGGTGGCGATGTTCGTATTAGTAACTTTTTACTATGGCAAGCTGCCTATGCGGAACTTTACTTTACCGATACACTATGGCCTGATTTTAATGAAGCAGCATTTGCTGAGGCCATAGCGTGTTACGTTGCCAGAGAGCGACGTTTTGGTTGTACGGGCGAACAAATAAAACAATTACTCGCTCAAACCTAAAATAGAATAAGGGTCACTATTTTGTTAAAACAACGAATTTTAACCTCGGTTGTATTAGCGCCATTAGCGCTAGCCTTGGTTTTTTATACTCCACTCACACTGTTTAGCTATTTTGCTGGTGTAATTGTATTACTTGGCGCGTGGGAGTGGTCTGCTTTTATGGGCCTATGTGGCAAATTAAAGCGTGGTGCTTTTGTGGTACTTATTGGCGCATTATTAGCGCTCTTAAACCTGCATTGGCCTATAGAGTCATTGTGGCAAAATGGTAAACTGGTTGGCGATGCTAATTATTTGTTTACGCTCTCTTTTGCTTGGTGGATTGTAGCAAGCTATTTAATTTGGCGTTACCCAGCCATGGCTAAAGCATGGAACGAAGGCTTAGTTATGCGCGGTATTGCAGGGCTATTAACGTTAGTACCGTTATGGCTTGCGCTTAATACACTGCGCAGTGCCCAATACGCAGAGTCGACTCATTTTGGATCAGTACTTATTTTAGTTGTACTAGGCATAGTATGGAGTGCCGATGTAGGTGCGTACTTTACTGGCAAGAGCTTTGGTAAGCACAAGCTAATGCCAAAAGTAAGCCCAAATAAAACCATTGAAGGCTTAGCCGGCGGTGTAGTTACATCGATTGTTTTTGTATTGGCTTTTTGTCACTTCACTGGTGTGGATTTTGCTGTTTGGCCAATTTACGCGATTATGACTGCATTTATAGCTCTGTTTTCAGCGGTTGGTGATTTACTCGAAAGTATGTTTAAACGCGAAGCAGGCTTAAAAGACAGCGGGAAATGCTTACCAGGTCACGGTGGTATTTTAGATAGAATTGACAGTTTAACTGCTGCAGCGCCAATGTTTGTAATGTGCTATGCATGGACCTTGAGTTTATGAGCCAAAAGCAACAACTGGTTATTTTAGGCGCTACGGGTTCAATTGGGTTAAGCACATTAGATGTTATAGCGCGAAATAAAGCGCTATTTGATGTATTTGCATTAACTGCTGGGCAAAATGCTAAAAAAATGGCTGAGCTGTGTATTGAACACGAACCGCTTTATGCGGTTATGGCTACGCAAGCAGCAGCAGAAGAGCTTAGCGCTTATTTAAATAACACTTCATGCCAAACTCTAGTTATGCACTCAGTGCAAGCTATGAGCGATTTATGTGCTCACCCTGATGTAGATACAGTGATGTCTGCCATTGTTGGTGCAGCGGGGCTTTTACCCACGCTTAGCGCTGTAGAAGCAGGCAAAAAAGTATTACTCGCTAACAAAGAATCGTTAGTGATGTCGGGCCAGTTGTTTATTGATAAAGTAAAACAACATAAAGCCACGTTACTGCCAATTGATAGCGAACATAACGCTATTTTTCAGTGTTTACCTCCGTCATTACAAAATGCACAAAGCGATAAAAGCCTGCAAGATAACGGCGTAAGTAAAATATTGCTTACAGGTTCAGGTGGGCCGTTTTTAACGCGCGATATTAATACCTTAAAAGATGTAACAGTTAGCGAAGCCGTCGCGCACCCTAATTGGTCTATGGGGCAAAAAATATCAGTAGACTCTGCAACAATGATGAACAAAGGCCTAGAGTTTATTGAGGCTAAATGGTTATTTAATTGCGATACCAGCGATATTGACGTGGTTATTCATCCGCAAAGTATTATTCACTCAATGGTGCAATACCATGATGGCTCTATTTTAGCGCAAATGGGTAATCCCGATATGCGCACGCCAATTGCGCATGCGCTTGCTTATCCTGAGCGTATTAATGCAGGTGTTAAACCGCTTAACTTTGCCGATATATGTGATTTTTCGTTTACTAAGCCCGACTTTGCACGTTATCCCAATTTGCAACTTGCAATAGATGCGTGTAGTGCAGGCCAAGGCGCAACCACCACAGTAAATGCAGCTAACGAAATAGCGGTAGCGGCCTTTTTAAATGGTGAAATAGGCTTTACAGATATTTATAAAATTAATGCACAAACACTCGACGATGCCACATTTACAAACGTACAAAGTTTGGATGAAATTTTAGAGTGTGACAAATTAGCCCGTGAACGTGCGGCGCAGCTAATAACAAAAGTGACTCATTAATATGTTAGATTTTTTTTGGAACCTTGGTTCTTTTATTTTAGCCCTAGGTATTTTAGTTGCCATACATGAGTATGGGCACTTTTGGGTTGCCCGAAAAATGGGGGTTAAAGTCCTGCGTTTTTCAATTGGTTTTGGTAAGCCGCTTTTAAAATGGCACGACAAATACAATACCGAATACGTTATTGCCGCTATACCGCTAGGTGGTTACGTTAAAATGCTCGATGAGCGAGTAGACGAAGTACCTGCAAACGAGCGCCACTTATCATTTAATGCTAAATCGGTTCAGGCACGCATCGCCATTGTTGCTGCAGGCCCTATGGCTAATTTTTTGTTCGCAATTGTCGCGCTGGCGGCTATGTATATGGTGGGCGTGCAGTCGGTTAAACCAGTCGTAGGTAGCATAACCGAAGGAAGCCGGGCAGAGCAGGCGGGTATAATGCCCTCGCAGCAAATTATTAAAATTGGCGATGACAACATTGCTACATGGCAAGATGCGACCTTTGCGTTAATGTCGAGCTTAGGTGAGCAATCTGTTTCGGTTGTTGTTCGTACTGAAAACTATCAAGAGCAAACTAAAACATTAAATGTAGATGGCTGGAAGCTTGATCAGCAAGATGTACCGCCACTGAGCTCATTAGGTATTGTGCCATTTAGGCCGCAAGCCACATTAAAAATAGCTGCAATTACAAAAGATTCAGCCGCAGAACTGGCAAATTTGCAGGTTAACGATACGATTGTGGCCGTAAATGGTGAAACAATAAGCGATTGGCAGCAATTAGTTAATCTTATTACGCAATCGGCTAACAAATCTTTACAATTTAGTGTAAAAAGACAAGATAGTATAAAAAGCGTGATGGTAACGCCTAAATCGCGCATGAATGATCAAGGTATTGAGCAAGGTTTTTTAGGTGTAGCACCGGTTGTGCAATCGTGGCCAGAGGGCTACGTAGAAACCAGAAGCTACGGCCCACTTGATAGTATAGCGCGTGGAACGCAAGAGACTTGGCGCCTTATAACACTTAGCTTTGACATGATTGGTAACTTAATTACCGGCCAAGTCTCGGTTAAAAATTTAAGTGGCCCTGTAGGCATTGCAGTTGGCGCTGGAACTAGCGTAAGCTACGGGCTAGTGGCCTTTTTAAGCTTTTTAGCACTAATTAGTGTTAACTTGGGTGTATTTAATTTATTACCTCTGCCAGTGCTTGATGGTGGACACTTAATGTATTACATAATTGAACTTTTTCGTAAAAAGCCGGTCTCTGAAAAGACACAAGAATTTGGTTTTAAAGTGGGCGCCTTGCTGCTCATATTTTTAACATGTTTCGCTTTGTTCAATGATGTATCGCGTTTGTAGTTACAGCGTGACAGTTACTAAATTAGAACACGATTGTAAGCATCACTAATTTTTATTTGATGTTAAGCGGTAATACAGTTGTAAAGGATAAAGATAATAAAATGGCTATAAAAAAACATTTGGCAGTTACAAGTTTATTGGGTGCAAGTTTTGCAGCCCTGGGCCAAAACTCCTTTATTGTTGAAGATTTAAAAATTGAAGGTTTGCAACGTGTAGCACTTGGTGCAGCACTAACGCATGTGCCTATCAATGTGGGCGATAACGTAGACGAGTATACGATTTCAAAAACAATAAAGTCACTTTATCGTTCAGGTCACTTTGACAACATCAAAGCGTTACGCGATGGCAATAACGTTATTTTTAAAGTTACTGAGCGTCCTACCATTAGCTTTATTGAGTTTGAAGGCAATAAAGATATTAAAGACGAGCAGCTTAACGAATCGCTCGACCAACAAGATATTCGCCAAGGCGAACCACTTGATAAAACCGTTATCGATAATATCGAAAAAGGCTTAGTTGAGTTTTTCCACAGTATTGGTAAATACAACGCAACGGTTGATATTAGCGTTACTAAGTTGCCACGTAACCGTGTAAAGCTAAAGCTTGAATTTGACGAGGGCGAAGCTGCGTCTATTCGTCAAATTAACTTAGTAGGTAATGAGCTTTTCTCAAACGAAGAACTATTAAAACTTGCTGAATCGCAACAAGATTTACCATGGTGGCAGTTTATGGGTAGCGATCGCTACCAAAAGCAAACCATTGAAGGCGATTTAGAAAAAATCCGCAGCTACTACTTAGACCGTGGTTACTTGCGTTTTAATATCGACTCAACGCAAGTATCTGTAAGTCCTGAGCGCGAATCAGTTTATGTTACAGCTAACTTAACTGAAGGTGTTAAATACACAGTTAAAGGTTTTGACTTTATTGGTGATTTACTTGGCCGTGAAGAACTTATAAAGAGCGTTATCCCACTTCGTGCCGGTGAGCTGTACAATGGCTCTGTAGTTACCTCTTCAGAAGAATTTATTAAAAGCTATTTAGCACGTTTTGGTTATGCGAACGCCGAAGTACGCACAATTCCTGAAATTGACGATGAAAAACAAGAAGTACAGTTAACGCTTTCGGTTAACCCGGGTAAGCGTGTTTATGTTCGTCGTATTATTGTAGGTGGTAACCAAAACACCGCGGATGAAGTGCTTCGCCGTGAAATGACACAGCTTGAAGGTGCTTGGTTATCAAACCAAAACCTTGAGCGCTCTAAATTACAAATTCAGCGTTTACCATACATGGAAACGGTTGATTTTAACGTAGTGCCTGTACCAGGTGTAGACGACCAAGTAGACGTAGACTTTACGGTAAAAGAACAATCAGCAGGTAGCTTTAATGCAGGTCTTGCATATGGCTCATACGCAGGTTTACAGTTTAATATTGGTGTTACCGAATCTAACTTTTTAGGTACGGGTAACCAAATTGGCTTAAACTTAAATACCTCTACGGGTTCTGAGAGCATTAGCTTATCGTACACCGACCCTTACTTTACGCCTGATGGTGTATCGCAAGGTAGTAGTATTTTTTACAATAACTACGATGCGAGTAAATTCAGTCTAGTAGATTACAAATCTACAAGTTACGGTATTGGTACTAATATTGGTTTTCCAATTGATGCGGTAAATCGTATTAATTTTGGTGTTCGTTGGATTCAAGAAGAGCTATCAGAAATTGCTGAGTACGAGCAAACACGTGTACTTCGCGAAACCTTCTTAGATGAAGACAATCCAGATGCTGGCTTTGACTTTACTAAATATGAGCTAAGTGTAGGTTGGTCGCGTATTACCGTTAACCGTGGTTTATTCCCTACGGCTGGTTCGCGTCAAACAGTAAACTTAACAGCAACAACGCCTAACTCTGACCTTCAGTACTTTAAACTGAACTACGACTCGCGTTTTTACTGGCCAATTTCTAACGACCATCGTTGGGTGTTCTCAACACGTGCAGCACTTGGCTATGGTAATGGTTATGGGTCAACAAATGGTTACGAGCAAACCTTGCCGTTCCAAGAGTTCTTCCGTATAACCGAAATGGAACTACGTGGCTTTGACCGTAATACAATATTGCCACGTGCAGTATCGCGTATTCCGTTATCAATTCCTGGTACACCAGGCGCTGATGGCACAACTACGGGTAGCATTGGCGGTTCAGACCAGTTCGATATTTTAGTACCACAAGGTCGTATTGGTGGTAATGCTAAAGCGGTTGCTGGTATGGAATTAATTGTACCAACGCCGTTCCTAGATGAAGAAAACACCAGCTCTGTACGTACCAGTTTCTTTGTGGACGCTGCCAACGTATGGGATACTGAATTTAGCGTTGACCGTTTCCAAAACTTAGCGCCAGATGAGCGTGCTAAGTTAGATGATTACTCTGATCCAATGCGCTTTAGGGTATCAACCGGTTTATCTTTACAATGGATCTCTCCAATGGGTCCTATGCTGATTAGTTTTGCGTATCCGTTGCAAAAAGAAGAAGATGACGATACAAAGACCATCAGCTTTAATATTAGTAACACTTTCTAAAGGAGTTTTTTGTGAAAAAATTATTTAAATCAACAGCAGTAGCCGTGTTAGCAACATTAATGATGGGTACTTCTGCAAGTGCATTTGCCCACAAAGTAGGCATTGTTGATATGCAAGAGATCTACAAGCAAATTCCTCAAATGGCTAAGATTGAACAGTCTTTACAAACTGAGTTTGCTGAACGTCGTCAAGAACTTGAAAAACTTCAGGGCGACATTCGTTTTGAAGCTGAAAAATTTAAGCGTGAAAGCACAACTATGAGCCAAGCTCAAAAAGATGCATTACGTGACAAAATTCAAGGCATGCAACAAAACCTTGCAGAAAAAGGCCGTCCTTTAGAGCAAGAAATCAAAACACGTCAAAACCAAGAGCTTGCTAAAGTTCAGGGTTTAATTATTAAAACGATTGAAGAAATTGCTAAAGATGGCGACTTCGACGAAGTTAAAGTAAAAGACACTACAATTTACTTTAACCCTAAAGAAGTAACGGATCTTTCAGGCAAAGTTGTATCAGCTGTTAGCAAGAAATAATCTATCTATGCAAAATTATACGCTTTCGCAAATTGCGGAACTTCTAGGCGCCGAGCTTCAAGGTGATGGCGCTTTAGAAATAACAAAAATAGCTACACTTGCAAATGCCCGTTCTGGGCATATTGCATTTTTAGCGAACTCAAAATATCGCACACAACTTGAGAGCACTCAGGCAAGTGCCGTTATTTTAAGTGAAGCCGACGCGCCTTATTTTACTGGCGGTAAAATCGTTGTTGCTAATCCTTATGTAAGTTACGCAAAACTCGCGCAATTTATGGATACAACACCTCGCTCAGCCTCGCAAGGGGTTCACCCTAGTGCCACTATTCACCCAACAGCGATTGTAAGCGACAGCGCTGCAATTGGTGCAAACGTGGTGATAGAAGCCGATGCGGTAATTGCAGACAACGCGCAAATTGGTCCGAACAGTTTTATCGGAGAACGTGTTAAAATAGGTTCTGGCACAAAGCTTTGGCCGAGTGTGACTATTTATCACGATGTTGAGATTGGTGCAGATTGTTTGTTTCAAGCAAACAGCGTGGTTGGCAGCGACGGATTTGGCTATGCTAACGAGCGTGGGCAATGGGTTAAAATCCCTCAATTAGGCTCTGTGCTTATTGGCGACAAGGTTGAGATTGGCGCAAGTACAACTATTGACCGTGGCGCACTGGATAACACAATAATTCATAGCAATGTAATTATTGATAACCAATGCCAAATAGCGCACAACGTTGAAGTTAATTCGGGAACTGCAATTGCAGGCTGTACTGTACTAGCAGGGAGTGTAACCATTGGCAAAAACTGTCAAATTGGTGGCATGACTGCAATTAATGGTCACATGTCAGTATGCGATGGTGTTATAATTACCGGTATGAGTATGGTGACTAAGTCGATCACCGAGCCGGGTATTTACTCATCTGGTATGCCCCATACAACTAATAAAGAATGGCGTAAATCAATTGCTCACTTGCGTAATCTTTCAGACATGAAATCACGTCTTAAAGCGCTTGAGGCATTGGCTAAGTCATAACGTTGAACACTAATAAGGATGCTATTTTGGCAAACGAATTAAATAGCCTTGATATTCAAGAAATTTTAAGTTTATTACCACATCGTTACCCGATGCTGTTAATTGATCGTGTTATTGACTTTACCCCTGGCGAGTCACTTCATGCGATTAAAAATGTTTCTATTAACGAACCTATTTTTACTGGCCATTTTCCTAATCAGCCAATTTTTCCTGGTGTGCTAATATTAGAAGCAATGGCGCAAGCCACTGGTTTACTAGGTTTTAAAACAGTAGAAAACCGTAGCGATAATGAGCTTTACTTATTTGCAGCGGTAGATAACGCGCGTTTTAAACAGCCAGTAGTACCAGGCGATACAATGCATTTGCATGTAGAATTTTTAAAAGAACGCCGCAATATATGGAAATTTGCCGCTGAAGCAAGAGTCGACGGCAAGGTTGTATGTAGTGCCGAAATTATGTGTGCGAGAAGAGAGTTTTAATAGTGATCCATTCTACAGCAATAATCGAACCTGGCGCTAAACTAGGCAACAATGTCTCAGTTGGTCCGTATAGCTATATTGGCAATGATGTTGTGATCGGTGATGACTGTATTATTGAGTCTCACGTTGTTGTTAAAGGGCCATCTACTATTGGTTCTGGTAATCATATTTTCCAATTTGCGTCTGTAGGCGAAGCCTGCCAAGACAAAAAATACAACAACGAGCCAACAACCCTCATTATTGGCGACAATAACGTTATTCGTGAGTGTGCAACCATTCACCGCGGTACTATTCAGGACCAAGGTGTTACTAAAATTGGTAGCAATAACTTATTTATGGCATATACCCATGTTGCTCACGATGCCGTAATTGGCGATAACGTAATTTTTGCTAATAACGCAAGTGTTGCAGGCCATGTACATGTAGGTGACTGGGTTATCTTAGGTGGTAACTCGGGTGTGCATCAGTTTTGTAAAATTGGTGATCACGCATTTATTGGCATGTACTCGGGTGTTAATAAAGACGTACCGCCGTTTGTTACTACTATTGGTATGCCAGCAGGCCCTGCAGCAATCAATAAAGAAGGCATGAAACGTCGTGGCTTTGAAAGCGATGAAATAATGGCAGTACGCCGTGCTTATAAAGCGTTTTACCGTAAGAGCTTAGGTGTTGATGAAGCCATAGCTTCACTAAGTGAAGACGCTGCAAAGTACCCAGCAGTACAAACCATGATAGATTTTGTTAAAGGCTCTGAGCGCGGTATCGTAAGATAAGCGCTCACTGTTTTTAAATAAACCACCTGAGATAAATCGACGGTGGTTTTTTATTGCCTGTAATTTATACCAATTGTTATTAACCATTTTGAGTGGCAAAACCTGATGTTAGCTGCGTTAAAGGTTTCTCATTTTGAACAACTAAATAGCGAATTTTTTGCCATTCTATCGACAAGGTTTCACTACTTCAAAATAGACTACTTAATTAAGCGAATTGGTATTTGTTATTCAAAATGCCTTTGTTAAATTCAGTACATGCTCAGGGTGTTAAGGTTACGCTTGCGCCAATTTTTATAATTAAAGTCTTTTTATGCGTATATCACAGTTAGTTTTTACTTTAAGTTTTAGCCTTATATTGGCTGCATGTAGTAGCCAACCTATTGTTATCTCATCAAATGGCGAAGTAACTCAGGTGGGTAAAGCCTCATACTATGCTAACAAATACCATGGGCGTACAACAGCTAGTGGCGAAACGTTTAGTCAAAGCGCAGCGACTGCCGCGCACTTAGACTTTGCTTTTGGCACTAAAGTAAAAGTAACTAACTTAGCTAATAATAAATCGGTAATAGTAAGAATAAACGACAGAGGCCCATATGTGCGTGGCCGCGTTATTGATTTATCACTAGGGATGTTTAAAAAAATAGCCGACCCTAAAGTCGGCATTATTGATGTGTCTGTTAGTGTTTTAAAAGACTAGTCATATTAAAAGCGGGTGGTTAACGATACATAATCATCGTATTGTTCACTAAGCTGTTGGTGTGTACCTTGCGCTATTATTTTTCCATCTTCTAACCACACAATGTTATCCATTTGGGTTAAAAGAGCGGGGTCGTGAGTAATCGTAAGCACGCTTGCATTATTCATTACGGTCATAATGGCATGCATTACACTTTGTTTAGATTGATTATCTAAGCCCTCAGTTGGCTCATCAAGTACTAAAATAGCGGGGCTTTGCAATAAAGCTTGAGCTATAGCTATGCGCCTAGATTGCCCTTGAGATACATTACGTCCGCCTGTGCCTAAACGTGTATTTAAGCCACTTTTTAGCTCACTTAACCATTGCCCAAGCTGTGCTTGCTCAAGCGCGGTGTGCATTTGCTCATTTGTTGCACTTGGCGCTGCGTAACGTAAATTTTCACTTAGGGTGCCATCAAAAATATGGTGCTGCTGCGCTAATATATTTATAACGCTTGCGCGGGTGTCAGTACTTAGTGAGTGCAAGTCATGAGAAATGCTTTGATCATGTAACTCAATGCTGCCGCTTTGAATAGGCCATAGCCCGGTGAGCAAATTAACCAAGGTGGTTTTACCGCTGCCGCTTTTACCTACAATGGCTACTTTTTGCTGCGCTTTTAGCATAAAGCTCACATCAGTTAATGCATTATGCTCATCGTATTTATAGCTAATGTTGTTAAGTGTTAGTGCGGTATTATTTTTATCAAACGGAGTATCAATTAAAGCGCTGTGATTGTTGCTCTGATCAGATACTTTATCTTGAAGTGTAAATAGTCGCTCTGCGGCTTTTAGCACATTAGGCAGCTCTATAAATGCATTAGGCAGGAGCAATACGCTTTCAAAGCTTGCCAATACAAATAGGCTTAGCATAGCAAGCTCTACATTTATCATGGCACCGCTGTACACCAATGGCACAATAGTAACGATGGCGCCTAGCATGGCTAATTGCACTACCAGCAAACTTAAACCGTCGCTATTTGCTAGTGCTTTATGGCGACTATAAAGTTGCTGGTTGTATTGCCCATTTAAATTATCACATTTTGAAATTTGAGCGCCACTTGCTTGATAAATACTAAGCTCTCTAAGGCCGGTTAGCGTATCAGAAAGTTCAGCCCTAAGCTGGGCACTTAGTTGTGTTTCTTTATGACTATTTTTGTTTAATTTAACACTTAATAGCGCCGGTAAAACAACACCAATTAATAAAATGCCAATAAAACAAATAAGTGCAACGTTTGCATTATAGGCCGCCATAAACACCATAATAATAGGTACGCTTAACAGCGCTACTAGCATAGGCAGTAATATGTTTAAGTAAAATTTATCAAGCGCATCTACATCGTTTTGTAAGCGGTTTACTAAATCGGCGCTGCGGCTCATTGCTAAATCTACATTGTTTAGCTTACTTAGCGTTGCAAACATATTTACGCGAATTTCACTAAGTAATAAAAATGTGGCGTTATGAGTTACTAAGCGCTCACCATAGCGTGATGCGGTACGAACAATCGCTAAAAACCGAATAGTCCCTGCGGGTGTAAAGTAGTTCATTTGCACGCCAGCAAGACCTGCCGCTGCCATTGAAGCTAAAAACCAACCCGATATAGCGAGTAAGCCCACATTTGCCAGTACAGTTAAAGTGGCTAAAAAAGTACCCAGTAACATAGCTTTATAGTGCGGGCGGCAAAGTTGTAATAACCTTATAAAGTTAGTCATTATTAACTCCTTGCACGTGTGTGCTTAGCAGGGTACTAAACGCACCATTTTGCTGAGCAAGCTCTGAGTATGTGCCTTGCTGTGCTACCTCACCATTTTGCATAACTATAATATTGTTGGCATTTTTTACTGTGTTAAGGCGGTGGGCTATAACCAGTACCAAATGTGTTTTTGCATATTCATTTATAGCTTGCTGAATAAGTTGCTCTGTTTGGCTATCAAGATGCGCCGTTGGTTCATCGAGTACTAAAATAGGTGCTTGTTTTAAAAATGCACGGGCAAGGGCGATACGTTGTTTTTGCCCGCCAGAAAGCCCTTCACCTTGCTCACCTATCAATGTATTAAAGCCCTTGGGTAGCGTGTTTATAAAATCTAAGGCGCCTGCTTGGTGTGCGGCTTGCTCAAGCTCTAATGGTGAAGCGTCTGGTTTCGCTATTTTGATGTTGTCCCTAATGCTTTGATAAAATAGCGTTGGGATTTGCGGGATCCAGGCGATTTTATTTTGTAGCGTATTAATATTTGTAGCGTCTAGTGGCTTGTTATTAATACTGATTTGCTCAATCACCTGAGGGTGAAACCCTAATAGGCAATCAAATAAAGTGCTTTTACCTGAGCCACTCGCCCCAACTACTGCCACTAAGCCTTTAGCTGGTAACGTTAAGTTTATGTTTTTTATGCCTTCATTACTGTTTGGGTAGGTAAAATTTAAGTTGTTTATGCTTATTGAGTTTATAGGCTCGCTAACGTGGGCGTTGTTTTGCTGTGATTGCTCAGGAAGGGGCGCATTTAATATAGTTACCATGTCGGCTGCAGCGCTAATGCCTTGCAAACGAGCATGGTAGTGGCTGCCTAATTGGCGAAGTGGTAAATAAAATTCAGGCGCAAGTAGCAGCACTACAAAGCCGGTCGCAAAATCAAGCGTCCCAAAAAATAGTCTAAAGCCAATGATTACCGCAACGAGTGCCACGCTAATAGTGGCTAAAAATTCCAGCGCAAATGACGATAAAAAAGCAATTTTTAGTACACCTAAAGTAGCGTGTCTAAAGTCATCAGAAATTTTAGCAATGTGTTTAAGTTCGGTGCGGGTGGCGTTAAATAGCTTAAGCTGCGTTAAGCCTTGCACTCGGTCAAAAAAGTAATTGCCCAGTACAGCAAGTTGTTTCCAACGTTTTTGATTTAACTCTTCAGCTTTAGATCCAACTAAAATCATAAAAAACGGAATAAGCGGAGCGGTTAGTAAAAATATTAAACCCGCTTTATAGTCGGTTGGAAAAATCACCACCAAAATTGCTAAAGGAATAAGAGCACTGTATGCAACTCCGGGTAAATATTTAGCGTAATAGTCGTGTAATGCTTCAACGCCATCGTGCAGGGTGTTAAGCGTTGCCCCTTGGCCGTGTTGTTCTATATAGCTTGGGCCAAGTTGAGTTAATTTAGTTAATAAGGTTTGGCGCATGGCCGATTTAATTTTAAGTGCTGCAAAGGCGCTTAGCCTTTCACTTAGCGCTAAAAAAAGCGCCCGCAGTAAAATAATGCCAGCAAGTGGCCAAAGTAAATGTGTTACTTGAGTAAGGCTTTCGCCTTCAAACATCACATTATGAATAGTTTGTGCCAATAAATAGGCGCCTGCAATCATTAAAATAGCGTTAAACGTGCCCAGTGCAATGCTTAACTTTAACCATGCACTTGCAGGCTTGCTTTGAAGCTTTAAAAATGCGCGCAGAGATTGCTGCTGCGCGCGATTTGGTCGGGGGTTAGTCGTCATCTTTGGTGTAATTAGTATCGTTTAATAAATCGTGCATAGCTTGTTCATCATCAGCAATGCTGTTTTTATTTTGATGAAACTCGTACCACATTACATTTATTACACCTAAGGTACAGGCTAAAAGCACACCTAAAATCCAAGCAAAATACCACATAATTTAGTCTCCTTAGTAGCTACCGTGAGTGTTGTTTTCAATTTCATCTACCGTTACTCTGCGCCACATTTTTACATAACACCACGTGGTGTAGGCCAGTATTAAGGGTATAAAAATAACTACGGCAACAAACATAATGTTTAGCGTTTTATGGCTAGAAACCGCATCCCAAATAGTTAAGCTAATATCTGGGTTATTAACCGATGGCATAATAAATGGGAATAGTGATACACCTGCGGTCATAATAACGCCAATTAACATAACACTGGTCGAAATAAGCCCAAGCGCCGGCTTATTAATTTTAGAGAAAAACAAAGCACTTAGTGCCATTACAAGGCCTAAAATAGGGAAGGTCATTGTCCATGGGCGCTCACTATAGTTGTTAAGCCATGCACCTTTTGCCGTAGTTACTACTTTAGCGAGTGGATCTGCATGGCTTTGTGTATCTGCCATTGAAACTATTTGGTAGCCATTTATATTTGCCACCCAAAAACCAGCACCAGCAAAAAGTACAATAAATACCATTAGCGCATAGCGGCCATACTGCCCTGAGCGCTCAGCTACTGCATCTGCGGTACGCAGTTGTAACCACATACCCGCATGAGCAATTAACATAGCAATACTGACTAAGCCAGCAAGCAAGCCAAATGGGTTTAATAAGCCAAAGAACGAGCCTTGGTAACTTACACGCAGTAGGTTATCAATGTTAAACGGTACACCTAAAAATAAGTTACCAAACGCCACACCAAAAACTAAAGCCGGAATGGCACTGCCTGCAAACAAGCCCCAGTCCCAGTTGTTACGCCAGCGTTTAGAGTCTATTTTAGAACGGTAATCAAAACCAAGAGGCCTAAAAAATAGTGCAAATAGCACCAGCATCATAGCAAAGTAAAAGCCCGAAAATGCGGCGGCATACACCATAGGCCACGCTGCAAATAAAGCACCGCCAGCGGTAATAAACCATACTTGGTTACCATCCCAGTGTGCGCCAATAGTGTTAATTACCGTACGGCGCTCTGAGTCTGTTTTACCTACTAGGCGTAGCAGCATAGCCACGCCCATATCCATGCCATCGGTAATAGCAAAGCCAATAAGCAATACACCAATGAGCAACCACCACAGCATTTTTAATGTTTCATAATCAAAAATCATAATTGCTCTCCTGCATCTTTATCTGCTTTGTTTGGTAACTCAAAATGGTATTTACCAGTATGTAATGAGCTTGGCCCTTGTTTAATAAAGCGCACCATCAACCAACCTTCAACAATAGCCAGGCCAGTGTAAAAAATAATGAATCCAGTTAAGCTAATTAAAATATCGTTTACCGTTAGTGACGAGGTCGCTAAAAAGGTTGGTAAAATCTCAGATATTGCCCAAGGCTGGCGACCATATTCAGCAACTATCCAACCAAATTCTATGGCAATCCAAGGTAGTGGAATACTCAATACCGCCGCCCATAGTAACCAGCGTTTTTGCTCAATAATACGGTGTGCATTGTAGTAAAATGCCAATACAAACACTGCTAGCATAGCTACGCCACAGGCAACCATTATTCTAAACGACCAAAACATTGGGCCAACTTTAGGGAAGGAGTCTTTAACTGCTCTTTGAATCTGATCTTCTGTCGCATCTACAACATTAGGTGTGTAGCGCTTAAGTAATAAGCCATAGCCTAAATCGTCTTTTAAGGTATCAAATTTAGCTATGTTTTGTGGGGTATCGTCACCGCTTCTGAGCTTTTCAAGGTACTCGTATGCAATCATGCCGTTACGAATACGCACTTCGTGTTTTTTCTCTAAATCAGAAATACCAATTACTTGCTCATCTAAAGAGCGCGTAGCAATTAAGCCCAGTGCGTAAGGAATTTTTACCGCCGCGTGGGTTACTTGTTCGTCCGAATCAGGAAAACCAATAGCTGTAAATGCAGCAGGGGCTTCTTCCGTATGCCACTCAGCTTCTATTGTTGCTAGTTTTACTTTTTGAACTTCGCCTACCTCGTAGCCTGACTCGTCACCTAATAAAATTACACACAGTATTGAAGCCAAACCAAAGCCCGATGCCACCGAGAACGAGCGCTTAGCAAAGGCTAAATCACGACCTTTTAATATGTACCAGCTACTAATACCCAATACAAACATAGAAGCTGCTACATAACCTGCTGATACGGTATGAATAAACTTAACTTGTGCTACCGGGTTAAATACAAGCTCTGCAAAACTAGTCATTTCCATACGCATAGTTTGATAGTTAAATTCTGCCCCTACCGGATTTTGCATCCAACCATTAGCAATCAAAATCCAAAGCGCCGACATATTTGTACCCAACGCCATTAAAAATGTTGCGCCTAAGTGTTGGCGTTTAGTTAACCTGTCCCAGCCTAAAAAGAACATACCCACAAAGGTCGATTCTAAAAAGAATGCCATTAAACCTTCAATAGCGAGCGGCGCACCAAAAACATCACCCACATAATGCGAGTAATAAGACCAGTTAGTACCAAACTCAAACTCCATGGTTAGGCCCGTTGCCACACCAATTGCAAAGTTAATACCAAACAACTTACCCCAAAACTTAGTCATATCGCGGTATATTTCGCGGCCGGTCATAACATAAACCGATTCCATAATAACTAAGATCCAGGTCATACCTATGGTTAAAGGTACAAATAAGAAATGGAAGAGTGCGGTAACAGCAAACTGCAATCGCGATAGATCCACAAAGGTTTCATCTATCATTTTTAGCTCCTTGAGGGTGACGGGTTAACAAGGCAATAAAAAATTGGCAAAGTTAAAATTAATGAACTTTCAGTAATTACTGAAAGTTTGAAATATTATTTACGTTTGTGCAATTTTTGTCAACATACATATTAGAAAAACTTAATATATATTCACCATGCTACATCAGTATTAAAAACAAACAATCGTTTGTGGTGGTTTTAGTTACAAAAACCATTAATTTAAAGCGTTTAACCAAACACTAAAACACGGTAAACTAGCCCCCATGAACGCCTGGTAAATAAAGTCGAATGAATAAAGATAAAAAACAACTACGTATTGGTATTGTGGCAGGTGAACTGTCGGGCGATATTTTAGGTGAAGGCTTAATTAAAGCGCTTAAAGTACATTTCCCTGATGCTATTTTTGAAGGCATTGCGGGGCCAAAAATGCAGGCGCAGGGCTGTAAAACACTTTACGATATGGATGAGCTATCGGTAATGGGGCTTGTTGAAGTATTAGGGCGTTTGCCGCGCTTACTTAAAATACGCAAGCAACTTGTTCAGCATTTTGTAGACAACCCACCCGATGTATTTATAGGTATTGATGCCCCCGATTTTAACTTGCGCGTTGAAAAACCATTAAAAGATGCCGGTATTAAAACCATTCAATACGTGAGCCCGTCTGTATGGGCATGGCGCGAAAAACGTATTCATACCATTAGTGCTGCAACCAACTTAGTGCTTGCACTATTACCGTTTGAAAAAGAATTTTACGACAAGCACCAAGTACCTTGTACATTTGTAGGGCATACATTAGCTGACGATATAGCACTTGAGCACGACGACAGCCAAGCACGTGCAGAACTAGGCTTAAGTCTTGATGACAAAGTACTTGCGTTACTGCCAGGTAGCCGAGGCTCTGAAGTAGGCTTATTAAGCGAAACCTATATAAAAACAGCTGAGCAGTTACAAGCGCAAAACCCAAACCTTAAAATTGTGGTGCCACTGGTAAACGAAAAACGCAAAGCGCAGTTTACTGATATTTTAAAAGCCACTGCGCCAAACCTTCATGTTAATTTGCTAGATGGCCAATCAAAATTAGCAATGCAAGCGGCAGATGCCATATTACTTGCATCGGGCACTGCCACACTTGAAGGCATGCTTTATAAAAAGCCCATGGTAGTGGGTTATAAAATAAAGCCGATGAGTTATTGGATTTTTAAAACTTTATTTACCTTTAATATTAAGTATTTTTCACTGCCTAATTTGCTGGCCGATGAAGAACTCGTGCCTGAATTTTTACAAAGCGAATGTAACGTAGCTAATTTAACAGGTGCACTTACGCCTATGTTAACTACCGATAATAAAGAACTAAAAGCACGCTTTTTAGCCATTCACGAAAAAATTAGATTAAATGCCAGCGAACAAGCAGCTAATGCTGTGGCGGAGTTAATAAATGCAAATTGAACGACCTAACGTAACCTTAATTGCCGGTGTAGATGAAGTAGGGCGCGGCCCGCTTGTTGGTGATGTTGTTACCGCTGCGGTAATACTTGACCCCACAAAACCCATTGCAGGTTTAGCCGACTCTAAAAAGCTAACAGACAAAAAACGCCAAGCACTGGCTATAGAAATAAAAGAAAAAGCACTGTGTTATGCCTTTGGTCGTTGCAGCCCAACTGAAATTGATGAGTTAAATATTTTACACGCTACCATGCTTGCGATGACCCGCGCGGTAGAAGGGTTAAGCACACAACCAGAGTTTGTATTTGTTGATGGTAACCGTTTACCTAAGTTAAGCATGCCTGCGCAAGCTGTTGTTAAGGGCGATAGCTTAGTGGCCGAGATATCAGCAGCGTCTATTTTAGCTAAAGTAGCGCGTGATGATGAAATGCTTGAGCTCGATGCACGCTACCCACAATATGGGTTTGCAGGGCATAAAGGTTACCCAACTAAAGCGCACTTTGCTGCGCTTGAGCAATACGGCGCAATAGATGAACACCGTAAAAGTTTTAAGCCTGTGCAGCGCGTATTAATGCAAGCTAAGGGTGAGGCATAAATAATGGCTGCACCAGATTTTGTACATTTAAGGGTTCACTCAGACTTTTCGATGGTTGATGGCTTAGCTAAAACCAAGCCAATAGTTGCTAGAGCGCAAGAGCTAGAAATGCCTGCGCTTGCGATAACCGATCAAATGAACTTTTGTGGTTTAGTGCGTTTTTATGGTGCTACTCATAATGCCGGTATAAAGCCGATTGTAGGCGCGGATTTTTGGTTGCGCAGCCCTGAATTTCCAGATGAACCATGCCGAATTACAATTTTAGCCAAAGACAACGACGGTTATAAAAATATAACGCTATTAATATCTGAAGCGTATCAGCGCGGGCATGTATTTCATCGTCCGGTAATTGACCGTGAGTGGCTTGTTAAGCACAAAGAAGGCTTAATTATTCTCTCGGGCGCTAAAGATGGCGATTTAGGTAAAGCGCTTTTAAAAGGCAACCCGGGCGTTATTGAATCTGTTGTTAGCTTTTACAAGCAGCACTTTAGTGATCATTACTATTTAGAGCTTGTACGAACTAATCGCCCACTTGAAGAAGACTACCTACACATGGCGGTAGAACTTGCAGATAAAGAGCAGTTACCGGTTGTAGCCACTAACGAAGTGGTATTTTTAAAGCCTGAGAACTTTGAAGCGCATGAAATTCGAGTGGCCATTTTTGATGGCTACACCCTTGATGATAAACGCCGCCCTAAACGCTTTTCACAAGAACAATACCTAAAAACGCCTGAGCAAATGGCTGAGCTTTTTAGCGATATTCCTGAGGCGCTACAAAATACCGTAGAAATAGCCAAACGCTGTAATGTAACGGTGCAATTAGGCACTTACTTCTTACCAGATTACCCGACAGGTTCATTAAAAATTGAAGACTTTTTAGTTAAAGTTTCAGAAGATGGCCTTGAAGAGCGACTGCAGTTTTTATTCCCTGACGAAGAAGATAGAAAAGTAAAACGCGTCGAATACGATGAACGTTTAGCCGTAGAGCTTGGCGTAATTAACCAAATGGGTTTTCCGGGTTACTTCTTAATCGTAATGGAGTTTATTCAGTGGAGTAAAGATAACAATATTCCAGTAGGTCCTGGACGTGGTTCTGGTGCGGGTTCATTAGTGGCATACGCACTTAAAATTACCGACCTTGACCCGCTTGAGTTTGATTTACTCTTTGAGCGATTCTTAAACCCTGAACGTGTATCAATGCCCGATTTCGACGTCGATTTTTGTATGGACAGGCGCGACGAAGTAATTGATCACGTATCGGCGCTTTATGGCCGTGACGCGGTATCGCAAATTATTACCTTTGGTACTATGGCGGCAAAAGCGGTAATACGCGATGTAGGCCGTGTACTTGGCCACCCATATGGCTTTGTTGATCGCATTTCAAAGATGATCCCAGGCGATCCGGGTATGACCCTTGCTAAAGCCTTTGAAGTAGAGCCGCGCCTTCAAGAAGCATACGATGGCGACTCAGAAGTAAAAGATTTAATCGACATGTGTCGCATCCTAGAAGGGTGTACACGTAATGCCGGTAAGCACGCCGGTGGTGTTGTAATATCGCCGACGACCATTACCGACTTTGCTGCACTTTATTGCGATGACGAAGGTAAGTTCCCGGTTACTCAGTTTGATAAAAACGATGTAGAAACCGCAGGCTTAGTTAAGTTCGATTTCTTGGGCTTACGTACCTTAACCATTTTGCAGTGGGCGGTTGATATGACCAACGTGCGTATGGCGCGCGAAGGCAAAAAGCCGGTCGATATAAATACCATTCCACTGGATGATAAAAAAAGTATAGAGCTATTACTGCGCGCCGAAACAACTGCGGTGTTTCAGTTAGAGTCACGCGGTATGAAAGATCTCGTACGCCGCTTAAAGCCCGATTGCTTTGAAGATATGATTGCATTGGTAGCCTTATTCCGCCCAGGCCCTTTGCAATCAGGCATGGTAGATAACTTTATCGACCGAAAGCTCGGCCGAGAAGAAATTTCATACCCCGACGCGCAATACCAACACGAAAGTTTAAAGCCAATACTTGAACCCACATACGGCATTATTTTGTATCAAGAACAAGTAATGCAAATAGCCCAGGTATTAGCCGGTTACACCCTAGGTGGCGCCGATATGTTACGTCGTGCTATGGGTAAGAAAAAACCCGAAGAGATGGCTAAACAGCGTTCGACGTTTGAAGAAGGTGCCCGAAACAACGGCATTGACGGCGAACTAGCCATTAAAATCTTCGACTTGGTAGAAAAATTTGCCGGTTATGGTTTTAACAAATCTCACTCGGCAGCCTATGCATTAGTGTCGTACCAAACGCTGTGGATGAAAACACACCACCCAGCTGAATTTATGGCTGCGGTAATGTCGGCAGATATGGATAACACCGACAAAATAGTAATTTTGGTGGATGAATGTGAAAACATGAAACTCACCTTGTTACCGCCAGATGTAAACGCGGGTGAGTTTAAGTTTACGGTAAACCTGCAAGGCGAAATTGTTTACGGTATTGGTGCTATTAAAGGTGTGGGCGAAGCACCGGTAGAGGCGATTTTAGAAGCACGCGAAAAAGGCGGTCCGTTTAAGGATTTATTTGATTTTTGTGCCCGTGTAGATTTAAAACGCTTAAATAAACGTGTGACTGAAAAATTAATTTACGCTGGTGCGCTTGATCAATTAGGACCAGAGAAAACCCAAGCAGGGCGTGCTACTTTATTAGCTAGTTTAAAAGATGCTATGCGCGCAGCCGATCAACACAACAAGGCAGAGCAACTTGGGCAAAGCGATTTATTTGGTTTATTAGCCACCGAGCCAGATGAAGTAGAACAAGCATTTATTAAAGCCACACCACTTACCGATAACCAGTGGCTTGATGGCGAAAAAGAGACCCTAGGCCTTTATTTAACAGGGCATCCGATAAATCAGTATCGTCGCGAGCTCAGACATTATACCAGCGGTAAGCTGGTGGATTTACAACCAACTAATCGTGATGTACTCTCAAGCGCGGCGGGTTTAGTTATTTCAGCGCGAACCTTAATTAATAAAAAAGGAAATCGCTGGGGCTTAATAACTTTAGATGACAAGAGCGCCCGTATTGATGTACGCTTGTTTCCAGAACAGTTCGAAATGTACCAAGAAATGCTTCAAGTTAACAATATCTTGGTAATATCTGGACAGGTCAGCTTTGATAACTTCTCCGGTGGCATTACAATGACCGCCAGAGAAATAAACACCATTGCTCAAGCGCGTGAAAAACGCATTAAAGCGATTAAAATGACGCTGAACATGGTGCAAATCGAGGCAGGTTTCTTCGATAAATTACAAAAAGTACTCGAACCTTATAAAATGGGAACGTGTCCGATCAAGGTTTATTACCAACGCCCCGATGCGTTGGCTCAATTAACCCTAGGGATCGAATGGTGTGTTACGCCTAGCGACGACTTAATTCATAAGTTATCGCTTATGGCTGCACAAGATGTAGAACTAGAATTTAACTGATTAGGTAGTTTAGAGCATGAGCCTCAATTATCTTGATTTTGAGCTTCCGATTGCAGAATTAGAAGCAAAAATTGAAGAATTACAAAGCATAAGCCGCGCTGGCGAATTAGACCTTGAGTTAGAAGAGGAAGTCAGCAAATTAAAAGAAAAAAGCGCTAAGCAAAAAGAGGAAATTTTCTCAAATTTAGGCGCTTGGCAAGTATCGCAGTTAGCGCGTCATCCGTTGCGTCCTTACACTCGAGATTATATCGAGCGCATTTTCACGGAATTTGACGAGTTTGCAGGCGATCGTACTTTTGCTAACGATCCGGCTATTTTAGGTGGTGTTGCACGTTTAGATGGCGAACCAGTGATGGTTATTGGCCAACAAAAAGGTCGCGATACAGCTGAAAAAATTAAACGTAACTTTGGTATGCCAAAGCCTGAAGGTTACCGTAAAGCATTACGCTTAATGGAAATGGCCGAGCGTTTTAAAATGCCAATTATGACCTTTATTGATACGCCAGGTGCCTACCCAGGTGTTGGCGCTGAAGAGCGTGGTCAGTCTGAAGCAATCGCACGTAACCTTAAAGTAATGGCGGCGCTTAAAGTGCCAACTATTTGTACGGTTATTGGTGAAGGCGGCTCAGGTGGTGCATTAGCAATTGGTGTTGGCGATAGAGTGAACATGTTGCAATACAGCACTTACTCAGTAATTTCGCCAGAAGGCTGTGCGTCTATTTTATGGAAAAGCGCAGACAAAGCACCACTAGCAGCAGAAGCTATGGGTGTAACGGCAGAGCGTGTTAAAGAGCTAGATTTAATCAACAACTTAGTTGATGAGCCTTTAGGTGGCGCACACCGTAATTACGATGCTATGGCACGTAACTTAAAAACCCGTTTAAAGCGTGATTTAGCAGACTTACAAGCGCTTTCGCTTGAAGACATGCTTGATCAACGTTACAAACGTCTAATGTCGTTTGGTTACTGCTAATAAAGTAACTATTACATTAAATGTTAAAAAAAGCCGCTTATGCGGCTTTTTTGTTTTAAAATACTCCCAACATAAATTTTATAGCGTATTGCATGCAATCATCAGCCATTTATCAACAAGTTAAACATTCACTTGCACATTTTTTTAAGCAACAGCAGTACAGTTTTACTGTGGCGCTTTCGGGTGGGGTTGACTCGGTTGTATTGCTACATTTAATGCATTTATTAAAGCAAGAACAGCCTAAGTTAAGCTTAAGCGCTATTTATGTTAACCACGGTTTAAGTCAATACGCTGACGACTGGCAACAGTTTTGCCACACATTGTGCGCCGAGCTTAATGTTCCTTTTAGCGCAGCAGCTGTTCACATAGCA
This sequence comes from Pseudoalteromonas espejiana DSM 9414, assembly GCF_002221525.1. Classification (NCBI taxonomy): domain Bacteria; kingdom Pseudomonadati; phylum Pseudomonadota; class Gammaproteobacteria; order Alteromonadales; family Pseudoalteromonadaceae; genus Pseudoalteromonas; species Pseudoalteromonas espejiana. Next base: position 2,541,263 of record NZ_CP011028.1, on the reverse strand, counting down.
CAAAAATCACGGACCAGCCTTGAAGCGCAAGCACGTGATGCGCGTTATAAAGCACTTGATGAGTTAAGCGCACCTGAGAGTATTATTTTGTTGGGGCAACATTTAAATGATCAAATTGAAACGTTTTTATTGCGTTTAAAACGAGGCTCTGGCTTAAAAGGGCTAGGTGCTATGCAGCAAACGCGTACCCTTAAAAGTGGGCGCACCTGTTTTAGGCCGCTTTTAAATGTAACGCGCAGTAGTATTGAAGCCTTTGCGGCCCAATTTACTATTAACCATATTACCGATGATTCAAATACCGATGAGCAATTTGACCGCAACTTTTTACGCGCAAGTGTAGTGCCTGTACTTGCAGAGCGTTTTAGCGGGTTTGAACATTGTGCTGGGCGTAGTATTAATTTATTACAGCAACAGCAAGCACTCCTTGATGAATACACTGAGCTTGATTTACAGCACAGTTTAAACTCACAACAGGGGTTGTGCATTAGCCAAATAACAGCCTTTAGCGATATTCGCATTAGTAATGTTGTACGTGCGTGGCTTAATTTGTTCACTCAAGTTATGCCTTCACACAAGCAGCTATCACAAATAATAAACCAAGCAATTAGTGCTCAGGCCGATGCCCAAATGCAAGTTGATTTAACTGATGGGCAAGTTCGTCGCCATCAGGGGCATTTATACTTTGTTTCGCCACAACAGGTATTAATTGATGAAACATTTAACGGTAATGAGCTCACGCTTAAAGACGGGCGTTTATTAATCAAGCTGCAAGGTAAGGGAGTAAGAGCCCCGCTTGAGAACGAGCAGGTAACGGTGCGCTTTAATTGTAATAGTGCTCGTATAAAGCCTTTAAAAAAACCAGGTAGTAACACGCTAAAACATTGGTTTAAAGATGCAAAAGTAGCGCCTTGGCTAAGGGCGCAGGTGCCATTAATATTTTATAACGATGAGCTTGTGCAAGTAGTGGGTTATTTTATAAGTGAAAAACATAAAGATGAAAACGGTATTTTTTGGGAGTGTAAATAAATGAGTCAACAGCCACATGTAGGCCTATCGTTAGTTAGTAAGGCCCCTATGGGTATGCTTATAACAGCGGTTATTGCCATTGTTGCTAATGTGCTTCTTGAGCTAAATATTATTACGCTTGGCTATGCTGTTACCGGCGGCGTAGTTTCGGCCGTTTTATTACTTGCTTATTGGCTAGGTAAAGGTGGGTTATTTTTTATTTTAGGGGTGAGTATTCCACTGGTATTAGTGCTATTAACACCGCTTGCAAGTATTGCTGCATTATTAAATTTAGTGAGTGGCTTCTTTTTTGGTTTTTGCGCCGCCTTGTTCGTTTATAAATTACTAGAAAATAAATAATTTATTTTGCAATAAAAAAGCCTAGCGGGGGAAGCTAGGCTTTTTTATATCATGTGTTTATACGGTTTAGTAAGCTTTTGCGCAGTTACGTCCTGATGCTTTAGCTTTGTATAAGCCTTTGTCTGCACGAGCAAATATTTCTGTTTCGCAATCTTGGCTATTCGCTAAAGTAAAACCAATGCTGGTGGTTACTTTGTATTTAGCCATTAAGCTTGATGTTCTAACTAAGCACATGATGCGCTCAGCAATGACTTTGTTAGTTGTAAATTCTGGGTCTTCAATAATTAACGAAAACTCATCGCCGCCAAATCTAAATACAGAATCCGTACCGCGAATACTGCTACACAACACCTTAGAAAATTCTTTGAGTACGTCATCACCCACTTTGTGACCATAGTTATCGTTTACTTGCTTAAAATTATCTAAATCAAGTAGCATTAAACTAAACGGACGCTGGTAACGGCGGCAGTTTTCCAGCTTTTGCGACAAAATGTCATTAAATTGACTGCGGTTGTTTAAGCCCGTTAATGCATCTTTTGTAGCAAGCTTTAACACTCTGCTGTACATCATGGCGTTACGCAGTGGGTATACAAGTGCGGTATGTAAAGCGCGTAGTTTATTTTCAATTGCGCTGCTAATTGGGTATTGGCTAAAGTAAATTAGTTGCCCTAAGTGCTCGCGACCAATAGATAAATCAAAAATATACGGGTTAGTATTAGTGTTACTGTCTGAGGTTTGTGCAGTGCCAAGAGTTGACTGAAACTGCAAACCAGAAAAATTGAGTAGTTGCTTTGCAAATTTTGCATAAATAGCTAAAACATCTTCTATTACTAGGCTTGTTTGTAGCTCGGTAACAAGATCGTGTGTTGCCGCAGACTCATTTGTTTGTGTGTGCTCAGCCGAAAACGGCAAAAAGTCGCCGCGTCCAGATACGCGTTGTGTCAAAATATGGACATTTTCCATCAAATTCTTCCCCCAGGGTGTTGCTTTGTAATTAGTAAGCTATTTTTGTGCCATATTTTAAAATTGCCTGAAAAACATATGGTTGCTATATTTACTTATAAGCACCGAGACAAGTTAACCTTTTAACTTATATGCGAGGCCGTATTTGCAAAGTATAAATGCTCAAATTTTTGGCTTATTGGTTGCGGCAGTACTTTTTGTGTGGTTTTTTAAACGCATAGGTTTGCCGCCCATATTGGCGTACCTAGCTACAGGTGTTTTGGCAGGCAGCCATGGCATAGGTTGGCTTGCACAATCTCATGAAATCGAGTTTGTAGCAGAGCTAGGCATTGTATTTTTACTCTTTAGCTTGGGATTAGAGTTTTCTATTTCGCGGCTAATGGCAATGCGTAGCTTGGTATTTGGGCTTGGCTCATTGCAAGTGGGTGTTACCAGTTTACTCTTCATCGTTATTTTATATTGTTTAGACTTTTCCTTACTTACCAGTTTTACCATTGGCACAATTATGGCGCTTTCCTCAACCGCTGTAGTGGTTAAATTACTTAAAGAAACGGGGGAGTTAAACCAACGCCGAGGGCAACTTGCTGTAGGTGTGTTGCTGTTTCAAGATATTGCCGTTGTTCCGCTACTTATTATATTACCGCTATTTGCTTCAAGCGATTCACAAAGCATAAGTTGGGCGCTTGCATTTGCGCTGACTAAAGGGGCGTTTGTATGTGTATTGTTGTGGGCAATAGGTAAATGGGTATTACCCAAAGTATTTAACGAAATTGCGCAGGTACGTACCGATGAGCTATTTGTGCTAACCACTATTTTGGTGGCGCTGTTTGCCGGCCTTTTAACGTACATGTTTGGCTTATCTATGGCGCTTGGGGCATTTTTAGCCGGTATGATGCTTGGAGAGAGCCATTATCGGCACCAGCTCGAGGCTGATATAAGGCCGTTTCGCGATATTTTAATGGGCTTATTTTTTGTAACTGTGGGCATGCAGCTCGATATTTTATTTGTGCTTTCTCATGGCTTGGTCATTATTGGCGCTTTACTGGGGTTGTTAGTATTAAAAATTACCGTGGTGGCACTCAGTGCACGGCTTATGCACGAGCGAAACCAAGACTCATTGGCATGTGGCATTATGCTATGGCAAATGGGAGAGTTTGGATTTGTATTAATTGCCCTTGCAAGCCAGCACGCATTGTTAAACTCCGAGCAGGCTTCATTTTTAATTGCTTTGGGCGTGCTTTCTATGGCGCTTACGCCATTTTTAATTGATAAAACCCCACTTATTCTAAAGCAGTTAGGTATTTTAGAGCACCCAAGCATGACCTGGGAAAGTGAGCCTAAAAGTAGCACTTTATACAGCGATCACGTTGTGATTTGTGGTTTTTCACGGGTTGGGCAAACCATAGCGCGGTTTTTAAAACCCGAAGCTATAGATTACGTTGCCATAGAAAGTAACCCTATATTAGTACAGGAGGGTAAAGCTGCTGGTGAGCCGGTAATATTTGGCTATGTAAAACAAAAAGACATTTTAAAGTGTGCAGGTGTTGAGCGAGCGCGCTTAGTGATTATTACTTTTACAGAGCTTGAACATGCACACGTGGTTATAGATGCCATTAAACAGTTAGCACCTAATGTAAAAATACTTATAAGAACCCGCGACGACAGCCAGTTGAATAATTTAAAAGAGTTGGGTGTAACAGAGGTTGTGCCTGAGTCTTTAGAGGCGAGTTTAATGCTGGTATCGCATGTTTTATCTATGTCGGGTGTGCCTATGACCCGCATTGTACGCCGAGTAAGCAAAGAGCGCCGCAACCGCTATCCGCTTATGCAAAGTTTTTACGCAGGCTACTTTAAAGATAACGAAGAAACCTCTTCTGAGCGCTTAGAATATTTACACGTAGTCGCGTTGCCCGAACAAGCCTATGCAGTTAACAAAACAATTGATGAGCTTAATCTGTCTAAGCGCCGAGTGACTGTAAAAGCATTGCGCCGAGAGGGCCAAGAAATAGACGACCCATCAAGTAGCACTACCTTGTGCGCAAACGATGTATTGGTATTGCAAGGTAAGCCCCGGCGCGTAGAGCGAGTAGAGCATTACCTGCTAGATGGGCTCGAATAAAAACAGTGAGATTAATGTTTTAAAGTTAATCGAGTTCTAAAAATTTGCGCATCTCGGGTAGTTTTTTCATGCCGTCTTCGTAGCCTATTTGAATTAAATGCTGCGTGTAGCGTTTTTCGAATAATAGATAACTCGTTAAACTCGATTGTGAGTGCCTTTTTACGCCAATGGTACGCAACAGTACTTTAATTGCCCATGGCATATCGTCGTAATACTGCGCGGCAATATCGTTAAAGTTTTTAGATGGGTTAATAATAAAGCTGTCTATTTGCTTAAGTTCTTGGTGTTTATCGCGTGCTGGTAATAAACCTAATGTGCGGTTTACACGTTCTAAACGTTCTAAATCGGCTTGCATGGTATCGCTAAATACACTATCGAGTAAGTGCCCCGCAACGGCAGAAAGCCCAGGATAATGTGGCGAATAACCAGGTGGATGCGACTCTTTAGGTTGATCCACACCAATAATAAATATTTTTTCTGCACCTAAGTGAATGGATGGGCTTAAAGGCGAAAGCTGATGTATAGAGCCATCACCAAAATAGTGGTTAAATACATTAACGCTTGGAAACACCATAGGAATGGCACTTGATGCCATTAAATGCTCCACATTAATACGCATAGGTCGGCCTTCGCGCTTAGCACGTTGCCATGGCGTTTGTGTATTTGACTGAAAAAATGCCACCGAGTCACCCGTTGTATAGCTAGATGCGGTAATTGAAATAGCTTCTAAATAATTACGGTGCAAATTGCGCTCTATCCGGTGCAAGTCTAAAATTTCGTTTAATAAACCACGCAAAGGGCGATTGTTTAATAAGCTACCTGGTGGGTGGTTAATATGCTCAGACTGAAAACTGGTTAAAATATTACGCGCAATATGACCAAACACACTTAAAAAGTCGCTTTTATACACCATCGACGTTGAAAAGTTTTTCCATACCGACTCAAGCTTACGCACTGCTAAGTGTGCACATGAGGCGTAGCAAGCCAGTGCGGCAGAGTTAATAGCGCCGGCAGAGGTGCCGTTAATAATCCTAAATGGAAGCGGGGCAGTGCGGGGCATACTGTGCGCTAATGCCTTTAGTACACCCACTTGATAAGCAGCGCGAGCGCCACCACCTGTAAGTAGTAGGGCTGTTTTGGGTTTGTGTGGGTCAACTTGCTTGATTTTCATAGTGGTATTTAAACTGCTTAACGTCTTTTCTTTATTTATCAACTTTAAGTCTTTAAGCTAGAAGAATCAAAGAATAACTATGTAATACTCGCGCAGTAAGTGTAGGTTTATATTGTTATGCTTATATTTGTAGTAATAGTGATTACTGATAATGAATTTTTTCCGCTCAGCGTACTCTGAGTAATTATGCAGTTAAATTTATGGAGTTTGTATGTCAGATAAACCAGAAGCGTCAGATGTTCAAAAGCGTCCGCCTAATAACAACTTTTTATTCGCCGTTATTATTTTAATTATTGTCGTGTGTGCAGCGGCCTTTGTTCTTTTAAAACCAAGCGACGAGCCACAAACACGTACCGAGGTAGAGCAAGTACCAAAAGAGCAGCCAGTCATGGAGCTTAAACCAGAAAACGACCCTGTAGTTGAAGCACCTTCGGTAAAACCTGAAAAGCCAGCCGAGCTTGCAGTACCAGCGCAGCGCCCAGCTGAGCCAGAGCCAGAAGTAGAGCCATTGCCAACGCTTGATGAAAGCGACACCCTAGTGGTTGCCAAAATGGACGAATACTTAAGCGACTCGGTAATGAGCTTAATGGTTACCGACGATGTTATTCGCCGTGGTGTGGTGTTTATCGATAATATAGCAAAAGGCAAAGTAGCTAAAAAGCACACGCCAGTTGTTAAACCACAAGAAAAGTTTAGTGTAAACGAAGGCGATATTTTAACAATTGATCCTAATAGCTATGAGCGCTATACACCGTATGTAAAAGTGTTCACAAGTATGAGCGCAGCACAAGCAGTACGTATGTACGAAGAGTATAAACCGCTTATAAATAACGCCTACAGCGAAATTGGTTATGGCGATGATGAGTTTAATCAAACCCTTGAAGATGCAATTGAGCTATTACTTGATACGCCAGAACCAGAAGGTGATTTACCGCTACTACGCGACTCGGTTACTTATCAGTATGCGTTTTCTGAGTGGGAACAACTTCCTGCTGCACAAAAACAGCTTTTACGCATGGGCCCAGAAAACATGAAAAAAGTAAAAGCAGCACTGCGTAAAATTAAAGCCGAGTTAGAGAGTAATTAATAGGCATTAAACGCTATTTTAAACCGCGATTGTATATGAAGTATGCAATCGCACTTTCTTTTTTGATTATCCCTTGAATAACACACCAAAAGTAGAGATAATCCTTCCCGCGCCAACCAAGGCCCTCAATGGTAGTCTTATTGGTCCTCTCGCAACACTAGCAGGCGAACCTGGTCAGGCCCGGAAGGGAGCAGCCACAGTTTGTGACGTGTGTGCCGAGATGTGGCTGGTAAGACTGCCACCCAAATTCCTCATTTGGGTGTATAAATTTTCCTTATAAAAACTAACCTTATTAATAATATTTAATAGTAATTTCCTTATTTACTTTGTTACTCAATCAAGTAATTTATACCCATTGCGTTAAGCTAATGCGCTACTTTCTAGGCATTAGAATAAACAAGTTTTAATGTAATTGGCATATCACACCTTAAAATACGCTAAGCAACATGCGTTTATTAATGCATTTAGCTTTGCTCACAAATTATAGAAAATTTAATTATGGTAATGCCTTAGCGAATTTGCTAAAACTATATAAAGTAAAGAGTTGAGCGTGTCCTGTGCCCAGTTATGCGTTATTCGCTCACTATTAAACTATTATGCGTTTTAGGGAACATTTAAATGGATTTGCTTTTTGCCAACATTATTACAGCTGTATTTTTTATTGTGGGGCACAATGTTATTCGCAAGGTTATTTTTAATAAACTCTTCACTGTGTTGGAAATTGTAGGCTACTCTTTTCTCATTTTTTGCGGCCTGGTGATATCGGCTACACTGTTTGCTGCTACTCTTAGCTTTATATTTCCTGAAATATATCCATTTACTTTCACTTATAAGGCGTTATTTATTTGCCCTCTTATTAGCATTTATTTTTTGTATAGAATGCTACAAAATAAAAGGCGCTTTAATGTGCGCACCTAATAAAAAATTAAGTAGGCTCTCTAGAATATTCGTATGTAGCTCGGCTACGCCATTGCACCTTAAGCGTTAAAATGGTTAAAAAAGACCTTGTTCGAGGCTTCTACACACTTTTAGCAAGCTAAAGTTTGCTTCTAAACTAGGCAATGTATTGGGAGTTTAATTTTGAGTGTTGATTTATCTGACTATAGTGTAAAGGAGTTAAATGAGGCTTGGATTGCTGTAGATGATCATGCATATCCAGATAGAGCTATAGAAATTTATAAGCTCTTAAAAGCCCGTGGTGAGGCTGCTTTTTATGAAGAACCCGAATTAGAGCATGGAGGTTTTCTTTCTAAAGTTTTAAATTATATTTTTATCCCTACTATGCATGGCGGTGTAATTGCTGCTGATATTGAATTAGAGAATGACCTTGCACGAATGAAAGAGCAAAGAGTTTTAGCGCTTATTAGTTCTTCTAAAAAAGCATAATCAAACATCATAGTTGGAATTATACGTGTGATGATTTTTTAATATTTCTTGCTATAGCGAAGAATAAACCATACAAGTGAAAATGCTTCTTTATTTGCTTTAACTATTAATTAGCTAAAACACTTAATTTATTTTAGGATAGGGTGCTTCAGCACAAAGCCTTTTAGCCATTTTATGTAACTAAATAAACTAACCATAGCTGCGCGTGCACCCTTTTTAATATTATTAAGTTATCTGTGAGTATGACCTCAAAGAAAAGCTGTTATGTTCTTTAGTTCCTTTTTTATTGCAGCTAGACAACCTTTGCCTTGTACGTAATAATGTAAAAATTACATTAATTTTAACGCACACTGTGTTAACAAAGTGCCCCTAGGTTGGTTTAATGCCTCAAAGAAGTAAGTGGACACTCGCTGTATTATTAGGGTTGCTAGGTGGTTTAGTTAACCTCTCGCCGTTATATTTTTTCGACAGTTCTGAGTTTTTATTTGGGCAAGTATTTGTATTGTGTAGCTTAGTGTTTATTGGGCTGCGTTATGCGTGCTTAAGCCTTGTGATAGTTTCTGGCTTTTTACTGTATAGATGGGGGCATTGCTGGCCGAGTATTGTGTATTTACTCGAGCTGTTTTGGCTTTATGCCCTGTGTTTACGTCGCTCTAAACCTATTCTTCCCCTTGGTACTGTGTTTTGGCTATTAATTGGCTTACCTTTTGTTTGGGTGATAGGCCAGTTTGTAATCGGCCTTGCATGGTTAACGCTTGTAGTCGCAATATCTAAATACCTTGTAAATGCCTTAATTAGCCTAGCGTTAGTGGATTTATTTAGTGTATTTGTGCCATACGCAAGCCGTGCTTATCAGGGGCGCCCCCTTGCAAAAATTTTAAGCTATGTAGTAAGCGTAATTATTATATTGGTAGTACTGCTTACCAGTGTATTTTTAGTAAACGACCATCACTCGCGTTTAGAGTATGAAGTAAATGCCCAGCTTGAAGAAAAAGCAGAGTCTATTAGCACTCAATTAAATGATTATTTAGCATTTCACAAAAATGCCATTGTAATGAGTAGTGATGCAATAGGTGCGGGCACTTCAAGTAAAAAGCAACTCAAACGTTTAATGGCTTTATTTCCGGGGTTTACAACCAGCTTATATGCAAGCCCTGATGGCTTTGTACAAATTAGCTCACCAAGTGATTTAATCGACGGGCTTACCCTTGCACAGCGAAATGTAAAAGATAGGGCGTACTTTACACAAGCCGAGCAATATCCACTTGGTTACACCAGTGGGGTGTTTCAGGGGCGTGGACTTGGTAACGAGGCAATAGTCGCGCTTTCTGCGCCTATATACCGTAACAACCAATTTTACGGTATTGTGGAGGGGTCGTTAAAACTTAATAGGTTAGAGCGCTTTATTCCTAACTTATTTGAGTACACCGGCGAATTAGTTGTGCTTGATGCGCATCAAAAAGTGGTCTTTAGCTCGCTTGAGCAATTTAAAATACTGAATGACTTTAATGAGCAAGGCTTTAATACCAGTAACTTAGGCGATAAAAGTTTATTTAGGTCTAACAAAAACGAAGTTTATCATAGCTACCAACATATAGACCCACAAAACCAGTGGCAAGTTATTACGTTTTATAACCGTAAACACTTAAGTATGGCTGTGGCAAAAGCCTGGTTACCCACAATTTTATTAAGCATTGTTTTAATTATTTTAGTCGTAATGTTTGTGCATCAACTGGCTAATTTATTAGTACAACCAATAAGTAGCTTAACAACGTTAATGCAAAGTTTTAGTAAAACTAAAACCCATAAGTTTAATACCGAATCGAGCTGGCATGAAGTACTGCAGCTACAGCAACAGTTTGAAATGTTAGCCAACGCGCTTCAACGCTCAATAGAAAACCTTCAAGCATCTAATATTAGAAACCAAGGCTTAAATACGCAGTTAAGTGAGTTTAATCAGCAATTAGAAGGCAAAGTGGCAGAGCAAACCAAAGAGCTTAAAAAGGCGGTTAACAGGGCTAATTTGGCTAATGTAGCTAAATCGCAATTTTTAGCCAACATGAGCCACGAACTGCGCACCCCAATGAACGGTATTTTAGGAATGGGTGAGGTGTTACTGCGCGATAAAATGCTTACCGACGAGCAACGAGACTTGTTAAATACGCAGCAAAAAAGCGCACAAAACTTATTAAAAATCTTAAACGATATTTTAGATTTTTCAAAAATAGAGGCTAATGCAATGGAGATTAGCCCACGCGACACCAACTTAGAGCCATTTATAGAAAATATTAAGTCACTGTTTTCGCCTATTGTTAGCTCCGATCAGGTAGAGTTTATTGTTGAGCGCAGCGACCGGTTGCCAGATTGCATAAAAATAGATGACTTACGTTTAAACCAGGTCATTATTAATTTGCTCTCTAACGCGTATAAATTTACTGAGCGCGGCTTTGTGCGTTTATGGTTTGATTACAGTAACGAACAATTATTAGTAAGTGTATCTGATAGCGGTATTGGCATAGCAAAAGAGCAGCAGTCATTATTATTTAGTGAGTTTACTCAAGCTGATGTTGGCGTTGCTCGTAAATATGGTGGCACAGGGTTAGGGTTAGCAATTAGCCAAGGCTTAATTAAAAAAATGCAGGGTGAAATTACCCTTACCAGTGAGCCCGGCAAAGGCAGTGTGCTTAAGTTTTATGTAAGCGCACCAACGGCGCAATACAGTAAACCTGCAGCACCTGCACAAACGCATTTATTACCTGCTCTCAGTAATAATAAAATACTACTCGTAGAAGATAACCCCATAAACCGCCAAGTTATAGCAAAAATGCTAGAACCCACTCATGTGCAACTTACTATGGCTAACGATGGTATAGAGGCGTTAAAAGTGCTTGAGGGTAATAGCTTTGATTTAATTTTAATGGATTGCCAAATGCCCAATATGGATGGCTACGAATGTACTCAGACCATTCGGGCAAATGAATCGCACACCAAACAGCATGTGCCTATTGTCGCTATTACTGCAAACGCATACGAAGATGATAAACAAAGATGCCTAAATGTGGGCATGGACGACTTTGTCTCTAAGCCGGTGAATACTCAGGGCTTGTATGATGTAATTAATAGGGTGCTTAACGCAGGCTAAATAAAGCGTTAAGCCATTACCTCAAATAACATTTTTGTTTATTATGCAAGGCTTAACACTTATTTGAGGCGCTTATGCTTAATAATATTAACCTTGCTGATATTCGCTCATTTGTACTCATTGCACAGCTGGGTAATTTTACTAAAGCTGCAGAGGCATTGGGGGTGTCGCGCTCGCATGTGTCACGGCAAATTAGCGCACTTGAAAGTAAAATGGCGGTAAAGCTCGTTACACGTACTACCCGTACATTAAAACTCACACTTGCAGGCGAGCAGCTTTATAAGAAATGCGAAGGCGCGTTAAATAATATAGATCAGGCGCTAATTGCAGCAGTTGATGACACAAAACAAACCCGCGGCCTAATACGTATAAACTGTGTAGGGGGTTACATAGGCGAGCAACTTATTGCACGCTATATTAGTGAGTTTATGGCGTTGTATCCGCAAATTAATATTGAGCTAGATTTTAGCAGCCACCGCGTTGATTTAATTAATGATGAGTTTGATATTGCCTTTAGAATGGGTGAAATAGCCGACGCAGGTTTTGTTGCTAAAAAGCTCATGGATATAAATATTGTAACCCTAGCAAGCCCTGAGTATATAAAAGCGTTTGGTAATCCACTCCACCCAAAAGAGCTCAGCGAGCACCGCTGCCTTACAGGATCTGTAAAGCGTTGGAGTTTTAGTTGTATTGCCAATCCTTCACAACTCGTGGATATAACAATAGCTGGACAGTTAGTTTGTAAAAATGGCCATGCACTTTTACAAGGCGCTTTAGCAGGCGTGGGCATTATTAGAGTGCCTAAAATGTACTGCGAAGCCCAAATAGCTAACGGTGAACTTATTGAACTACTGCCACAGTGGCAAATTCCTGCGGTTACGTTTTCGGCAATTTACCACAGCGACAAATACCGCCCTAAACGCTTACGCGAATTTATTAACTTTATTAATAACCGTTTTGAACAATACCACCAGTAACTCTTTTATGAATATTGTTGCTATATAACAACAGTATTTTGACTTTAGCCATATATATCAACACTGCTTAATTTTTTAAAATAACTTCATTGCAGCAATTGTGCTGCCCACGTTTAAATAATGGAGATTAATATGAAAAAGTTAGTAGTGATCACAGGTGCAAGTTCAGGTATTGGTGAAGCAATTGCGCGCCGTTTAAGTAACAGCGGCCACCCATTACTGTTATTAGCACGTCGTATTGAGCGTTTAGAGGCGCTTAATTTACCCAATACCCTATGCGAAAAAGTAGACGTTACCGATAAAGCCTCTTTCACAGCTGCTATTGCAAAAGCCGAAGGTGAATATGGCCCGGCAGATTGTATTGTTAATAATGCCGGTGTAATGCTTTTAAGTGAGCTTGATGTACAAAATGCCGATGAGTGGCAAACCATGTTTGATGTAAACGTAATTGGCTTAATGAACGGTATGCAAGCCGTACTTGCACCAATGAAAGCACGTAAAACAGGCACCATTATTAATATAAGCTCAGTTGCTGGGCGTAAAACTTTTCCTAATCATGCAGCGTATTGCGGCTCTAAATTTGCGGTACATGCTATTAGCGAAAACGTACGTGAAGAAGTAGCAAGCAGCAATGTGCGCGTATGTACTATTGCGCCAGGTGCAGTAGAAACCGAGTTACTGTCGCATACAACATCTAAAGACATAGTAAACGGTTATCAAGCTTGGAAAGAGGACATGGGAGGGGTGTTAGCGCCTGACGACATTGCACAAGCTGTTGAATACGCTTATGCACAACCACAAAATGTGTGTATTCGCGAAATAGTACTAGCAGCTACGGCGCAGCAACCATAAAACTAATTTAATGCAATGGGTATAAACAAAACGCTGGTTAGATGCCAGCGTTTTTGTTTTTATTAAATAAAATCGAGGGTGAGCAATAAGCGCTGCTCGTTTGCAGCCACCGCTGGCGAGCGATGTACAAGCCCTGCACCTTCGTTTTCATCCCAGTACTCGCCTTTAAGCAGGGCAACATCACCTTGCTTGAGTTGATTAATATTATTTAGGCTTTTAAATAAGCCAGACTCTTCATCAGGCTTACCTAAATTACCAGCACCTAGCTTTGAGCGCTCTACATCGCTGTGATTTAACCACTGCGTTGCTACACCTTGGTAAGTAGTTACTAATCGGCATGGAATTTTGTCTACGTGAAAACGTGGGCACATGGGTTTATCTAATACTTTTAGTCTTAAGCCCGCGCGTTTCAAATCAAACAGGCAGCAAAACATTTCAACCAGTAGGGCTATATCTTCACAAAGTGTTTTAGCTTCATTGTAATTTTGCTCTGCTGGCTTTAGCGCTTTAATTAATTGATCAAACGCATCGTCGGGTGAGATCGCCAGTTCAAGTGGTTTTAATGCATTTGCGTTTATAAGCGTATTAACCGCCTCTGTTAAGGTGTTTTCAAGGTCTCTTTGCCAAACAACAATGTTGGTGTCTTCGTTATAAATTTGCGGTAGAACATTGGCATCGCTATCTATAGCTGCTTTTCGTTGTAGCTGTATACTTGGTTGTATTTGCGCTGTTAAAGGGGCTAAGGCGTTCATTATAGTTCCTCCCAAATTGGAAACGGGTCGTTGTAGGTTCTCCAAAAGTCTTTACCTTTTAGTACAGCATCTTCTGGAAGTAGGCAGTCGTTGAGGGCTTCTATCATGGCTTGCTTATTTAATGATTGACCAATAAACACCAGCTCTTGGCGCATATCACCAAAGGGTTCTACCCATTTGCTGTTTATATCGGCAAGTAGCTCAAGGTCGGTTGGCCAGTCTTTTTTAGGTATGGCTTTATAAAACATGCCTGCAAATCCATAGTGGGCAATGCCGCCGGCTTGGTTCCACTGGCCGCAAAATAACGGCCGTGTGGCAAGCCAAAAGTAGCCTTTAGAACGAATGAGCTTGCCAAATTTTTCTGTACCATGGAGAAAGTTATAAAACTTTTCAGGGTCAAACGGGCGATGGGCAATGTAATTAAAGCTGCTAATACCGTATTCTTCGGTCTCTGGGATGTGCTCACCGCGCATTTCTTTAAGCCAGCCAGGTGCAAGCTTAGCGCGTTCAAAGTCAAATAAGCCGGTGTTAAGTACTTTATTAATATCAACACACCCCGCCGTGATAGGAATAATTTCAGCTTGGGTATTGAGCGTATTTAAAATTGCTATGAGCTTATCTAATTGCGCCTTGCTGACTAAGTCGGTTTTACTAATTAAAATTACATCGGCAAATTCAACTTGGTCTACCAGTAGGTCGGTAACGCTTCGCTCGTCCTCTTCACCAAGGGATTCGCCTGTATCTTGTAAGTCGTTAGCTTGTTCGTAATCGGTCAAAAAGTTAACGGCATCAACCACCGTTACCATAGTATCAAGGGTGGCAACATCACCCAGCGACACGCCATTTTCATCGGCAAATGTGAAGGTTTCGGCTACCGGTAATGGCTCAGAAATACCGGTTGACTCAATAACAAGGTGATCAAAACGGCCTTCTTTTGCAAGCTTACTTACCTCTAGCAGTAAGTCTTCGCGTAGGGTGCAGCAAATACAGCCATTACTCATCTCTACGAGTTTTTCATCGCTGTGACTAAGCGATATATCGTTTTTAATAGTGGCGGCATCTATGTTTATGTCGCTCATATCGTTAACTATAACGGCCACTTTTTTACCTTGACGGTTATTAAGAATGTGGCTAAGAACGGTTGTTTTACCAGCTCCTAAAAAGCCTGATAACACTGTGACGGGCAGTTTATTTATCATTTAATTTAACTTACTAATATGTATTTGTTGGTATGTTATATTGTATCAATTAAATATTCTAGCCATAGTATGCTTTTTTAATGAATGTAGTTTTACTAGGTACTTGTAAGGAAACAGGCATAATTTTGAAGGGTTGGTAATCGTTCGTTTTTTATTGCAAATTCGACAAAACTATTTTGCATTTTTTGTTGTTTTTGAATTTATTTAAACGCGTTACTATGAGCGCCATCAAACTTAGGAGGCATTATGACATTACTTTTTTCACCAATAGAACTTGCTGGTAAAACATTAAAAAACCGCATTGTTATGCCACCAATGACACGATCGCGCTCAACGCAGCCCGGCGATATAGCAAACGATTTAATGGCCACTTACTACGCACAACGCGCAAGTGCTGGGTTAATAGTTAGCGAAGGCACACAAATTAGTGAGCTTGGTAAAGGTTACGCTTGGACACCGGGTATTTACTCAAACGAGCAAGTAGCAGGCTGGAGTAAAGTAACTAATAAAGTACATAACGCTGGTGGCGTTATGTTTGCTCAGCTTTGGCATGTAGGCCGAGTAACGCACAGCGATAACACAGGCGGTGTGCAGCCAATATCAGCATCGGCTATTGCCGCAAAAGACGTAAAAGTATTTGTAGATACTAACGGCGAGCCTGGCTTTGTAGATACTCAGTTACCGCGTGAGATGAGCAAGCAAGATATTGAAAATGTACTAGCAGAATTTCGCCAAGCAGCTAAAAATGCAGTAGACGCAGGCTTTGATGGTATAGAGCTTCACGCGGCTAACGGGTATTTAATTAACCAATTTTTAGACTCGCAATCAAATGCGCGTACTGATGAATATGGTGGCAATGTACAAAACCGGTTGCGCTTTTTAGTTGAAGTAGTCAATGCAGTAAGCGATGAAATTGGCAGTAAAAAAGTAGGCGTAAGACTTGCGCCACTTACTACGCTTAACGGTACTGTTGACGATAACCCAGAGCAAACATATTTGGCCGTGGCACACGCACTAAATGATGCTGGCGTAGGTTATATGCATATTGCTGAAGCCGACTGGGATGATGCACCTTTAATGAGTGTGGAGTTTAAACAGGCCATTCGTAAAGCGTACAGCGGCGTTTTAATTTACGCTGGTAAATACACCAAAGAGCGCGCCGATGAAGCCCTTGCACAAGGTTGGGCCGACATGATTGGCTTTGGCCGCCCGTTTGTTTCAAACCCAGATTTACCAGCAAGGCTTGAGCAAGGTAAACCGCTTAATAGCCACAACCCAGACACGCTATTTGGTGGCGCAGAGCAAGGTTATACCGATTATCCAACTGCCTAATTGTTATAAATAAACTATTTTGAAGGGCTGCATTTATGCAGCCTTTTTTATGCATGTAAATCAATAGCTTTAACTTGAGCTAAAAATAAAAAGCGCGTAAGTTAAATGGGTTACCCATTTCAAAAACAAATATAAAATGAAAGCCAAAGAAATAGAACAATTAGCATTATCAGACTCTGAAACCAAAGACGTGATCACCCCGTACGCCTTTAAAATTGACCAAGCATTATTAGGCATACCTTTAGCTACCCCCATTAAACGTGCAATGGCGATGACTATTGATGTCGCTTTGATATTTATGGCCGCTAAGCTAAGCGCTACCTTAATTGCATTTGTAGCTGCCATGGCTTTTTATAAAGGCACTGCGCAGCAATACCTGCCAAAAATGTCATCGTTTTGGCGCAGAGCCTTAAAACTTTTTGCAGCGAGCTTTTTATTTGTAAGCGCACTCACCGTGCTCTCATTAGCAATAGATTTTTTTGAAGACGATAACGCTATTCAAGGTATACAAATAGAAAATACGCAGCAAAACGATGAGTTAAGTGAGCATGACAAATCAATAATACGCACGTATTTAGCGCAAACAGACGATGATAAAAACTGCGATGATGCTTGCCAAAGCGTTGCGCGTGCTAATTTAGTTAGCCAATTACCAGCGCTTGCTGAAATTGATGACGTTGGAGGGATTGAAGTTACGCGCACGTTATTGGAGTTAATGGCTATTGATGATGAGCCTATAGCGGCAGATGATTTTGAAAATAATGGTACAGAGCTAAAGAGCATTTCGGGCGAAGCTTCAGATGAAAGCAATATAACTGAAAAAGCAGACACTAAAAGCGAGAAAAGCAAACCTGTCACCAGCATTTTGCAGTGGGGCAAAGGCATTATTCAAGACCTAGGCCTTGGTTTTGGTTGGGCCGCCGTATACTTTACGTTGTTCTCATTATTATGGCGCGGACAAACCCCAGGTAAAAAAGTATGTAATATTCGCGTAGTAGCACTAAGCGGTGAGCCATTAGGCATGCTTGATTGCTTTGGACGATACGGCGGCTATGGCGCCGGTTTTGCCACGGGTTTATTAGGCTTTTTACAAGTGTATTGGGACCCAAACAGGCAAGCTATTCAAGATAAAATATCAGCAACTGTGGTTATTCAGGGCAGTGTGAATCAAGTTGTAAATGTGCAAACGGTAGAAGAGACTGTAAAAAGTTAATTTTGCTCTTACTACAAGGATGGTTATGAAAGCTTTATTAATTGTATTTATTAATCTGTATTTTATTACGGTTTCTTACGCGTCAGAAAATATTGTGTTAGCAAAAGCGCATCAGCTTAAATCCGTTATTTTAGGTGAACAACGCAGCTTTAGCGTTTATTTACCGCCAAGCTACAATCAAAGCTCCAATCAGGTATACCCAGTTATTTACTTGCTCGATGGTGACCACACACATCTAAAAGCCGTAGCCGGGCTAGTAGAGGCACTTAGTACGGATCGGCTAGAGCAGCAAATACAGCAAGCAATTATAGTCGCCATTCCAAATAGTAAAAATGCGATAAGAGAACGCGACTTTACCCCAACCAATGTTGATTGGACATTTAACGGTAAACTCCTAGAAAAGTTTGAAAATATTGGCAACGCTGTAAACTACAGCGCCTTTTTTGAAAAAGAACTCATTCCACTGATTAATAAAAATTACCGCACATCAACCAAACGCGTATTAATTGGCGAGTCTTTTGGTGGCTTGTTTGCCAGCTATGTATTGCTTTCCAACCATGCGCTATTTACAGATTACTTAATTATTGATGCAACCTACCTGTGGGATAATAACTACCTAAACCGTTATTTTGATGAGAAGCAACTAATAAATAAGCCGCTTAACGGCAATGTGTATTTTACCTTTGCAAATAACGCTAAAGCGTTTGGCGAAATTGGTGAAACAAATTACCAATGGGGTTTAGCGTTTGCTAAAAAGTTAAAAGCGCACCCAAGCGATAATCTATTTATAAATCAACGCTACTTTGAAAATGAAACTCATGGCACAGTCGCAGCGCTTAGCTGGTATTATGGTATTAGGAAACTACTTAGTAATTAGATGTCTACTTTTATTAAGTATAAAAAATTGAAAATAATATTTGAAAGGAAATGCTATGAGCGATGACAAGTATGAATGGATTTTAGCGCCCCATATGATAGAAACATCATATTTATATTTAAAGTCATCGGAGCTTATGTGGACTCACTCTATTAGTATTTCAATTGCTAACGCTGCGTTAGCCTTGGAGATATTATTTAAAAGCTTTAACTGCAAAGTAGTGAGCAATAACGGTTTATTAAACGAAAAATACCAATTTAATTCAAAGGTCCTCAATAAGAAAGAGAGTGCACATGATCTGGTGCATCTATTTAATGCGTTACCAAGTTCAATAAAACACAAGTTTTCATATGATCTCTCATTAACCTTGATAGAAAAATATCGATGTACATTTATTGAAAGTCATTATATCTATGAGAAAAATGCAATTTTTGGGGGGACCACCGCACTAATGGATATGACAGCTCAACTTATAAAGAAAACGATAGAGATTTACATTGAAAGAGGGTGTACGGATTCATGGATAAGAAGCTATCCAGATATTTGAGGTCAGCTAAATCCTTGGCAATATAAAAACTGATAGCTGACAACTGACAGCTATCAACTCTATTTTATTTCCTAAACCTAACTCCAAATCCACTAATCCCCAGCAACACCACAAATCCCCATACAAATGCATTGCCGTATTGGCTGTACACGCTGTCGCCTTGTATAAGTTTTATATCGGCTTTCATGGTCGCAGCTTCAAACTGTGGCATGGTTTGTTGTGTGTGGCTTATTGGGTCGTATACGGCGCTTACACCATTGTTGGTAACGCGTACTAGCGGACGTTGTAGTTCTAGTGCGCGCATGCGGGCTATTTGCATGTGTTGTAATGGCCCAATTGAGTCGCCAAACCACGCGTCGTTACTTACGGTAAAGAGTAAGTCTGAGTCACTTTTGTAATTACCGCGTACTAAATCGGCAAATACTATTTCGTAGCAAATAGCGGGTAGCAGGTTAAAGCCATTGGCGCGTAAGTTGTTTTGTACTCTATCGCCACGGGTAAACGATGACATAGGTAAGTCAAACAGTGGCGCTATTGGGCGCAGAATATCCTGAAATGGCACAAACTCGCCGATCGGTAACAACTGATGCTTACGATAGCGGTTTTTATCTAAGTAGCGGTAGTGGCCGTGTTCGTCGTTGCGCTCTTTATTACCTACCACAATCAAGGTGTTGTAAATGGTTTTAGTGTCGAGCTGGTAGTCAACTATACCGGTAACTAAGGCCGTTTTATTAAACGAGGCGGCGCTGTCTAAATTGGCTAAGTAAGAATCGGCGAGCATTTCTATTTCGGGCACTGCGGCTTCAGGCCATACCACGAGATCAGCATCCCAGTGTGGGCGGGTTAGGTCTTGGTATTTGCTCATGGTGGTCCAAAACTCACTGGGCTCAAAGCGAAGGTGTTGCTTTATATTACCTTGAACAAGCAGCGTTGACATTTCTTTGCCAGAGTAGCGGTTAGTACCCGTATTTAAAGCACCCACAATAAGTAGTGCTAAGGCCGCAGTGGTGATAAGCGGGGTTTTTATGTCTTTTTGGGTTAAGCGATACAGGGCAAAACCAACGGCTACGCAGCTAAGTGTTAAGCCAAATTCGCCAATATAGGGGGCAAGTATTCTAAGCGGACCATCGGTTTGTGTATAACCAAAACTTAGCCACGGGAAACCGGTAAGTACTACACCGCGTAAATATTCACTCATTGCAAACGTTGCTATAAGTAATGCGCCAAAGCTCTTAGGGCCGCTTGCAAAGCGAGTGGTTGCCCAAAACGCAAGCGCTGGGAACAGGGCTAAATATGAGCATAGCAAGGCCATTAGCGATAACGAGGCAATAAGCGGCATGCCGCCAAAGGTGGCAATAGACACATGCACCCAGCTTATACCTGCACCAAACCAGCCTAAACCAAATATAAAGCCATATTTAGCGGCGGTTTTAGCGTGTGCTTTGCCGGTGTTGTTTGGGTTAATAAAAAAAATAATGGCGGCAATGCTAAAAAATGCGATGGGCCAAATTTGGTAAGGGGCGTAGCCAAAAGTTAAAATAAGGCCCGCAACAAGTGCGAGCCATACTTTTTTATCTTTTACTAACAGGGTGAGTTTAGTTAGTAGTTTCTTCACTGTCGTTATCATCAACCTTAGGAACGGTGACTTGCAGTTGTAAAATACGACGGTTATCGGAGTTTGTAACTTTAAACTGATAGTCGTCTATTTCGATTGTTTCGCCGCGACTTGGCATGTGGCCAAATGCGTGCAGTACCGTGCCGCCAATGGTATCGGCTTCGTCGGTGCTGTAACCCGTTTTAAAGTACTCGTTAAAGTCATCTACTGGGGTGAGCGCTTGTACAACGTATACGTGCTTAGCAAGCTGGCGAATATCTTGTTGATCTTCTTCTTCGTCATGCTCATCTTCGATTTCGCCAACGATTATTTCAAGAATATCTTCAATGGTTACCAGGCCCGACACACCGCCGTATTCGTCAATAACAATAGCCATGTGGTAGCGCTGTTGGCGAAACTCGTTAAGTAGGGTGTCTACGCGTTTACTCTCTGGCACAACCATAGCTGGGCGTAAATATTCACGCAGTGATGGCAGGTGCTCATCTTTATTTAAAATAAGCGGTAGTAAGTCTTTTGCGAGCAAAATACCTTCTACGTGGTCTTTGTCTTCACACACCACAGGGAAACGCGAGTGGGTAGAGTCGACCATCATTGGGATCAAATCTTCTAGGGGGCTGTCGACCTCAAGCGTGACCATTTGTGAGCGCGGGATCATTATGTCGCGCACTTTAAGCTTGGATACGCCAAGCACACCTTCGATCATTTCTTTGGTTTCTGGGTCTATTACGTCGCGCTCTTGCGCGTCGGCAATTACTTCAACCAGCTCTTCTCTATTCTGGGGTTCCCCTTGCAACATTTGGGCTATGCGGCCCATCCACGTTTTGCCAGAAGAACCCTGGCTAGATTGCGAGTTATCGTCGCTCATTGCGTCTAAATGCTCCGTTAATTTAAAGTTCGTCCCGGTATGGGTCAGCTATGTTTAGCTCTGCAAGTAATTGCTTTTCTATGCTTTCCATCTCAAAAGCGTCCTCACTCTTTATATGGTCAAATCCAAGCAAATGCAAGCATCCGTGAATAACCATATGGGCAAAGTGGTCATGAAATGACTTTTCTTGCTCAATTGCTTCTGCCAATACAATGGCAGGGCAAATTATTAAATCGCCCACTAATGGCAGGTCTATGCCAGGAGGGGCTTCAAATTCGAACGACAACACATTGGTTGGTTTATTTTTACCACGGTAGTCGTTATTTAGCTGTCGTGATTGCGCTTCGTCGCTTATTACAATGCTGAGCTCAGACTCATCACGGTATTGGCTAAGGGCTTTATCTGCCCACAGTGCAAACTGCTCTTCGCTTGGCAGGTTGTTAAACTCACACGCTATTTGTAAATCAAGTTCGGTGCTCACGGTATTACTCTTTAGTAGAAGGCGATTGTTGAGCGGCAAGCTGCTCTTTGGCTTTTTGCTTTTCTATGCGTTTAAGTCGCTCGCTTTCATCGTTACGCTCGTAGGCTTCTACAATACGGCCAACAACAGGGTGGCGAACTATGTCGTGCGATTGGAAAAAGTTAAAGCTAATTTCTTCAACATCTTGCAATACTTCTATGGCGTGGCGAAGGCCTGAACGTGCACCGCGTGGTAAATCAACTTGCGTTATATCGCCCGTAATAACGGCTTTTGAATTAAAGCCAATACGGGTTAAAAACATTTTCATTTGCTCGGCAGTGGTATTTTGGCTTTCATCTAAAATAATAAACGCATCGTTTAGTGTACGGCCACGCATGTAAGCAAGTGGGGCAATTTCAATAATGTGTTTTTCTATTAGTTTTTCAACTTTTTCAAACCCAAGCATTTCAAATAACGCGTCGTAAAGAGGGCGCAGGTATGGGTCTACCTTTTGGCTTAAATCGCCTGGTAAAAAGCCAAGCTTTTCGCCCGCTTCTACCGCTGGGCGGGTTAGCAATATACGGCGTATTTCTTGGCGCTCAAGGGCATCTACCGCAGCGGCAACTGCAAGGTAGGTTTTACCTGTACCAGCGGGGCCAATACCAAAGGTAATATCGTGATGTAAAATGTTAGCGACATACAAACCTTGGTTGTCGTTACGCGGTTTAATTACGCCACGGCGAGTTTTAATAAACATTTCTTTGCCGTAAGCGCTTTGCGGCACTTCTTGCTCTAAGGCTTTTGATTCGGTAATGGCTAAATGTACGTTGTCGGGTTCTATTTCACCAATTTCGCCACGAACAGGTTGAGTATCAACATAAAGATTTTTTAAAATCTCGACTGCAGCTGCGCTTGAATGCAGTTTACCTGTTACTTTAAAAAAGTTGTCGCGGTGGATTATTTCAACACCTAGGCGGCGCTCAATTTGTTTGATGTTTTCGTCAAACGGGCCACATAAAGAAGAAAGGCGTTTGTGATCGGCAGGTTCTAAATAAATCTCTAACGTTTTTAACTGATTACTCAAAATTACTTCCTATTCGGGTGCGCCAGTAATCGATACTGGCGCAATGAATTTATGCAACTAAGGTACGAAAGTAGCTACGCCAATTTCGTTAGTTGATTCTATTTTTGGCTCAACGCTTGCGGCTTTTGTTAAAATAGCTGAAGGCGCAATATCACGACGTAAGTTCATTTCTGATTCTGTACGAATTAAATCGCCGCGTAAAGAGTTTGGTAGTGCTTCGGTAATACGTACATCTACAAACTGGCCGATCACCGTGTGTGGGCCAACAAAGTTAACTACACGGTTGTTTTCGGTACGGCCACGTAATTCCATAGGGTTCTTTTTAGAAGGCCCTTCTACTAATATACGTTGCTCGGTATCAAACATTTGGCGGCTAATTTGCTGTGCCATTTGTGTAATACGATTTTGTAGTAAGTATAAGCGCTCTTTTTTCTCTTGCTCAGATACGTCATCTGGTAAGTCGGCTGCAGGTGTACCTGGGCGCGCACTGTAAATAAAGCTAAAGCTCATATCAAACCCAATATCGTTAATTAGGTTCATAGTGGCTTCAAAGTCCATTTTGCTCTCACCTGGGAAACCAATAATGAAATCTGACGACATACTTAAGTTAGGGCGAATTTTACGCAGTTTACGTATTGTTGATTTGTACTCAAGTGCTGTGTGGCCACGTTTCATTAAATTAAGAACGCGGTCTGAGCCACTTTGCACTGGTAGGTGTAAGTGATCAACAAGCTCTGGTACATCTGCGTAGGCGTCGATTATATCTGGCGTAAATTCTACTGGGTGCGATGTGGTGTAACGAATACGGTCTATGCCGTCAATCGCTGCTACGTAACGAATTAAATCAGAGAAGTAACAAATTTCGCCATCGTGCGTATCACCGCGGTATGCATTTACGTTTTGACCTAATAGATTTACTTCACGTACGCCTTGCTCGGCAAGTTGAGCAACCTCTAATAGTACGTCATCTAATGGGCGGCTAACTTCTTCACCACGGGTGTAAGGTACAACACAAAAAGTACAGTACTTAGAGCAGCCTTCCATAATAGATACAAACGCAGACGGGCCTTCTGCTTTTGGCTCTGGTAAACGGTCAAACTTTTCAATCTCTGGGAATGAAATATCAACAACCGATGAGCCTTTGTCGCCTTGCACTTGTTTAATCATTTCTGGTAAACGGTGCAGCGTTTGCGGGCCAAATATGACATCTACAAATGGTGCACGTTGGCGAATAGAGTCACCTTCTTGTGAGGCAACACAGCCACCTACACCAATTATTAAATCGGGCTTGTCGTCTTTTAATAACTTCCAACGGCCTAATTGGTGAAATACTTTTTCTTGCGCTTTTTCACGAATTGAACAGGTGTTAAGTAAGATTACATCGGCGTCTGCTGCTTCTTCCGTTAGCTGGTAGCCGTTGGTTGCATCTAAAAGATCAGCCATCTTCTGAGAGTCGTACTCGTTCATCTGACAACCCCAAGTTTTGATATGCAGCTTTTTGCTCATTGAAATATAGCCTCGTGTTCAATTCGGTAGTGGCACAAAAATGTGCTTAAAACGGGATTAAGGAGCAAGGTTGCTCACTTAAAGGACGCGTATTTTAGCTGGATACCCGCCCAGATCCAAGTATAGTTTTCATGTTTGTGATCTCAAATCAATACACAGCCAGTTTAATAGCATGATAGTTATATACTCTCGCACAAAACCAGCGAGTTACGGTACAATCAAAATAGATTCACGTAATAACCAAATGATGAAAAACATGACTCAAAATAAAGCAATCGTTGTGGGTGGTGGCATGGTTGGCGCAGCCATGGCAATAAAGCTTGCACAGCAAGGTAAATCGGTACGCATAATCGAAAAAAATCTAATTAACGCAGCCGATATTTTAGCAAGTGATAAGGTAGATATTCGTGTATCGGCTATTAATCGTTTTTCAGAAAACTTACTCGATGAATTAGGCGCCATGCCTATTTTAAGGCAAAGTCGCTTAGCGCCATATCAGCAGTTAGAGGCATTTGAGCGTGGCGGCGATAATCTATTATTTGATTGCGCCGACATAAATACCTCGCATTTAGGCCATTTAATTGAAAACAACTTAATACAAGCAAGCCTTTGGCAGCAGTTTGCTCATTACAACATTGAGGTTATTGAACAGTCGGCACCGGTTAGTGCAATTGAACAAAGTGCTGACTCGATAACGCTGATTTATGGGCAAGAGCGCTATAGCGCCGATTTAGTGATTGCAGCCGATGGCGGACAGTCGCAATTACGCACAAAAGCTAACATTGGCGTAACTGGCTGGCAGTATCAGCAGCAGTGCATGGGCGTGCTTATAAAGCTTGATGCACCCCAGCAGGTTAAAACGTGGCAGCAGTTTACACCAACGGGGCCTTTGGCGTTTTTACCCATGCAGGCACCTTACGCTAATTTAATTTGGTATGACGATGCCGCCACTTTACAAAGCGTTAAGGGATTAAACTCTGCGCAAATTAAAGCGCAGGTGCTCAGTAAGTTTCCACCTCTTGCTGGCAACTTTGAAGTACAAAGCCATGCAGTATTTCCGCTAACGCGCCAGCATGCAAATATTTACTCGCAAGGGCGTTTAGTACTTGTAGGGGATGCCGCACATACTATTAATCCGCTTGCGGGGCAGGGTGTTAATTTAGGTTTTCAGGATGTTGCAGCACTTGCACAGGTGCTTGAAAATGCCGACGATATTGGTTGCCCACTTAAACTTAACGAGTACGAGCGAAGCCGCCGTAAAGCTAATTTGTTAATGATGAGCATGATGGACGCGTGTTACTTTGGCTTTTCTAATCAGGTAGCACCCCTTAAGTGGGCGCGCAGTCAGTTTTTAAAAATGGCCAATAAAACTGGGCCGGTTAAAAACTGGGTGTTAAAATATGCAATTAGCGGGGAGCTTGGCTAAATTCCCACTTGTTAATTTGGCTCAGCACACGGTTTTATCTTGTTGAGTCAAATAGCCTCTGCAGTTTGCTAACGTTAAGCTCCCTCCCTCATTTGTTGTTAATAATTTATTTCGTTATTACATTTATTTGCCATACTCAAACTACTTACCAATAAAAAGTTGTGTGTTTGTGGATAATCTTTTTGTCTTTATGCTGATAGTGGGTGTTGTTTTACTTACGCTTAGCATAGTTCCTACTATAAAAATCTGTAAAAAAACTAACCGCGTATCGTGGATTTTATTATTAGCTCTTATTTTTAGCTTTATAGTGGGCTATTGGTACATCCTTTATTATTTTGTAAATAACGATATTGCGGGCTTTATATCAACAAGTGTGTCACTTATTTTATTTGGCGGGGGGACGTTTGTTTATTTGGTTATTCAACTTAGCTACAAAAGCATTTTAAAAATAGATCGATTTGCTAAGCGTCAACTTACCCTTGCCGAAAACGACAGTTTAACAGGGCTCCCCAATCGTAAAAAATTTTTCCAGGTACTTCATAAGCAGGTTAAGTATGAAACTTCGTTTTGCTTAATGCTCATAGATTTAAATAGGTTTAAGTCTATTAATGATTCTTACGGTAATAAAGTCGGCGATATGCTGCTTACTATTTTCGCGAAAACACTAAGCCACAATATAGTTGGCATTGCCAAGCTTTACCGTTTAGGCGGAGATGAGTTCGCACTTATTATTGATACTTGTACTCACGATGCAATTAATTTGTGTACTCAAGCTATTAAAAAATCAACCAAGCAGCCTTTTCATATATATGAGCATAGCCTGAGGGTAAATGTAACGCTTGGTGTAGCTACGTATGCTAATAATTCGGCACATGCTAACGAACTACTTAAACAAGCTGATTTAGCGCTAGGGGAGGCTAAAGAGACAAATCAATTGTGTGTGCATTATTTTGAAGCACTGAGTACCAGAGCAAATGAACTGGCAAATATGACCTCTAAAATTAAACATGCAATTAAAAACCAGGAGTTTGAGCTTTATCTACAACCAATATTTGATGCACGAGCCGATGAAGTTCACGGGGCCGAGGCTTTAATTCGTTGGCCGCAAAGTGACGGCTCTTTTATTAGTCCCGACGTATTTATTGGGATTGCAGAGCAAAGCGGGCTGATACTTAATATTTCTAAATGGGTATTACTTGAAACAATTAAGCATTTAGCGCAACTCAAAGCGGCAGGGTTTATAGGCTCAATACACGTTAATTTGTCTACTAAGGATTTAGAGAGTCCTGAATTTTATGACTTTGTAGAAGAGTTGGTCACTAACGACCCTAGTTTAAGTGATTTTATTATATTTGAAATTACAGAATGCGCGATGATGACTAACCTTGAAGCTGCGCGCTCCATGATGCAAAAATTAAACAGTAGAGGGTTTGAATTTAGCGTAGATGATTTTGGAACAGGGTTTTCTTCGTTGGTGTTACTCAGAGAGCTGCCTGTTAGCCAAATAAAAATTGATCAGTCGTTTATTAAAGATATGCTGACACAAATTGCAGATTACGCGATTGTTGAGTCGACTTTATTTTTAGCTACACGTCTTAATTGTAAAGTGGTTGCTGAAGGCATAGAAGATAAGGATCTTAAACAAACGCTTACATCAATGAATTGCGATTATTTACAAGGGTATTATTTTAGCAAGCCAGTAAACGTTAATGAGTTTATACATAAATATGCTAACGAGGAGAAGTACAGAATAATCTAAGAAAGTGGCTGGGATACCAGGATTTGAACCTGGGAATGCCAGGATCAAAACCTGGTGCCTTACCGCTTGGCGATATCCCAACTTTAAATTTGGATGAGTTTTAGTTCTAATTAAGAACATGGTGCGGAAGGAGAGACTTGAACTCTCACATCCTAAGATACTGGAACCTAAATCCAGCGCGTCTACCAATTCCGCCACTCCCGCAGTTCTTATTCTTTATGCAACTTTCTATGATAGAAGTAGTTGGCTGGGATACCAGGATTTGAACCTGGGAATGCCAGGATCAAAACCTGGTGCCTTACCGCTTGGCGATATCCCAACAAAGAATTAATTGATAGTTTTAGTTCTTATCAAGAACATGGTGCGGAAGGAGAGACTTGAACTCTCACATCCTAAGATACTGGAACCTAAATCCAGCGCGTCTACCAATTCCGCCACTCCCGCAGTTCTTATTCTTTATGCAACTTTCTATGATAGAAGTAGTTGGCTGGGATACCAGGATTTGAACCTGGGAATGCCAGGATCAAAACCTGGTGCCTTACCGCTTGGCGATATCCCAACAAAGAATTATTTGATAGTTTTAGTTCTTATCAAGAACATGGTGCGGAAGGAGAGACTTGAACTCTCACATCCTAAGATACTGGAACCTAAATCCAGCGCGTCTACCAATTCCGCCACTCCCGCATACATTGTTTATATTTAAACTCTTAACAGAGCAATTCTTTATGCAACGTTTCTTTGGTAGAAGAAGTTGGCTGGGATACCAGGATTTGAACCTGGGAATGCCAGGATCAAAACCTGGTGCCTTACCGCTTGGCGATATCCCAACAAAGAATTAATTGATAGTTTTAGTTCTTATCAAGAACATGGTGCGGAAGGAGAGACTTGAACTCTCACATCCTAAGATACTGGAACCTAAATCCAGCGCGTCTACCAATTCCGCCACTCCCGCATTTTTTGTGTTTAATAAACACTGGTAGTTATTTTAAACTCTTCATTGAGCTGCAATTTAACTCTTGCAGAGCCACTTCTAAAAAAGAAATGGTGGCTAAGACGGGATTTGAACCTGTGACCCCATCATTATGAGTGATGTGCTCTAACCAGCTGAGCTACTTAGCCATTGTTGGCTGGGATACCAGGATTTGAACCTGGGAATGCCAGGATCAAAACCTGGTGCCTTACCGCTTGGCGATATCCCAACAGAAAACAATTGATAGTTTAGTTCATATCAGAACATGGTGCGGAAGGAGAGACTTGAACTCTCACAACCTAAGTTACTGGAACCTAAATCCAGCGCGTCTACCAATTCCGCCACTCCCGCATTTTCACTTTGAATAATCAAAGAAAAGGTAGTTATTTTAAACTCTTCATTGAGCAACAAAAGAAAAATGGTGGCTAAGACGGGATTTGAACCTGTGACCCCATCATTATGAGTGATGTGCTCTAACCAGCTGAGCTACTTAGCCATCTCTTTTGTTATCACTTCATCGCTGAGTGCGGGGCGTATTATGCTGATATGACCCAAATCCGTCAACACCTTTTTTGCAAAAAAACACTTAACAGGGTTTGTTTGCAGGAAAATTAAGCTAAGAGGCTAAATTTTAATAAAATTGCTGTTTTTTTAACTATAAATCAACTGCCAAAGTACACTAAGTAATAACAACTTAAAACCGTTAATATAAAAACTGCTTAGTGTTTCAACTGTCGCTTTGTGATTTAACTATATAAAAGCTTAGTTTGTTGCGTATTTTAGCTAGTGTATGAACATATGGTACTAAACAACCGGGCTATGGATTCATTTTAAAAGGCAAAACCTGTACTCGTTGCGTTAAAAATTACTGATTAATCACAGCACGCAGTTAGCAGGTAGGGCAATTGCCTAATTACTGATGTGTATTTTTCACGTCAAAATAAAATAGTTAACTTCGCTAATTAGTATAAAAAGCCAAAGGCGATTAAGGCCGTTTATTTTTGGGATTAAAATTTGCAATAAGAGTTAATCATTTTGCGGGGCTAAACATGTGCTACCTACGTTAAAATGTTTTTCCGCCCTCAGAATAGAGCAATTAATTAAGCGAATTGGTATTAACTGGTTATAGGCATAAAAAAACCCGCATTAAGCGGGCTTTTATAAACACAGCGTTTAAACGTAATTATACGTTGAACAAGAAGTTCATTACATCGCCGTCTTTAACAATGTACTCTTTACCTTCTTGACGCATTTTACCCGCTTCCTTAGCGCCACCTTCGCCATTAAAGGCAATGTAGTCGTCGTAGGCAATGGTTTGTGCGCGAATAAAGCCACGCTCAAAGTCGGTGTGAATTTTACCAGCCGCTTGTGGCCCAGTTGCACCAACTGGAATAGTCCACGCGCGTACTTCTTTTACACCTGCAGTGAAGTAGGTTTGTAAATGTAGTAGCTCGTAACCACCACGAATAACACGGTTAAGGCCTGGCTCGTCTAACCCAAGGTCTGCCATAAACTCAAGCTTGTCTTCTTCATCTAGTTCAGAAAGCTCAGATTCGATTGCAGCACACACTGGAATGACTACAGCATCTTCTGATTCTGCAATAGCGCGCACACGATCAAGGTGTGGATTATTTTCAAAACCATCTTCAGCAACGTTAGCAATGTACATAGTTGGCTTAATAGTTAAGAAGTTAATTGAGCTAATTGCTGCTTTTTCTTCTTTAGTAAGCTCTAAAGAACGAAGTGTTAGGCCTTCGTCTAAATGTACTTTTACTTTTTCAAGTACTGCATTTTGCTCTTTAGCGTCTTTATCGCCGCCTTTTGCTTTTTTAGCGTTACGGAAAATCGCTTTATCTGCGCTGTCCATATCGGCAAGTACTAATTCAGTATTGATAACGTCAATATCGTCAGCAGGGTCGATTGTTCCTGCAACATGAATTACGTTTTCGTCTTCAAAACAGCGAACTACATGGCCAATTGCATCCGTTTCACGAATATTTGCTAAAAACTGGTTTCCTAAGCCTTCACCTTTCGATGCACCTTTTACTAAACCTGCAATATCAACAAATTCCATACTGGTAGGTAGGATACGTTGAGGATTTACAATTTTAGCAAGCTCGTCTAGGCGAGGATCAGGTACCGGCACTACACCTGTGTTAGGCTCGATGGTACAAAAAGGAAAGTTAGCGGCTTCAATACCCGCTTTAGTTAGTGCATTAAAAAGCGTTGATTTACCAACATTAGGCAAGCCAACGATGCCACATTTAAAACCCATAGTAAGATACCTTGTTAAGATTCGTTTAAACGATTATGGTTTAAAAGAATGTAGTCTGTTTTGTGCTTTTAACACACCATCTTTTGCAAGTATTTCCATACAGCGGACTGCTTCATCAACTGCTGCATCCATTTTTTCTTGGTCTTCTTTGGCTGCTTTTCCAAGCACCCAACCGGTAACCATTTCACGATGCCCTGGATGACCTATACCTATGCGTAAACGCATAAAGTCTTTTTGATTTGCCATTTTTGCAATAATGTCTTTTAAACCATTATGACCGCCATGTCCGCCGCCTTTTTTAAGCTTGGCAACGCCTGGGTCTAAATCCATTTCGTCATGGGCAACGAGTATGTTTTCCACGGGGATTTTGAAAAAATTAGCTAAACTACCGACCGCTTTACCACTTAAGTTCATGTAAGTAGTGGGGATCAATAATTTGAATTCTTGGCCTTGGATGATCACTTTGCCCGTAAGGCCGTGATATTTAGGATCGTGTTTTAGAGTGCAGTTATAACGTGCAGCTAGTTCTTCAATGAACCATGCACCTGCATTGTGGCGTGTGTTTGCGTATTCGGGGCCTGGATTAGCCAGGCCCACAAGCATTTGAATAGAATTCAAGGTGCAAGACCTTAAATATTATTCAGCAGCGTCTGAAGCTTCTTCTTCAGCTGGAGCTGCTTTGTTAGCTTTAATAGTAACTACTGACAGGTCATGGCCTTCGCCTTTACCTAGTTCAACAGACTGAACACCTGAAGGAAGTTCAAGGTCAGAAATGTGAACTGAATCACCAACTACTAATTTAGAAACGTTAACTTCAACGAACTCTGGAAGTGCTTTAGGAAGACAAGAAATCTCAACTTCAGTTAACTGGTGAACAACAGTTGCGCCAGCTTTAGTTACTACTTCTTCACCGATGAAGTGAAGAGGAACTTTAGTTACTAGTTTATGAGTTGCATCTACACGTTGGAAATCAAGGTGAGTAAGCTTAGGCTTGAACGGGTGACGTTGGATATCTTTTAAGATAGCTTCAACAGACTCGCCGCCAATGTTTAGCGTAAGAATGTGCGTGTAAAAACCTTCGCTTTCTTGTGCTTTGATCATGTCTTTATGAGCAAGAGTAAGCGATACTGCTTCTTTATCTGCACCGTAAAGGATTGCAGGTACTTTGTCTTCGCGACGTAGGCGGCGGCTCGCACCAGTACCAGTTTCTACGCGAAGTTCAGCGTTGTAAGTATAAGTTTCGTTAGACATAATGTCTCCAATAAATTAAAAGTGTTAGGGCCTTTGCGACCAAGGTCCCTACCCAAAAGGCGCGCTATCATAACACCACCCCTTGGTAAAATAAACATCGCTTACAAAAAAAGCGCCAAAAGGCGCTTATATGTTCAACGTATGTTTGATTTTAGTGTTCAAACATCGCTGAGATAGATTCTTCGTTGCTAATGCGGCGAATGGTTTCGGCTAGCATGTCAGCAAGCGTAAGTACTTTTACTTTATCAAGCGCTTTTAATTCATCCGATAACGGAATTGAGTCGGTAACAATTACTTCGTCAATTACTGAGTTACGAATGTTCTCAGCTGCTTTACCCGATAAAATTGGATGCGTTGCATAAGCAAATACGCGTTTAGCACCGTGTTCTTTAAGTGCTTCTGCGGCTTTACATAAGGTACCGCCGGTATCAATCATATCATCTACGATAATACAATCGCGGCCTTCTACATCACCAATAATATGCATTACTTGAGAAACGTTTGCTTGTGGGCGACGTTTATCAATAATAGCTAGGTCTGTGTCGTTAAGTAATTTTGCAATAGCACGGGCACGTACTACACCACCAATGTCTGGCGATACAATAACAACGTCTTCAAACTCACGCTCTTCCATATCTTCAAGTAGTACAGGGCTACCAAATACGTTATCTACTGGTACATCAAAGAAACCTTGGATTTGCTCTGCGTGTAAATCAACCGTAAGAACGCGGTCAACACCTACACTTGATAAGAAATCGGCAACAACTTTAGCAGTAATTGGTACACGGGCAGAACGTACTCGACGGTCTTGACGTGCATAACCAAAATAAGGAATGACGGCAGTAATACGACCTGCAGATGCACGACGTAGCGCATCAACCATAACGATAAGTTCCATTAGGTTATCGTTAGTAGGGGCACAGGTTGATTGCAAGATAAAAACATCCGAGCCACGAACATTTTCATTTATTTGAACACTGATCTCACCGTCGCTAAAACGGCCAACAACAGCATCGCCTAATTCAATATACAAACGTTTTGCAACTTTTTGAGCTAACTCAGGTGTTGCGTTACCAGCGAAGAGCTTCATGTCAGGCACGGTAGGGTTCCTCAGGCACTGAATTTTTGGACTAACAGGCAATGGTAAATACCACGGCGAGTTAACTTATGATTACTTGTACGTTACTTCATTGATCGAATATGGCGGCAAGCTCCGTATGAGCAGGTGAGACATTTGTGCTAGAAGCAACAAAACCCTGCCAAGTATGGGGGAGTTTATCAAGTACATCTTGTGCTTGAACTTGACTAGCAAATTCGACAAAACAACATGAACCTGTTCCGGTCATCTTCGACGGGGCGTATTTTAGCAACCACTGCAGGGTTTTTTCAACCTCGGGGCAGAGCTTTTTAACTAAAGGCTCACAATCGTTAGTTAATTTATGGGCTCGCCAATCGCCTGAAATTTTAGGTGTATCGCGTTTTAAATCAGGATGGGTAAAAATTTGTGCGGTGCTTACGTGTTGATTTGGGTGAACAACGCAATACCATTTTTGCTCAAGCTCTACATCGACTAGTTGCTCGCCAATACCCTGCGCAATGGCACTTCTGCCACGAATAAACACCGGAACGTCGGCCCCTAATTGCAGACCAATTCCTGCTAATTGCTCAATACTTAGTTGTGTGTTCCACAATTTATTTAGTGCTAATAAAGTCGTTGCGGCATCTGACGAACCGCCCCCAACACCGCCACCCATTGGTAAGCGTTTAGTTAAATTTATTTTTGCACCTAACGATATATTTGTGTGTTTTTGCAGTAATAAGGCGGCTTTATAAATGAGGTTGTCGGTATCTGCTATACCTTTTGTATCACCTGTAATTAAAATTTGGTTATTTTCATCAAGAGAAAAGTCGAGCGTGTCGCCAAAATTTAAAAAAGTAAATAAGGTTTCTAGTTCATGATAGCCATCTTTACGGCGTGCATTTATATGTAAAAATAAGTTGAGTTTTGCCGGCGCAATAACCGAAAAAGCAGTTTTAGTATTCATACTTAATTAAATTGCCAATTGTAGAGTTGAATTTTAATTTTAATGTGTTGGTGTTTTAGCGTTACATTACCTGGTACCCAAAAACCAGCTTGCTGTTTATAGTTAGCGTAATTTATTTGCCACTTTTTATTACTGTTATCAAACCAAATAACTTGTTGTGCTCGGCCAAGTTCGTCTACTTTTAATGTTTGCGACTCTAATGTCCCTTTTAACCAGTTATCTGCGTTGTCTACAGGTAAACTAAAGCCAGTTAAACGTGCCAGTAGTAAGGCCGCATTAGTGTCGGTGTAAGTTTTATCGTCGTATTCAAGCTCTGCACCCGTTGCAGTTTGCTTAAGTGATAAAATACGTGTACCAATAAATGTGGTGAGCACTAAGTTGTTTTGTTTTTCGTCTTGCTGCCAATTTAAGTTTGCAGATTGGCGCTCTTCAGGGCTTATAAAAGCAAGTTTACCTTGTGCTTGCCACGTATTTTGAGCTGCTAAGCGTGGTTTCCAATCATCGTAAAGCGTTGTTTTTGTATCAATTTGGTGGGCGCAGCCCCCTAAAAACAAAAAAAGAGTGAATAAAATTAAATAATGTCGAATCAAATGTTGTTCCTTACTTTCCATATTCCGCTGATTTTTGATAAAATTGCCGCCTTTAAAGTAGGGCGCAGCAATATTTGGCACATATGACCATCATAGCACTTGGTATAAATCACAAAACCGCATCCGTAGAATTACGTGAAAAAGTGGCTTTTTCGCCTGAGCAAATGTCTGAGGCGCTCCAGCAATTAAGCGGTCATGCCGACTTTAACGAAGCCGTTATTGTGTCTACCTGTAACCGAACTGAAATCTATTGTAGCCTTGCTCAGACAAATTCCCAAACACTGTTGGGCTGGCTTGCCAGTTTCCATGGTTTGGATGAACAAGAACTGAGCAAAAATATATATTGCCACCAAGGCGAAGGCGCAATTAATCATTTAATGCGTGTAGCGTGCGGGCTAGATTCGCTGGTATTAGGCGAGCCGCAAATATTAGGGCAAATAAAACAAGCCTATAACAGCGCTAAGACTCATGATGCCGTTGGTGTGATTTTTGACCGACTTTTTCAAAAAACCTTTTCAGTTGCTAAACAAGTTCGTACTGACACCGATATTGGTGCCAGTGCGGTATCGGTCGCATTTGCCGCAGTAAATTTAGCTAAACATATTTATGGCAAGCTTGATAAAACCAATGTGTTATTAATTGGTGCTGGTGAAACAATTGAGCTGGTAGCCAAGCATTTATACCAAAATGAGCCTCAGCAAATTACGGTTGCTAACAGAACGATTGAGCGAGCGCGCGGCCTTGCACAAGAGGTGTCGGCGGATGTAATTGCCTTAGCGCAGTTACCAGAGCGCTTACATAAAGCCGATATTGTTATTAGCTCTACAGCCAGTACCCTACCAATTATTGGTAAAGGGGTGGTTGAGCAAGCACTTAAACAACGACGCCATAAACCTATGCTATTTATTGATATTGCGGTACCTCGTGATATTGAAAGCCAAGTAGGCGAGCTTGATGCGGCCTATTTATATTCCGTAGATGACTTACAAGCTATTGTGAGCGAGAATATGGCGGCTCGTGAGCAAGCAGCAGAGCAAGCACAAATAATAATAAGCGAACGCGTTAAAGAATTTGAAATGTGGATTCGTTCACTCGATTCGGTGGATTTAATTCGCCATTACCGAAACGACGTACAAACAATTAAGTCAGAACTTGTAGAGCGTGCTGTAAGTCAGCTAAATACAGGTAAAGATGCAGAAAAAATTATATTAGAGTTGGCCAACAAATTAACCAACCGCTTAATGCACGCGCCTACCCGTGCAATTCAAGATGCGGCTAAAAAAGGTGAAGTGGCTCAACTAACCCAGTTGAAAAAAATGTTAGGTATTGATCAGGAATAACAGTTAAATGAAAGAGTCTGTATATCGTAAATTAGAAACCTTAGTAGAGCGCTACGAAGAAGTACAAGCACTGCTAAGCGATCCGTCGGTCATTAGTGATCAAAACCGCTTTCGTGCTCTTTCAAAAGAATACTCTGAGCTTGAAGAAATTGTAAAAACGTTTTTAGCGTACCAACAAGCGCAAGACGATGTGGCTACCGCTGAAGAAATGCTAAAAGACTCAGACCCTGATATGCGCGAAATGGCGCAAGAAGAATACAAAGAAGCTAAAGCACAAATATTAACATTAGAAGATGAGCTACAAGTGCTTATGCTTCCTAAAGATCCTAAAGATAACAACAATGTATTTTTAGAAGTACGTGCTGGTACCGGTGGTGACGAGGCAGCAATTTTTGCTGGTGACCTATTTAGAATGTACAGCCGTTATGCTGAAACGCAAAAATGGAAAGTAGAAATTGTGAGCACCAACGAAGGTGAGCATGGTGGCTACAAAGAAGTGATTGCTAATATTAGCGGTGAAGGTGTTTACGGTAAGCTTAAGTTTGAATCGGGCGCACACCGTGTTCAACGTGTACCAGAAACCGAATCTCAAGGGCGTGTACATACATCTGCCTGTACTGTTGCTGTAATGGCCGAAATTCCAGAAGCTGAAGCAATAGAAATTAACACCGCCGATATAAAAGTAGACACTTTCAGAGCCTCTGGCGCCGGTGGTCAGCACGTAAATAAAACGGACTCTGCGATACGTATTACTCATATACCAACCGGTGTTGTGGTTGAGTGTCAAGATGAGCGTTCACAACATAAAAACCGTGCTAAAGCGATGTCTGTACTTGCAGCTCGTTTACAGCAAGCTGAAGACGAAAAACGCCATGCGGCAGAAGCGTCTGAGCGTCGTAATTTAGTGGGCAGTGGCGATCGTTCAGAGCGTATTCGTACATACAATTACCCACAAGGGCGTATTACCGATCACCGTATTAACCTAACGCTTTATCGTTTAAACGAAGTAGTAACAGGTGATTTAGGCTGTATTGTTGACCCATTGATGCAAGAGCATCAAGCTGACTTATTAGCGGCAATGGGCGACGAGTAATTGTGAGCCACACCTTAGAACAAGCAATTGCTGCAGGTGCAAGTTTACTTGCACCAAGCAGCGATAGCGCTAAATTAGATGCCCAAGTTTTACTTTTACATATTCTTCAAAAACCCCGCAGTTATTTATTTACCTGGCCTGATAAAACACTTACCGATGAGCAGCAACTAACGTTTGAGCACTTTTGTAAGCGCCGTCTAAACGGCGAACCCGTTGCACATATTACTGGGCAGCGAGAGTTTTGGAGTTTACCGCTGGAAGTTAATGCCACCACTCTTATTCCTAGGCCAGATACAGAAACCTTAGTAGAGCAAGCCCTTGCTATGGCTGTACCTGAATCGGCAAAAGTGCTTGATTTAGGCACTGGCACTGGCGCAATAGCGCTTGCGCTTGGCAGCGAAATGCCTAACTGGCAAATAACCGCAGTTGATAGAGTTGCCGATGCGGTTGCATTAGCTTCGCGAAATCAGCAACGTTTAGCTATACATAATGTACAAGTTAAACAAAGCAATTGGTTTAGTGCCTTAAAAAACCAGCAATTTAATTTAATTGTTACTAATCCGCCGTATATAGAACACGACGATAAGCACCTAAACGAAGGTGATGTACGTTTTGAGCCGCTTTCAGCCTTGGTTGCTGAGGAAGCAGGAATGGCTGATATAAAACAAATAATTACACAATCACGTGACTATTTGCTCTCAAGTGGCTATCTTTTAATAGAACACGGTTTTGAGCAAGGCGAAGCTGTTCGTAATTTGTTTAATCAAATGGCATTTATTAATGTTAAAACAGTAAAAGATTTGGGAAATAACGACCGTGTAACGCTCGCACAGTGGCCTTAATTAAATAAAAAACAGCCATGATTGTGCGTTCTACAAATGCATTAAGGAACCTTTAATATGATGGGTGATTTTTTATTTTCAGATGAGCCAGAAGAGTTAGAAAGTGAAGTGGAACTTGGCACTTGGAAAGTATTAATCGTTGATGACGAACCTGAAGTTCATGCTGTAACTAAGCTGGCCTTAAGTGATTTTGAGTTTCAAAATAAGCGTCTAGAGTTTTTAAGTGCTTATTCTGGCGCTGAAGCAAAAGAATTAGTAAAAGCGCACCCTGATGCTGCCATTGTACTGCTAGATGTAGTAATGGAAACTGACGATGCAGGATTACAAGTTGCTAAGTTTATTCGTGAAGAGGCACAAAATAATCATATTCGTATCATTTTAAGAACGGGTCAGCCAGGTCAAGCACCTGAGCGACAGGTTATTATTAATTATGATATTAACGATTATAAATCTAAAACCGAATTAACTGCGCAAAAACTGTTTACCGTTATTATGTCGAGCTTGCGCTCATATCGCGACATTATTTCTATTGAGCAATCGCGTGAAGGGCTGGAAAAAATAATAGTGGCCTCGCGAGATATTTTTGCCACACGTTCGATAGAGCAATTTATTGAAGGTGTAATGCAACAGCTTACCTCGCTGCTAGGCATTGCTGATCAAGCTGTGTATGCGACTACTTTAGTTGCGCAAAACTTAGAAGAGAGCAGTAACGATAAGCTAATAGTGAGGTCGGGCACAGGTGAGTTTGAGCAAAGTGAAGGCAAAGAGCTGGATGCTGTATTACCTCACGAGCAGTTAGAGGCGTGCCACAAGGCATTAAAAGATAAAAGTATTATTTACAAAGATAATTACTTATTTGCTTATTGCAGCAGCGAATATAACCATAATTCGATGTTGTTTATATCGGGCATTCCAAAAGACTTGTCTGATACACAGCGTCATTTAATTGAAATTTTTTCTCAAAATGTGCAACTTGCATTTGAGAATGTGCAATTACAACAACGTTAATTGCCCGTACTGTATAATAAAGCACATAGCGCCTGTTAATTAGCGGCTATGTGCTTTTTAGTTTGTGGGGCATAATATATTTAGCCAGTATGGTAATACCAATGAGCATTAATACTTAATAATCTGTACCTGATTATAGGTAGGGTACTTGACCTGAAAATTGATTACTTAATTAAGCTAATTGGACACATTTAAACGTATTGGCACACCTTATTTTATAAAACAACAAGTACTGAGGCTTATGGATTATTTAGCAGTAAAACACTCACACATGGCTATTGCTATGTTAAGCGTTATTTTATTTTACGTACGCTCTTTTTCGCGTATGGGTAGTGGTAAATTAGCCAAGAATAAATTGGTTTTTATAGGTAGCCACAGTATTGATACGTTATTGCTGATATCGGCATTAACACTTGTATTTATGGCCAAAATTAACCCGTTTGAGCAGCTTTGGTTATTAGAAAAAATTATACTTGTGGTAATTTATATTGCGATTGGTGTAATTAGCGCTAAGCAGTCTAAAACGTTAGCTAAAATTGTGTATGTTGTTATTAATACCGTGGTGATTTTAGCTATTGGTTATTTAGCGACGGCAAAATCGCCGCTGCTTTTATAATAATTTAAAATGTAGGCTAAGGTTTTTAGGTGTTTTCTTTTAGATAAACATAGATAACCTTAGCTTGCTTTGAGTTTTTTAGAGTACCTTACTACAACACTCACCAGCCATTGTAATATTTAATCCTTTCTCGTTATTTTTCATTTAAACCATTATATGCTTGGCAATAACGTTTATGTTTACCTGTAAAAATTTTTTGGGTTTTTCCTATATTGGTATATAGCCTTAAAGTTAGGTAAACTACGCCTTCGTTTTTTAATAGATGTTGCAGTATTGATGACCACCCTCGGGTATGACGAACACGACGAATCTTATTTAGATGATGCATATGATGAATTTACTCCACCGCCACTATATCGGTGTATTAATGCAGAGTCGAAATGGGACCCTCAAATAGATTTAGCGCCTACTTTCTCTGTACTAACTGATTTTGAACAGCAGATCAGCACGCTATGCGCTGAGAAAAAAGATCCGCACGATAGATTAGAAAGCCTACTTGATATTTTTTACAGTAAATGGCTGTTTAGTGCCTCAGGCTTAAAGGTGCCAGAGTATAAAATTAATAGTGTAAGTTACACGCTCACTATGCGCAGTGGCTCTATAACGACACTCGGTATTTTACTCACCCACTTACTTGAGCAAGCGCAGTTAGATGCCAGTGTGTGTATTAACCAAGGTGATATTAGCGTTCACGTTGCAATAAGCGATGAAGAAGGCTACATCATTGAACCAAGCAGTGGCCAGCAAAGCTGGTATATCATTCCTGAAAATGCGGATGAAGAAAACGGCCAAGAACAAGAGCCACTCGAGCTTGTTTATAACGATGAAGTATACAAACTGTTTTTAGCACAGCAAAAATGGTCGTTTATTAGTGAAAACAAATTTGGCCATGCTTTGGTGTGTGTTGAGTTACTTATGGAGCTATTAGGCGATGATCCGTATGAGAGACGCGACAGAGGTTACTTACTCAATCAGTTAGATTGTCCTAAAATGGCACGCGATGACTTACAGTTTTTTATTGATGAATGTCCGGATGACCCGGCTATTGAGATTATTCAGCATCAAATAGAAGAGCTAGAAGATAATAATAAAACACACCATTAAGAATAGGAATAACTATGGCTGACACCCACACTGCATTAATTACTAATGATGCTGTTGTACTTGGTTTACTTGCTATTATTTTGGGGTTTATTTTTAAAACCTCAAGCAGTGAAAACCCAAAACTAAAAGCATTTTACAAATACGTACCGGCGTTATTACTGTGCTACTTTTTACCGTCATTATTAAATACCTTTGGTATTGTTGATGGGCATAGCTCAAACGTTTATTACGTGGCATCACGCTACTTACTGCCTGCATGTTTAATATTATTAACGATAAGTATTGATTTAAAAGCAATTTTAAATTTAGGCCCTAAAGCGCTTATTATGTTTTTGGTGGGTACACTGGGTATTGTAGTTGGTGGGCCATTATCTATTTTGGTCGTGAGTGTATTTAACCCAGATTTAGTGGGCGGGCATGGCCCAGAGGCGGTTTGGCGCGGTATGACAACCGTAGCAGGCAGCTGGATTGGCGGTGGTGCAAACCAAGCCTCTATGAAAGAAATGTTTGAAGTAGGCGGTGATATATTCTCTGTAATGGTAACAGTTGATGTAATTGTGGCGAACATTTGGATGGCTGTTTTATTACTAATGGCGGCTAATCATAAAAAAATTGATGCAGCCACTGGCGCTGATACCACGGCAATTGAAGATTTAAAAAATCGTGTTGAAAAATATCATGCAGAGCACGCTCGTATGCCAACACTGAATGACTACATGACCATTATAGCGATTGCTTTTGGTATTACCGGACTTGCGCATTTTTGTGCAGACTTTTTAGGGCCATTTTTTGCTAACAACTATGCTTGGGCAAAAGAATACAGTTTAAATAGTAAATTCTTTTGGTTGATTGTTATTTCAACCACTATTGGTATTAGTTTATCATTTACTAAAGTAAGACAAATAGAGGCGTTTGGCGCATCAAAAGTAGCGTCGAGCTTTTTATATATTTTAGTGGCATCCATTGGTTTACACATGAATGTAACCGCTATATTTAGTAACCCAGGGCTATTTTTAATAGGCGCTATTTGGATGCTTACTCACGCAAGCTTAATGCTAATAGTGGCTAAAGTGATTAAAGCACCATTGTTTTATATGGCAGTAGGCTCACAAGCAAATGTAGGTGGTGCAGCATCGGCACCCGTTGTTGCCTCTGCGTTTCACCCATCGCTTGCACCTGTAGGCGTATTATTAGCTGTTTTAGGTTATGGTGTAGGCACGTACATGGCTTATATTTGTGGATTAATGATGCAAGCAGTTGCACCTTAAGGAATTTAAATGAATAACCAAGTAATTAATATTAATAGCATTGAACTGGCAAACGATAAGCCATTTGTATTGTTTGGTGGTATGAACGTATTAGAGTCACGCGACTTAGCAATGCGCATTGCAGAGCACTATGTTGAAGTGACAACTAAATT
The DNA here is from genome assembly GCF_002221525.1 of Pseudoalteromonas espejiana DSM 9414. Classification (NCBI taxonomy): domain Bacteria; kingdom Pseudomonadati; phylum Pseudomonadota; class Gammaproteobacteria; order Alteromonadales; family Pseudoalteromonadaceae; genus Pseudoalteromonas; species Pseudoalteromonas espejiana. The sequence continues at coordinate 2,499,012 of NZ_CP011028.1, read as the reverse complement.
AAATATCCCTTATGTTTTTAAAGCATCATTTGATAAAGCAAATCGCTCATCAATAAATTCTTACCGTGGTCCAGGTATGGAAGAAGGCTTAAAAATATTTGAAGAGATAAAAAATACTTTTAATATTCCGCTAATTACTGATGTACATGAACCACACCAAGCAGCGCCTGTAGCTGAAGTGGTTGATGTAATTCAGTTACCCGCCTTTTTAGCACGCCAAACAGATCTTGTTGTTGCTATGGCTAAAACTGGCGCAATTATAAACGTGAAAAAACCACAGTTTTTAGCACCACACGAAATGCGTCATATCATTACTAAATTTAATGAAGCGGGTAATAACAACGTTGCATTATGTGAGCGTGGTTCAAGCTTTGGCTATAATAATTTAGTCGTTGATATGCTTGGTATGGATGACATGAAAACCATGGCACCGGTTATTTTTGATGCAACCCATGCATTGCAACGCCCAGGTGGGCGAGCAGACTCTGCAGACGGGCGTCGTGCTCAAGCGGCTGAACTTGCGCGCAGTGGTATGGCATTAGGTATTGCTGGCTTATTTATCGAAGCGCACCCTAATCCTAATGAAGCAAAGTGTGATGGCCCATGTGCGCTAGCGCTTAGCAAATTAGAAGGGTACTTATCGCAAATGAAAGCGGTAGATGATTTAATTAAAAGCTTTGCACCACTTGATACCAGCGCAAGCGATTTATAGTAATTTACCTTTAAGGTAGTTAATTAAAGCGACTAAGGTCGCTTTTTTTATGCCATTAATATACACACACCTAGATGCTGTATATAATCTTACGCATAAGAAAAACTAATTCTAAGCTTGGTTACTATGTCAAGACGGGTCCCTCCATTAAACGCACTTAAAGCCTTTGAAGCGGCTGCGCGCCATTTAAGTTTTACCAAAGCGGCAGAAGAGCTTTATGTAACGCAAGCGGCTGTCAGCCATCAAATCAAAACTCTTGAAGAGCACTTAGGTCTAAAGCTTTTTTTACGTAAAAATCGCTCGTTATTATTAACCGAAGAAGGCCAAGGTTACTTTTTAGACATAAAAGAGATTTTTACACAGCTAATTGATGCGACCGAAAAGCTGCTTGCCCGAGGTGCCAAAGGCTCACTTACCGTAAGCCTTACGCCAAGTTTTGCAATTCAATGGTTGGTTCCGCGTTTAAGTTTATTTAATGAACTCCACCCCGAAATAGACGTGCGAATAAAAGCGCAAGACCAAGATGAAAACTCGCTAACCGATGACGTAGATATTGCTATTTATTATGGCAGAGGGCATTGGAGTGGAGTACAAACTTACAAATTACATACAGAGTACCTAGTACCTTTATGTAGCCCGTTGTTATTAAGCGGGCATAAGCCACTTAACCAGCCCAGTGATTTAGCACAACATACTCTATTGCACGACACCACCCGACGTAATTGGAAAACGTGGATGAAAACCGCTGGTGTGCGCAACGTACAAGTAAATCAGGGGCCTATATTTAGTCACTCATCTATGGTGTTACAAGCGGCGGTGCATGGTCAAGGCGTGGCTATTGGCAATAGTGTACTTGCTAAGCCAGATATAGACGCAGGGCGCTTAGTTATTCCATTTAGCCACAGTTTAGAGAGTAAAAATGCGTATTACTTAGTTATTCGCGAATCACAAACTGAGCTTGGAAAAATCGTATCGTTTAAAGATTGGATGTTGAGCTTAGTAGAACAAGAACAAGAGTACTAACAATGATTGAATGGTTTAAAAGTAAGGTACAGCCAACTAAAGCACAGTTTATATTTGCACACGGTGCAGGTGCTGGTAGCGACTCTGATTTTATGCAGCACATGGCTAAACTTATTAGCGAGCAAGGCATTGACGTTGGTTTGTTTGATTTTGAATACATGCAGATAGCAAAGCAAACGAATAAACGCAGGCCACCAGAGCGAGCACCTAAATTATTAGCTTACTATGAGCAAATACTAACTCAAGCGCAGCCAAATCTACCGCTTTTCATCGGTGGTAAATCAATGGGCGGGCGAATGGCTTCAATGCTTGCGTGTTCATCAGCACACACTATTGCAGGTGTACTGGCGTTTGGTTATCCGTTTCATCCACCGGGGAAACCTGAAAAACTACGTACTGAACATTTTGCCGATATACCTTGCCCATTTTTAGTGCTGCAAGGCGAGCGCGACACCTTTGGCACGCGCGAAGAACTTAAAAGTATGCTTATGCCAAAGCAACCAGAATATGTATGGCTAAATGATGGCGACCACTCGCTTAAGCCTCGTAAAAAAAGTGGTTTTACAGAGCAACAAAATAGGGAAGCAGCGGCTTTAGCCGCTGTGGAATTTATGAAAAATACAGTGGGGTGATAATGATAAAACTATTTTTAATAGCAGGAAGCTTATTCTGCATGCTATCGGTTATGTTAGGGGCTTTTGCTGCACATGGCTTAAAAAGTCGTTTAACTGACTATTCGTTAGGGGTATTTAAAACGGCAGCTGAATATCAAATGGTTCATGGTTTAGCATTAATTGCGGTTGCGGTGCTTATAAAGTGGGGCATTAATTTAAATATAGCTGGCGGCTTTTTTATTGCCGGTACACTGCTTTTTAGTGGTAGTTTGTATTTATTAGCACTTAGCGGAATGAAGTGGTTAGGACCTATAACCCCTTTAGGTGGGTTGTGTTTTATAATTGGTTGGGTAGTTATTTTAGTGCAAGTTGCACGATTTAAGTTTTAAAGAGTTTAAGGGTTAATATGTCTAGTGTTGTGATTTACTGTCGTAGTGGTTTTGAAAACGATGCCGCTGCTGAAATAACGTTTCATGCTGCCGAGCAAGGTTTTGCAGGTTATGTAAAAGCGAAACCAAATACCGGCTACGTTATTTATGAATGTTTTGAAGCGCAGCACAGCGACGAAATAATCAAAAAGGTCGACTTTAAAAATATGGTATTTGCACGGCAATGGTTTGCCGGTACCTTGATTGAAAATATGCCAGTGGAAGACCGTGTTACCGCTGTAAAAGAAGCCGCTAAAGACTTTCCTCTGTGCAGCGAGTTACGCGTTGAAACGCCAGACACCAATGAAGGCAAAGAGCTACTTACTTTTTGTAAAAAAATATCAACGCCACTTAAAAAAGCACTCGAAAAACAAAATACGGTATTGCGTGAGCCCAAAGCAAACCGCCCGGTTATGCATGTATTATTTTTGGCAAACAACACCGCTTATGTTGGCTATTCTTATAGTTATAATAACTCACCGTTTTTTATGGGTATTTTGCGCTTACGAATGCCAAGCGACGGGCCAAGCCGTTCAACACTTAAATTAGACGAAGCCTTTAACGTATTTATTCCTGAAAAAGAGCGTGAAGAGAGAGTACAACCAGGAATGCGAGGAGTCGATTTAGGCGCCTGCCCAGGTGGCTGGACTTATCAGTTGGTTCGCCGAGGTATGTTTGTAAGTGCAATAGACAATGGCCCGATGAACGATGATTTAATGCAAACAGGGCAAGTTAAACATTTTAGAGCCGATGGGTTTAAATATCGTCCAGAAAAAAGAAATATTAACTGGTTAGTGTGCGATATGGTGGAAAAACCAACCAAAGTGACTAACCTAATGATTGACTGGGCAGTAAATGCATACGCCAAAGAGCTTATATTTAACTTAAAGCTGCCAATGAAAAAACGCTTTGATAGTGTTTATGAATGCCTAACAATGATCAAAGAAGAGCTGAGCAAATACGGTATAACCTATGAGCTACAAGCTAAGCATTTGTATCATGATCGTGAGGAAATTACCGTTCATTTAAACGTTATTAAGGTGCCCCAAAATTTGTATAGCTAAATCATAGAGGCATAAAAGTGGTATTAAAAAATATATATAAATGGTTAGGTTTAACTTTATTATCACTTTTAATTAGCGGATGCGGAGGAGGCGGCAGTGATAGCGACGACTCTTCATCAGGCAATGCCGCCCCAGTAGTTAGTATTAATGCTAGTAGTACTGTTATTGTTGCAAACCAAACCTTTACAATTACCGCACAAGCAAGTGACAGCGATGGACAGATAGCGAATTATCAATGGCAGCAGCTATCTGGCCCTGAGTTTACATTTACAGCTAATGGTAATGTGCTTAGCGTAACAGCACCCAGTGTTGACTCTGATACTGATTTTAGCTTTTCAGTGACTGTGACTGATAATGAAGACTCAACAACTGAGCAAGTTTTTTCAGGCACTATTACAGTTCAAAATTCTACACCTACCGTTAATATCACAGGCCCAAGTAGCGCACTTGCTAATACCGAAGTGAGTTTAATGGCTAATGCCCAAGATACCGATGGCACTATTAGTAGTATTACATGGGTTCAATCGGCGGGAGATGCAGTAGAGTTTACTCAAGCGCAGGGCACGTTAACGTTTACTGCGCCCAATGTAAGTGAAAATGAAACAGTCGGTTTTAGCGTTACGGTTACAGATAATTTAGGGGCAACAGCACAAGCAAGTAAAACTGTACTAATAACACAACTTAATAGCTCGCCTACAATTACATTAGCAGGCCCGACACAGGCTATGCAAAACGAGCCAGTTACATTAACAGCAACAGCTCAAGATAGCGACGGCACAATCACTAGTATAAATTGGCAGCAAACCAACGGCCCCGTTGTCGATTTTACACAAACAAGCTCAAGTATAACTTTTAACGCGCCAACTGTAGCCGAAAATACAAATATTACATTTTTAGTAACCGTTACCGACAATGATAGCGCAACAAATAGTGCGCAAATAACGGTTATAGCAATACCACCAAATAATGCGCCAATTGCTAATGATGTAAATGTTGAAGTGCAGTACAACCAAAGTGCGGAGTTTAGTTTAGATGTAAGTGATGCCGATGGTGACACAGTGCAAATTACCTTCCCAGAAGATTTAGAAGGCGCAGAGGTAAATGTAATTGATGCTCAGGCATTACGGTTTAGTTTTACTCCACCTACAAACAGCATTACCGCAAAAAGTTACACTCTCACAGCCAGCGATGGTGAAGACAGCGCAGAATTTTTACTCAACACAACAATTGTAGATACCACTCCCGCCACGGTTAATGCTATTACGCCAAGTGGACCAGACACACCTGTGCTAGTCGACACGCCTATTAGCATTACCTTTTCAGATGTTATGCAAACTTCCTCTTTATCAGTAAATACCAACGCGGGGGCATGTACAGGCAGCATACAAGTGTCGGATGACGATTTTGCTAGTTGTTTATCACTTAACATAGAAAGTTTATCAGGTACCACAAGTGACACCAGTGAATACTTCCAAGGTGTTAATTTAACGGCTAGTTTTGCACAAAACACGCTTTATAAAGTACGTATGAGCGATGCGCTTATTAATTTTTCTGCGACAGCAGTAACTGCGGCACAAATAACCGAATTTACAACATCATCGCAGGATTTAAAAATTACCGAACTTATATCGGTGCAATTTACTAACGACATACCTTGGGTTGAAGTTTACAACGGCACAGGGGCCGACGTTAATTTACAAAACTACGCGTTAAAAACACGCGCTATTAATATGCTCGACAGCACTGTGAGTGCCGAACAGGTATTTACATTACCCAGCAAAGTATTAGAAAACGGTGATTATATTTTATTGCAAAGTCGGTTTGGCGATGAGTTTTTATCAGCTGCCGCGCTCAATAATCCTAAAATAGTCCTTATAGGCAACCAAAGCGATGAAATACGACCTTATTGGTACATTAATGGCTTTGCTGAGCTATTAAATAGTGGCGCAACGCAAACAATCGACTTTGTTAAATTTGGTAATTCTAGCCAGCAACCGGTTAGCGCGTCGCAGTGGCAAGGCGATAATGCACCATCAATGAGTGCAGAGCAGGGCGCAAGCTTAAAACGCAGCCTTGAGGTAACCGATACAAACCAAGCAACTGATTGGAGTTACAGTGTTTTTAATACACCTGCTGGGCAAAATGATGTTACTTGTATTACCGATGATGATTTAGACGGCATCCCTGATTGTAGCGAACTCGAAGGAAGCACATTTGGTGGCCTCCCACTATATGAATGGGGCGCCAGAGCAAACCAAAAAGATATTTTCATTGAAGTTGATTACATGGACAGTACCGATATAGGTATTACCCCACAGCGCATCGCAATTGAAAAAGTGATTAGCGTTTTTAACAATAACGGTTACACCGTGCACTTTGATGTGGGTGATTTATTTGACCAAAGTACAGGTACTTCAGTTGAAAACTTTGACCTAGGTGGTGGCACTACTGTGCCTTTTAATGATTACACCCCGTTTGAATATGACCAAGGCACGGCAAATTTATTTGCTTATAAAATGGAATATGCAGATACAAGGCGCAGACCTATTTTTCACTACTTATTAATGGCGAATAGCGGTAATAGCGACGGTAGCATAAGTGGCTCAGGTATTGCTGAAATTAATGGTAACGACTTAATGCTTACTATGGGTGGTTGGGGGTTATCTGTTGATGATCAGGTATCGCAAAATGTAACGAACAACTACCAAGCATCGACAATTTTTCATGAACTTGGGCACAACCTAGGGCTGTATCATGGCGGTGATGAAGAGGTTAACTTTAAGCCAAATCACTTAAGCTCTATGAATTACCTATATCAATTAACAGGGCTTTCAAGCATTGGTAATAATGAGGGAGATAGATACTACGACAGGTTTTATACCAACAATGTTAATTGTGATATTGCACCGAGTACAAATAACCAAACCGGTTCAACAGATGATTTTATTATAGATTACTCAAATGGCAGCTCTGCAGATATAAATGAGAGTACGATTGATGAAACTGAAGGCCTAAAAAGAGCCGGCTCAACCGCTGTGGATTATAATTGTAATGCCCTTATAGGTGAGACTTTAACTAACTTTGATGCTAACCAAGATTCACAGATTACAATTTTAACCGATGTTGATGAGTGGGGAATGATTGATCTGCAATTTTATGCTCAAAGTGCAGGTAATCGATTCGGGGTCGCAAATACCACACGTGGTAGATTAAATCTGCTGCAAAGTACGCATTCAGAGGTGAGCCCTTTACCTAGCTATATTAAAGAAGCGCCACCAAGTGCCGAGGTACTTGAGCAAATAAAAGCAATTAAAGAGCAATAGCCGTGGTTTATAAACGTTTTAAAGCTTGGGTCGTTTTTAGCTTACTAATAAGCTTATTAAGCGCATGTAGTAATGTAAATTTACCTAAGCAGAACAACAGCTCAGCCAACAGTGAATGGTTGCTAACTAACGCGCTTTATTTCAAAGGTTCAAAAATTAACTGGCAACAACGACGCGTTAGCGGTTGTAGCAGTTGTTTGATAACTCATGACTCAATATTGCAGCCAGAGGGAGTAACGCGCTTTAATACGCTTTTTAAAAATAACCAATGGCTGGCAGTACAAGAACAAAGTAGCCTAAACGTAGTGAGGTTAAAGTTGCCTTCACACACTCACTATTTATACGTAGAGCAATTAGAAAGTGGGGATCTAAAACTGTTTAATCAACAATTAACCTTTAAAGCAGCGTTAGGTAAAGCAACAACGGTGACTTTTAATAAGCAGGCATTTTCGTTATTAATTACAGACTTTGAGCCACTTAGTAGTAACGAGTCGCCGTTGCCCAAAAGAGCTAAATTATCTTACACAGCATTTAAACTAATTTAGCTCTAAAAAAAGCACCTTAGGTGCTTTTTTTTAAATTTAAAGTAAGTGATTAGCTTGCTCTATATTTAGGGCGGTAGTTATCAACCCATAAACGTGTGGCTCCGCACACAGCGACAGGCATAACAATTAAATTGATAAATGGAATAGCAGTGAGCAGCATAACAGCAAAACCAAATCCGTAAGACAAGCCTTGTTTTGACTTTAAATCGTCTTTCATTTGCTTAAAGCCAATTTTATGGTTATCAAAGGCAAAATCCTTATACTGCACTGCGTACATCCAACAAGTAAATAAAACCCACAAAACTTGGCCAATTACGGGTAAAACCCATAACAATATAAAAAATCCAATCGCGCGTGGCAGGTAGTAACACAGCTTAGTCCACTCTCTGCCAACCATACGCGGTATGTCTTTTACTATATCGGCAAAGCCATCGTCATTAATTTTTTGGCCCGTTAAATAAAGCTCTACTTTTTCGCTGAGAAGCCCATTAAACGGTGCTGCAATAAAGTTGGTGATCACCGTAAATATCATACTGTAGCTAAATAGGACAACCAGAACAGCAATAGGCCACATTAACCACTCTAACCAGCTTAACCACTCAGGAAGCATATTGTTTATGTAGCTAAAGCTATCACTTAACCAACCAAATAAAAAAAATAATGAGCTACCAAATAATAAAATATTAATTAGTAATGGAATAAGCACAAAACGCTTAAGCCCTTTTTGGCTTATTAATTTAAACCCAGAGAAAAAATACTCCATACCTTGTGTGATCTGCACAGTAACCTCTAAAAACACTTATTATTGCTAGCAGTATAAATAGCCTACTAATTTTGAACAGCCTTTTTAAGTAACAAAGTGTTTAAATAGCTAATTTAACACACATACTTTTTGGGTTTTATGTAGATTAAATGTTAACACTATGGTTTTATATAGCTTTGATGGTAGTGACTTTTACTTAGTTGATGAGTGTAACCTTTTTAACTGAGTAAGATAATTTTTAAAACTGTAATAATTAAGCCAGAAAATTTTTAGTTTTTAACTATACTCAACTTAATTAAACAAACTAAAGGCAGTAATTGGTTTCAATAAACTGCATATAATTTAAGTGCTTAAGCTAGTTTAAAGTACCTACATGTATGGTGAAGTATGAATACCGAGCGACTCAAACAATTATTATCTCACCAGCAGGATATATTATCTAAAATTGCATTAGGTGTTGCCCTAGACGATATACTCGAAGATATTTGTTTGGCGATAGAGCAAATTATTGATGATAAATCAGCAAGATGCTCAATTCTTTCCTTGGCTGGCGAACAGCTTTTTCATCGAGCAGCCCCTAATATTGCTTCAGGTTACCTTAAAGCTATCAATGGCGTATATATTGGACCTAAGGTTGGCTCGTGTGGCACTGCTGCATTTAATAAAGCGCGTGTTATAGCTGAAAGTATTGACCTATCACCGCTTTGGGAAGACTTCAAAGATTTAGCTCAAAGTTATGGGTTACATTCATGTTGGTCTACACCCATTATTTCCACTCGTTCTGAAATTTTAGGCACTTTTGCTATTTATCACGGCGCGCCTAAAACGCCGCTAAAACAAGATTTAGAACTGATTGATTACTTTGTGCACTTTTCTAGCATTGCGCTTGAAAAAAACGCAGAGTCACTCAAAGCAAAGCAGCTCGTTATTGACTTACAAAAAAGTAATGAAAAATTTAAAGCATTTACGCAAGTGATGCCCGATCTGATTTTAATTCTAAATGAAGAAGGTGTTTATACCGATATTTATGGTATGTCAGATGATTTATTACTTGAGTCAAACAGCAGCTTGATTGGTCAAAATGTACAAGATTTGTTACCTAAAAAAGACGCTGAAATGATAATGACCGTTATCAAAAAAACACTGCTTACTAATGAAATGCAAATATTTGAGTATGACTTAGCGGGAAACATAACCTTTGAGGGGCGGGCCGCAGCACTTGATAATTACACCCCTGATAACCCATCTCAAAGGCATATAGTGTGGATGGCAAGAGATGTAACCCTTCGTAAACAAGCTGAAAAAGAAGTTCAGCGGTTAGCCTTTTTTGACCCACTTACCAGTTTACCTAATAGAAGAATGCTAAGTGACAACTTAACAAAGTGTATAGAGCGTATTAAACGTACTAAAAAAACGGGCGCTTTACTGTTTTTAGATTTAGATAACTTTAAAAGAATAAATGATTCGTTAGGCCACGCCGCAGGTGACGTTGTATTGGTTGAGTTAGCAAAACGTTTAAGTGCAGTGATCAGAGCATCTGATACTTTGGCAAGAGTGGGTGGCGATGAATTTATTATTTTGCTTGAGTATATTGGTGAAGATAATCAGCACGCTTGTAGTGAATCAGAAATAGTTGCCAAAAAAATACAGGCTGTGTTTAACGACAAATTTTCGGTTGGTGAACTGGATTTTCAAGTTAGTTGTAGTATTGGTATTTGTTTAATAAATGAAGAAAATGCGATAACCGACAACATATTAAAATTTGCAGATACAGCAATGTATCGCTCTAAAGCCAAAGGTGGAAATAGCTGCAGTTTTTATGATCCTAAATTACAAACCTTGCTTGAAAACCAAGCGGAGCTTGAAACCGACATTGTTAGAGCAATAATAAACAATGAGTTTTGCGCTTATTTTCAGCCACAAATTAGCATGCAAGGTAAGCTTGTAGGTGCTGAAGCACTGATCCGCTGGCTGCACCCCACAAAAGGGCTTATAACACCCAATCAGTTTATACCTATTGCTGAGCAATATGGCCTAATTCAAAAATTGCAAACTATTGTGCTGCGTAATATTTGCAGCCTGGTAAATCAGCTCGATGCGAAAAACATGATTGATGAACAATTTAGTGTATCAATAAATATTTCTCAGAGGCAATTTAACTCCACTGAGCTTAAAAATGAGCTTTGCACAACAATTAATGAATTTAATATAAGCCCTGCACAAATCAAACTTGAGATCACCGAAACCATGTTATCAGGCGATATAAACAGCACGATAAAGCAAATGGCTGAACTTAAAGCGCAAGGTTTTGTTTTTTCTATAGATGACTTTGGTACTGGTTACTCATGTTTAGCCCATTTGAATGCCTTTCCTGTACAAGAAATAAAAATAGATAAGAGTTTTATCGATAAAATTTTAGATAAAGGCAAAGGTTTTAATATTGTTAACACTATTATAAGCCTAGGAAAAAGTTTAGATATAACTGTGGTAGCCGAAGGGGTAGAGCAACAAGAGCAGTTTGACATGCTAAATATACTCGATGCAGACTACGTTCAAGGCTATTTGATTGCAAAGCCAATGGATGCAACCAATTACCTTACTTGGCACGCTCAGCATATAAAAAAAGAAAGCTTAATAGCATAAGCTAATAGCTAAGTTACAAATTACCCTAACGTTTTAATAAAACCTTTTTTACCTTATTAAAACATTTTGTTCAAACAACACTAGGAACATACGTACTAAGTATATATTATGAAACCACTATAACGATTCAAAATAATAAAATGGACGACAGTAGATGCAGTTAGTCGAATTAAACCCCAAGGATTCTGATGTAGTTAATGTGTTTGCAGATATCGATAGACTCATAAACTCTTTATACCCCGTCGCTACAGCCCAGTCTCTAAAGTTAGATGAATTAAGTAAAGACAATGTTTACGCTATAGGACTAAAAAATGAAGACGGTATTATCGCCTGCGGCGCCATAGTAAAACAGTTTGATAAAGCCCTATATGGCGAAATTAGGCGCTTATATGTAAAACCTAGCCACCGCGGTAGAGGTTTTTCTAGGCGTATAATGCAAAACTTGCTGCACTATGCAGGTGAAACAAAAATTCCACTCATCCGATTAGAAACTGGCCCTAAACAAACTGAGTCAATAAGCTTATATGAAGACTTAGGTTTTGAGCGCTGCGCGAGCTTTGGTTCATACCAAGATAATCCGCAAAGTGTATTTATGGAGCTTGGTCTAAGCCCTGAGCCAAAATAAAATTGCTTATTTATCCCTCGCGCCTGCCTTTTTAGTGTAGGCGCAAAAAATACTTCACTGTTTTTCGTTGCTCTGTTCGTATAAAATCGCTACGTAAGTTTTAATCTGCATTTAGCACTTCATAAGTGAGAATTTTTTATCTTTTTTAAAAGTAGCCCCAAATCAATGAGCGACATTACAGTAGTAACCCACAGTGGTAATTTTCATGCCGACGACGTGTTTAGTATCGCAGTACTTAAACATGTTTTACCTTCTTTTAAACTGATACGTACCCGTGATAAAGCACTGATAGAAAGTGCTGATATTGTGGTCGATGTAGGCGGGGAATATAACCCAGATACAGGCCGGTTTGATCATCACCAGCGCGGTGGTGCTGGGGAGCGTGAAAACGGTACTCCGTATTCGTCATTTGGCTTAATTTGGAAAAAGTACGGCTTAGCACTGTGTGATAACAACCAAGCCGTGGCTGACAGAGTCGACTCTGGTTTAGTTTCTAATATTGATGCTATAGATTGTGGCTATGTTAAAGGTGTCGTTGAGGGAATAACTCTTAGCCAAACGCTCTCTATGTTTAACCCAACATGGGAAGAAGAAGGTAACTTTGATGAGTGCTTTAATGAAGCCGTAGATTTTGCCGCTCGTTTACTAACACGTTTTATTGCCTCAGCTCATGGTAGTGTAAATGCAAAAGCAATTGTTGCTAAAGCAATTGAAATTGCCGAAGATGCTAGAGTCATTGTGCTTGAAAAATACACCCCATGGAAAAAAACAGTCCATATTTTATCAAGTGATGCACTATTCATGGTTTATCCATCTCATTCAGGGCAGTGGATCATTCAAACTGTTCCTGTAGAGCCTGGCTCATTTGAAGATAGAAAGTCACTTCCTAAAGCGTGGGCTGGTTTGTCTGATGAAGAGTTTCAAGCGGAAACAGGCTTAAACGACGCTGTATTTTGTCATAATGGTTTATTTATTGCCGGTACTAAGTCTTTCGAAAGCACAATGAAGCTGGCCGAAGTGGCTTTGGCTGAATAATCTGTTCAATTTAAATTGTGGTTAAGAGATTTATTATCCACGCTTAAAGCTATATAGCTAAGTAACTGCTTTTTGTTACTTAGCTTTGCTGCGTTCTTGCTATTTAATTACGTGAGGTTTTATGTTTGAAGTAAAAACTATCGCGCTATTTGTTATTACCGCCCTTGCTGAAATTATTGGCTGTTACTTACCCTACCTGTGGCTCAAAGAAGATAAATCCATATTACTTTTAATACCTGCAGCAGTCAGTTTAGCGCTATTCGCGTGGTTGCTAACGTTACACCCAGCGGCCGCTGGACGGGTGTATGCCGCGTATGGCGGTGTTTACATATGCGTGGCATTGCTCTGGTTATGGGGTGTTGATGGCGTAAAGCTCACAATGTGGGATTTAGTAGGTGGGGCAGTTGCCTTACTGGGTATGGCTATCATTATTTTTGCACCTAAAAGCGTATAAATAGTAATAAAATTTATAAACCGCTTTGGCTAGTATTAGCTAAAGCGCTTTAACACTCCAACACATACTTGCAAGGTACTTAGCTATTTTATTAATGGCTACAAAAGGCCAACACTTATAGCTTTTTCATGTACCGCTCAATTAAACCATTTACTACTTTTTTATAGGTAACTGCCAATGTTGGGTTATCGATTAAGCTCGTTTGCACAACGTGGCCTGTGTATAAGCCATAAAATTCATAAGCAAAAATTGTTGGCTCTAGCGCATTATTAAAATAACCTTGTTGCTGACAATTAACCGCAAGTTTAGTTAAGTAGTTAATCATTTTCATATGCTGGTCTTGCATAAACTGCCTAACTAAACAATGTGGGCTGGCTTTAAATTCCACTGATGCTTTTATAAGAGGGCAACTTGCTTGTTGACCTGGCGACACTGTATCTAAAAAGCTAAGCCACTCAAGCCATCGTTGCTGAAAATTATTTAAATGTTTTAAAGCATCTTCATCAATAGATGCCTCAACAACTTGTTTTTTAAACTCTTCTTCTGTGTAGGCTAGTATTGCTACTTGCATGTCTTCTTTGTTGGCAAAATGTGAGATCACTCCCGTACGCGACATGTTCGTCACGGCAGCTATTTTACCTATCGATATGCTGTACAAACCATATGCTGCGGCATAGGCCATACCGTTATGTAAAATATTAAGTTTAGTGCTCTCACTTTTTTTCATCATCAATCCATAAACGCAGTTATTTTATCGTACACGTATTGGCTTTTTAAAATTCTTACATGGCCAAGTTCCTCAGTTGCTACAAGCGTAGCGGGCGTATTATCAGTTAAGAGTTTTATCGCCTCAAAATCAGCTACTGAGTCATTTTTGTCATGTATAAATAGCATGTTTTCGTTTATTTTATCTTTTGAATGATCTGGGTGCAGGTTTTGCCACTTAATGCCCCACTGCTGCGATACTTTATCTAACATGTTTTCGAGCATAAGTTCAGAGATACCCACTTGCCTTACTTTTGCAAACATAGCTTCAAAAATTTGTGCTGGGGCAGAAATCATTACAATTTTTTTATGGTCTAAATATTTTTGCTCTAAATTTAATAATGCAACACCCCCCATAGAGTGGGTAACAACTCTATTAATGGTAATTTTTTGCGCAGTGAAGTATTCAAATGCGGCCGTTAGCCCTTGCATATAAGCATACAAATGAGAGGTGTTACCATGGGAATAACCATGACCTATGTGGTCAATTGAATAAACATTAAAGCCCTTTTCAAGCAGTTCGTTTATTAAAGCGGTAAAGCGGTTAGTGCTATCGGCCCAGCCGTGAGATAAAAACACTGTTTTAGTATTTTCTGCTTGGCTAAAGTAATAAAGGTTTGCAGCGCCAAGCTCTGTAGCCAGTTTTATGTTTATTGGTTGAATATGCGTTCTAAATTCGTATTGGCGTCGGCTATGCGGGTTACAAAACACCTTCATTGCAAGGCGGGCACTTAGCTTAGGAAATGTTTTAGTTAGGCCAAAGGTTGCCGCTTTAGTTACCTTAGAGAACTTTGGTGGTTTGTTTTGATTAAAATAAATTTGCTTCATGTTTTTACCAAATAAGTACAGTTGTTCTATTTTATAGTAAATAAGTACAGTTGTACTATTTTATTTAAATACTCACATTTTCTTCGTTTTATAGGCTATTAACAGGCCCTAGTATCCCACCCACTTTAGTTAATTATCATCAACACTAAAAATCACTCGTTACGAGTAAAAATACTTGTTGGACTTAAAAGTCTATTTTTCTTTTAATGCGCGCACTTGGCCGAACCGGCATTCATTAAATAAAAGAGAAAGATAAATGAAAGAGACAACATCACTAGAACAAGCTCGTACGAGTTACAATGTTCGTCATTGGAGCCAAGGTTTTTTTGGTATTAATGATCAAGGTGATGTGTATGTTGCGCCAAAGGCTCACGCCCCAGAGCAAACTATTGCATTAACAGATATCGCAAAGCAGCTAGAAGAAAAAGGCTTAAGCTTACCGGCTTTAGTGCGCTTTCCACAAATTTTACATCATCGTGTGCACAGTTTATGTGGCGCGTTTAATACCGCGATTGAAAACTATGGTTACCCAAAAGATTACTTATTAGTTTACCCAATTAAAGTAAACCAACAACGCGAAGTAGTTGAAGAAATAGTAGCAAGCCAAGCTGAATTAGAAAAAAAACAATTAGGCCTAGAGGCGGGCAGCAAACCAGAGCTATTAACCGTGCTCGCAATGGCAGAAAAAACCAGTGCAGTGATTGTATGTAATGGCTACAAAGACAAAGAA
The DNA here is from genome assembly GCF_002221525.1 of Pseudoalteromonas espejiana DSM 9414. Taxonomy (NCBI): domain Bacteria; kingdom Pseudomonadati; phylum Pseudomonadota; class Gammaproteobacteria; order Alteromonadales; family Pseudoalteromonadaceae; genus Pseudoalteromonas; species Pseudoalteromonas espejiana. Next base: position 2,483,460 of record NZ_CP011028.1, on the reverse strand, counting down.
TATGTACGCTTAGCACTTATTGGCGAAAAGCTAGGCCACAAAGTTTACATAGTGCTTGAAAAGCTTTCTGAGCTCGACATGGTGCTTAGCCAAGCAAAAGCGCTAAATGTTAAACCACGTATTGGTATTCGTGTACGTTTAGCATCGCAAGGCAAAGGTAAGTGGCAAGCAAGTGGCGGCGAAAAATCTAAATTTGGTTTATCAGCGTCGCAAGTACTGCATGTGGTTAACCGCTTAAAAGACGCAGGCCAGCTTGATTTAATGCAACTTGTGCATTTTCACTTAGGCTCGCAAATGGCAAACATTCGCGATGTGCGTTTAGGTGTAAGCGAGGCCGCACGTTTTTACTGTGAGTTACGTAAATTAGGTGCAAGCATTGAGTGCTTAGATGTAGGGGGCGGTTTAGCGATTGATTACGATGGTACGCGCAGCCAATCTCATAACTCAATGAACTACAGCTTAGCTGAGTATGCAAATAACATTGTGTATACCATAGGCGACACCTGTAAGCAGTACGCGCAGCCAATGCCGACTATTATTTCTGAGTCGGGGCGTGCACTAACGGCGCACCATGCTGTACTTATCTCAAACGTGATAGGCACAGAAAGCTATGTACCAGAGCAGCTAAAATCGCCTGCAGATGATGCACCGCTTTTATTAAATAATATGTGGGCCTCGTTTGTGCAGCTAACTGATTTAACTGACGACCGTGCACTGATTGAAATTTATCACGATAGCCAAGGCGATTTAGCAGAGGCGCATAACCAGTTTGCACTGGGGCTTTTAGATTTAACGCAGCGCGCGTGGGCAGAGCAAGTTAACTTACGTATTTGTTATGAGCTTAACAAACACATGGATAACAAAAACCGTTTTCATCGCCCGATTATTGACGAGTTAAATGCGCGTTTAGCCGATAAGTTTTTTGTAAACTTTTCGCTTTTTCAATCATTGCCTGATGCGTGGGGGATTGATCAAGTGTTTCCGGTATTGCCATTAAGTGGCTTAACCGAAGCACCAAAAAAACGTGCTGTGTTACTTGATATAACCTGTGATTCAGACGGCGCTCTTGAGCACTATGTTGATGGCCAAGGCATTGAAAGCACATTACCCGTGCCTGAGTACAGTGCCGATAAACCTTACTTAATGGGCTTTTTCTTAGTGGGTGCATACCAAGAAATTTTAGGAGACATGCATAATTTATTTGGCGATACACACAGCGCCATTATCAATATGGATGAGCAAGGCGTTGCCAGTATCAGCGAAATAAATCAGGGCGATACGGTGGCCGATATGATGCGTTATGTACATTTAGATGTTGAGAGCTTTCAGCAGTCGTACGCGCAGTTAGTGTCTGCAAAAATAGATAAAAATGAACAGCAAAGCGTTCTAGACGAGTTGCAAAGCGGCCTTAATGGCTACACTTATTTAGAAGAGTTATAAGCAATGTCTAGCTTGTTTGGTCATGTTGACCACTCATTGTATTCAAACGGGATGACGTTTTTACGTCGTCCTATGGTGCAAAATATTAATGCCATTGATGCAGATGTCGTTGTACTAGGCTTACCGTTTGATTTAGCCACATCGGGCCGCCCTGGTGCTCGCTTAGGGCCAGATGCCATTCGCAGAGCGTCGGTACATTTAGCCTGGGAAGACACTAAATACCCGTGGGAATTTCCTTTGTTTGAGCGTTTAAGCGTTGCAGATGCAGGGGACTTTACTTATCCGGTAGGTGATCCTGAGTATTTTACTGCGCAGCTAGAAATGGCCGCAGAGCAAATACTTCGCCAAGGTGCAACGCTGTTAGGCCTTGGGGGCGATCACTTTGTAACGCTTCCGCTATTGCGGGCGCATGCAAAGATACATGGCAAAATGGCCTTGGTTCATTTTGATGCGCACACTGATACATACAGCAATGGCTCACGTTTTGATCACGGCACTATGTTTTATCATGCGCCTATGGAAGGGCTGATTGATGTAGAGCACAGTATACAAATTGGTATTCGTACCGACTTTGACCAATCAAAGCATGAATTTGCAGTGATTGATGCAATGCAAGCTAACGATTTACATGCCAATGAAATAGCAGCGCAAATACGTGAGCGAGTAGGCGACTTACCCGTTTACTTAACGTTTGATATAGATTGTTTAGACCCGGCATTTGCACCAGGCACAGGTACTCCCGTGTGCGGCGGTTTAACATCTGATAAAGTGCTTAAAATATTGCGAGCGCTTAAAGGCATAAATATGGTGGGTATGGATGTAGTAGAGGTATCACCGTCGTACGACCAAAGCGAGCTTACCGCTATTGCCGCAGCAACCATTGCGAGCGAGTTATTGCATTTGTGGACACATAAAAATAAGTACTAACGTAATAAGTTAAGTACTACAAAAAGGTATGCACTGGGATACCTTTTTATTTTAGAAGTGCCAAGTATTTAGCAAGCTACTTTCTGGCATTATCAATCCGTTCTTGTGCACTTGGGTGGCTTGATAAATATTCGAGTAAATTATTTACCTTTTCAATATGCTCATTTTCGCTTGTGTGCGCGCTTTGTAGCGCTTGTATGGCATCGGCAAAATCATTGCTTGAATAACCTAAATGCTCAAGTTGAATGAGGGCATAGCTATCTGCCTCACGCTCCATATCACGCGAAAAACCCTGCTGCGCAAACGTAGCCCCAGTGCCAAGCGCTACTTCTGCTATACCTTCTAAATCGCCAAATATAACCGCAAGTACAATGGTGCTGGCTGCTGATTGGGCAGTCATACGTACACTATGTTGGTGAACAACATGGCCAATTTCGTGCAGTAACACGGCTTTTAACGCGTCTGGTTTATCTGCAAGTAAATTAGCTAATTCATCAGTGACTACAATACGCCCATGGGGCATTGCAAACGCATTAGCACCAAAGCTCTCTGATTTATAAAACGATAACCTATAAACCGATGGCTCAAGCGAAAGTTCATTAAGTATGGTATTAAAGTGTTGCTGTACTTTATCTTGTTGCTCAATAGGCAGCTCGCTTTCATCAAGGGCTAGTTTTTCAATTAAGGTAAAACTTTGCTCACCCATTTGCTCTACTACACTGCGTGGCAGGGTATCAACACTGTAAACAGCAATAGCAGGCACAACTTTATAAAGCATTAACCACATAAACAGCGGTGTAAAAATAATGGCAGCTAAAATAGCCCATTTACTTTTTTCAAGGCGCTCGAGTAGGTCGTGCTTATCGGTTTTAAAAGGCCAGCGATAATTTACATCACTTGGAATGAAGCGACTGCCATCATTAAAACGCAGTTCATCAGCAAGCCCGGCAAGGCCAGAGGTGAGTGTTATATCGTTTATTGCATAGCTTGAAATAAGCTGGTCATCATGGCTAATTTCAACCAAGGTGTCGCTAATATTAGCGACACCATGTTGATAATTACTTGATGCTTTGGGGAAGTAATGTCCCTGTACGTGCATAGTAAGCTCTTAGGTTAGCGATAAATCAATATCAAATACATTGGCTGCTTCTTCAGCAAACGATGACTGCTCTTGCTGTGCGGTATCCACTAAATTTAGTGCACTTGGGTAAATATTAACGGTTGTAACCTCGGCAAGCATTTTAGATGTACGCACTTTGGTCCACGGGTAGGCAAGCCCTAAAGAAAACACAATGGCCAGCATATTTGTTAATAGTAATATGGCAAAAGGAATAGGCCTAAGCTGTGATTTAAATGACGCTACGTCTTCAAATTGGCTGTTATCAAAAATATGATTACGAATAGCCGCAGCCCAAACAGCGGTTACTATCGCAATCATAAATACGTAAGCGACCATTAGTGCACCAAACATGAGTGTCATGGCTGCAGGGTCTTGCATGTTTTGTTGATTTTCTACATTGAGCAAATCAAGCCCAAACAAGCCTAAAATAGCCATAAAAATCACCATAGTGATAGAGCTCACCACAAAACAAATAAGCGCTGTTAAGTAGTATGTTTCACCTTTTAGGTTAACTGTTAATGGTGTATCGCCGTAACTAATATTGCTATGTATGTAACTGTCGATACGTTTTAAAACATACGGCATCAACAAATAAAGCGTAAAAATACTGGCTATAGGTAACAGTATAAAGTTAACAAAGGCTTCGCCGTAATTGCCTTTAAACGAAAAACGCACATTACGATGACGGGTCATACGCATATTAAAGCGCAGGCCTTGGTTAATAATCCACGGCATTAAAAATATAAAAGCAACCGCAAAGAGTAAGCCTATTATAGGGAAAAAGCTGCTCCCAAAGGTGTAAATTAAAAATACAATAACCGCTAAAATACGGCCTTTTAAAATTTGCATGGGTGTTGCTAAGTAGTCAAAGCTGTGTCCGTCAACGCGAGTGTGGCCATAAAAGTAACGCATTGTGCGCACCTTTGCCCATGCAGAGTAAATACCTAAAGTAAGTACACTGAGTAAAATATTGACTATCCAAATACCAAAAAACTCACCGCCTTTGCCGCTAAACTGTACTTTACCACTAAAAATAGGGGTTGCTTGCTCGTTTGCTGGTGGGCTTGTTTCTGGGGGAGTAGGGTGTATTGATTCCATTAAAATTATATCCATGTTGTTTTTTTGTTAATTTACCTAAATTTGGTGCAAAGCTCAATGTTTAATAAGCGCTAAAGCAGTGTGTTTTAGTATATGCAGTGCTGCACTTTAAATCATCTCTGGTATACTAAGGCGATAATTTTATGGGGCTGTTATGATTTCAAAAAACCAACTCAAGCTTATTCGCCAACTTGGCCAAAAAAAGTACCGAAAGCAATATAATCAATACCTTGTACAAGGTGAAAAAAACGTACTTGAGTTACTAAACAGCCCATTAAAAGCGGTCGATATTTTTGCTACGCAGGCGTTTATAAATACTCATCAAAGCCAGTTTTCAGGTGTGAATTTTACGCAAGCTGAAGAGGAGTCGCTAACTAAAGCGAGTACCTTAGTTAGTAATAACGCAGCAATTGCCGTAGTTAATATGCCAACGGCCGACCTACCTAACAATAGCGGCTTAATACTAGCCCTTGATGGCGTATCTGATCCCGGTAATTTAGGTACTATTATTCGTGTTGCCGATTGGTACGGTATTAAACATATTGTCACTAGCACCGACAGCGCCGATGCCTACAACCCTAAAACCATTAGTGCCACAATGGGCTCGTTTGTTAGAGTATCGGTAAGCCAAGTAGACTTGCCTGAATACTTAAAAACATTAAATATGCCAATATATGGTGCATTTTTAGATGGGCAAAGTGTGCATAAAACACAATTTAATGGCGAAGGCGTACTACTAATGGGTAGTGAATCGCATGGTATACGTGAACAATGCGCAAATTTAGTGAGCGACAAAATAACGATACCGGCGTTTGGTGGCGCAGAGTCGCTTAACGTGGCAATGGCCACAGGTATAATTTTAGATAACTTTAAACGCCAAGCTTAACTTTTTAATCATTTATAAGTTAAATTGTTTGTAACTAATAACAATAATAATCGGTAATAACAATAAGATGCGCTTAAGCACCATTAAATTAGCGGGCTTTAAATCGTTTGTAGAGCCCACTAAAATTCCATTTCCTGATCAAATGACGTGTGTTGTTGGCCCTAATGGCTGCGGCAAATCTAACGTTATTGATGCAGTGCGATGGGTGCTAGGCGAAAGTTCCGCTAAGAATTTGCGTGGCGATGCCATGACCGATGTTATTTTTAATGGTTCAACTAACCGCAAAGCCATTTCGCAAGCCTCTGTAGAGCTTATTTTTGATAACACCCAAGGTGACTTACCCAATACATTTGCCGATCGCAACCAAATAGCTATTAAGCGATTAGTGACTCGCGATGGGCAATCGCTGTACTTTTTAAACGGCAGCAAATGCCGTAAGCGCGATATTACCGATATATTTTTAGGCACAGGCCTTGGGCCGCGTAGTTACGCAATTATAGAGCAGGGGATGATCTCGCGCCTAATTGAGAGTAAACCCCAAGAGCTGCGCGTATTTTTAGAAGAAGCCGCTGGTGTGTCTAAATACAAAGAGCGCCGCCGCGAAACTCAAACTCGAATAAAAAGCACCCGCGAAAACCTAGAGCGCCTGCTCGATGTGCGCAAAGAGCTGCAAACTCAGCTTGATAAACTTGCTGTGCAGTCGGTTGATGCCAAAAAATACCGAGAACTAAAAGCAAAAGAGCGCACTTTAAAAAGCCAAATTGCGGTATTAAAGTGGCAAAAGCTTAACCAGCAACAGCTTGAAAAAAGCGCGCAAATTAAAAAGCTCAATGAGCAAATTACGTTTTTTAAAACGGCACATTCTGGTCATGACGATGTACTTGCAAGCCTTGAGGCGCAAGTAAACGCAGAGCAAGACTCGCTTAACGAAGCGCAGCAGCAACAGCATGCAATGCACACCGAGCTAACCCGGGCAGAGCAACAGCAAATAAACATTAAGCAACAAACACAAACACTTAAGCAAAACCTTATAAAATTAGAACTGCGTCAAACCCAAAGTTTAGAATTAAAAGCTCAGCAGCAAAATGTTTGTGAACAACTAAATAATGCTTTGCAAGAGGCCGCAGAGCATAGCCTAGAGTACAGCGAGCAAGTCAATGAGCTCACACAAACGTTAGCAATCCTAACGGATGAAAAAAACACGCATACAAGCACGTGGCAGGCACTAGATCTCAAGCAGCGCGAGCAAACAATCAAAGTTCAAACTCAGCAAAATAATATTAATCAAACTGAGCAAGCGCTCGAACATATAAATACGCAGCTTAACCAGTTAACTGCGCAAATTAACGAGCTTAAAAATAGCGATTTAGAACAGCAGCTAGCAGAGCAAAAACAGCATAAGCAGGCACTTACGCAAGAGCTTGCCAGTAAGCAAACAGCACAATCTCATTGCAGCGCAGAACTAAATGAACAAACCGATTTAGTTGAGCAGGCAGCGCTTGATTATCAGCAAAACCTGCAAAGCGTTAATGAATTAAAAGCAAGTATTGCAGGGTTAAATAGTAGTTTAGGCCTTGAAGAGCAAGGCGCAAAAAACCAAAGCTTATTTAAACAGTTAGAGGTAAAACCTGGGTATGAGCACTTAGTTGAACAAGCATTACAAACGCTTGATCATTTAAATGTAGCGCAGTCGTCAAGTACCAATAGCGTGTGGAAAAGTGAAAAAAAAGCACCTAAAAGCAGTTTAGCAGCGCTTATAACACGTGGCGTTTACCCTGATTTACTTATGCGTATAGGTTATAGTGAAAACGCCGACTTAACGCTTTTAAATGATGAGTTTTATATTGCGGTTATGGATAAAACTGGCGCAATGCATGCGCGAAATTGGCATGCGAGTGCAAATAAGAGCGCCGAAAACTCTCAGCTTTTAAAATATAAACAATTAAAAGAAAAAACAGCACTGTTACTAAAATCTCAGCAAGTGCTACAAAGCTCAAAGCAGCAATTAAACGAACACAAAGCTTTGCAAACACAATTAACAGCACAGTTAAATACATTTAAAGAAGCTATTCATCAACTTGCACAAAATATTGCCGTTGCTACAACTCGTAGCGAAATGCTTAAAGAGCAAGTGGCAGATTACCTTCTACAGCTAGAAAAGCTTAGCCTGCAACATAAGCAAGTGAGCCTGAAACAGTCAGCATTATTGCAAACGAAGAACGAGCAAACCCAAGTACTTGAATCAGTACAATTGCAGTTACATAATTTAACCGCAGAGCTTGAGGCCGCAAATACATTACGTACGCAAAACGATGCTAAGTGCAGTAACGCAGTAGCCACACTTGAGCAATATAAAACCAAGGCGCACCAAGCGACTTTAAATGAGCAAAAGGCGCAAAGTGAATGGCAATTAAGTCAAACAAAGCTTAATCATGCTGAACAAGAACACGTAAGTGCAAGCGAAGGTGCGCAGGAGTTACTCGAGCAAATAGAAGAGTTATTAATCCCTGAGCTAGAACTAAAAGAGCGAATTGCAGCGCTTTTAGTAAAGCATCAGCAAGGCGAGGCGCGCTTAACCAGCTTACAAGCTAAGCTAAACGATGCAAAGCAAAGCTTAACAACCAAACAAGCTAGCCTTAAAAATTCACAAGGCGAGCTTGTAGGTTTGCAAGAGCAGCATCAAAAATTAAGTATTGAAGAGCAAAGCTTACTGATAAAAGCGGATGCAGCACTCGAACCGCTTGAAGAATTAAGCCAAAGTTTAAAAAGCGTATTAGAAACATTGCCAGAGTCACTTAGCTTAAGTGCTGCGCAAAACCAATTAACAGGATTTTCTAATCAGTTAGAAAAACTAGGAGCGGTTAATTTAGCCGCAATTGACGAATTCGAACAAGCAAAAGAGCGAAGTGATTACCTAGATAATCAGCTAGAAGATTTAACCAAAGCGTTAAATACCCTTGAAGGGGCTATTCGCAAAATAGACTTTGAAACTAAAACGCGCTTTAAGGCAACGTTTGAGCAAGTAAATGATGACTTTGCAGAGCTGTTTCCTAAAGTATTTGGCGGGGGTAGCGCGTATTTAGAATTAACCAGTGACGATTTACTCGAAAGTGGTGTTAGTATAATGGCACGACCGCCAGGTAAGAAAAATTCAACAATTCACCTGTTAAGTGGTGGAGAAAAAGCGCTGACCGCATTATCATTGGTGTTTTCTATATTCAGGCTCAATCCAGCTCCATTCTGTATGCTTGACGAAGTAGATGCACCGCTAGATGATGCCAATGTAGTACGCTTTTGCCGTTTGGTTGAAGAAATGTCACAATCCGTGCAATTTATTTATATTAGTCATAATAAAATTGCCATGGAAATGGCTGGGCGTTTAACGGGTGTTACTATGGCGGAGCCAGGTGTTTCGCGGATGGTTGCTGTAGATATAGAACAAGCAGTGCAACTTGCACACACATAAAAGTATAATTTAAGCGTATTAGTATTTATTAATACACGGATTTAGGCATAACAAATAATAAAAGGTGAGGGGATGGCCGAAGAACTAAGATTGGTTTTAATTGTGATCAGTGTATTTGTCATAGGTGGCTTATTAGTACACGGTTTATGGTCAGTTAGAAAAAAAGACAGCCCAGAGGTAGCACCTACTGAGCGGGTTGAACCAATGCAAGATACACCTTCGCATACACCAGTTGAACCTAAAGAGCCGGTTGTTACCCAGCGTGATGAACCGCAATTTGGTGAGCTTAATTTTGATGCTAGTGAGCCGCAAATAGATACAAGCGTGCCAGAAATACCTATTGAAGATGACCTTCAAGTAGTACAAGAGCCAGAGCAAGAAGAACCAGAGGCTGAAAAAGACACACCAGCTGATGTATCAGACTTTGTTATTGTACATATACAAATGCCAGAAGGGCTAAGTATGCAAGGCAGTAAATTATTACCGGCGGTTAATACGCTTGGTTTTAAATACTCAGAAGAAGGCTTTTTTAATCGTCATATTGACCCTGCAGGCCAAGGCCCAGTGTTATTTAGATTAGTAAATATGTATAACCCAGGTACGTTCGATATTGATAATATGGAACAATTTAGTACCGCAGGGGTTAGCTTATTTATGACTTTACCATGTGAAGGCGATGGCTTAGCTGCCTTTAACATGTTGCACAGCGCCGCTAAAAAAATTGCGGATGAGTTTGGTGCACAAATTTTAGATGCAGAGCGCGAAGAAATGACCGTTGACCGTGTTCGCCAATATGTTGAACAGGTACGTGCGTTTTCTGCGTAAATAACCGTAAAGGTATAGCGTACATATTATTTTTATTAAGCCACTTAACTTAAAGTGGCTTTTTTTATGTTTTTTGAGGTTTAAATGTCTAGCAGCATTAGTGAGCAAATTAATCATCTTCGTAGTACTTTAGAGCAGCACAACTATAACTATTATGTGCTTGATACACCCAGTATTCCTGATGCAGAATACGACCGATTATTACGCGAACTAAGCGCCCTTGAGATAGAAAATCCAGAATTTTTAACACCCGATTCGCCAACACAAAAAGTAGGTGGGGCAGCACTGAGTAAATTTGAGCAGGTGGCGCACCAAGTACCCATGCTCTCGCTTGATAATGCCTTTAGCGAAGATGAGTTTAGTGCATTTAATCGTCGTATAAAAGAGCGCTTAATGAGTACCGGTGAACTTACTTTTTGCTGTGAGCCAAAACTCGATGGCTTAGCGGTATCTATTATTTACCGTGATGGCGTTTTAGTACAAGCAGCAACACGAGGGGATGGATTTACCGGTGAAAACATTACCCAAAACGTAAAAACAATTCGTAATGTGCCATTAAAGCTGCGCGGTGATTACCCTGCAGAGCTTGAAGTGCGTGGCGAAGTCTTTATGGATAGTGCAGGGTTTGATAAGTTAAACGCCGAAGCACAAAAACGCGGCGAAAAAGTATTTGTAAACCCACGTAATGCGGCAGCTGGAAGTTTGCGTCAGCTTGATTCGAAAATTACCGCTAAACGCCCGCTGATGTTTTATGCATACAGCACAGGTTTGGTTGCCGATGGCAGCATTCCTGAGGATCATTACCAGCAATTAGCTAAATTAACCGATTGGGGATTACCCCTTTGCCCAGAAACTAAATTGGTAGAAGGCACTCAAGCCGCACTTGAATATTACAGCGATATACTAACGCGCCGTGGCGAGCTTAAATATGAAATTGATGGCGTAGTAATAAAAATAAATGAAAAAGCCTTACAAGAGCGTTTAGGGTTCGTTGCGCGTGCTCCACGTTGGGCTATTGCGTATAAATTTCCGGCGCAAGAAGAAGTAACTCAATTACTCGATGTAGAGTTTCAAGTTGGCCGAACAGGCGCAATAACACCGGTTGCTCGCTTAGAGCCCGTATTTGTTGGCGGTGTTACGGTATCAAATGCGACACTTCATAATGGTGATGAAATTGCTCGTTTAGGTGTAAAAGTAGGTGATACTGTTATTATTCGCCGTGCTGGCGACGTAATTCCACAAATTACACAAGTGGTGCTTGAGCGCCGCCCTGATGATGCCCGCGATATTGAGTTTCCTAAAACGTGTCCAATTTGTGACTCCCACGTAGAAAAGGTGGAAGGTGAAGCTGTCGCCCGTTGTACTGGCGGCCTTGTATGCCCGGCGCAGCGCAAACAGGCTATTAAGCACTTTGCCTCACGCAAAGCGCTAGATGTTGACGGCCTAGGCGATAAAATAGTTGACCAATTAGTCGATAGAGAGCTGGTTAAAACGCCTGCAGATTTGTTTATTTTAAAACAAGGCCATTTTGAATCACTTGAGCGTATGGGGCCTAAATCGGCTAAAAATTTAGTGGCTGCACTTGAAGATGCAAAGGCCACCACGCTTGCTAAATTTTTGTACTCTTTAGGCATTAGGGAAGTAGGCGAAGCCACAGCGCAAAACTTAGCGAATCACTTTTTAACCCTTGAAGAAGTTACAAATGCTAGCATAGATAGCTTAACGCAAGTAAGTGATGTAGGCGCTATTGTAGCGACTCACGTTCGCGGCTTTTTTGATGAGCAGCACAATGTTGATGTTGTAAATGCGTTAATAGAACAAGGGGTTAATTGGCCTGCGCTTAGTGCTCCCTCAGAAGATGAACAGCCATTAGCTGGGCTTACCTATGTACTTACAGGTACATTAAACACATTAAATCGTAATGATGCTAAAGCGCGCTTACAGCAATTAGGTGCAAAGGTAGCGGGCAGTGTATCCGCTAAAACCGATGCGTTAGTAGCAGGAGAAAAAGCAGGCTCTAAACTTACTAAAGCACAAGACCTAGGCATTGAAATATTAACCGAAGAAGACTTAATTGCTTTGTTCGATAAATATAACGCTTAGGGTAGCCACTATGAGTCGATACGGGCCAGAGTACTGGGACAAATACGGAAGCTACCGTACGCCTATTGCATTTCATTTAAGTATATTAGTGTTGCTGCGCTCATATTTTATTTGGGTAATTGCAGCACTAAGTCGCAGGCCTGAACTTGATTTAATGTCGTTATTTTTTAAATCAAAAAACGACTTTTTTGTTGCCATTACGATAGGTGCAATTGCAATTGTACCTACGTTCTTATTTTGTTTAAGGCGGCCTCGCGATTCACACAAGCAAAGTGAACGATTAGCAAAACTCTGGCGTTATATGCGCTGGCCGTTAATACTGTGCGCATTAATTGATTTAAGTTGGTTAACTATTCAGGCCGCACATAGTCATTATCGGTTTTCACTGTTTTTAGCTGTGCAAATGGTTATTGTGCTTTGGGTGCTGTGGTATTTGGCTAAGAGTCGGTATTTAACCGTGTTTTTTAACGATTGGCCTGAACCTACCGAAAAAGCCGGTGATAAAAAGCCACTTAATAAAGGATAGTTAATGGACGCCATTAATAAAAAAATAGCGATTGTGGTCACGCTTATAGGGCTAATACTCTGTGCATTAGCATTGAGCGGTGTGTTAACTGATCACATTTGGTTTAAAGCCGTATTAGGGGTATGGTTTTTTGTTTTTTGTTCGTGTTGTTATAGGCTTACGCCAATGTTTAAGCAACGTAATACGCTTGATAATTTTATTCAGCGTGACCCTCAACATTTAATGCTATTTAGTTTAGCAGGCTTTTTTGATAAAAAGTTTGGTCCGCAATGGCTTGTAATTGGCAGTATTGAACATATAGAAAGTAAAGATGATGAGCTTATTATTCACAGTAATAACGAGCGCCAATTTAGCGTAAGTTTACCCGCACAAAAAAATGATATTGAAACCTACATGAAGCGCATACTTTCAGAGCAAGAAAAGCAAACAATTCGCTTTAGTTAGGGTCTGTTGAACTTTGTGGATTAAAGTTTGTTCAACTAGGGGCTGTTTAATCGCGGCGCGAGGTTTGTAACCTAGTGGGCTAAGTAAAAACTGAGCAACAAAGAGTAAATAGCCCCTAGGAAGAACCCGGTGGGCAGCGCCTGTTTGGCCTTAATGCTACGTTATCGCCCAATTATGGGGAATAACCACACTGCATAGGCTCTGCCTTGCCTAAATACCAAACAGACTGCTGTAAATTTAACCTTAAAAGATCAACAGACCCTAATCACTTATTAATACCGAAGGAGGCTATTATGCTCACTTGGAATGATGTTATAAATTTTGCCAACAATGGCAACCCTACGCCTAGCGAAAAGGTTGTAAAAACAGATGCGCAATGGCAAGCAATGCTAACTGATGAGCAGTATTACGTTACACGTAATAAAGGCACTGAGCGCCCTCACAGTTCATCAAGCTGTACGCTTTTAGAGCCAGGTAAATATGCGTGTGTGTGTTGCAATAACTTATTGTTTGACGCTGATGAGAAGTTTGATAGTGGTACCGGCTGGCCTTCATTTACACAGCCTGCAACAATAGAAGCCATTGGCTATGTGAATGACTCAAGCCATGGTATGCAGCGTGTTGAAGTGGTGTGTAATGTGTGTGATGCGCATTTAGGGCATATTTTTCCTGATGGGCCAGCACCTACTGGGCTACGTTATTGTGTAAATGCGGCTGCAATGAAAAAGTTATAAAATTTATTTATCAGGGCTTTGAATATCGAGCTTTAATTCTTTAGCCATATATAAAAGCTTATCTAAGCGCTGAGATTGATCAGGCTGTAGTGACGATTTACTCAAAAGGGCGTAGCATTTTTTAGCAATTACCATGTTAAAAGTGCCGCCCTTTTGTTTGCTTGAATCAAATAAACACTGTAACAAATTAAGTGCAATGCTTGGGTTTCGCGGCATCACTCTAAATGCTTGCGTAAACGCCTCCAAGGCAGTGTTAAGTTGGCCTTTATTAAACTGGGTAACTGCATGGTTATTAAGCTCTTTTGGGCCCATTTTAATATCACGACGTTCAATTTGTTGTTGTTGAATATAACGCAGGTATGTGGTGTCGCTCATATTAGGGTGGCGCTCACAGTGGCTTATTATTTGGCTAAAAAGTGCCTGGGCTTTTTGATGAAAGCCTAATTCATGAAACGCTTTTGCTTTATCGAGTGCGCCATCAACTGAGCGGATTAACGCATCGTCATCATCTAATTGTTCTATTAAGCGCTTTGCTTTTTGGTGTTCATCTTTTAAATAATGTAATCGAGCATTAAGCACATCAATTTGTGATTGGTTAGCATTATTTGGAAACTGTAACTTTAAATCATTAATATATTTATTAGTTTGACGAGAAATACGCTGTATTTGATCTGTCTGATCGGTTGTTAGTGCAAAGTCGATACCGGCTCGAGCAGCGTTTAGGTATATGTCTGGACTGTCGTGAATAGAATGGCGCGCGTAGCTGGCTATTTCTTTTTGCGTTAAATAACTTTTTTCGTAATCGTGATTGATTAACGACACATTACTTAATGATTTTTGCCTTTGTATATTGCGCGGCGCAATATCTACCGCTTGGCTCAAAAAGTCCTGTGCGAGTTCAAATTGATTTAGTTTTATCTCCAAGCGCCCGAGCAAATCTAGCGCCACTAACCTAGTTTCGTGGCGTTCTAGCATGGTTTTTAACATGCGCTGCGCGAGTATATGCTCGTTATTTGCAATTAAAGCCTCAACTAAACCAACCTTTGCCCACGCAAATTTTTGTATATCGAGAACCGATGTGAAAAAGTCTTTTGCTTCTTCACTGCGATTAAGCCTTAGTAAGGCATCTCCTTTTAGGCGAAGTAGGATAGGGCTGTATATGTTGTTTTTTTTATTCAGTGCAGCATCTATTATTTTTATGGCCTTTGAGTCGTTGCCATCATCTATAAGCGTATAAATGCTCTGTAGCTCATTTTTACGTTTTAAAATTCGTTCTATGCGTGTTTTTAGTTCTTGTACTGTAAATGGCTTGACTAAAAAGTCGTCTGGCTGAAGCTCTAAAACACTGTGTACAAGCGCGCCACTGGTTTCAGCGGAAATAAAAATAAATGCGGTGGAGTTTTTTATAAGCTGCTTAACACGCAGCTCTTCATAAAGTTGGTAGCCATCTTGATGCTTGCTTAAATTAAACGAGCAAACAATTAAGTCAAATTGCTCAGCTAAGCATTGTTCTTTTGCCGAAATTGCATGATCGGCAAAGTGCAATTGCCGAAAGCCAAGCCTTTCCAGCGACTGTTTCATATAGCTTTGAGCTAGTGGTTGCTCTTCAACTATCAGTATTTTGGCTTTTGCATAGATCTTAGTGGGCATTGGCTTAAACGTTATTAGATTTAACACAGACTATAATCAACAGTTTAGTTGCTTACAAGGGAATTTAACTATTAGCCGAGGTTATTAGAAGATTAATTTATATTCATACATTTAGCTGGCTATGAACTATTAGGGCATGAGTATTTTAAACAGTAAGGTTTAAAAGATATTAAACAAAATTACTTAATAAATGATATTTATTTTTAAGGGATTTAAATTAGGTGTTCTGAAGTGTTTATATGTGGTGGGTGATGACTTGGCATGATGCCAGTAACCCGCGCCATTATTTGTAAAGGGCGGCGATGCTTTATAATAAACAGTAAGAATGAGTAAGGTGGTTTATATGTGGTAGGTGATGACTTGGCATGATGCCGGTAACCCGCGCCATTATTCGTAAAGGGCGGCGATGCTTTATAATAAACAGTAAGAATGAGTAAGGTGGTTTATATGTGGTGGGTGATGACTTGGCATGATGCCGGTAACTCGCGCCATTATTTGTAAAGGACGGCGATGCTTTATAATAAACAGAAAGAATGAGTAAGGTGGTTTATATGTGGTGGGTGATACTGGACTTGAACCAGTGACCCTCGCCTTGTAAGGGCGATGCTCTCCCAACTGAGCTAATCACCCACATATAATAGGTATGACTTTTATTAAAGACTTATAAATTAAATATAATTTGGTGGGTGATACTGGACTTGAACCAGTGACCCTCGCCTTGTAAGGGCGATGCTCTCCCAACTGAGCTAATCACCCAAATTATATATTTAATATGCACCATTCTAAGAATGGTGGGTCGTACTGGACTTGAACCAGTGACCCTCGCCTTGTAAGGGCGATGCTCTCCCAACTGAGCTAACGACCCATATTAAATTTTACAAGCAACTATTAACATAATAATAGGTTTATATGTGGTGGGTGATACTGGACTTGAACCAGTGACCCTCGCCTTGTAAGGGCGATGCTCTCCCAACTGAGCTAATCACCCACATATAAATTTTTGTAATATGCACCATTCTAAGAATGGTGGGTCGTACTGGACTTGAACCAGTGACCCTCGCCTTGTAAGGGCGATGCTCTCCCAACTGAGCTAACGACCCATATTACATACTATTATCTGTATAGATAGTACTGGACTTTAACCAGTGAACTTCGCCATCTTTTATAAAAAGCGGTGATGCTCTCTTTTCTTGTAACTGAGCTAACGACCCATATTACAATTTTAAAACGTGACCATTAATACAATAGTAAGCTTATATGTGGTGGGTGATACTGGACTTGAACCAGTGACCCTCGCCTTGTAAGGGCGATGCTCTCCCAACTGAGCTAATCACCCACATATAAATTAAAACGCTACTATTAAATAAATAGTACTGGATTTTAACCAGTGAACTTTGCCGTTACTTGGTGGTAGCGGTAATGCTCTTTTTTCTAATAGAACTAAATGCCCATATAGAATTTAGATGTGAATCACTTTTAAAAAGTGGTGGGTGATACTGGACTTGAACCAGTGACCCTCGCCTTGTAAGGGCGATGCTCTCCCAACTGAGCTAATCACCCACATCTAAACAACTTCACATTGCTGCGTTGTTGTGGGGCGCTATTATAGATAGAGTTGGAAATGTGTCAACACTTGAATGATAAAAATGTGCTGAATGAAGGTTTTATAAACAACGGCATAAGAGGGGCGTCTATTTTATCGGCAATTTTAATAGTAATGCTTAAATAAGCATCGATAAGGTATTGCTAGGATGTGGCGTTCATTAAATTTAGAAGCCCGCTTAGTGTAGGTAGTAAGGTTTATTCTGTCATACCTATAGTTAACCAACACAATTCAGCAAGCTTTAGGTTAGGGCCGAACATAAAAAGTATCGTAACTAGTAAATTGATATAAGGAGTACTGTTACCTCAAAACATAACTATTAAATTAGTTTTAAAATTAACTTAAAAACAGTCTGTGAAATAAACCGGTAATTCCTATGCTATAAGCGTAATGTGGGTGGGCGCTATTTAAATTAAATTACTTAAACTTAATTTGCATATAAATGTATACCTTTTAATTGCATTGCTGCACTGTGCATAAATAAGAAGGGGAGGGTTTTAATATAGACTTTGAGATTACGGTGTTATTATAGGCGGTATGCAAGGAATTAAGTCTAAATTGTATTTTTTAGCATGCTTGGTAGCCAGTTTGTTGAAAATTAAACCATTTAAATAAAGTGGCATAAAAAACTGTTGACTTTATTTTGGGTGGTGCATAGAATGCGCCCCGCACTCAGCGATACACGACGTCTTAATCACGTTATGTATTAAATGGTTTGGGGCTATAGCTCAGCTGGGAGAGCGCTTCGCTGGCAGCGAAGAGGTCTGCGGTTCGATCCCGCATAGCTCCACCAAAACTTTGTGCATGTCCTAGGGTAGCAGTTTTCTGCGTCCCCATCGTCTAGAGGCCTAGGACACCGCCCTTTCACGGCGGTAACAGGGGTTCGAATCCCCTTGGGGACGCCATCTAGTTTATACTAGAGGTGGTTATACCAAGAGAATAGCGTAACACTTAAAGCTCGAGTCTTTACTTGTAAAATACGCATTACCTTAGCAGCTCATGATATGAGTTAAACTTATCAAATGTCCTAGTGACACTTTTTAGTGTCCCCATCGTCTAGAGGCCTAGGACACCGCCCTTTCACGGCGGTAACAGGGGTTCGAATCCCCTTGGGGACGCCACTTACTATTTTTAGTAGGGTAGTGTTATTAAAGCTCGTCTGAATCGAGTTTAAACTTTCAGTTGTCCTAGTGACACTTTTTAGTGTCCCCATCGTCTAGAGGCCTAGGACACCGCCCTTTCACGGCGGTAACAGGGGTTCGAATCCCCTTGGGGACGCCACTTACTATTTTTAGTAGGGTAGTGTTATTAAAGCTCGTCTGAATCGAGTTTAAACTTTCAGTTGTCCTAGTGACACTTTTTAGTGTCCCCATCGTCTAGAGGCCTAGGACACCGCCCTTTCACGGCGGTAACAGGGGTTCGAATCCCCTTGGGGACGCCACTTACTATTTTTAGTAGGGTAGTGTTATTAAAGCTCGTCTGAATCGAGTTTAAACTTTCAGTTGTCCTAGTGACACTTTTTAGTGTCCCCATCGTCTAGAGGCCTAGGACACCGCCCTTTCACGGCGGTAACAGGGGTTCGAATCCCCTTGGGGACGCCACTTACTATTTTTAGTAGGGTAGTGTTATTAAAGCTCGTCTGAATCGAGTTTAAACTTTCAGTTGTCCTAGTGACACTTTTTAGTGTCCCCATCGTCTAGAGGCCTAGGACACCGCCCTTTCACGGCGGTAACAGGGGTTCGAATCCCCTTGGGGACGCCATCTACTATGTTAAGTATTGTATAAAGTAGTGCAACACAGCACTCTCAATACACAACGTTGTCATGAGCACTAATCTTTTGTGTACGCCATACTCTTAACTCGCACTAGTTAAGTTTTAAACTCTCCATTTTTATCTTTCATATTAATATTTTACTATTCTTATATATCTTTTAAAAAATCTATCCCACTTAATTTACTTTTAAATTTATTCAGCACTAATAAAGCATTCTATTGTTAGCATAAAACCAACTTCTTATACCAATTCGCTCAATTACGTAATCTATTTTGAGGCTGGAAAAACGTGTTGATAGCTAGGCAAAAAATTCGCTATTTAGTTGTTCTCGGCTATTGCTCCTGCATTGTTCTACCTTCTGTATCCATGCAGTAGTAAATGAGAGTTTTTTAACTGAGGTAGCGACACATTTAGCCCCTAAAAATGATTAAGTAATATTGCGGATTGGTATTACTACTTTTAGGAGATAATTATGGCTAGTGGTTGGGCGCGTGATGGCGCAATCCAGGATCAAATCGATGCGAGTGTTAATGATGCCGTGCAATACGCAAGGCAAAACTTAATTTCTGGTGCAAGTGCAGAGTATTGCGATGAATGTGATTGTGAGATCCCGCAGGCTCGCAGGTTGGCATTACCAGGTGTTAGGTATTGTGTAGCGTGCCAAAGTGAGCTTGAGTCTCAGGGTAAAAAACTAAATGCAGTTAATCGCCGTGCGAGTAAAGATAGCCAATTACGATGAAAGGTGCTCAAAGGCACCTTTTATGTAAAATATATACATTCAATGATACTTACCATTTAAGTGCTATAACAGGGCTTAAAATGCATTAAAACTCACTCATTTTTTCTTTTTTCTGAATAAGCTCAATAGCATAACCGTCAGGGTCTTTCACAAAGGCTATTTCAGTAGTGCCTCCTTTTACAGGGCCGGGCTCGCGGCTAACATTACCACCGGCAGCTTTTATGTCCTCACATGCTTTATAAATATCGTCAAATTCAATAGCTATATGGCCGTATGCATTACCATGGTCGTAGCTGTCTTGATCCCAATTATAAGTAAGTTCTAATACCGTATTATTTTCTTCCTCACCATAACCAACAAAAGCCAATGTATAGCGGTAATCTTCGTTATCTGAGCGACGCAGCTCTTTCATTCCCAAAACTTCTGTATAAAAAGAAAGTGATTTTTCTAAGTCGGCTACACGCAACATTGTGTGTAATAAACGCATTTTTGGCTACCTTAATTAATTATAAATTTAGTAATTGAGATGCATATGGACTGTTTATCGTTAAATTTTTAAACAGGCCATCAGCTGTCAGCTAGTTGCACTTTATAAGGGGTTATATTTATCACTAGTAAATGTGGGCGTTGTCAGGTGTTTACAAGCTTTAAAGTATTTCAATCTTTTGTTGGGCGGTATAAAACCAGCAATAGGCTCAAGTGAACAAATTTTTACTACTGCTAACTACATCACGGTTTAAAAATTGGCTATACATTATGTGCGCCTAGTAATGTACGTGTGTATTTTTTAAATAACATTGAAGTATTGGTCAACCTATTATCACAAAGTGTATAACCAAGTAAGTTAAAACGAGTTGTAATTTATTTCTTTTTGATTTTTGGTTTAAATTACTGATTTATAATGTTTATTTTAAATTTAAGCTTGGGGTTGTAAATGAGCTTGGTTTACAAGGTTAACTTATTGGTTGACAAAAAACGACTATGGTAATACAGTTTTTACATACCAATTGGTAAGCTACTTGGTTTTAGCTTACTTAAGGTATTAATAAATAATCAAAGTAATGCTAAATAACGCGTATTAAATACATAACCAGTTAATAAATAGTGAGTAATTTAAGCGCAACCTTAAATTACTTAAAGGGTAACAACACAGCTGGTTATCTATTCAAACGGACTGATTAGGGTTTCTTTACCAAATTTGAAAATAAACGACACAGCGTACCTATTTATGGGGTAAATCATTACTCGTACTCATAAAAGCACGCGCCATCATATTTAGGAGTTATTCATGTCAAAACCAGTAATCGGTTTTATCGGCCTAGGCTTAATGGGCGGCAATATGGCCGAAAATTTACAGAACAAAGGCTATGAGCTTATTGTTATGGATTTAAACAAAGATGCTGTTGCTGCATGTGTCAGCCGTGGCGCAAAAACAGCAAGCACAGCAAAAGAGCTAGCTGAGGGTGCCGACATTGTTATGTTTTGTCTTACGACCTCTGCCGTTGTTGAGAAAATTGTATACGCAGAAGATGGCATTTTAGCGGGTATTAAAGAAGGTGCTGTTTTAGTTGATTTTGGTACATCAATTCCATCGTCTACTAAAAAAATTGGTGCAGACTTAGCTGCTAAAGGCGCAGGTATGATTGACGCACCGCTTGGCCGTACTCCAGCACACGCTAAAGATGGTTTACTTAACATTATGGCAGCAGGCGACATTGATACATTTAATAAAGTTAAGCCAGTACTTGAAGATCAAGGCGAAAATGTATTCCACCTGGGTGAACTAGGAGCAGGCCATACAACTAAGTTAATTAATAACTTTATGGGTATGACCACAGTATGTGCAATGTCTCAGGCCTTTGCAGTTGCTGACAAAGCAGGTGTTGATCGTCAACAGTTATTCGACATTATGTCTACTGGCCCATCTAACTCGCCATTTATGCAATTTTGTAAAAACTACGCGGTAGATAATGTAAGCGACCTTGGTTTTTCAATTGCTAATGCAAACAAAGATTTAGGTTACTTTTTGCAAATGGTTTCTGACCTTGGCACTGAGTCTAAAATAGCTGAAGGTTCATCTGCTAACTTACAAGCTGCATTTGATGCGGGTATGGGGCAGGGCAACGTACCTGAGATTTTTGATTACTTTAAATCTCTAGAAAAGTAACACCGACAACAACATTTGGTGCTTTAACAACGTTAAAGCACCAAAACACACACAACATCAACTGGCTAGATTTAATCTGCTTTGTGTAATGAGTGCAGTATTACTATTGATAAAGCATTACTTCCAGTCACACTGAAAAAGAGTTATCTATGCGTTTAATTAATATAATAAAGCTTAGCCTAGTTCTTATTGGATGCTCATCCACACAATTGGCAGCCAAAGATTATTTTATAGATAGTAAACAAGCTTTTAAGGAAATTTCTGGCGATTTAGTTGCCGGTGATAAAGTAACTCTCAAAGACGGTACGTGGTCTGATTTCGAAATATTATTACAAGGCCAAGGTACTAAAAACGCACCAATTTCACTGAGCGCACAAACCAAAGGTAAAGTAATTTTATCCGGGCAATCTAATTTAAGATTAGCAGGTACCTATTTAAAAGTGTCTGGCCTTGTGTTTAAAAATGGTTATACGCCCAGTTCCGCTGTTATTGAATTTCGTAAAAACAAGAATGAACTAGCTACACATTCACGTGTAACCCAAGTTGTTATCGACAACTACAATAACCCAGATAAACGTGAGTCAGATTACTGGGTGGCTTTATATGGTAAGCACAACCGCTTTGATCACAGCCATTTAATTGGCAAGCGAAACAAAGGTGTTACGGTTGCTGTAAGATTAAATAGCGAGCAAAGTCAGCAAAATTATCACCAAATAGATCATAACTTTTTTGGTTACCGTCCTACTTTTGGCTCTAATGGTGGTGAAACCCTGCGTATTGGCACCAGCCATTACTCACTAAGTGATTCATTTACAGTAGTTGAAAACAATTACTTTGAACGCACTAACGGTGAAGTAGAAATTATCTCAGTAAAATCAGGTAAAAACCAAATTCGTAATAACGTATTTTTTGAATCCCGCGGTACGTTAACCCTTCGCCATGGTAATGGCAATGTAATTGAAGAGAACATCTTCTTTGGTAATGGCGTAGACCATACTGGCGGTATTCGTATTATCAACAAAGACCAAATTGTAAGAAACAACTACCTTGAAGGGCTCACAGGTTACCGATTTGGTAGTGGATTTACCGTTATGAACGGTGTACCAAACTCGCCAATTAACCGTTACCACCAAGTTGAAAACGCAACAATAGAAAACAACACCTTTGTAAATGTAAGCCATGTACAACTTGCTGCAGGTAGCGATGCAGAGCGAAGTGCAGCACCTATTAACAGCGTAATGAAAAACAACCTGATTATTAATCAAAATGGCGAGCAGCCATTTACTACATTTGATGATGTAAGTGGTATTGCTTTGACCAATAACGTTGCAAATACCACGGTATTAAAAGAGCTTGCTTATGGTGTTAAAAAGCAAAATGTAACACTTAGTAAAGCAAGTAACGGCTTACTTTACCCTAAATCAAGTAAAGTTAAAGCAGGTGCTAAACGTGGTTTAAAAGTGCTAAAAAAGGACGATACCGGCGTTAGTTGGTATCCAAAAATAGCACAGGTTGTTGAATTTGACTCAGGTAAAACGCATCAAGTTAAAGCAAATGTAAGCGACCTACTTAATGCAATTAATAACGCCCAATCTGGAGATGTGCTAGCGCTTGCTGATGGCCAATACGATGTATCAAAACTTATTAAAATTAGTAAAGCACTTACAATTAAAGCTAAAAACCCAGGTAAAGCTAAGCTTACTTATCAGCGTTCTACTTTATTTGAAATTCACGATGGCGGTAGCCTAAAGCTAGATGGTTTAGTTATCTCTGGTGAAAGCGCACCCGATGCCATAGGCAACAGTGTAGTACGTACTCAAAAATGGGGTATGGTCGATAACTACCGTTTTGAAATTCATAACTCGCAGTTAATTAAGTTAGATATTAATCACTCGTTTCACTTTTTTGTAACGGGTAAAGGTGCAATGGCTGATGAAATTACACTAACAAATAATACCTTTGACAACGTAACCGGTGACATATTACGCCTTAACACAGAAATAGAAGACCTAGGTATTTATAACGCTGAATACGTTACGATAAAAGGTAATAAATTTAACGATGTAGCGGGTGCGGTTGTTAAACTTTACCGTGGTGGAAGTGACGAAAGCACCTTTGGGCCTCATCTTCTAATAAGTAATAATACGTTAACTAACGTGGGCTTAGGTAAGCGTAATAAAAAACAAGCTAGCGTGTATGCCCATGGAGTGCAAGTAAGTAATATTACTAACAACGAGTTTAAAAAATCGGCAGTTATTAAAATTGAGCACACTGTAGGTGAGCCTAAAACAGCAATCACAAATAATAAGTTTGATGCAACCAAAGCGCCGAGCGTTAAAGAGTTAAGAGTATCAGGGCCGCACACGGCAATAATTAAAAACAATAACGTACTAAATAAGGCGGGGTAACAGGAATGAATTTATCTCGAGGTAAAACCTATTTCAAAACTGCTGGTGTGACTGCTTCCGCCTTACTATTTTCTTTAAATGCCTATGCTGCACACCCTAATTTGGTAATAACCAATGACGATGTTCAGCAAATGCGCCAAGCTATAAGCACTAACAGTGAGAGTAAATTTGCCACTGCGTTTGAATTGTTAAAAACGCAGGTAGATGAGCAAATAGCGCTGCCAATAACGGTGCCTGTTCCTAAAGATGGCGGAGGTGGTTACACCCACGAACGCCATAAAAAGAACTATCAGCTTATGTATAACGCGGGTGTTATTTATCAGCTAAGTAAAGATGAAAAGTACGCAAATTATGTTCGCGATATGCTACTTGCTTACGCAGAGTTATACCCAACGCTTGATGTGCACCCTAAGCGTAAAGTTAAGTCGCAAAACCCGGGTAAATTATTTTGGCAAAGTCTAAATGAGGCAATGTGGCTTGTTTATACCATTCAAGCATACGACCTAATACATAACTCTTTAAGTGCTAAAAACATTAAAACAATTGAAGATGACTTACTGCGCCCAATTTCGTTATTTATGTCTGAGGGACAACCTTCAACCTTTAATAAAGTACACAATCATGGCACATGGGCAACGGCAGGCGTGGGCATGGCAGGTTACGTATTAGACGAGCCTGAGTGGGTTGAAAAATCATTATTTGATTTAAAAAAATCAGGTAAGGGTGGGTTTGTTAAACAGTTAGAAATGCTATTTTCGCCGCAAGGCTATTATAACGAAGGCCCTTATTATCAACGTTTTGCGCTACTACCGTTTGTAACGTTTGCAAAGGCAATTGAAAACAACGAGCCAGAGCGTGAAATATTCCAATACCGCGATGGCATATTATTAAAAGCCATTGATACCACCATTCAGCTTAGCTACAACGGTTTATTTTTTCCTATAAACGATGCCATAAAAAGTAAAGGTATTGACACTATAGAGCTTGTGCAAGGTGTTACAGCCGCTTATGGGTTAACAAACGATGCCGGTTATTTAGATATAGCTAAAAAACAAGATCAAATTATCTTATCGGGAGACGGCCTAAAGGTTGCGCAAGCGCTCGATAAAAATATGCAAAAGCCATATAAATTTAAATCAGTTGCTTTTGGTGACGGAAACGATGGTAAGCAAGGCGCATTAGTTGTTATGCGCAGTGACGTAGGTGGCGATCAAGCCTTATTGTTTAAGCCGGCCGCACAAGGCTTAGGCCATGGTCATTTTGATAAGCTTACATGGCAGTTTTACGATAAAGGTAACGAAATTGTATCTGACTATGGGGCTGCACGTTTTTTAAACGTTGAAGCAAAATACGGCGGGCGTTACCTACCAGAAAACGAAACCTATGCAAAACACACCGTTGCGCACAATACGGTTGTGGTTGATGAAACCACGCACTTTAATGCCAATGTTGAAGTGGGTAATAACAATTATCCTACGCTTAATTATTTCGAAACCAATAAATACGGTACGGTTTCAAGTGGTGAAATTAGCACAGCGTACAAAGGCGTAAACTTAGAGCGTACTTTAGCGCTGGTTAACTTACCTGAGCTAGATAGCACAATTACTGTTGATATTTTTAATGTAGATGCAACTAAAGCGCACAAGTTTGATTTACCGCTACATTATAAAGGCCAGCTAATAGATACAAGTTTTAAATTAGCAGGTAACACTCAACAGTTATCAGCTTTAGGGGATAAAAACGGGTATCAACATTTATGGCTTAAAGCTCAAGCAACACCTAAAGAAGGGCTTGCTAAAGTAACTTGGCTCAATGATAACGGGCGTTTTTACACACAAACTAGTTTAGTTAAAGGGGATGAGTCTTTCTTGTTCACGCAAATAGGTGCAAACGATCCGCACTTTAACTTGCGCAACGAAAACGGTTTTATTCGCAGAGTAAACAAAGCCAAGCAACATAAGTTTATCTCTATTTTAGAGCCGCACGGCGAATATAATCCAAGCAAAGAATACACCTTAGAGGCGAACAGCAGAGTAACCTCACTTAAATATACCGAACAAGGTAGCTTATTACTCGTTGAAGTAGACATTAAAAATAACACTTACCTTGTTGCAATAAATAAATCTGACACAGTCACGAAAAATACATTCACTTATCAAAATAAAGCATTCACTTTAAACGGCCGTCTTGGCGTTTATATGATGAAGAATAATCAGGAGTAAACAGGATGCAAAAGCAAAGCGCACACTTTTCATTTGGTAACGAAACCGAAATTGAAGATTTAGGTAACGGCTTAAAACGTCAAATGCTTGGCTATAACGAAGAGCTTATGGCGGTAAAAATTTGGTTTTCTGAGGGCGCAATTGGTTATAACCATGCACATAGGCACTCTCAGGTAACGTACGTAGTTGAAGGTGAGTTTCACTTTAATATAGACGGCGTTACAAAAATATTAAAAGCGGGAGATAGCTGCTTTATTCCACCCTTTGCCGATCATGGTGCAACGTGCCCAACGGGCGGTATTTTAATTGATACCTTTAGCCCTGCTCGTGAAGACTTTCTTGAGGATTAACCTATGAAAATTCAAGGCTTACGCTGGTGGGTTATCGTGCTTATTGCACTTGCTACCATTATTAACTACATCGACCGTCAAGCGCTTAGCGTTTTATGGCCAGACATAGTAGAAGAAATGTTCCCTGATGAATCAGCATTAGAGCGCAAACAAATTTACGCTAACATCTCTATTGTATTTGTATTTGCTTATGCATTTGGCCAAGCCATTTTTGGCAAAATATTTGACTGGGTTGGCACACGCTTAGGCTTTGTATTATCAATTGGTGTGTGGTCATTAGCAACTATTGCACATGCTTTTGCGCAAGGCGTTTTAAGCTTAAGTATTTTTCGCGCTATTTTAGGTGTGGCTGAGGCGGGTAACTGGCCAGGTGCTGCTAAAGGGAACGCAGAATGGTTTCCCACTAAAGAGCGTGCCTTAGCACAGGGTATATTTAATTCAGGTGCGGCTATTGGTGGCATTATTGCTATTCCGCTTATTGCTTATTTAACCGTGTACTTTAGCTGGCAAATGGTGTTTGTTTTTGTCGGTGCGTTAGGCTTTTTATGGTTAGTGCCGTGGATTATTTTAGTAAAAGCGCCACCAGGTAGCCATCCATGGATATCTGAAGAAGAGCGTGAATATATTTTAACAGGCCAACGTCGTGTAGATGATAATGGCGATGTAACTAGCGATGACGAAGAAGAATATAATCCGTCAACTGGCGAGCTACTTTCTCGTAAGCAAAGTTGGGGCGTTATTATAGCGTCTGCTGCCATCGACCCAATTTGGTGGTTATTTGTATTTTGGATCCCAATTTACCTAAACGAAGTATACGCAATGGATGTTAAATCTATTGGTATATACGGCTGGGTGCCTTATGTAGGGGCCATGTTTGGCGCATGGTTTGGTGGTCTATTAGCGCAAAACCGTTTAAAAGCAGGTTGGAATACAGACAAAACACGTAAGCTTACTATTACCTTAGGTTGTTTAATTATGCTGCCAGCATTGCTTGCAATGGCAAACCCAGGCGGCCCAACTACAGCGGTACTTATTATGGCTGTTATATTGTTTGGCTTTCAAACCGCTATTGGTAACGTACAAACTCTACCAAGTGACCTGTTAGGTAAAAAGGCAGTGGGTACGTTATCGGGCTTCTCCGGTATGGCTGCAAAATTAGGCGCGGTAGGACTTACTTCATTAGTGCCTATTTTAACCGCTGATGGCAACTACACGCCTGCATTTGTAATAGGCGCTTCGCTTGCCATTATTGCAATGGCTGCTGTATGGATTTTAATTCCAAAAATCGAACCTCTTAAAAAGCCTGATTAATTCAATGGCTGTGGCTATGCGCTCTGCATAGCCACTTACTACCTAAGGTAAGTGACAATAATGAAAAATATTTACTTTATTGGCGAGTGTATGATTGAGCTTAGAGCAACCGTTCCCTCAACATTGCATCAGTCGTTTGCAGGTGATGTTTATAATTCGGCTGTATATTTAAAGCGCTGCTTTGCGGAAATAGAAACATCTGTAGTCACCGCATTGGGCGAAGATAACTTAAGTAAAAAAATGCGTGAGCGCTTTGTAAGCGAGCAGCTAAATACACAGTTTGTATTTAGCCATAACACCAAAGTGCCGGGTATGTATTACATAGAAACCGATGACGAAGGTGAGCGCAGCTTTATTTACTGGCGCGATGACTCAGCAGCTAAAAAAGTAGTTGAGTTTATGAGCGAAGATATAGTTAAACAGCTTAGCACTGGCGATATGTTTTTCTTTTCGGGGATTTCTCTAGCGGTTATTGAAAACCAAGCAAGGCCGCAATTTTGGGAAATAGTTAAACAGCTCAAAGCGGCTGGGGTAAAAATAGTATTTGATCCTAACTACCGTGCGCGCTTATGGGATAGCGTTGAGCAAACTAAGCAGCAGTACGATACGGCATTTAGTTTGTGTGACATTACACTGCCAGGCGTAGAAGACTTAGAAACACTTTATAACGTTAAAAGTGTTGAAGCGGTGATTGAATATTTAACTCCCTACAATATTGACGAAATTGTAGTAAAAAATGGCCCTGACTCTGTAATAACAAAAGAAGGTCAAACACTTCAAAGCCACAGCATTACACCTGTAAAAAATGTGGTTGATACCACTTCGGCTGGTGATGCATTTAATGGTGTTTATTTAGGGGCCCGTTTAGATGGCCGTACTATAAGTGATGCGGTAAAACTAGGTGCAAAAGCCGCCGGTACGGTTATCCAGCAACCAGGTGCAATAGCACCAAAAGATGTATTTCAACAGGCTATGGCGCAAACAGGGCTATAAAACATAATTTAGCAATAACCCAATATAAAAAAGCTAATTAACCTGAATGTGATTAACAGATTTATTATTCAGATCGCAGGCTAATTAGCACTACTATTTAAAATAAGGGAAACAACGCATGACTCGCTTTTCTGAACTTATGGCAGGCCAAACTCTGCTACCTATAATTCAAGCCGACACGCCAGAGCAAGGCGTACACATTGCAAAAGCAATGGCAGAAGCAGGCCTTACACTGGTCGAAGTCGTTTTAAGAACAGAGGCGTCAATTGATGCGCTCAAAGCTATCAAAGAGCAAGTTCCTCAACTTAAAGTAGGTGCTGGCACCGTTATTAACGAAACCATTTTAAAGCAAGCACTCGATGCAGGCTCTGACTTTATTGTAACTCCAGCGGTATCTCCTAAACTATTAAGTGAATTAGTTAAATGCGGTGTACCTGTATTACCGGGTGTTTCTAACACGGGTGATATTTTAATGGCGCTAGAATACGGCTTTGAAGAGCAAAAACTATTTCCAGCATCGCTTGCTGGTGGTGCGCCGTTTGTATCTGCTGTGTCATCGGTATTTCGTTCAGTGAGCTTTTGCCCAACTGGTGGTGTAAGCGAAGCAAACAAAATGGATTACCTTTCTTTAAATAATGTATTTGCAGTAGGCGGTACTTGGGTTGCGAAAAAAGAATGGGTTGCACAAGGTAATTGGCAAGCCATTACAGACTCTTGTATCGAGGCTTTAAAATAGCAAGGAGCATAAAATGAATTATTTAGCCCCAACCATTGCGCCGGGCGTTATTGTTGGCGATGAAGTAAGCGAAGTGTATAAACATGCACGCACTCATCAATATGCACTGCCAGCAGTTAATGTGGTGAGTACATCGTCAGTAAACGCCACGCTAGAGGCGGCAAAAAAAATGAAGTCGCCTGTTATTATTCAACTATCTAATGGCGGAGCACAGTTTTTTTGCGGAAAAGGCTTAAGCCTCGAAGGCCAACAGGCTGCGGTAATTGGGGCTGTAAGTGCTGCTAATTATGTGCACAATGTTGCCAAACATTACGGTGTTGCTGTCATGCTACATACCGACCACGCAGCTAAAAAACTTCTACCCTGGATAGATGGTTTATTAGATGAAGGTGAAAAACACTTTGCACAAACGGGTAAACCTCTTTTTTCATCGCACATGATTGATTTATCTGAAGAGCCGCTCGCTGAAAATATAGAAATTTGTGAGCGTTATTTAGCACGTATGGCAAAAATAGGTATGACGCTCGAAATTGAGCTTGGGTGTACCGGCGGAGAAGAAGATGGGGTTGATAACTCGCATTTAGACAGCTCGGCACTTTATACCCAGCCAGAGGATGTTGCCTATGCTTATGAGCGATTAAGTAAAATAAGCCCTAATTTTATTATTGCGGCATCATTTGGTAACGTGCATGGTGTTTATAAGCCCGGCAATGTGGTTTTAACACCCACTATTTTGCGCGACTCGCAAGCGTACGTGGCTGAAAAGTTCAATTTAGGGCATAACGCTATTAACTTTGTTTTTCATGGAGGAAGCGGCTCAGAGCATAGTAAAATTGCTGAGTCGTTAACCTACGGCGTAGTGAAAATGAATATAGATACCGACACCCAATGGGCGTGTTGGAATGGTATTTTAAATTACTACCAAGAAAAACAAGCCTACTTGCAAGGCCAAATTGGTAACCCCGATGGCGATGATAAGCCAAACAAAAAATATTATGACCCGCGGGTTTGGTTGCGCCAGTCAGAGCAACATATGGTGGCAAGGCTAATTCAGTGCTTTGACGATTTAAATTGTGTGAATAGGTATAGCGCATGAAAAGATTAAATAAAGTATTAAAAGAAGATGGGGTAGAAACTGACCTGATCATGCTTATTCGTACAATATTGGCGACCACAAAAGAAATTGCTTTTAGAGTTAGCCAAGGAGAGCTTGCGGGTGTATTAGGCTCTACGCTTAATGAAAACATTCAAGGCGAAGTACAAAAAAAATTGGACGTAATTGCTAACCAATTATTAAAAGATACCCTCATAGATGATGATTTAGTAAAAACAGTCGCATCAGAGGAAGAAGATAATGCTGTAGGTGCACACCCCGAGGGTAAATACATTGTTGCCTTTGACCCGCTTGATGGGTCATCTAACATTGATGTAAATGGCCAAATAGGGACTATTTTTACAATTTACCCCGCTAAAGTTGATGTGCCTTACGATAGCGACGAGCAATTTAATCAACCAGGTACCAACCAAGTTTGCGCTGGGTATGTATTGTATGGTCCTTCTTCATTATTGGTAATGAGCACGGGTGGGCCAACGCGTTGTTATACTCATGATTTAACCCATGGTGGTTTTTTACTTACTAAGCCTGAGCTGCTTGTACCGAGTAAAAGTCGTGAATTCTCGGTTAATATGGCTAATTACCGCTATTGGGATGAATCAACCCAAGTGTATTTTGACAAGCTACTGTATACCTCTGAAGAGTTTGATAAAAGCTCAATTAGATATAATGCAGCAATGGTTGGCGATGTGCATAGAATACTGTGTCGAGGCGGTGTATTTATGTATCCGCAAGATACACGAGCAGGCAATGAAAACGGTAAAATACGGTTACTGTACGAAGCTAACCCATTGGCAATGCTAACTGAGAACGCAGGCGGAATAGCCACTTCTAAAGGAAGGCGTATCTTAGACATTCAGCCAGATGATCTTCATCAGCGAGTACCGGTTATTTTAGGCTCAAGTGAACCGGTTAACTACTTTGATTCTATTGTTTACTAAAGCCACTTAAGCGCTGTGTTAAGCCGTTAACTTTTACAGGCCCTTACGGCGTTTAATTCATTTTTGCTATTAATGTTATAGCGCTGAGCAAAGTGCTTGTACTTTGCTCAGCATCTTCACCTTACCACTCACATTAAACCCCTTTTAAAACCGTCATTACATACGATCACTTAAACAAAGTAAGCTTTTTACACATGCTTATTCACGTTTTCCTCTTTGAGTACCTTTAAAATTTACATACCTGTAAAACCAATTTTTTCCAAAGTTACCTGTGTGGCTATTGCCTTTATGAATATTGGTAATAATTAGTGGTTATTGGGTTGTGTTTTTGGTTAATGCCGAATTAATGAAATGTGATGAATTTTAAACGAATATAGTGGCAAAAGTTATTTTAATATGCTTATATTACCAAGTTGGTTAACAATGAGGCATAAAAGCAAAATAATTTGGTAATAACACACTGAGTATTTGGTAAATCACACACAACACCTACCAAGTACAAAACCACACAATAAGGAGAATAGAGCCATGATGAAATTGAAACATTTTGCATTATGTGCTGTTGCAGCGGCAATTATAGGTTGCGACACGGATTCAAATAATAATAACAATACATTGGGCTCTGTTGCTCTATCAGGTACAGCTTTAACGGGCGAAACATTATCTACAAGCGTAAATGACGACGATGGCATATCTGGCACTATTAACTATTACTGGTACGCAGACGGACAAGTAATTAGCGGTGCAAATGGCTCTACCTTTACATTAACTGATGAACAAATTGGTTTAGCGATTACTGCGCAAGCTCTATACACAGATGATAGTGGAGTAAACGAATCTCACCTCAGTGACCCAACAGCAAATGTAGCGGCTATTCCATTTGCATCGAGTGTTGCAATAACAGGTGATGCACTAATTGGTGCTACGCTTACTGCAAATGTTAGCGATGATAATGGGTTTGACGAAGCACTTGTAACGTATAAATGGTTCGCAGATGATGTAGAAATTGCTGATGAAGCATTAGCAATATACACCGTTACAGAAGAGCAATTAGGTAAAGTTATAACTGTAAATGCCACCTTTGAAGATAGCAGAGGTTTTTCAGAGTCAGCCACATCACAAGCAACAAACCCTGTAGAGCGTGTTAACACTCAAGGAGCTGTGGTTATTGTAGGCACACCTACTGTAGGAAACACCTTAGAAGCTGAAATAACAGATGAAGACGGTGCAACCGGCACAATTACTTATCAGTGGTTTGCTGATGCTGAAGCTATAACAAACGCAACACAAAGCACATATGTGGTAGAGGAGTCGTTACTAGGGCAGGTAATTACGGTTCAAGTAACTTATACCGATGATAACGGATTTGCAGAAGATAATTTATCTGAGGCAACAATTACGGTATCTGCAGAGGCAGTAGATGAAGCTGGAAGTATTACTATTTCAGGGGCAACGCCTTATTTAGTTACAACGGAATTAACTGCAGAGATTAGTGATAACAATGGTGTAGATGAAGCCAATGTTACTTATACATGGCTTGCTGATGGCGTAGCGATAGCAGATACAAACAGTAAAACGTTTACCCCAACAGATCAAGCTGGTGCCACTATGTCTGTAACGGCAAGTTATACAGATAACGATGGTTTTTCGAGCACAATTACAGGCGAAGCGCAGAGCGTTGTGTATTCACAATTAGTGAGCGAACCAAGCGCGCTAATTAGTGCTGTAAATAATGGCGCTAGCGGTGAAGTTATTGGCTTAAATACAGGTGTTTACGCAAACCTCGATGCCATAATGATCACAACCCCATTAACACTTAAAGCTGTAGAAGGTCAGAGCCCGGTTATTAGTGGCGAGCTTTGTATTCATGTAGCAGATGGAGTCGATGGCGCAGGTATTGAAGGGCTTACCTTTAAAAATATTGATACTAAAGCGAGCGAATTTTGTGAGACTGAAGAAGACGCTGTGATCTATTCAGAAGGCGATAACTTCACGTTTACACACAATACTATTGATGGCGAAGATGAAACCCCAAATAACGCTACTTATCATTGGCTAATGCTCAAAGGTGATGCAGCGCTGGTTGAGAGAAATACATTTGCAAACCGTGATAAAGCAGAAAATGGCTCAGTGATCAAAATGTCTTCATCGAGTACTAACCACGTTGTGCAATATAATCTTTTCACAGGCACGAGCAGCAATCCTAATTTTGGTAACTCTAGCCTGCACCTAATTAATGCGGGCAGTACTACAGGCACAGGTTCTGCTGATGATGCAAACTTTGCTATTCAATACAACCGAGTAGAAAATTTCGTAACAGGGCGTCGCTTAATGCGCGTTCAAACCTCGGGCGCGACTATTAAAGGTAATACTATTTTAAATCCTAATGGCGGTATTTCGCTTGAAGATGGCGGGTTTAATACGGTATCAGACAACATTATTATTCGCACGACTAACATTGATAGTTCAAGTGACAGACCAGCAGGCGTATTAGTTACACCTTTAGGCCACACTGTAAGCAATAACTATATAGCCGGTATTCGCTCAGGCAATAAAGAAGCAGGCGGCATTGTCTTTACAGCTAACCCATTTTCGCAAGCTGATGGCGGGGTGCCAAATGGAGGTAACCAAGCTGTGCTTGATGGCGCGGGCGATTTCACACTTAATGTAACCAATAATACCGTGCTTAACTCACAACAACCGTTTGTATTTAGTACAGAAATAGGCCGTAAGGCACCTGTTGGTGATTGTGATGAGCTTACCGCTGATAACGCGCCTGTATTGTATGGGTTAACTAAAAATGCGTTTGTTATTAATTTTAATGGTAACTTAAATGCGAATGGTGTGGGCGATCAAACTGACGAAGACACCATAGAAAGCAGTGCGCTTACGCTAGGTTATTTCTTCCCTAATTCATTATCAAGCGCTCACTCTTTTGAATACGATTGCGACCTAATTAAGCACTCAGAATCGCTATTCTCAAATAGCTTTGGCTTTAGTGATAGCTATGAATCGGGCGATGCGAGCGATTTATGGGTTGATATAAGAAACTTAAATGGCAACGGTGAATACGACACCGACGGCGCTATTGATCAAAACCCTGAAGCCAATGGTAAAGAAGTACCTGAGTTTATTACTGCAACAAGCACACTGCTTGAAACAGACTCAAACGGTGCTCAAGCTTTAGCGGGTGCTAAAAATCTTTATTACATCCAAAGCACAGATGTAGGTGCAGGCTCTACTTGGGTAGCGCAAGATGAGTAAATTAGCACGGCAACTTATTAATATTTATAAAAATAGCAAACAACGCACATCACACACAATGATAAAGGAGAACGCGGCATGTCGTTAAAAATGGATCACAGACATAAAATTACGACGAACAACTCAGTTCGTACACATTTTGCACTTTCACCTGCTGCTAAGTTAATTAGAGCAAGCTTACTAGCGGGTATGGCAGGTTCACTTTCATTTAATGCTTATGCACAACAAGAGGCACAAGAAAAAGTAACCGAAGTTGAGCAAGACGTAGAAATTATTAGTGTTACCGGTACGCGAAGAACAATTCAAGACCAAATTGCGATTAAACGTGAAGCAACAACCGTTGTGGATGGTTTATCAGCAGAGGACATTGGCGATTTACCTGCTTTATCAATTGGTGAGGCATTAGAGTCTATTACTGGTGCTGCATCTCACCGTGAAAATGGCGGTGCAACAGAAATTACTATTCGTGGTTTAGGGCCATTTTTAAGCGCTACGCACATAAACGGCCGTGAAGCGACCAATGGTAGTGGTGACCGCTCGGTAAACTTTTCACAGTTTCCATCAGAACTTGTAAAAAAGATCGCTATTTACAAAACCCAAGATGCATCAATGATTGAAGGTGGTGTAGCAGGTGTTATTGCACTGGAAACAGTAAGTCCACTTGATTATGGTAAGCAACGAGTACAAGGTGAGGTTAAGCTCAATTATAACCCTGATGAAAGCAACGTAGAAAACTCATTACAAAGCGATACAGGATATCGTGGCACATTTAGTTACGTTGACCAATTTGAGTTTGATAACGGCCAAGCAATTGGTGTGTCGTTTGGTGTACAGCGCCAAGATATTAGCCAGCCAGAAGCTGAATATAGAAGTTCAAGCCCGTCGGGTTCATCATTGTGGGCATGTTTAAATGATCCAACAAATACTAATGAAGGCTTTTACAGAAGCAGTGCTGGCGATTGTGAAGATCAAGTAAATGGTAGCAATAACCAAGGTTATCAAACCGCTATTGATCCAGAAACCGGCAAAGCAGAAAGTGATGGTACGCCTTATGCCTGGACGGGTAGTAGCCGCAGCTATCGTCAAAACGAAACTTCAGATGAGCGTGATGCCATCTTTTTTGCAATGCAATACCAGCCTTCGTCTGAGTGGGATATTAACTTTGATGCACAAATATCTGACCGTACTCAAAAAGAAGCACGACATGATTTAATTTTTTTACAAAAGCGCGCAACGCCTGGCTTAACAGGGCCAACGCTTGTAACTAACGATGTAGGTGGAATTTTACATTGGGAAGGTGAAGAGCGTATTGAATCTGCCGGTGAGCAGTTTTCGCGTGAAGAAAACTACCAAGGCTACGGTATTAATATAGAGCACACATTAACCGACCGCCTCACGGTAAATCTTGACTTAGCGTACTCAAAAACAGAGCGTGAAGAGCTGCAAATTTCTAACCGTGGTAGAACCGCAGACAGAAATTTATTTAGCTGGGATATGGGCGATGAAATTCCTCATTTTACCCTAACCGATTTTGACGTAACAGATATCTCTAACTTTACCGATAGCTTACGTACCCGTTTAGACCGTGAAAATGTACGCGAGAACGAAGTTAAATCGGCGCGTATAGATTTTAACTACGCACTAGAAGGTGATGTGTTTACCAGTATTGAAGGGGGCATAAGAGCGTCAGAATTAAGCTTTATTCAATTTGGTGGTAGCCAAGGTAATGGGTCTCGTAATGAGTACACAATTGGCGACGATTCTGCGTTAGAAATATTACAGGGCTGTCAAATTGACTTTCCAGAATCTGACTTCTTATCTAGCGTATCAGATGGCAACTTAGTTACAAACGTAGATAGTAGCGGTAATGTTATTGAAAGCGGCACGGGTTCTTCGTGGGCAACCTACGATAACGTGTGTTTTTCTCAAGCTGTAGCGGCAACTGATTCTGATTACACGGGCGAATTTGGCTATCCCGATGTTGAGTACGAAAATGCGGGTACCATTGATGTAACTGAAAAAACCACTTCAGTATACCTAATGGCTAACTACGACACTGAAATGTTTGGTAAGTTTATACGTGGTAACTTTGGCCTACGTATTGTAGATACAGATGTAACCTCTGTTGGTTTTAGAACTAACTACACGGTAGATGTTGATGAAACAACTGGCGCAGTGACACTAGAAACCGGCGACACACTTGAAAGAACTAAAAGCGGTGGTGGCTATACAAAATACTTACCAAGCTTTAATTTAGTTGTTGATTATAGTGAAAATATTTTATTCAGAGCGGGTATTTATCGCGGTATGTCGCGTGCCGACCCATCGGATTTAGGGTATGACCGCGACTTTGTGACGGACGATCAATCTGTAGCATTATCGCTTTCAGACTTATTAACAGTAGATGGCTCAGGTAACCCTGATACGCAACCGTTAATGTCTTGGAACTACGATTTAGCTTTTGAATGGTACCCTAACGAAGATTCAATTTTAGCGTTAAGTCTTTACTACAAACAGTTCCAAGGTGGCTTTCAGCAACAAACAGTTATTGAAGATTACGTTGTAGGTGGCGAAACCGTATCACTGCCAGTAACTAATTCAGTAACAACTGATGACGATAGCGAAATTTTAGGTCTAGAGGCGTCGTTCTCATACCGTTGGGATAACGGTATCGGTGTGAAGTTTGGTTATAACTATGCTGACACCGACTTTGAGTTCCAAGATAGTTTGTACGGCGATACGTTCATTACCGACGTAGATGGTAACACTACGCAAATTACAGATGGTATTATTGAGCCAGGCTCGGTACCAGGGTTCTCTGAACATGTATTTAGTAGCCAGTTATATTACCAAATAGGCGATTTTGATACTGCAGTTATATACAAATACCGTAGTGAGTATTTCCAACCATATACAAGCAATGGTACGCGCTTACGTTATGTTGACGCAGTGGGTGTGTGGGAAATGCGCGCATCATACAAAATCAACGAGCACTTTAGAATTAAAGCTGAAGCAATTAACCTATTTAGCGCACCTAAATCACAAGACTTCTTTGTTGAAGACAATTTAGGTGAAGTAAATGATTACGGCCCACGCTTATTCTTAGGTATGAGCTTTAAGTTGTAATAACGACGAGTTTATAAATCCCCATATAAAAACCCAATTAACAACTTTAATTGGGTTTTTTATATCACCCCCCCTAAATGTAACCATGTTAAATACGCTAAATACGCTAAATACGCTAAATACGCTAAATACGCTAAATACGCTCATCGAGCATAAAATTAGTCATTTTAATTAACAAACTAAGCTGCGATCACTTTTTTAAAGCCCCTATTTTTAAATACAGTATTATCCAAAAGTCTAATATTTTTATATTTGGTTGACCAATTTGTGTTGGTGGATGTGTGTTTTTAGAAAATAAATGACGATATATAAAAAAAATATTTCGCGCAGTTTGTGCACTATTCATGGTGTTTTTGTTTGATATTTGAGCTCGGTTTGGTTTTAAAAGCATTTAAATTACAAGTGGTTATATTACGGTCAATAATTGAATTATTTTTGTCATGCCGAATTGAGGCTTATTGGTAATGTGTGTTTTGGTTTTTTTTAACCAAAATGGTTTACCAATAGGTTGACCTTTTGGTGTTTTACTGTAAATATTAAGTTAACCATTATGATAAATGGTAAGGCGTTTAATAAGAATATATAGCGAGTTACACATAGCACTGACACACACAGGAAAAACTATGAATCACAAGTTATCAAAAATTACGCTAGCAGTTA
Organism: Pseudoalteromonas espejiana DSM 9414; assembly: GCF_002221525.1. Taxonomy (NCBI): domain Bacteria; kingdom Pseudomonadati; phylum Pseudomonadota; class Gammaproteobacteria; order Alteromonadales; family Pseudoalteromonadaceae; genus Pseudoalteromonas; species Pseudoalteromonas espejiana. Next base: position 2,444,833 of record NZ_CP011028.1, on the reverse strand, counting down.
TATCTGCCACAGCATTAAACCTTTCTTTGTCTACACAAGCACAGGAAGCAAAACCAATTGCCGAAGATGATGTAGAAATCATTGAAGTTTCGGGGATCCGCCAATCATTAACTAATGCCCTTGCTGAAAAGCGTTCGGCAGACAGCCTAGTAGAAATTATCCAATCAGAAGATATTGGTAAACTACCCGATCAAAACTTAGCAGAAGTACTTGAAAACGTAACGGGTATTCAAATTACGCGCCAAGCGGGTGTGGGTACGGGTGTTCAAATACGTGGTACAGATGCAAACCGTACTGAAATAAATGGTGTATCAACTGTTGGCTCTGGCTCAGGCCGAAGTGGTATTAGCTTTGAAGATGTGTCTGCATCAATTATTTCAAGCTTAGAGGTTATTAAATCGCCTGAAGCGAAAACAATTGAAGGTTCGGTTGGCGGTACAATAAACCTTAAAACAATTCGTCCACTGCACTTAGGTGAGCAACTAGCCACTATTAGAGTACAAGGCGAAAATAGTAGCTTAAGTACAGACAGCGGTTTACAGCCTCGTTTTTCTGGTACGTTTGCTGATAATTGGGAAACCGACGACTACGGCAAGTTTGGTGTGTTAGTAAGTGGCAGCTACGCAGAGCAAGATGTAACAGCTTTTCGCCCACGTGCAGATAGAGATAACGTTATTACTTCTGATAGTGGTGTAGCCAGTGCGCAGTCTTTTGACTTTTTACCGATTCAGTTTTTTGTACAAGATTACGATAACTACGAATACGAAACTAAAAACTTTGTAGGTACTATTGAGTGGGCACCTAACGACAACACTAAGTTTTACTTTGACGCGGTGGTTAACGACCAAGAACGTCGTCAAGAAAGCTCGCGTGTTCAAGCGTCTGGTGTAAGTGCGCTAAATGATATTTCTGTTCCGGATGCCTTCGAAACGGTAAATTTAGGCTCACTTGGCGGAACTAACTTGGGTTCGATTCAAGCAGCGCTTCGTGGTGTTATTCCTGTAAATTTAGATAACGATGATGACGATCCAAATCTTCGTTTTTCAAGCGATACAAACTCGCGTGTAACCGACAGCGATATATTTAGATTAGGTGGTGAATGGCAAGGTGATAAATGGTTTGTAAGTGCAGAAATTGCATCATCATCTTCAGACACTACAACGCCAAGCTTTAATACAACGCTTAACTTTATTAACCCTAATGCACCATTAGATGCTGGTGGCGGTAATGATAACAGCGTGCCGTTTGAGTACGACTTATCAGGCGGTGCACTCGCTTTTGGTATTGCAGAAGGTGCTGAGTACGCACCTACGGTTGAGCAATTACTAGACCCTGCAAACGTGGTACTACGCGATGTAAATATTGGCCAAGATACGGTTGAAAATTCAGAAGATGCGTTCCGTATCGATTCTACTTACTACACTGATTCAATCGTGACATCTATTGATTTTGGTTACCGTTACAGTAAATCACAAAGCAAGCAAAACGAAATCACATCAAGTGTTGGCCTAAGAACAATGGCAGATAGCCCAACAGGTGATTTATTTGCAGATTTATTAGTAGCAGGCCCAGATAACTTTAATGAAGCAGATGGACGCTCTTTATACATTGCTGACTTTTTATTGATTGATCCAGAGCTTGTTGCATCAGACCCTGATGCCGTACTTGCATCATTACAAAACGCAATGACCGCTCATGGTTCAAGCAAAACATTAAATGCGCCAACATCAAGCTCTTCTGGATTTTTTGATATAGAAGAGGTTACGCATGCTCTTTACGCACAGGCTAACTTTGAATACGAAATGATTCGCGGTAACTTTGGCGTACGTTACATTCAAACAGATGTAGAGTCTACAGGTAACTCGGTAACACAAGATGGCAGTGGTAATGAGCTTGTAACACGCATTACTAATGAATCAGATTATGACTTTATTTTACCACGATTAAACTTAGTGGCTGATGTATCAGAAGATGTACTTGTACGCTTTGGTGCAGGTAAAGATATTCGTCGTCCAGATTACAACGACCTGTCTACGTCAATTACATATAGCACTAGCCCAAATGACGAGGTTGAATTTGGTAACCCTGCATTAAAACCTGAAGAAGTATTGTCGTATGATTTATCGGCAGAATGGTACTTTGCAGAGGCAAGTGTATTTAGTGTTGGTATATTCCATAAAACACGTAAAGAACTACACGTTAATCAGTTAACATCGCCAGTAGAAGACCCAGTAACCGGTTTTCGCGATTTAACCGACCCATGTGAAGGCGGTGGTATATTTAACCCAATTGCAGACATTAACGTATTTGGCCCTGAAAATGGCCGTGGTGTGTGTGTTGGTACAGAAACAAAAGTAAACGATAGCGGCGAAACAACCCAAAAAGGGATTGAGTTTGCATTCCAGTACGACTTAGCTGGCTTTGAAGAAGATTTAGGTTGGGCGTCTGGTTTTGGTGTGTTAGCTAACTACACAATTCAAGAGTTCTCGGGTGGTGAAACAGTTAATACGGCTACTTCAAGAGCAAGTAATGTGTTTGCAGCAAGCACAGGAACACCTGGTATTGAAGTAAGCGAAATTCAGGGTCTACTTAACCTATCTGAAAACGCGTATAACTTTACGCTTTACTACGAAAAGTTTGGTTTATCGGCTCGTATGCGCTACACATGGCGTGAAGGCTACCGTTCAAATGACTTCGGTAGTACGTCTAGCTTCCCATGGGGTTTCCCAGTGGTACAAGAAGACCGCGGTCAGCTTAATGCAAGTATTAGCTACGATGTGAACGACCAACTAAACATTGGCCTAGAAGCAGTAAATATTACTGAGTCTGAAATTAGCCAATCGTGTGTAAACGAAAGTGCGCTACTGTGTTTCCAAGGTTTAACAGACCGTCGTATAACACTTGGTGCTAGCTACCGTTTTTAAAAAAGTATGTTGAGAGTGTGTTGCCTGTACGGGCAGTAAAAAGCAAGCCGCTAGGCTTAATGCCAGTCAGTTAACAACTGACTGGCGTTTTTTATTGGAATACTTACTGGGCTTTGGTTTCACACACCTTGGATACGCTCTCTCTCGTTTTATCGGTAAAATATGATGTTCAACTTGTGCTTGTAGTTGCTCAATAGATTTTGGGATACGTCCCGCATTCTCTATAAACATCGTGTGAATTAAGTTAATAATACTGATTGCGCACGTCGTAAAACTCAGGTGCTTGGCATAAAGTCCCGGCTTTTTCTGCGCCATTTTTACCATCTGATACCTGAGTAAGTTATAGCTAAGCATTATGCCCCATAGCTCTTGCGCTATCATATCTGGCTTTTTACTGCGTAACGTGAAGTGACTATTTAATAAGGTTTGTTTCATTTCTCGATAGCCAAGTTCTATTTCCCATCGGTCGCTGTATAAGTCAACGATTTCAGCCTTGGGAAAACGCATTGGGTCGCTCAATGACGTCAGAATATTTACTTCTTTCCCTTTAATTGTTTTCGTTACCAGCCTTACTTCAATGTCCATAGGTAAGTCTGCAAACTTTTTTCTCGCTTGCGCTGTTGTTTTTAGTTTGATGAGTTTGTCTTGACGTCCTAAAGAGCGAACGACTTCGTACTGGGTTCCTTTTCTCATGGGTTGGAGCCAATGGCGGTTTTTTCCTGCATGATGCCAGCGATTTAGTAAGCCCAAAGAATAAAAGCCTCTGTCAAATAACGTGAGTGAATTATCGGGTGTTACTTCGATTAAGTCTTCTGCAAGTACCATTTCGCTTGAGCGGCAGCTATCAAAGGCACTCCCCAATAATAAATGGCTAGTCAGCTCCATTAGGCATACCATACGAACTTGAGGAAAGGCCGTATCACCGTGCTGGTTTTTCCAAGCAGAAAATTCTTGATGATTTTCCTGGGTATCAGGTGTGCGCCAAATAACGCCATCAACGCCTAAGAGAGATAACCCGCACCATGTGGGATGGTTAGCATCCTTATTCCACATTTTTTGACTTTGTTCAAAGACTTCTTTCACTGCACCAGCGCCAAGGCGTTGTCTTGCTTGTACGACAGCACTAGGCGCAACAAGCTCTTTTTTACCGGGTAATGCTAAACCCAATTTACTGACAATGCTCCAGAGTGGGTCTTCACGATAAAGTGACATACAAATTACAGTCCAAACAGCCATTTCAACAGGCAGCCTTCTTCGTCTTATAGTCGCGACACCGGCTGTTTCAGCACATTGTTTGATAAAATCAGAGCATAAAAAATCACTCAGTTGACCTAAGCCTTCTGAGTTAGGGGCATAGCCATTGGCAAGAGAAAGTGCGGTAGTGAGTTGCAAAAGAAAAGACTCCTGAATAAATTCAGGAGTCTTTATATACTAGCCAGAAGATCGGTCAATGGATCATTAAATATTTCTTAACTGATCGGCATTAGCCGCTAGGCTTGCTTTTTTTTGCCCTTAAATTAGCTATTTAATCTACATTCTGGTTAATAGGTAATGAATTAGCGTTTGGAATAAATGCGCCAGTTTGTAAAAAATAAATGGTGTTGTATTACTTGTTGGTTGTAACGCATTGCACTGTGGCTTACATCGAGGGTAATAAAGTCGCTCATATTAGCAGGGCGTGTCGATCTTTGATGGTTGAATTTGCAGCTGCATGTTTGTTTTTTAGGCAAGGCAGAGCCTGTGAAGTGTGGTTACTCCCCATAAATAGGCGATAACGCAGCATAAATGCCAAACATGCGCTGCCCTTCGGGTTCTGCCTAGGGGCGATAAACTCTTTGTTACTCGGTTATTACTTAGCCCACTAGGTTACAAACCTCGCGCCGCGATTTAATCGCCCCTAGATTGAACAAATTTCAATCCGCAAAAATCAACACGCCCTCAGCTTGGTTGATTCTACAGACACCAATCCATCGTTTTCACTGTTAAAGTAATCTTGTGTAAGAGAGGATGCTTTATTACCAGCTATAACGCCTAAATTTAGACTTAACTCACTTATTTTATTGCCTAAACTATTACTGCCTGTAATAAGTGATTGGCTTATACCGCCCCCTAAGCGCATTAACCATGAGCCCTTTAGATGATTGGCAAGCTCACTGCCTTTATTAGGGGTACCAATTAAAACAACCTTACCAAGGGTATTATTATTTAATACTGTAACGTTATTTTGTAAGTATGCCCTAATAACCAATCCTCCAAGGGAGTGGCCTACAAAATGTATTTTACTGGCATTAGAAATACAGGCATTAATTTGCGTAGTTGTTTGCGCTAACACATCTTCAACGCTTTCCCCTATAGAATCATAATTTAGGCTGCATACCTTATAATTTGCATTTTTAAGCTGCTGAGCAAAGTGCAACATTGCCCAATCGCTCCTGCCTAGTCCATGTGCAAGTATGACAAGCTCATCATTCGGCTTATATAAAATAGGCGCGTTAGCTCTACTTTTACAGCCGGTAATTAATAGCAGTTGTAATAGTATTAAGCAGCTAAAAAAATTAGTTTTCATTACACTTTGTGCCTTTAAACGCTTACTAACACTTAAATTAAATAGCCCAGTTAAAACCAGTTTGCTTTTGCGAAACAGCCCATAGTTTACTCAGTACGCTTGGCTCTAAAGCAAATGACTCTAGCGTGCATTCACCGACAGGGCCGCTCCAATTCCACCTGCCTGATGGGCCATAATAAGCGCGCTGTTTTAAATTTTGCTCTGTGGCACACATTACCTCTGGGTAGGCGCCTTGCTCTGCCGATTGCGCTAAGCCCATTTTTACTATTAATGACCATGTAAAACGGGTGATAAAGTTAACATTTTCACCAATTAGGGACGTGTTAGCTGCACCTGGGTGGCATACGTATACCTGCACGTTTTTGTTAGCTGCTGCAACTTTGTTTTGTAGTTCATAGGCAAACATCATTTGTGCAAGTTTACTGTGGCAATAGGTTTTATTTGGGTGGTAGTTTTTATCCCAGTTCATATCATCAAACTGAATAGTTTTAAGCCCCATTTTGTAACCTTCACTGGCAACCACCACTATGCGCCCATTAGATTCATTTAACCTTTCAAATAAAAGGCCGCACAGTAAAAAGTGCCCGTAATGGTTAACGCCAAGTTGACTTTCAAAGCCGTCCTTAGTAAATTGCTGAGTGGCCACTTGTGCTATTGCACCATTACAAATAAGTGCATCTATATGCGGTGTTGTATTTAATAAATCGCTGGCTGCTTGGCGCACCGATGCAAGCTCTGCTAAGTCCATTTTAATAAAACTCACATCGGTATTAGTGCCAAACTCTTGCCTTAATTTTGCGATTGCCTCATCAGATTTTAAAGGGTTACGGTTAAGCATAACTACTTTAGCCCCTTTACTGAGTAACATGCGTGTTGCCTCAAAACCTGCACCGGTATTTGCGCCGGTTATTACATAGCATTTTCCTGTTAAAGAGTTTAAATGTTCGGGTGTCCAGCCTTCGGGGCCAAATTGGTTTGCTGTACTCATTAGTAAATTCCTATCTAGTATAAAATTACTTGATAGGTAATATAGCTCTCACAAAAAGCTGTAACTAGGCGAAATACTCTCTAAAACATGCCTATTTGTATTGCATCGTTGAGCTTGGTTTTTTTCGGTGGTACGTTTAGTTCATAGTTTATTAAAAAGCGCAGCGATATGAGTAAACAGCAAATTAAGCAGTTAATACAAAATAAAGTATTAAACAGCGCATTACCTAGCTCAGACAACACAGGCAGTGTTCTAATTGAAACAGGTATTAAAGGTGTGCAACTTTTTAAAGTAACGCAGTCGATGCGCTGTGCACCCGCCGTTTACGAGCCATGTATTGTTGCTATAGTTAATGGCGCCAAAGAAGCCATACTCGATGGCAAACACTTTGTTTACGATGAAAACCAATACATGTGCTGCCCAATGTCAATGCCAGTTGAAGCCGGTACGCCCACCGCATCGCCCGATAACCCATTGTTAGGGGTTATAATTTATCTTGATACAAAGGTAATGACCGAGCTGAGTATTGCAATGGCCGCAAGCCGTGTTAAAAAGCATACTTTAAACAACGCGCCACAAGGGCTAGCGTTAGCTGAATGGGACACCGCGTTCACAAGTTCATTACTGCGCTTACTTGAATTAGTAGATAAACCCGTTGATATGTCGGTGTTAGGGGAGGGACGCCTTCGTGAATTATATTACGCAGTTTTAAAAGGCGAGGCAGGGCAGGCTGCTCAACGAGCATTTGGCGTAGGTAATGAAATAGCACGCTCCATTAACTATTTATCTTCGCGCTTACATGAGGTTGTAACTATAGATGATATAGCTGCAAAAGTAGGAGTAAGTAGAGCGGTTTTACACCGTAAATTTAAAGAAGCCACTACCATGTCGCCTATCCAATTTGTTAAATCAATGCGCTTAAATACCGCTGCGATGAAAATTGCAGCAGGCATGAATGTAAGCGCCGCCGCGATGACGGTAGGCTATGTGAGCTCATCACAATTTAGCAGAGAGTTTAAGCGTATGTATGGACAATCGCCAAAGCAGTGGAGCCAAGCAAAAGAATTACCTAGGGAGCTTGTTGAGCAAGCGATTAATCAAGCAACCAACCTGAGGAATTAATCATGGATAATATAGTCATTTTTAGGGTTGTTGGCGCAGTGTTAATTATTTTCGGCATTGTATTAGCTGCCAACCCTGAGTTGATAAGTAATAAGCCAGTCCCTAGCGATATTTTTAAGGCCGTAGAGCGTAGAATTTGGTGGGGATTATTTATTGGTTTTGGCTTATTGCTGCAATTTCATCATCAGCTCGCACCTTGGCAAGCTACCACAGCCGCAACACTGTCATCGTTACTCGTAGGGCTTTTAGTCGCAAGGCTTATTGGCATTATGTTAGATGGCTCGGTAGCAAAACAGTGGCTAAATGTTGGTATTGAATTAGTGATACTCGTGCCTTTAATTTGGTGGTATTTAAAGGTACGCACTTAGTCAGGGTTAAAGCGCTATAAATCTTAGTATCGCCTTAGAGTGTAACTCTTAATACCTTTAAGGCGTGATAAGCAAACAAAGGCGTTTACCCATGTGATTTACTTTGAGTTAGCGCCATTTCTTCAGACCAAGGTACATAGAGTGCAGGAGCTAAGTTTTTATTATCGGCCAATATTACTTTGGCGATTGGCCGTCCAAAATATTCAGTTGGCTCAAATGAGCAAATATCTTTTAGATTAATTGAAATATAACAATTTGCTTTTTTGATTAATAAAGCTGATTCATCCATACGTGCATGAACTGTTATTTGTAAGTTCCTGTAAGGAACCATCGATACTATGTGTTCACCTAGGTAGAATCTGTCTCGATCTATCTCATCTCCTATTGCTTTTAAATAGTTAATATATGCTTTCCAACGCTTTATAATTAATAAGGTTAAAAATGAAATAAAACAAATTAGGCTTAAAAGAATCGAATGAAATACAGAAAATTGACCCAAATAATAAAATGCACTCGCCAGTATAAGCACAACAGCTAAATTTAATAATGACCACTTATTTGGCTGAAATTTTGAATGATTACTTTGCAAAATACATCCTTGAAATTTTGTGGTTTCTTACAGCGCTAACGCAGAAACCTTATTAAATTATTATTCACTATTAATAGCAAGTTGTATGTTTTTTTACCACCTTTAGCCTGAGTCATATTTGATAACCCGAGATACAATAGTATTAACTATTGCTATATTAAAAAATTTTTTTAACTAGGAGTCCCCGCTTAATAGCAAGGCAAAAAAAAGAATTAACTCCTCGCTTAGCTCCTTTGCTTAGCTTATTACTCCCTCCAATAATTATTTTTTAAAATAATTGTGATTATTGCAGCGATACTGCGAATAACTAGATAAGACGATTATGTGAGTTTTATCGTGCAGTTAAAATGTTTATATTTAAATGTGTACAGACCGTGTTGAATTAGCCATAACGTTGCACCTTGTTGCTTTTTAAAACAGAAGCATTAGAAATTAAACACAATGAAACTGTGATGAGCCAAATACGTAATGAGATTAATTTAGATGATGGATTTATGCGTAAATGAACACTAATAAAAAAGCACTTTTTGCTCAAACAATGGATCAGCATAAAGGCATTGTGTATAAAATTGTGAACTCGTACTGTCAAAATCAAGATGATAGGCAAGACTTAGCGCAAGAAATACTCACCACCATGTGGCTTGCTTATGACAACTACAACAAAGACTATAAATTTTCTACTTGGATGTACCGAATCGCGCTTAATGTGGCAATTTCCTATTACCGCAAAGACAGTAAACGAGAAGATAAAGCCAATGCAAACGAGCAGTGCATAGTGCATATAGCGGACTTTTCAGCACAAGACGATAAAAGCGAAGACGTTAAGCAATTATATGAATTTATAGGAAAGCTCGATAAGTTAAATAAAGCCATTATGTTGCTGTATTTAGAAGACGAACCCCATCAAAGCATAGCGAAGAGTTTAGGCATAAGTAAAACCAATGTGGCTACGCGAATAGGCCGAATTAAAGAAACATTAAAAAATCAATTTGAAAAACAGGGGGCTTAAAATGAATTTAGATAATTTTAAAAACACATGGCAGCAGCAAAATAGTCTTAACGAATCTGCTATTACAATAAACCAATCCCTGTTGAGCGAAACAAAAGTGAATACACAAATGAAAGAGCTTAATAATATGAAGTGGGCACGTATTATTGAAAGCGTAGTATTCTTTTTTATTATTGTTTTATTGGGCCAGTATATTGCAAAAAACGTTAGTGTTTCAGCGCCTGTAATATCTGCTTTAATATTAGCTGTATTTGCCATTATTGGCCTTGCAGGTAACATTGGCCAAATAGTGCATATTTCTAATATTGATTATGCAAAACCAATTAGCCAGCTACAAAAAGACATTTACCGTCTTTGCTCACATAAATTACAACTAACTAAGTTGTTACTTATGTCAGCTCCTTTTTATATGGCTTATGTGTTTATTGGGTTTGATGTGCTATTTGAAATTGACCTATTTGCACACCTAGAGCAACACATAGTTTGGTTTTACAGCGTGTCATCACTATTACTTTTAATCGTCACAACCTATGTATTAGCTAAACTAAACTACACAAATATTAAAGCGCCTTGGGTTAAACGCACCGTTGCATTTATTGTTGGTGAGCGTTTAGTAACTATGGCTCAATTTATAAATAATATAGACTCGACAGGCAGCTAAATAACTAGCTGTCTTACTTTCAAAGTACACATGACTATTCCCTTAAGGTTTTAAATGTACCTAAGGTGAGTTGTACCAGCTCAAAATTGGTTTAAATGGCCACATAAGTGCTAATTAAGTTTTGTATATATTTTTAACTCGCATCATTGGAAATGGGTTGTGTGGATTGCGACCAAGCTGAATAAAAGTAAACTTCATCAAAGCTTTATGAAACCCTGCGTTTGGAATTACGCTTTTAACGTCTTTAATAAACGAGCGACTGATCCCCATTCTAAATACACCTAGTGAAAAATCCACTAGGTCTGCTTTTCTAAATGCTTCAGCAAGCTTTGCATATGGCCCACTGTATTCACTAATTAAGTGGTGCATATCTATAATTATTTGAATTTCTTCTTTCCACTCACTCAACCCTTGGTTTTCTAACCACTGATGGCAATCTTGATATGATGGCACAAGATAATCGACTCTATCGTGAGTCCATAGTGCAATATCATGAAATACTGCTGCTACTTGTATTTTCATACTTTCTTCATCTGTAATATCAGGCAGTAGATAATGACAAAAATTGAGCATTCTGGTTATGTGGTTTCTGTAACCAAAGTAATCGCATTTAATAACGTCACGGTATTGTTCTAAAATTTCATCCACGAGCGGATAATTTACAACCACTTTCATTAAGTTAACCTCATATAATTTAAATTATACGTATATTGTAATTATATGAAATTTGCTTGGAATGGCTATAGTGGCAAATAACTATACTATTAGGCCAAACGTATATGATTGAAGTTGCCGTGGTTGCTTTTGAAGGAATTAGTTTGTTTCACCTTTCTGTACCACTTGCCATTTTTAGAGATGCGGTTTCATGCGAGCAAAAGTTATTTAATGTTCGTGTATGCTCTCAAACCAATGAGCATATTCATTCAGCTGATGGTTTAAGTATTGCTATTCATCACGACATTTCCATTATTAAGCAAGCCGATCTTATTATTGTACCAAGTTGGCTGCCTAACCAAGTTCCAAGCAGTCAGTTACAGGAACTACTTAACGAAGCTAAAAAGGATAAAAAGTTAATTGTTGGCTTATGCCTCGGAGCCTACTCTTTAGCTTATAGTGGGCTACTAGATAATCTGAGAGCCACAACTCACTGGAAGTACGGTGACGATTTTACAAAAAGGTTTCCTTTGCTTACCTGTGATATAAACCCATTGTATATAGTAGAAGATAACATCATTACATCAGCTGGCAGTGCAGCGGCTATCGACTGCTGCCTTCACATTGTGAAGCATTATTATAGCGCCAAAGTGGCAAACCAAATCGCACGAGTCATGGTCTCTTCTCCCGAGCGAAGTGGGGGGCAAAATCAATATATTGAAAACCCAACAATAAAAAAACCAAGCGATGCAAGAATTGCTAATTTAATAGATCTTGTATTAGAAAACATCTCGGATAATTACACATTAAACGGCGTAGCCAATTACTGCATGATGAGCGTTCGTAGCTTTAGCCGAAACTTTAAATCAGCCAATGGCATCAGTTTTAATGCTTGGTTAATCGATGCTCGTCTTAATCACAGTTTGGAATTACTGGAATCGACAAGTTTGTCTATCACAGAAGTATCTGAAAAATCAGGCTTTAGTTCGGAGCAAATTTATCGAAAACACTTTTATCATAAGTATGGAGTGGCTCCCAAAGCATGGCAAATAATGTTTAAGAGCAAAAGTATTAGTTAATAGCTACGGTTAATTGATGCAAACCCGCTGTTTGAATATTATCTAATTCCCTTTAATTACTCTGTTTTTTCTTTAAACTCGCACAAGTCTTCAATTATACAGCTGCCACATTTAGGCTTACGTGCTACGCAGGTGTAGCGCCCGTGTAGTATTAACCAGTGGTGTACATCGACTTTAAATTCTTTAGGGACAACCTTTTCAAGCTTTTGCTCAACCGCGACTACATCTTTACCCATAGCCAGCTTGGTACGGTTTGAAACACGGAATATGTGTGTATCTACCGCTATTACCGGCCAGCCGAAGGCTGTGTTGAGTACGACATTTGCGGTCTTTCGGCCCACACCGGGTAGGGCTTCGAGGGCTTCGCGGTTCTCGGGGACAATGCCGTTATGTTGATCAACCAGTATTTGACACATTTTATACACGTTTGCAGCTTTTGAATTAAATAGCCCAATGGTTTTAATATAATCGCGCAGTGTATCGTGGCCTATATCCAAAATGGCTTGTGGCGTATTAGCAACGGGAAATAATTTACGTGTTGCTTTATTTACCCCTACATCGGTAGCTTGTGCAGAGAGCGTTACTGCTACAAGTAGCTCAAACGGGCTTGAATATTCAAGCTCGGTTTCTGGGTGTGGGTTATCATCGCGTAGGCGCGATAGAATTTGGTGACGTTTTTCTTTATTCATGCAACTTAAACGCATTCACTATTAAGTTAATGCGTTTCCCCTTAAGTTAAGCTAGTAACACGTGCGCGTGGGCCTTTTTCGGCTTCTGGCGGTGTAACTTGTTTTGATTTTATTTGTGCGTCAATCACATTTTTAGCCGCAATAATCAGTCCAAGCCCTAAAAAAGCGCCTGGTGGTAAAATAGCGAGTAAAAATTGGCTATCAAAACTAAACACTTCAATACGTAGGCTTTGTGCCCACGGTCCTAAAAGTAAATCGGCGCCATCAAGTAATGTCCCTTGGCCTATTAGTTCGCGCATTGCGCCTAATACTAAAAGTATTACCATAAAACCTAGGCCCATCATTAGGCCGTCGAATGCAGAAAGGTGAACGGGGTTTTTAGAAGCATATGCTTCGGCGCGGCCAATAATGGCGCAGTTAGTAACAATAAGCGGAATAAATATCCCTAGTGATTGATACAGTCCATAGGTATAGGCGTTCATTAATAGCTGAATAATGGTAACAAAGCCTGCAATAATCATTACAAATACAGGAATACGAATATCTTTAGGTACCCAGTTACGGACAACCGATACTGTAATATTTGAACCTACTAATACTAATAACGTGGCTAAGCCAAGGCCAAGCGCGTTAGTTACAGTTGAAGTAACGGCTAATAATGGGCATAAGCCTAGTAGCTGCACTAAAGCAGGATTGTTTTTCCACAGTCCTTCTTTGTATAAGGTTTTTAATTCACTCATGGTGTTACCTCTTTGCATGCATTAGGCTGTGCAAAAATGTCATTAAAGTTAGATTTAGCAAATAACACGGCATTTTTTACGGAGCCCACCACTGCACGCGGCGTTATAGTTGCGCCTGTAAATTGATCAAACTGGCCACCATCTTTTTTAACGGCCCAGCGCGCGTCATCATTATTATCAACTGTTAATTCGTTAAACGTGGTGATCCATAGTGATTTTTTAACTTCTACTTTATCGCCTAAGCCTGGTGTTTCTTCGTGTTTAGTAGTGCGAACACCTGCAATAGTGCCATCGGCAAGTACGGCGGTTAATAAGTTAATATCGCCACTATAACCACTAGGTGTAACGTGTCTTAGAACTAAGGCAACAGGCTGTTGGTTTTTATAAGCACGGTAAATAACTTGGTCAGGGTAGGGACCTAATTTTTCATCGCTAATAATTACACAATCAGTATTTAGCTGATTATCGTAACTACTTGGGTTTAATACCTCTTGTAATTGTAAGGTAAGCTGCAGCTGCTCTTGCTCGGCAATTTTATCGGCGGTAAAGGCATCAATTGAGGCAACTAAGCCTGTGGTAACTAATGCAAACGCCGTTAAAATAGCGCCGTTTTTAGCCATTGACGAAATAATCATTTTACTGCTCCGTGGCCATAAGTACGCGGTTGGGTGTAGTAATCAATAAGGGGTACGGCAATGTTAATTAACAATACACTAAAGGCAACCGCATCCGGAAAACCACCAAAGGTGCGAATTAAATAAACCAGTAAGCCAATTAACGCGCCATAAATTAAGCGCCCTTTATTGGTGGTTGCAGCAGAGACCGGATCGGTGGCAATGAAAAATGCCCCCATCATGGTCGCGCCACTTAATAAGTGAAATACCATACCAGGCTCGGTGCCAGGGGCCGCAATATAGCCAATGGCGCTACACAGTGCTAATGAGCCAATAAAACTTACAGGAATGTGCCAATTAATAATTTTAGCTTTTAACAGGTATAAACCGCCGGCTAAAAAGCCTAAATTAACCCATATCCATCCAAGTCCAGCCCATTGCCCAAAAATTGATTTTTGCATGCTTTCACTAACAGTTAAGCCATGTGCTACATCGGTTTTTACTGTATCAAGTGGGGTGGCCATAGTAAGGCCATCAATCCCTGCGCGCATTTGATCAACACTAAAGCCAAGCGCGGTAAAGTCGGTAAAAATAAGGCGTAGCTGATCGGCAAAGCTAATAGGTGCATTGAGTAAATCGGTTACGGGTAGCCAGGCGGTCATTTGCACCGGAAACGACACAAGTAATAAAACATATGCGGCCATAGCTGGGTTAAACAAATTAAAACCAAGCCCGCCGTAAAGCTGTTTAACAATGACAATAGCAAATAAACAACCAATAATAATCACCCACCAAGGCGCAAGCGGCGGAATGCTCAGCGCAAGTAAAACAGCAGTTAACCATGCACTGCCATCGCTAAGTGCAGGCCATATAGGGCGTTTACGCATTAGCATAATGGCCGCTTCAAAAACACTAACGGCAAGCAGTGCTAACACAAGCTGTATAAGTACGCCGGTGCCAAAAAAGAACATTTGGGCTATTAGTCCAGGAATACACGCTGCAATAACGGTGAGCATTAATCGGGTTAGCGATTTATGGCTATGGTTATGCGGCGAACTGGCCATGGTTAATTTCATGACTGATTATTTCCTTCTTTTTGTAACTTTTTAGCTTTGGCACGGGCAATAGCAGCAGCCACAGCCGCTTTTTTCTTTTCTGCAGCTGTTTGCTCACCTTCACTTTGGGTGTCTGCTTTTACATCTTTTTTAGTTGATTGCTCTGTGCTTTCTACGTTTTGAGTTTGCTCAGCTTCTTTAGCGGCTTTTTTAGCTTTAGCGCGAGCAATAGCAGCAGCTATAGCCGCTTTTTTGTTATCTTCTGGCGAATCTGCTTCTGAGCTTTCAGATTTAGCATTGTCTGCTTGTTCTTCAGCGCTGCTCGATTCGTCCAATTGCTCTATTTGCTCAGCTTCTTTAGCGGCTTTTTTAGCTTTGGCGCGGGCGATTGCAGCCGCTACAGCCGCTTTTTTATCATCCGCAGGTGCTGCATTTTCAGTGCTTTGAGGTTCATCGCTTTCTTGCGCTTGTGCTGCTTTTTTAGCTTTAGCGCGGGCAATAGCAGCCGCTACAGCTGCTTTTTTGTCATCAGCTGGTGTAGCATCTTCAGTACTTTGAGGTTCATCGCTTTGTTGTGCTTGTGCTGCTTTTTTAGCTTTAGCACGGGCGATTGCAGCCGCTACAGCTGCTTTTTTGTCATCAGCTGGTGCAGCATCTTCAGTACTTTGAGGTTCATCGCTTTGTTGCGCTTGCGCTGCTTTTTTGGCTTTAGCACGGGCGATTGCGGCAGCTACAGCTGCTTTTTTATCATCAGCAGGTGTTGCATCTTCAGTGTTTTGAGGTTCATCGCTTTGTTGTGTTTGAGCCGCTTTTTTAGCTTTAGCACGGGCGATTGCAGCAGCTACAGCTGATTTTTTATCATCAGGTGCTGATGATGACTCGCTTTGCGCTGCTTTTTGCTCTTTATATTTACGCGCTTGCTCTTTACGCTGTGCACGCTCTTTAGTAACTTCACTGTTATCAGGCTCGAGCTCTTCACCTTGCTGTTTTTTAGCTTTGGCACGCGCTATAGCGGCGGCAACAGCTGATTTTTCATCGCCATCAGATGATTTATTTTTAACACGAGCAAGGGCGTCAGCCACTTTTTGCTTTTCATCAGGGGTTTTAGCCGCAGGTTTACGCTTATGACGATTTTGTCGTTCTTGCTGTTCGCGTTCTAGTCGCTCTTTACGGGCGTCAAAGCGCTCTTTTGCTCTATCGGCTTTAATTTTATCGGCTTGTTGCTCTTTTATTTCTACTTTAGCCACACGGTAATATTGCACAAGAGGAATTTCACTTGGGCACACATATGCACACGCACCACATTCAATACAATCAAATAAGTTGTGCTCTTGTAACTTGTCGTACTCTTTAGATTTAGCAAACCATTGTAACTGCTGTGGTAGTAATGAAGCAGGGCAGGCATCTGCACAGGCGCTACAACGTATACAGGCTTTTTCTGGCCCAGGCTCTGCAAGCTCTTTATGATCGGGAGCTAAAATACAGTTAGTGGTTTTAATAACGCCAATTCGTACGGTCGGTAAGGTAAAGCCCATCATAGGGCCGCCCATTACAACGCGTTGCTGTGGCACAGGCGAAAAACCTTGGCAATCTAGCAGGTGCTTAACTTCGGTGCCTAATAATGCCCAGACATTTCCTGCATTGTGAATGGTATTACCGGTTACGGTTACAACGCGTTCAATTAGCGGCTTACCTTCGTATACGGCTTGCTGTACCGCAAATAAAGTACCGGTGTTATGTACCAAAATACCAATATCGGCAGGAATACCGCCACTGGGTACCTCGCGGTTTGTTAAAAGCTTTATTAATTGCTTTTCACCACCTGACGGGTAAACCGTTGGCACAGTTTGAATAACAATATTAGCGTTATGCTCTGCTGCCTTTGTCATTGCGGCAATGGCTTCGGGTTTATTGTCTTCTATGCCTACAATACACAGTGTTGGGTTTAAAATTTGCTGCATCAGCTCTATGCCTTGCACTACTTGCGTGGCATGTTCGCGCATTAACACATCGTCGGCCGTTATATACGGTTCACACTCAACAGCATTTACAATTAAAAACTCAATAGGCTGCTTAATATCGGCTTTTACATAGGTAGGAAAACCCGCGCCGCCCATACCGCTAATACCTGCTTGATGAATTATATCAACTAAGTCATCGTGGCTAAGCTCACTTGGATTAAGAGTAGGGTTAAGGTCACACCAGGTATCTTTGCCATCTGGCTCAATAATAATACTCAGCTCAGGCAGTGCAGAAGGGTGAGCCGAAGGCATCGAACTAATATCAACAATGCTACCTGAGCTTGGCGCATGTACTGGCACAGACCAATTGGCAGCCGGTGCTGTAAGGGGCTGGCCTTTTAATACATGTTGGCCTTTTTCAACTATTAATTTACCGTTTGCACCTATGTGCTGTTTAATGGGTACAACTAATTTATCAGGTAGCGGAAGCCTAGCAATACGTGCGCTATTAGAGAGCGATTTTTGTTGTGGTGGGTGAACGCCGCCGGGAAATGCCCAAACGGTGCCTTTTTTAATTTGTTCAAGTAACTTTTCCACTCAAACCTCTAATCTATTTGCGTTACGGGAATAGCATCTAATTGCCATTTCCAGCTTTGTTTTGTTTCGGCTATAGGCAGCATATCAATGCAATCTACAGGGCAGGGCTCTACACATAAATCACAACCCGTGCACTCGTCTATAAGTACCGTATGCATTTGGCGAGTAGCGCCTACAATGGCATCCACAGGGCAGGCTTGAATACACTTAGTACAGCCTATACATTCATCTTCTCGTATGTAGGCAACCGTTTTTATCGGCTCTGCTTGTTCACCACCGGCAAGGGGTTTTGCTTCAACGCCCATTAAATCAGCAAGCTTTTTAACAGTTGCTTCACCACCTGGAGGGCATTTGTTAATTTCATCGCCATTAGCAATTGCTTCAGCATAAGGGCGACAGCCAGGGTAGCCACATTGCCCACACTGAGTTTGCGGTAATATGGTATCTATTTGCTCAACAATAGGGTCGCCTTCTACACGAAAACGAATAGCTGCAAAGCCTAAAATAAGTCCAAAAATAAGCGCTAGCGAGCCAAGCGCAATCAAGGCATACATTAAGGTCATATTAAAACTTCACTAATCCGGTAAATCCCATAAACGCCATAGACATTAAGCCTGCGGTTATCATGGCAATTGAGGCGCCTTTAAACGGGGTAGGAACATCAGCAGCGGCAAGGCGTTCGCGCAGCGCTGCAAATAATACAAGTACTAATGAAAAGCCAACCGCTGCGCCAAAACCATACACAGCTGATTGTAAAAATGAGTGATCTTCTTTTATATTTAGCAGCGCCACACCCAATACCGCACAGTTAGTGGTAATTAACGGTAAAAATATACCTAATAAACGGTATAACGTTGGGCTGGTTTTACGCACCACCATTTCAGTAAATTGCACTACAACGGCAATAACTAAAATAAAGCTCATAGTACGTAAAAATTCGATATCTAGCGGGACTAAAATATATTGATTTACTAAGTAGCTTGTAACTGAGGCAAGCGTAAGTACAAAGGTGGTTGCTAAAGACATACCAATAGCCGTATCAAGCTTGCCTGATACGCCCATAAAAGGACATAAGCCTAAAAATTGTACTAATACAAAGTTATTAACCAGAACTGTTCCAATCAATAACAAGACATATTCTGTCATGTGTGCCTCGCGCTATTAAAATCCTGTGTATTATCCTTTTTTCTGCCCCGATAAACAACATATGCGAGTCGTTATCAGTTAAATAAACACAGTAAAATAATCTAGCGATCACAAAGCTGTAAAATTTATGTGATTTTAAAGTAAGTGAAAAATTAAACAGTTAAAACACAAAAAGAGCAACATGTGCTCTTTTTGTGTTTTTTTAAGCAGGGCTTAAATGTCTTTTGGTTTTTCTATGTAATAACCTTGCACGCCATCTAGGCATAAAGTTTCTACTATGTGTTTTTCTTCTTGGCTTTCAACGCCCTCAGCAAAAACACTCACGCCAATGCGGTGCGCTAAATCAACCATTAAGCGCATAAAGTATTGATTGTTTTTGTCATCTTCTAGACCGCGAGTGTAGCTTGCATCCATTTTAATAAAATCAGGTTTTAAATCGCGGAAAAACTTAAACGAGGTTAAACCTACGCCAAATCGCTCTACTGTTACACGTGCGCCTACGCGGTGTACCATGTCTATAAAGCGTTTACTGGCTTTAATATTTTGCTGTAAGCCAAACTCACTTACTTCAAAAATAAGCTTAGAGGCAATATGCGTATCTTTTAATAGGCGACGTTCTAACCAAATTACAAATTGGTCGTTATGTGCGCTCGATGCGGTTACATTAAGGCCAAAAAACTTTTCAGATAGGTTTCTGCTTTTCACTTTTTCAAGTGATGAGTCAATAATAAGGCGGTCTATTTCTATCGCCATATCGAGCTTTTCAGCCATTGCTAAAAACGAGGCGGTAGGCAGTACTTGGTTATCTTCGGTTTTAAAGCGAACTTGCACTTCAGCGTAGGCTTTAATACTTTTACCAAGCGGCATAATGTTCTGCATAACTAAATGCACACGCTTAGACTCAATAACTTCGTTTATTACTTTGCGCCAGTTTTGATTACCAAACCCTGCACTTACATTATTTACTAAATCGGTTTCGCGCTGCACATGCCATGCATTTACTTGCTTAGATTGCGCCATGCTCATTGCATTATCAACAACCGATAGCAACTCACCTAATGGTTTACCTTTTTCGTATCCAACAATGCCCGTATTTGCTACAGAACTAAGCTCTTGGTTTTGTTGGTATTGCGTAAATCGAGACTGTAAGTTTTCACCAAAGCGCTCGGCTTCTTTAAGTGGTGTGTTAGGTAATACAACGGCAAAGTCAGAACTGTTTAACCTAAATACTTGGCTGCCCGTATAAGTGCCACTTATATGCTTAATTATATCAGCCACGCCTTTAACGTAATCATCACCTTTTTGGTAACCACGGCTTTGGTTTATAGTTTGAAGCTCGCTACAGCGCACAAGGGCCAATGAACCAAACGTACTGCGTTCGCTGTTTTCTATGTGTTTTTCGTAATATTCAACAAACATATTACGATTACCAAGCTCGGTAATCACATCTTTATAGGCTTCTTGCTTTATGGTCATTGCCGCATTTTGAATGTCTTCATTTTTATTTTTCAAAAAGTGCGATAGGCGGTTAAAGCTAGGCACTAAATCTTTGCCTAGTTTTTTCATTTTTCCTGTATCAAGGGCTGTCTCTAGGTCATCACCCAGTTGGTTTTGATTTATGTATATATCTATTACATCAGCCACAGTCATACTTATATTTTTATTTAGGCTGTGAAAAATAGATTTCATTAAAATAATTGGAATAACCACTAAAAACGCAGAAATTAAAATAACAATAAATAGTGATGTTTGGAGTTGCTGAGCCAATTGCTGGATGTTAAGTGTAAATTCTATTTTTATATCGGCTGCATCGTTTACCGCAAATTGTGGGCGAACAGAATTAAAGCTAGATTGAATAAACTGAGCAAACATAGGAAGCTGGGTAGGGGAGTTAACTGAAAAAACTTCAGCCCCTTGGTAATCCCTTAATGTAAAACTTGAAAACGTTTTACCATCTGCAACGGCATTTTTTAAGTTTTGGGGTGATAGCGCGTCATTAGTCAGATCGTTAATGTAGCGTGTTACCGTTGTTTGCGCTGAGGTTTGAGCTTCGCTCACCGCATTGTTGAAGCTAATAGATATGAAGTAGCTTCCAGCCGCAACACATACAAGCCAAGACAGGATTTGTATAAAAATAAGTTTTTTAAAGCCAGCCATTTTATCAGTCTTTTAATAGTTCAAAAGGAAAGGAATCATGTCCTTGATTATTCAACTAATAGCAACACATTAGAATAGATATTATGTTTTAGTTATAAAGCAGAAGAGTAGTGGAAAACAACTGAAATGTCTATGAAATTCTTAGAATTGGCTCCCCCTCCCCGACTCGAACGGGGGACCTGCGGATTAACAGTCCGTCGCTCTAACCAACTGAGCTAAGGGGGAACAAATAGGGTAGTGATATTATGATGATTTGGCTCCCCCTCCCCGACTCGAACGGGGGACCTGCGGATTAACAGTCCGTCGCTCTAACCAACTGAGCTAAGGGGGAACTACATCATAAACATAAACTTGGCTCCCCCTCCCCGACTCGAACGGGGGACCTGCGGATTAACAGTCCGTCGCTCTAACCAACTGAGCTAAGGGGGAATCGTTTATGGTTGAAAAACTTGGCTCCCCCTCCCCGACTCGAACGGGGGACCTGCGGATTAACAGTCCGTCGCTCTAACCAACTGAGCTAAGGGGGAAGCGTCATGCCTTTCAACGGGGCGAAATATTAATGATGGAGGTGCAAAGTGTCAACATATAAAACTCATAAATTTAAAAAAGTGGTTTATTCGTTGTTTTTATGTTCGATCTGCGCGTTTTATAACTCTATTTATGAAATACACTGCTAAAAAACCAGCATTGAATACACGCAATAGCACAAAAAATGATGAACTAAATATACTGTTAGCTTATTTTAAATGTATAAAAACGACCTTGGACTAAAAATTTTAGCACTAAACAGTAAATTTCTATTTAATCTGGCCGTCATAAAAACAAGTATGAATTTAGCTAGCAGATCTTTTTTAAAAATCCAGTAAGCGAAAATATACGTATTAGTCTATTTAAAGGTAACTTAAATAATGACGTTACGCTTGTTGATTAAATTTTAACAAGCTGTACAAAAACAAAGCAATCAATAACTTGCTACTAAATTAAGCCGTTTTAACGTTTCGTTCATACACTAATTTGTAACTTAGATTTATGTTAGCTTGGGTTTTTGTTTGCAAGCTGCGATAAGTTTTTAACTTTATCTTTGTGCAATGGTAAGACCTGAGTTGAATTTGACCCAGCTTGCAAGCCTTTATAAATGCGGGCTGAAGTGAGTTATCCACGGTTTCTGTGGATAACTCTGTTTATGAAACTTTAAGAACAGTGTCCCGACCAGAGTTTTAGGGCGCTACAACGATTTCAAGCTTTTAAAGTGATTTTTTTATTGCCTTAAAAAACATGTAGTTATAAATGCATGATGAAACGCTGCCACTCGATAAAGAAAATAATTCGTTTCGATAAGCGTTAGTACCGTGTTGTGCAAAAATACAGCGAATTTGCATAGCTAAATGTTAAAAAAGTAATAAAAATGTTCCTTTATTGTTTTTTAGCACACTAAAGCCGTATTTATGCACAAATGCTTAAAAATTCAACTTTAGTAAATTTTTCTTTTGGCTGTTTATTATTAGTGGTAATTCCATTGATAAATCCGTGGCTTGAATTGCTATGATGCTTTAAAATGGCTCGCTCAGTAAAAGAGGCTTATTTATTCCATGCGCGAAACTTCACATTCTCAATCACGCCCAGATTTACTTAACGATCCTATATCACCCACATTAAAGAAAATGACCATCCCGATGATATTTGGCATGGTTACCTTAATGATGTTCAACATAGTTGATACGTTTTTTATTAGTATGCTGGGCACTGAGCCACTTGCAGCCGTAAGTTTTACCTTTCCTGTTACATTTACTGTAATAAGCTTAGCTATAGGCTTAGGCATAGGCACATCGGCTGTTATTGCCAAAGCCCTAGGCAGTAATAAAATAGAAGAAGCCCGTTTTGATGCCAGTGTGTCGCTGATTGTGGCTCTGCTTTTAGTTATTTTGCTCTCGTTTGTTGGTTATTTGTTGATTGACCCAATATTCACTTTATTAGGGGCGGGTAAATTGGTCCTGCCACTTATACATGAATATATGAATATTTGGTTTATTGGCAGTGTGTTTTTAATTACCCCAATGATAGGTAATTCAGTTCTGCGCGCCAGTGGCGACACAAAAACCCCTAGTATTGTTATGGGTGGAGCTGGGCTTATAAACGCGGTGCTAGACCCTATTTTAATATTTGGCTGTGGGCCTGTTCCCGCACTTGGTATTGAAGGGGCCGCCATTGCAAGCGTAGTAGCTTGGGGCGTAGCCGTTGTTATCATTTTATATGTGCTTGCAGTTAAAAAGCGCTTATTAAGCTTAAAAGCAGGAAACCAAACGGCAGGAAGTGCAATAAAAAAGGTGCTTAAAATTGGTTTACCCGCTGCGGGTGCAAATATGCTTACCCCAGTGGCAATGGCTGTGATGACTGCCATGGTGGCTCACCACGGGCCAGAAGCGGTTGCCGCATTTGGTGTGGGCAGCAGAATAGAATCAATAGCCAGTATTTTAATTCTTGCGTTGTCGATGACTCTACCGCCATTTGTAAGTCAAAACTTTGGTGCAGGTAAACTCGGCCGAGTAAAAGAGGCATACATAGGCACACTTAAATTTGTCATGATTTGGCAATTTGCTATTTATATTTTACTTATTGCGCTATCTGGCGTGATAAGCCAATTGTTTGGTAAAGAACAAGCCGTAATAGATGTAATAAAGCTCTTTATTTACACCATACCGCTAAGTTATGGCTTACAAGGGGTGATCATTTTATCTAATTCATCGTTTAATGCTTTACACAAACCTATGAATGCATTGTTTTTAAGTGTTATTCGTTTATTTGTATTTTATTTGCCTTTTGCGTACATAGGCAGTGAAGTCGCAGGCCTAATTGGCTTATTTATTGGCGCCGCAATCGGCAATGTATTTACCGGTATAGTTGCGTATAAGTGGTTCGTAAAAGAGCTAGAAGCAATATGTAGCCAAACAGTAACGGAGTAAATAAATGAGTGATCACTTTGAGCTAAAATCACAGTTTAAACCCGCAGGCGATCAACCCACAGCGATTAAACAGCTTGAAGAAGGCTTAGAAGCAGGGCTTGCACATCAAACCTTATTAGGGGCTACAGGTACAGGTAAAACCTTTACCATGGCCAACATTATTAGTGACTTAAACCGCCCTACAATAATAATGGCGCACAATAAAACCTTAGCTGCGCAGCTATACGGCGAAATGAAAGAGTTTTTTCCTAATAACGCGGTTGAGTATTTTGTATCGTACTACGATTATTACCAGCCAGAAGCGTATGTAGTTGCCAGCGATACCTTTATTGAAAAAGATGCGTCTATTAATGAGCACATAGAGCAAATGCGTTTAAGTGCTACAAAGGCACTGCTTGAGCGCCGTGATACTATTATTGTTGCATCGGTTTCGGCTATTTATGGTTTGGGCGACCCCGATTCATACATGAAAATGATGCTGCTTTTAAAAGTAGGGGAGCAGGTTGACCAACGCGATATGCTGCGTCGCTTAGCAGAGCTACAATATACCCGTAATGATATTGATTTCAGCCGTGGTACATACCGAGTTCGTGGTGAAGTTGTTGATATATTTCCGGCCGAGTCAGACACCTACGCAGTACGCGTAGAAATG
This sequence comes from Pseudoalteromonas espejiana DSM 9414, assembly GCF_002221525.1. Taxonomy (NCBI): domain Bacteria; kingdom Pseudomonadati; phylum Pseudomonadota; class Gammaproteobacteria; order Alteromonadales; family Pseudoalteromonadaceae; genus Pseudoalteromonas; species Pseudoalteromonas espejiana. Next base: position 2,420,302 of record NZ_CP011028.1, on the reverse strand, counting down.
TTTGATGACGAAATAGAACGCCTTAGTATTTTTGACCCGCTTACAGGCGCTGTTGAAAAACACATAGTACGCGCCACTATTTACCCTAAAACGCACTACGTAACCCCGCGTGAAAAAATTCTTGATGCCATAGAAAAAATAAAAGCAGAGCTAAAAGATCGCAGAGCACAATTACTCAGTGTTAATAAATTAGTGGAAGAGCAACGCATAGCGCAGCGTACTCAATACGATATAGAAATGATGACCGAGCTTGGTTATTGCTCAGGCATAGAAAACTACAGCCGTTATTTATCAGGCCGTACGCCTGGCGATCCACCACCAACGCTACTAGATTACTTGCCTGACGATGCATTAATGATCATTGATGAATCACACGTAACCGTATCGCAAATTGGCGCCATGTATAAAGGCGATAGAAGCCGTAAAGAAAACCTTGTTGAATACGGCTTTAGAATGCCATCAGCTATGGATAATCGCCCACTTAGGTTTGAAGAGTTTGAAGCCATTGCGCCGCAAACTATTTATGTATCGGCAACGCCTGGCGACTTTGAGCTTGAGCGCAGCGCAGGCGAAGTAGCAGAGCAAGTAATTCGTCCAACTGGTTTGTTAGACCCGTTAATAGAAATACGCCCAGTAGGCACACAGGTTGATGATCTCCTCTCAGAAATATACAAAAGTGTAGAAAAGGGCGAGCGTGTACTTGTTACAACGCTTACCAAACGTATGTCTGAGGATTTAACCGACTACCTAAGCGAGCACAATGTAAAAGTACGTTACCTTCACTCAGACATAGACACCGTAGAGCGAGTTGAAATAATACGCGATTTACGTGCTGGTGTATTTGATGTGTTAGTAGGCATTAACTTATTACGAGAAGGCCTAGATATGCCAGAAGTGGCGCTAGTGGCCATACTGGATGCCGACAAAGAAGGCTTTTTACGCTCAGCACGTTCACTTATTCAAACCATAGGCCGTGCAGCACGTCACCTTGATGGCCGCGCCATTTTATATGCCGATAAAGTAACTAAGTCGATGGAAAAAGCCATTGGCGAAACCGAGCGTCGCCGCGAAATACAACATGCCTTTAATGTTGAGCATGGTATAGAGCCACAAGCGTTGGTTAAAAAGATCACCGATATTATGGATGTGGGCGAAGAGGCCGCACCGCAAGATAATCTTAAACTTGTGCGTAAAGAGTCTAAAAAAATACTCAGTGCAAAAGAAATTGCTACGCAAATTAAGCAGCTTGAAAGCAAGATGCATGCATATGCTAGCGATTTAGAGTTTGAAAAAGCAGCCTCGGTACGCGACGAAATACACGAACTACAACAACAGTTGATTAACTAAATGACACCCGATTTTTCTCCACTCATTAATGCACTTGAAAATGCACCTTTACTACAAAACGAACTTTGCCGCGTGTTTCATGGCCGCGGCCACAGTATAGAAGCACTAAGCCATATTAACTTAGACTTTTATCCGCCCAGTTTATTTTTAGTATCGTACGATGAAATAGACCAAGCTACGCTTAATGAGCTTACACATACCCTATGGCAGTGGGCTCAGCAGCATCACCCTGAGCTTATTACTGCTCTTGTGTATCAGCAGCGAGCGGGTGTGCAAAGCAGTAACCAGCTAGTTTTTGGTGAACTGCCAACTCCGCACGTAGTAAAAGAAAACGGCATTGGCTTTTTGGTTGATTTAACTAGCCGCCAAAATACCGGAATATTTCCCGATATGCGCAGCGGCCGTGAGTTTGTAGCGGCTAATAGTAAGCAGGCAAAAGTGCTTAATTTATTTTCGTACACGTGTGGGTTTTCACTTGCGGCTATGCAAGGCGGGGCTGATCACGTAATGAACATGGATATGAGCAAAGGTGTACTTAAAGTTGGTAAGCAAAATCATCAGCTAAATGGTTTTGAGCGTGGTGTTAGTTTTTTACCACATGATATTTTAAAATCGTTTGGTAAATTAAAAAAAGCAGCCCCGTTTGACTTAATTATTGTTGATCCGCCGAGCTTTCAAAAGGGCAGTTTTATACTCACGAAAGACTATCAAAAAGTATTGCGCCGTTTGCCGGAGCTACTTTGCGATACTACTCAACTATTATTGTGCGCTAATAGCCCAGAACTTAGCGAAGAAGACTTTAAAGCCTTAATAACCGAGCACACCCAAGGCGCACTTGAATTTGTAGAACGCTTAGCACCTACTGCACGCTTTATTGAAGTAGACAGTAATAAAAGTTTAAAAGCATTAGTGTATAAAGCGGCGCACACCGCAGATTAAATGAAGCTCAGTAAACGTTTAAGCGCTATTAGCGCGCTCATTAATAAACCCGTTGATGTAATTTGGGATTGCTGCTGCGACCATGGTTATTTAGGCATTGCCTTATTAAAGCGCAGTGCAGCTAAACAAGTAAACTTTGTCGATATAGTCGATACAATCATGGTTGAGCTAAACGACCAACTTAAGCAATTAAGCAGCACGTTACCAAGCAACACAGCTTGGGATGTGCAATGCCAAGACGTAAGAGCAATTAAGCTTAATCAAAACCAGCAAAATGTTGTGGTTATAGCAGGTGTAGGCGGCGAGCTTTTGTTAAACTTGGTCGCCGGTATTATGGCAAATAATACTAAAGCTGCACTTGCCAACACGCGATTTATTGTTTGCCCCATTCACCATACTTACACCCTACGCACAGGCCTAATAAAATTAGGGCTAGGGCTTGAGAGCGAACAACTCATTAGTGAAAACAACCGCATTTACGAACTCATTGAAGTGAGTGTATCAAGCCCTGCTGCCTTAACGCGCACAGGCCAAAGTATGTGGGATTTAAACTTGCCCGCTCACATGCAGTACCTTGATCAGCTGTTAAATCATTATAATAAAATGCTTAATAAAGATGAGCTTTATTTTCAAAAAGTTATAACAGATTATCAAAGCCTAAACGATTATAAAAATGACGATTTTAATCATTAATGTGTGATCTAAAGCAAGGCGCCAAGACGTAACATCAACATAGTTTAAATCGCCTCGCGCGAGTTTATTTGGTTTATGTATGTCAGATAAAAAGAGTTACATTAATCACTTACTTAGTGATGAAAAAAAATGGCAAAACAGTTACGAGCAGCCAATTTCGTACGCGCCCTTAGTAAAGCTTGCTAATGATAACTGGATAGTTCCACAGCATTTTTTACGCTACAAACACACCTTGCAGAGTGTTAATCAAGTACTTGAAAATATTAATTTTTCGGCGCACTTTAGGGTGCTTGCTGCGCAAAAAGGTGAGCAAATTTACTTGCAAGTGGCTGTACTAAGCCCTGATAACTACAAAACCAGCAGCTACCAAGGCGATGGCAACGCTAAAAAACTACTATTTGGTAGACGCTGGATAGTAGAAGAAAACCTACCTACATCAGAGCTTATTCAAACAGCGTTTTTAGCACTTAAAATTGCACGCGAACACGAAGTACGCGAGCTCTTTTTACTTAGCCACAAAGGCACCGCTAGTACGCCATTTAATAACCATCACGATTTACCCGTTATGGCGCAAAATGCCGAGCTTGTAAGCTTAGATGCGCGTAACAACAGTGAGCTTAATAATATTGATGAGCTGCTTAAGCGCATTGAGTTTGCAGGTGCACATGTTTTGCTTAAATCAACTCAACAGGTAAGTGATGAGCATACTTTGTATACTTTAAAGTTACTGTGTAGCGAGTGTCAGTTAAGTGAATTTAACAATAAAACGATTACATTTTTAACTATAAGCAATAGCGCAAACAGCTTTTTGCACGACTTAATCCAAGCGCTAATTCGTGTTAGCGATGAATACGTCAGTGAGCAATTTAAGTACCAGGGCTTTGCGCGCTTTAGTAAACACAACTCAGTAGAAAAAATAGGGGAGCTTAGTGTCGCTATGCGCTCGCCTAAAGTATTGGGCTTGTGTTCACTTGGCAAACAACACGCTAATAAACTTAACTTTGAAATAGATAGCTCTCGTGCGCCACAGGGCTGCGGCCAAGCTATTGATGGGTTTTTAGCTGCTCATGGCATAGAGCAGCCAGAAAACGCCCATTTATATAGTTTTTAAAGGCGGTTAATTTCTTCTTTAGTGGAATAGCTTGAGTCTGTCACTATTGCCTCAAGCGTTTGCACGCGCTCTTTTAAAGCAACCACTTGCGCGCTTACTTCAGCAAGCTGCTTATTAGCATCTTGGTTGTTATCTTGCATTTTATGTTTAAACTCTAAATGTTTTTTATACATATCGTAAATAACCCCAGAGCCAACCGATATAAGCACAATAAGTACTATCATTGTAGTGCCTGACATAACCACTTCCTTTTATATTCATCGCTTTAGTTGTGTAAAGTATAACCATATTTTAAAGTGGTTAAACCTGACAATTGTAACTTTATTTGTCGATTGGGGGAGCGTGAAGTTGTGTTCATCATTGATACATACGGTTTATTGTTTAATACTGATAGAACATAAAGTACGTGTTTTTATAATTAATACAGTGAGTTGCTATGTTAAATAATAAAATTCCACCGGTTATAGTGGTACTGTTTTTTGCAGGCATTATGGCTTTAATCGCGCATTACAGTGTTATTGATTTTACAGCGTTTATTACTTATTTAGCGGCAAGCCTAGTAATCATTGGCTGTGTATTTTGTATTGCCGGAGTCGTTAGCTTTAAGCTTGCCCGCACCACAGTAAATCCTAATAAGCCCGAGCAGGCATCTAAACTTGTGACTGGCGGCATTTATAAAATTTCGCGCAATCCTATGTATGTTGGGTTTGCATTTATTTTAGCGGGATGGGGTATATGGCTGAGTTCGCTGTGGGCACTTTTATGTATTATTGGTTTTATTGTGTATTTAACGCTTTTTCAAATAATCCCAGAAGAGCGAGCGCTAACTAAAATATTTGGCCAAGAATTTACAGAGTATAAAAACAAAGTAAAACGCTGGCTTTAATTTTCAGCAAAAACAAAAAAGGCTATCGAGATGATAGCCTTTTTGCGTTTAGCGCTAAAATGTTTACTAATTAGCGTTATTCGTATTCTAACGGGTCAGTAACGTTATTAAGCTTAAATGCTTCTAAACGTTCTTGGCATGCGCCACATTTTCCACAGGCTTTTTCACGGCCGTTATAACAGGTCCACGTTTGGCTGTAATCTAAGCCCATTTTTATGCCGTCGGTTAAAATATCAATTTTGGTGTTATTTAAGTACGGGCTAAAAATTTCTACTGCATCGTAATTTGCAATACGACATACATCATCCATTTTTTGTACAAACTCAGGGCGGCAGTCAGGGTAAATAGCATGATCGCCCGAGTGAGCACCGTAATAAACTTGGCTCGCTTTAAGCGATACTGCGTAACCAACTGCAAGCGAAAGCAAAATCATATTACGATTTGGCACAATTGTGCTTTTCATGCTTTCTTCTTCGTAATGGCCTTCAGGTACGTCTATATCATCAGTGAGTGATGAACCACCAATAAGCTGATTAATTGCTGATATATCTACAATTTTATGCGGAACATTAAGCTTTTCACACACTTGTGCAGCCACTTCAAGCTCTTTAACATGACGCTGACCATAGTCAAATGAAAGGGCATAAACATCATGGCCTTGCTGTAAGGCTTTATTTAATACGGTAAACGAATCCATACCGCCGGAATAAATAACAACTACTTTTTGCGTCATATCTGGATTGCTCTTTAGTTTTAATAGAGGTTTATATCAGGGCGCGATATACTACACGGCCGCAGCTTAAATAACAATTTTTGGGCAGCGCTTTTTCGTCTTTTATAGTAGCAATGTTGCAGCTAGGCAGTAAGTGAGATCTCTTTTGTACAAAATTAATGAAGTGTTTGAAACCATCCAAGGTGAAGCAAGTTTTACCGGCACACCCTCAATATTTTTGCGTTTGCAAGGCTGCCCTGTGGGCTGTGCGTGGTGTGATACAAAGCAAACCTGGGAAGTCGATAACGTGTACAAAGTATCCCTTGATGAAACGGTAGAAAAAAAAGCCGACTCAGATCATTGGGCCGATGCCAGCGCCGAGCAAGTACTTGAGCTGTTTAAATCGCGTGGCTACAACGCAAAACACGTAGTTATTACCGGTGGCGAGCCATGCATGTTCGACTTAAACCCAGTGTGTAACTTGCTGCACGATAACGGCTTTACTACGCAAATAGAAACTAGCGGCACCTTTGAAATACTCGCCCCAGAGCAAACATGGGTTACCGTATCGCCTAAAATAAATATGCGCGGCGGTTACGAAGTACTTACCAGCGCCATGAAGCGCGCAAACGAAATAAAGCACCCAATAGCCATGCAAAAGCACGTGGAAGAACTTGAAGCGTTATTTGCTAAAACAGGTGTTAACCCTAAGCTTGTTTATTTACAGCCAATAAGCCAAAAAGTATCAGCAACTAAATTAGCCATCGACACCTGTATTGCCAAAAATTGGCGCTTGTCGGTGCAAGTGCATAAGTATTTAGGAATTAGCTAAAGCGGAAGGGCAGCTGTAAGCGATAAGACGCTCTGCGATATGTAGGTTGGGTTGAGTGAAACGAAACCCAACGAACCTCCAATACCCACACCCCAATAATCCGCATTATATATTTAAAACGTAGGTCGGATAAGCGAAGCGCCATTCGACACAAAAAATTGAATATCGTAAAAATAAATTGGTTTATGCTAAAAGCTCAGCAAGAGTAGCCAACGCTTTTAATTTAATCTCTCTTTAGATATTCCGCTACCTCAAGTACTTGTTCATGAGTACCTGTAGGCAAAAGCCTATCTACATCGTAGTCGTAGCATAAATACTTTTCTTTACTCCACACTGAAGACGTTTTGCTACCAACTAAAAGCTTACTGCCACTTGTGCACTGGGTATAACCATTAGCGCGAGCTGCAATTTGCCAAGTAACATAATTCGCAATAAGCATAACTATTGAAACTACTAGCATTACACCAACAGCTAACCCTAATTTCTTTTTTAAACTGTCAAAAAAAGGTTTCTCTGTTAAGTCCAACAGAACATCAGAAATACCTATCAACACAGCTAAACACATTACCACCCAAGCTGGAAAAATAAGAATATCAATAGTCGATGAGACAATTACTGGGTAATCACCGTATGGATATAGTAACCCTTGTATTATTTCATCTAGTACATAAGACGCCATAAACCATGTAGCTAAAATAGTAAGGGCTAGTGCGATAACTAACGTAATTAAAAAAGTAGCGTCGATATTACTAAATCGTCGTTTTAGACTTTTCACCATGGGTTAACTAACTCATTTATAGAGCTCTTCAGCTCTTTCTTAATTTCTACGGTTACGACTATTGATTCATTACCAGTAGGTTGGGTTGAGTAAAACGAAACCCAACATCTCTAACCTCATTCCATCCGACGGAGCTAATTAATCTCTTTCTCACAGTGATAACATTTGTTTGTCGGCAAGCGATAGCTTACAACTGAACGCATAACTTGGCTTTTCTTACACGTAGGGCAAGAATAGTTAATAACGTCCACAATAAGTACGATAGCGAAAATAAAGCTTCCTATATAAAACGGGTTGGCATAAAAATGCTCATTCACAGGTGAAAACTGAAAGCCAATAATGCATATAATCAAAGCCACTAAACACACTCTAAACCTGATTGCCTTACTCAAAATTAAATCCTTATATTTTGTTTTATATGTTTTTTATCAAATAGATTGGTTTTTAGCTATACAAATTTAATTAAAGAACTTATGTGGTTATGCTATGAAACGCAGCAAAGTAAAGTTTTTACCGCTAAATAATTAAAAAGGACACACACCTTAATTGAACAAGTAAATCTACTCTATATATTATTTTGTATTGTTAATATTTAAAAAAATAAAAAGTAAGTGTTAATTATGGCATTTGAAGTCAAGATTCGACCCCTTACGTCTTTTCAGTATTCAAGTTGCTTAGTCTTTATTTACAGTTCTTGCAAGCCGTCCTTACGGGAATAATGTACTAATAAGTTTAAGTGATATCGCAACGCTACTCGTCGATAATGTTAATCGGATGGAAAAAGAGCCTTAATAATCTTGAATAAGAAACGGATTTTAAACTATTGGATAATAGATAGTTTAGGGTGTGATTAACTTTAATAATTTTTTACCTAATGAGGTAGGTGAACAATTTAAAGTGACTTTAAAAGTTTTTTCGCCATAGCCTTTATAGGAAGGTATTTTTGTTTTATGTATTTGTTCTTTTAGTTCTACGAAGTTTAATAGTGAAATATTCTTATGAATTAGCTGCCAAAATAGTTGTGTTTCTTCCAAGTTGATATTGGTAGCCATAACGTTAATTGATTTATCTGTATAGAAAATTTTTGCTAATTCCTCGGGGGCTGAATTGGTTTTCAAGTGTGTAAAACCTCCTGATTGGCCCATACACGTGTAATTATGAATTTGTACAAATCTTTCATCAAAACAAACTGGGTGAGTATAAAGTTTTAAAGCTTGAATATGTGAAGGAGTTATTGTTTTAAGGCAGTCAGTCATAATAAATAATAAATCCTCACCTATATCTGAGTCTAACGCCGTATTTACAACAAAGTTAGCTAGAAAAGTTAGTTTCTCTCTCTGAGAACTAATTTCTACTTCTTGGAGGACTTTTAGGAAAGTAGCGGAAAACTCGGGTCTATTCGATAGCTCTTTTATGTCAATTTTATTGCTTTCATCTAATTCAGCTAACTTGGAAATTACTTGCTCCATCCATAACTTTGTTCTTTTTTGAGTTGGATTTGTAACAATACTTTCATATATAGCGGCACCAGTTGGGATAAGTGATGAAACGGCATGCCCAGCTCTATAAGCTTTATCTATATCTGATTCATATGTTGGATATACATCAAGGAAATCATTATTTTTCATTTATAAATACTTTCAAAAATGAACTAAGGTAGTTATATTAGCTTAAAAAAACCATACGCGGGGAATTACCTGACTTATTTTGTGGATAGATTAATGAAACTGCAAAGGGGTCAAATCTTGACCCCATACATCCAAATCATTGAACGTCGACTTGTCCCTCAATCATGCTTTTACTTAATCAAAGTTTAAGTAAGTAACATAGAAAAGCGTTGAGTTCAGGCGCTTTGCTTGTAGATGTTATACCTAATTTTTAGTTGCGGATGATGTATGGCAAAACCTGAATATTTATAGAGCCGCAGTAAAATAATAAATATGTTCCAGCTCTACCATCACAAAACGTAATCATAAATATCATATTTGATAATTTTTTGTCCTCACTACATTCATTTATTATGGCTAATTAATCCCCTTTAATTACTTTTAACGCCCTTGCCGTTAAGGAACATGCCATGAATAAAAAAGAGTTAAACCGTAGAGACTTTATGAAGTTATCGGCAGCAGGGTTGGGTGCTGCGGCGCTGCCTATGCTGTTTACTAGTTTAAATGCTAATGCCAACCTGCAAGCGGCTGGTAAAGGCGAGCAAGCAAATGGCTTAGCCGATTCGCCAATGCCTTACCCGCGTACGTTTTCGCATATAGGTGTATCTGTTCCAAACTTAGAACAAGCCGTTAAGTTTTACACTGAGGTGTTGGGCTGGTATTTAATTATGAAGCCTACAAAAATAACAGAAGATAAATCACCCATTGGTGAAATGTGCACGGATGTATTTGGTGCTGGGTGGGGCAGCTTTAAAATAGCCCATTTATCAACAGGTGATAGGGTGGGCGTTGAGCTATTTGAATTTAAAAATCAGCAAAATCCAAAAAATAATTTTGAGTATTGGAAAACAGGGATATTTCATTTATGCGTTCAAGACCCTGATGTAGAAGGACTCGCTGATAAAATAGTGGCTGCGGGCGGTAAAAAGCGTATGAAAGCGCCGCGTTATTATTACCCAGATGAAAAGCCATACCGCATGATTTACATGGAAGACCCGTTTGGCAACATTTTAGAAATTTATAGCCACAGCTACGAGCTTATATATTCAAGTGGCGCTTATGGTTAATTAGCTTTGTGACGAGCCACTGTACTTAAATAAGCTTCAATAAAAAAGCGTTGCCCTTGAGCAACGCTTATGTCTATTTTTGAAAGCTGGCAGCTGAGTTATTCTGCCGCTAACTTATTCTGCTTCTAGGTAATCCAACACCACTTGATGGTGATCTTTGGTTTTAAACTTATCAAATAAGTGTTTAATTTTACCGTCTTGGCCTACTAAAAATGTAAGGCGGTGAATACCATCGTATTCTTTACCCATAAACTTTTTGTAGCCCCATACACCAAATGCTTCTGCAATGGCGTGATCTTCATCGGCTAATAAATCAAAGTTAAGCTCTTTTTTAGTTTCAAAGTTTTTAAGGCGCTTAATTGGATCTGGGCTAATACCGACAACACGGGTATTAAATTTAGCAAGCTCTGCTTGTTGGTCACGTAGATTTTCGGCTTGAACCGTACACCCTGGTGTTGATGCTTTAGGGTAAAAGTACACTAGCACCTGTTGCTCTTTTAACAGCTCGCTTAATGTGACTGTTTCGTCGTTTTGATTTTGTAAGCTAAAAGCGGGTGCAGTATCACCGGCTTGTAATGGGCTAATTTTGTTCATGCTGTGCTCCTTAGCGAATACGTTTAAAAATATAATCTACGTTAAGACTGTGCGAAAGGTTTTCAAAGGTCACTTTAAATTGGTCAATATCAACCTCTACAGGAATATTAAACTCAATTTCGCAGCGCATTATAGTGTCGGTTTCTTCATCGTAGGTATCTGATTTAAGTGAACAAATACTAATGTGGTTATCGGCAAAAAAGCGCGTTACTTTACTCAGTGTACCTGGGGTGTCTATCCCTGTGTATTCAAGGGTGTAACCTGCGCAAAATTCACTTTCGGTGTGGCGAGTTGTGCTGCGCTTCATCATGGTGAGTAGGCCCAGCTCCATGCCTTTAGTTGGCAGGGTGTGCTCTATGCGGCTAATGGCCGACATGTCACCACTTAGCAGCATGGTAAAGGTAAATTCGCTGCCTAAAATCGCTATTCGGCTATCTACTATGTTGCAATGACAATCACTTACAAGTTGCGTAAGTTCACTTACAATTCCCGGCCTATCTTCGCCAATAGCGGTTAAAACAATTTGATGATTTGAAAATGCAGTCATGAAGTTTAATACCTACGTTTTTTGAAATATAACAACCGAGTTGATATAGCCCGATGCACATACAATACGTTGCACGGCGGCGAAGTTTAACACAAAAAACAACCTAAACTACATAGGTGCTTAATTAAAGGCGCTTTAAAGCGTTGTGTTCCTTGTTTTTACTAGCACAGGAAAGTACCATAGCTAAAATTTGTCTTTTTGTTGTTATTGATTTTATAACACCAAGGTGTGAACTTTATTGCAATTAGACAGCCAAATAAAAAATGTAAAGTTAATGTTGATTTTACACTGAACCAAATTCGGTATTACCCACTCATATACGTGTAAAACAATTAAAGGGTATGCTAAGGAGAAATATCTGTGCAGTATTGGATCCCAAAAGCACTTGCAGTTAGTGTATTGGTAAGTTTATCAGGGTGTAATGTTTTTATTAATGAAGCGCACAACGAACGTAATTATCGTACGCATGAGGGCGTTAAAACACCTCCATCATTAGCTCAACCAGCTCAAGATCCGGTTTATAAAATGGATGTGGGCCAATATGATAATAATCCAGAGGCAACAAACTATCGTCCACCAGCACAGGTTTTAACTGTAGCTAAGGGGAGCTGGGTAGAAGAGGGCGACAAAAAAGCCCGCGTTTACTTTGATAAAAACGACGGTATTGTTGATTTAGACGAATTTGTATGGGATTCAATTAAAGCGGTTATTGCAGAAAATAACGCAACGACCACGAAAGAAGACAAGCTACTTGGTATTATTGAAACCGATTGGTACGCCATTATTAAAGCTGAAGAAAGCTGGTTATGGGGCGAAGATGCAAGCGAAGACTTAGAGCGTTTTAGATTTACCATTGAAGAAAAATCGCATCAGCGTACTGCATCATTACGCGCAGAACTAATTGACTTTAAAGGTGATAACACACTCACTGACTTACTTAAGCAGCAGCTTGAAGTACGAGCGCTTAACCAAGTTGTGGCTGAGTTTGATTACCGTTACCGCCAATTAGAAGTAGAAAACCGTAAGCGCCAAGGTATTATTTCACTTGAAATGGGCTTTGATAATAAAGGCAACGCGGCGCTTGTTACTGAGCAATCGTACGATGCTGTATTTGACCGCTTCTCGGGCTTTTTAGAGCGTTTATCGTTTACTATTGTTGAAATTAACCCTGATACAGGATTAATTACCGCCGACTACAATAAGCCAGAAAGCAGTGTGTGGGATTCAATTTGGGGAGACGATGTTGCTCAGCTTCCAATTGAAGAAGGCCAATACCAAATTTTAGTGAGTAAAACTAAAGAAGGCGGCACAAGTTTGACCTGGATGGATGACAAAGGTGAAACACTTGAGCCTGGCACCATGAACGGTTTACAACAAGCGTTAGAAGCAGCACTTATACAGCGCGGCATTAAAATTTAAATAATTAATAATAAATTTTTACTACAAAAAGAGCGCTTTGCTCTTTTTGTAGTTTTTATGGGTTAAAAAATATGTCTCAGTTACCTCCTCGCACACACTATACGTGGCGCACTTGGTTTACTTTTTTAGTACCGTCGTTAATTGGTGTTTTTTTGTTTATGACACCTATTCCTACCACCGACGGTATGACCATTCCTATTGCGTTAATGGCTAAAGGCGTGCAAGCGCTTATGTCGGGCTCCGCGCAAGCTATTATCACTTTAATTATTTGTATTACTGGCGTTATGTCGGTGATCACTAAAGTATTTAAGCCTAATGCTATTTGCCAATCGCCTTTATTAAAACACTTGTTTGATGTAAGCATAATTTGGCTGGCAGTGCGCTTATTTGGTATGGCATTTGTGCTAATGACCCATTTAGGATTAGGGAGTGAGGCAATTACCTCTGCAAATACAGGGGCGTTGGTATTAAACGATTTATTACCTGTGTTGTTTTCTGTATTTATACTGGCGGGTTTATTACTGCCATTATTAATTAATTTTGGTTTGTTAGAACTTGCAGGCACTATGCTTACAAAAATTATGCGCCCAGTATTTGGCGTACCAGGGCGAAGTGCGGTTGACTGTACTGCGTCATGGTTAGGTGATGGCAGTGTAGGCATACTTATGACTGCAAGGCAGTACGACCAAAAGCATTACACGCAACGTGAAGCGGCTATTATTGGTACTACGTTTTCGGCGGTTTCAATTACCTTTAGTTTAGTGGTACTTGGGCAAGTAAAACTGGAGCATTTGTTTGCCCCGTTTTATGCCACCGTGTGTTTAGCGGGTGTAGTAGCCGCTATTATTGTGCCGCGCTTACCACCACTTCGCTTTAAAAAAGATTTACTTATTGATGGCAGTGAGCCAAATCGCGATGCAGAAGCGATTCCAAATGGCAAAACGTTAGTGGGCCACTCACTTGATGTTGCACTAGCAAAAGCAGATAACTCACCAGGTTTTAAAGGCACTTTAAAAGAGGGCGTGCATAATGCCCTTGATATGGTGTTTGGTGTACTGCCGGTAGTTATGGCGGTGGGTACATTTGCACTAATTATTGCAGAGTACACGCCGGTATTTCAGTACTTAGGTATGCCGTTTGTGCCATTTTTAGAGTGGCTCCAAGTACCAGAAGCACAAGCCGCTGCACAAACAATTATGGTTGGCTTTGCCGATATGTTTATTCCGTCAATATTGGCAGCTGGCACAATAGAAAGCGATGTAACGCGCTTTATTATTGCTGCTATGAGTGTAACGCAGCTAATTTATATGTCTGAAGTGGGTGCACTTTTACTAGGTAGTAAAATACCAGTAAACATTGTTGAGCTGTTTATTATCTTTATTTTAAGAACGCTGATCACATTGCCTGTTATTGCCCTTATGGCGCACTGGTTAGTTGGCTAATACTGCAATACACATTTTAATATTGAAAAAGCCCTGATTGTTCAGGGCTTTTTTGTATTTGTTGCTTATTAATTTAAGTATTATTGCGGATTGGTATTGGCTCTAAAAGCGCTTAGCGACCGAAAGCGTTAAAAAGTTTAAACCTGGGTTTGGCTCTTTAAATCCTGCATTAGAGTAATGAATAACTCTTAACGCAACATTGGTTTTGCCAAAGTCGGCAACCAGGCCTATGCGGTCTTCAAATTGATAGTGAGTGCTAATGTTTTTACCCGCAAATTTAGTTTCATCAATAAGTGACACACCAATACCTGCCTCTATGTAAAACGGGGTGTTATGAAAACTAAACGCAGGAAACTGCAGCACCGGCGACATAGCGAATACAAGGTTAGACTGAGACTCATCGCCGTGTCGGTATTCCCATACATTAACGCTGGTTTCAAAGTAAAAGCGTGCATCGCCAATGATGTTTTGTAAGTTTGGAGCATGGTATTGGTAGGCAAGTTTAATACCATTTACGTTGCCTTCGCCTTTGAGTAAGTCTACAGCGTAGCCATAATCAGATTGCGCCAGCGCCGATTTACCAAACATAGAAATAACTAAAAATAATGTAACTGATAGAGTTTTAAATACTGCTTTCATAACTGCCAAATAGGTGTGTAAGTCAAAATAGTAAATAAATAATAAGGGCGACCTGTTAACATTTTCAATGAGGGCAAAAAGCGGCATGTTTATGGGGTGTTAACAGTAGTTATTTAACTTACTGAAAGTAAATAACTTATTTTATTAGTGCCAAATTGGCATTAATTAGGTGCTTATTTGTGTCTGTTTTTATGATTTAAAATCGCGTAATTTAGCGTCATCTTAATCACACACATGGTCACGCTCATGAAACTTTTAAACACTATTTTTGTTGCCGCTACTTTATTTAGCAGTGCGTTATTTGCACAAGAACCGCAGTCGCCTCAGCATATGCTTGAAGGGGTTGCAGATACACTTTTTAGCGATATTGCTAAAGTAAATGCTAAAGGCAATGCCAGCAAAGAAGATATGGCCAGCATTGTTGAAACACGTTTAATGCCAAACATTGATATTAAATTTGTGTCGTTCAAATTATTAGGCAAACATATTAAAGGCATTGAGCGCGAACAAGCGGTACGTTTTATTGATGCAGTAGAGCATTACCTAACAGGCACTTATGCCGGTGCATTAATGAAATACACAGGCCAGCAAGTCGTATTTGAGCAAGACAACGCAAAAAGTGACTCAGAGTACGCCACAGTTAAAACACAAATTATTGAGCCTAATGCGCCTGTAATTGACCTTCATTTTAAGCTTCGCCAAGGCAAAGATCAGCAATGGAAAGTATACGACATAGTGGCTGAAGGTATTTCGTTATTAAGCGCTAAACAAAAAGAGATTATTCAACGTATTTCTGACGTAGGTTTAGAACAAGTAATTGGCGAATTAAAAAATAAATAGCCCCCATATCTAAACCTGATTAAGACCCTCTCCAACCTCAAAAGCAGCCGCACTAAAGTGTATTGGCTGCTTTTATATTTTCTTAATATTCATCTACTTTAAGCTCGCAGCAAAACAAAGGTGTGTTAGAATATTGCCACGTCGATTAAGCGTGGTGTCAGCTAAAAACTGCTATAACTGACGCCTCACCAAGCTACACTGGAGTTGTGCTGTTTTAATGGAAAATGTACTGATTTGGCCAAAGGAATACCCATTACTTATTAAAGGACTTGTAGAACAAAACGGTGCCTTTATTTTAGATGCTTTAGAAGCTTGGCCTGCATGTCGTTCTACTATTGAAGATGACGGTGTATGCACCACTGTGCTACCACCTATTTATTATTTGGTTTGGTTAAACCCGTTAGAACCCTTTGAAGAGTGTTATTTTCAGCATATTAGTGAGTATGACGAAGATGCGCAAACTTACATAGCGGCGGTTAAAACCCATTACCTAGATAACGAATACACCCCAGAGTCATTAGCACTTATGCTGTGCCAGCGCCTAGAAAAATACGCAAGTGTAGCGGCGCAAAATGCACTCGAAACACCGCTTTCATTATTTAGCTTATTTTTTAGTAAGCGTTATTTTTCGTTAATTGAGCATGCTTTAAATAATGGCAGTAAATTAAGTGCGCAAGATACGCTATCACTTTGGAAAGAGGTTGATTTTAGAGACCGTTTAAGTGCTTTTTTACCTGAGTCGGTTGCCGATTTAGACGCGCTTTCTGAGCTTGCTAGTAATAAAGTGGCAAACGGTAAAGACTACTTTACCTTATTGACCCAAGTATCGCCTGATGTTGACTCTATTGTACTGCTTGAAAAAGCACTGCTGGCTCATTTAAGCCAAAAAACAGCTAAACAAACTATGGCTATGCGCTTTATAGAGCAAGGTGCAACCGGCTCATTAGCCGATGAAAACAACAAAACCGCGTTTATGTGGGCCGCCGAAAAAGGCTATGTAAACGTAATTGAAACACTGCTTACTAAGCAAGATCAAAAAGCCCAAGATACCCAAGGTAACAGTGCACTGCATTATGCGGTACTGGCCAAAAACGAAACGTTAATGGTGTTATTACTAAAAGCAGGTTACGACTTTAGAGCTCGTAATAACGAAGGGCTGAGCTGTTACCGCCTTGCGGTAAGTATTAAAGCAACTAACTTGGTTAAATGCTTAGAGCGCGACTTTGGCATAAAAGAGCTCTCGCCAGAGGGGCAATTTAATCGCATTAAAAAAGTACATGCGCTTCATGCAATCGTTACTATTTTATTGCCTTTACAGCTTTACTTCTTTTTTGACGAAAGCATTGCCATTAAAAGTGAGTTAACACTTATTTTTACTTTAATTGCTGCAGTGTGTTTTTTCTTTGCGGCCAGCTTAAAGCGCTGTGCACTCTACCCGCATTTAAAACACCCGTGGGGGTTATTTGTATTACGTGTGTTTTCTTTAATAAGTTTGGTTGCACAGCTCGGGCTTGCCAGTATTGTAGCACTCGCTGCGCTGAGTGAATTAGTGTAGCTAATCCCATAGAGTGGTTGGTAAATTAAAAAGCCTAAAAAAAAACGCGCTTACATTATTATGTAAAGCGCGTTTTTTGTATTTTTGAGCAAGTATTCCAACACTTAAGTTAGTGAGTCTATTTACTTATCGTATTCGTTAGCGGCCTTTTCTTCAGCAAGTTCTTCTTTAAGCTTACGAATTTTAAGGCCAAGCTCCTGCCCGCGATGCCTTGCGTAATATGTGCAACCTACAAACATAGCCGATGCAAACACAAGCTCTAATAAAACCCATATTAGCTCATCAGGCGCTGCCCATAACATTGTGAGTCCATGTATGAAGTACAACATTACAATAAAGTTAGCCCACGCATAGGTGTAGGTGTTGTCTTTTATAATCCCTCGTAGCGGTAACAACAATGGAATAATAGGCACAAACAACGCGGCTATACTCGCATTGCCATTAAGCGGCGGAACAAAGTACATCCAAAGCGGAATAAGGACTAATAAACCAACATAGCCAAAAATGGCAGCACGCTGAAATTTAATGGTTATAGGTTTTTTAGCTGGGGTGTCAGCGGTATTCATTGAAGTTTTCTCGCGATGTGGGTTAGGCGTTTACCAACGCTTTGGCATATTTTAATTTCATCTTTACTGAGCGTATTTGAATTACTACTACCTGCAACATGACTTGCGCCGTAAGGCGTGCCACCAGATTGAGTTGCTAGTAGCTCAGGTACTTCGTAGGGTACGCCAAGTAACATCATGCCATGGTGTAAAAGCGGCAATGACAAGTTAAGTAAGGTGGCTTCGTTGCCGCCATGCATGCTGCTTGATGATGAAAAAACACAGGCTGGTTTATCTATTAACTGGCCTTTGAGCCATAAATCGCTGGTGGTTTCCCAAAATGTTTTTGCTTGCGATGCCATCATACCAAAGCGCGTAGGGGTGCCAAAGGCAAGCCCATCGCAGTTTATTAAATCATCTTTGGTAATTATTATATCGTGCGGGTTTTTAGCTACAAAAGTGCGCAGCAAAGCGGTTGCACCTTGTTGCTCTATTGATTCAGCTATTTCATGGGCCATGGCTTCAACCGACCCATGGCTTGAGTGGTATAGCACCACAATTTGGGTGCTCATTATAATACGCTTAATACGTTTTCAGGTGGGCGACCCAGCGCGGCTTTATTGTTATTTACAACAATTGGGCGTTCAATTAATTTTGGGTTTTCTACCATTGCAGCAATTAATGCAGACTCGCTGTTTTCTTCTTTTAAATTAAGTGCTTTGTATGCATCTTCTTTGGTACGCATTAATTGGCGTACAGAGCTAAATCCTAACTGGCTTACAAGCTCTGCTATTTGTTCATGATTAAGCGGTGTTTTTAGGTACTCTACTACGCTTGGGGTTACGTTGTTTTGCTCAAGTACTGCAAGGGTTTCACGCGATTTAGAACAACGCGGGTTATGGTAAATAGTAACTGACATACAATTAGTTCCAAAATATGAATTGCCGCTATTTTAGGGCAAGCGCTTGCAGACTTAAAGTCTTGCAAGCTCTTTTTGTAAGCGACGATACTGGGTTAATAGTGCTTTTAAGCGCTGCTGCTTAACCAGCTCTGTAGGTTCTACGAAATTAAGCGCTTTTTGGATTTCGTCGGCGGCTTTTATATAAGCCCCATATTGCGAAAGTACATCGGCGTTGGCTTCGTGGTAAGCAGCAAGCTTGTCTTGTTTTTTATAGGCATCTGCTAATAGTTGCTTACCTAAGCTATGGTCTGGTTTTTCAAGTAAAAAGCTCTTTAAAATATTTTCGGCTAACTCAAATTGCTCTGCCTCTAATGCAGCGTTGGCATAATTTAAAGTAATTACCTGGTTATTAGGGCGATAGTTATTTAACTCCGCTAAAAATTTAACCGCTTCGTCGGCTTTTTCTTGCGCTATGAGTAAGTCGGTGTGGGTGTCTATGTAAAATAGGTTTTTAGGGTTTTTCTCTAACAGCTCGTTTAAAATTTTTGCGGCTTCATCCAATTTATCTTGATCGAGTAAGCTAATGCCTAAGCCATACTTTAGGGCGGTGTTGTTGTAGCTGTTTTCGCGCATTAATTTTCTAAACAGGGCCTCAGCGTTTTCTGGTTTATTTGCATAGCGTGCTAACACTCTGCTTTTCGCTAAGTTAAATTCAAGGCTTGGGTTTAAATGGCGTACAGGGTATTGCTCTGCACGTAGGCGCACATCAGACACGCGGCTCTCTGGTAATGGGTGAGTGAGCAAAAAGGCGGGTGGCTTATATTTGTAACGAATTTGCGCTGATAACTTAGTTAAAAACTCGCTCGATGCACGCGCATCAAAGCCTGCATTATTAAGGGTTTGCATGCCTATGCGGTCGGCTTCTTGCTCGGCAGCTCGGCTGTGCGTTAGTTGGCTAAAAGCAGCTTGCGTTTGGTTTGCCGAAATAATCGCAATACCTGCATCAGGTGCAACCACCGTAGCCAAAATACCTGCAATCATACCGGCAATGGTAAGTGCGCTATTATCTTGTTGCTGTTGAATACGCCGTGCTAAATGGCGCTGGGTAACGTGGGCAATTTCGTGGCCAAGTACTGAGGCAAATTGACTTTCGTTGTCTGATTGAGCAATAAGCCCAGTGTGCACGCCAACATGCCCGCCATAAAAAGCAAAGGCGTTAATTTCGTTATTGTTTACCCAAAAAAACGAAAAAGTAAAACGCACGTCGTTTGCATTTGCGACTAACTTACGGCCAAGTGTTGTTAGGTATTCATCGAGTACGGGGTCGTTTACCACCGGTGATGAGCCTCTTATTTGCATCATCATTACTTCGCCAATGGCTTGTTCTTTTTCAAGCGGTAAAACTTGCAAAGCAGATGTGCCTAAATCGGGCAGGGTAAAGTTTGTTTGCGCCTTTAAAGGCTCACTAACCAGTAGGCTAAAGGTAAGCGCGGCACTGCATAAAGTGATAAAGGCTAATTTTAGCTGCATTTTATTCCTTGTTAATTGGTTCACCAATTGCAATTTTAGCTATGTCTATTTCGTCGCTGCTCGCGCGGCTGTCTTTTTCGCACAATTGGTAGAGTTCTTTTATTGTGACTCCATCAAGCTTTACAACGTTCAATTCTTGCTGCAAATACTTAATAATTTTATGTACTACCTTATGTGCATGTAAAATAATGGCTTTATCTGCTTTATCGCCACGTTCAAAATAAAAGCCAATAAACTTATGCAATTGGTTTATGCGGATCAGGTTTTTCATTGAATGTGGATCCCACACTCTAAATTCCATAAAGCGGTTATCTTTAATGTACTGATCAATAATGACATCTTTTGCATAGGGCTGTGCCCACAGCTCAAAGCCACGGTCTGTAAATACTTGGTGCAGGGCAATTCGAGGCTTGTGTTTGGTGTGTATTTCGCCAAACTCATCCTCATAGCCATCAAGTAAGTCTAAATTCCAGTTGCGTTTATTGAGTAGACTTTTTACTGCATTTTCAAAGCCGTGCTCTAAAATCCCTTCAGATTCGCTGACCGAAGAGGCAACAAGATGATAAAAAGGCGGTAGTTCACCCCAGTTTATCTGCTTTTTATACCAATTAATCTCTTTGAGTGTTGGATTACTCGGTAGTTGCGCTTTATTATGCGTGCCAGGCATTAACTCATCCTTACTGCTAATTATGTTATAAGGATAAACCATTGCAGGAATGGTTTTAAGAAAAAGTTACAGCTGTTCACGTTTTATAAATAGATTGACCGACAATATGCGACTTATTATTCATTTTACTAAGCGAGTAAAGTAGTTATGTTAGAGCGCGATTTAAAAAAATTTAAATGCCCGCAACAGTTTGTGCAGTTTAAATTGGCACTTCGTGAAGCGCAGTCATTAAAGCAGGCTGTTACGTTTAGTATTAATAACGATGAAAGCGCAGACGACATTAAGCGCTTTTTAATTAAAAATGCATACAATTATACATTTGACCAACACCTAGGACTCATACTAGTGGAGCCATTACATGTTTGAATATGTTAAAACATGGTACGAAAGGAAGTTCTCAGACCCCCATTCAGTCACCTTATTATTTTTACTCATTACCTCTGTGGCGTTGCTGTATTTTTTTGGCTCGTTAATTGTTCCTGTATTAGTTGCATTAGTCATTGCTTATTTACTTGATTGGCCAGTAGTGCACTTAGAGCGCTTTGGATTAAAACGCTTTAGCGCCACGGTTATCGTTATGCTGATATTTACAGGCATAATGCTGACTTTAATTTTAGTCATTGGCCCTGTTTTATGGAAACAAACTAGTAACTTAGTGCAAGAAACACCGCATATGGTAGAACAAGGTAAGTCGTTTTTAATGGCGTTGCCTCAGCAATATCCGAGCTTAATTAATGCCGAGCAGGTACAAGCTATTGTGGCAAGTGTAGAGGCTAAAGCGCTTGAGCTTGGCCAAGTGATTGTTTCTTTTTCGCTTACATCGTTAAAAGATGTAGTTGCTTGGCTTATATATTTAGTGCTTGTGCCATTGCTTGTGTTTTTTATGCTTAAAGATAAGCTTGAGCTGACCACCAGTGCTGCCACGCTTATACCTCAGCAACGTCGTTTAATTTTGCAAGTATGGCACGAAATGAATCAGCAAATAATGAACTACATTCGCGGTAAAGTATTTGAAATATTAATTGTGGGGGGGACTTCATTTATTGCCTTTACCATACTTGATTTACGCTACGCTGCTTTATTAGGAGTGTTGGTTGGTTTTTCCGTATTGATCCCATTTGTGGGCGCAGCGCTAGTTACTATACCTGTGGCAGCTGTGGCGCTATTTCAATTTGGCTTAGAAACGCAGTTTTGGACGGTGTTAATAATATACGGAGTTATTCAGGCGCTCGATGGCAACGTATTAGTGCCGTTATTGTTCTCTGAAGCTGTTGATTTAAACCCGGTATTTATAATTGTTGCTGTGCTGTTTTTTGGTGGTTTATGGGGATTTTGGGGGGTGTTTTTTGCCATACCTTTAGCATCACTTGTAAAAGCATTAATTAACGCATGGTCGTCAACTCAGCAGGAGCTAAATAAAGAAATAGCTGAGTAAGTATTTAGTTTAAAAAGGCATAGTAAACGCACCTAAGTTACTAATTGATTATTACCCAATACGCCTAAAGTTATGTAGTATTGGGTATAAGATATATTTTTTAGTAATAAAGGTGCGTTTTTTAATGTCTGAATTTTTATTGCACGATGAACAAGCTGCCCAAGTTTATCTTGATGCAAATGCGACTACACCCGTTTTACCCTGTATTGCTGAGGTAGTGTCTCACACCATGCAAATTTGTTTTGGTAACCCTTCAAGCCCGCACATTAGCGGTATTCAGGCTAAATATTTATTAGAGCAAACAAGGCAAAACGCACGTAAAGTGATTGGCGCACCAAATGGCGATATTTTATTTACCTCCGGCGCTACTGAAGGTATTCAAACTGCGATTGTCTCTACGCTAATTAATGCTAAAAATCATACAATTAAAAAACCTGTATTGCTTTATGGTGCAACAGAGCACAAAGCCGTGCCTAATACGTTAAAACACTGGAATAGCGTACTGGGAATAAACGCTGAGTTACTTGCCATTCCGGTTGATAGTAATGGCATTTTAGACTTAGCCTTTATAAGTGATCATATTAACAATGCGCTCATGATTTGTACTATGGCGGTCAATAATGAAACCGGCGTGTATCAAGACTTAGCAACCATAGAACAAGTGATTCGTAGCCAAAATAAGTCAGTGTCATGGATGGTAGATTGCGTGCAAGCTTTGGGCAAACAAGCACTTGCACTTAGCGATACCAGTATAGATTACGCGCCGTTTTCGGGTCATAAATTGTATGCACCAAAAGGAATAGGGTTTTTATATATTAAAAATGGCAGTGCCTATACCCCATTTATAGCAGGTGGCGGGCAAGAAAGCGGCATGCGCTCAGGCACCGAAAACCTCCCAGGCATTGCAGGGCTTAATAAGTTATTTAGTTTATTATTGGATAAGTCAGACAATACATTTAAATCTGTTGCTGTACTTAATAGCTACAGGGGACAACTGCTAAATGCCTTAAAAAATACCTTTGGTGAAATTACCTTTAACCACGATTTTAATCACTCAGTGCCGACTACGCTCAATTTTGCAGTTAACGCTTTAACTTCAAAAGAGGTGATTGATTTATTTGATGCAACAGGTATTAGGGTCAGTGGTGGTTCGGCGTGTAGTACAGGCGCTAAGCGCAGTTTTGTACTTGATGCAATGGGCGCCACCGATTGGCAAAGCGAAAATGCGATTAGGCTTTCGTTTGGCCCAGCCGCTACTCAAGCGCAAATAGATCAAGCGTGTACACGTATTAGTTCTTTAAAAGCAGTGCTAGAGGCTAATTGTTTAATTGTCTCTGACAGTGCATCACCTAGGCAAGAAGTGTGTGCACTTGGCTTAACGCAATTTAGGCACCAAGGAGCTTGTAGTTGGCTTTATGTTAGTGATGATAAAAGCGCAGTAGTGATTGACCCAATTATAGAGCTAATTCCACGCTTTGAAAAAATAGTAAAAACCCAACAGCTTACTGTAAAAGCAATTTTAGATACCCATAAGCATCAAGAGCGTACCAGTGCGGTTAGTTTATTAAGCGATGTGTTAGCTGTTAATGCTGCAAACGAGCAAACTATAAAACTAGGTAATAAAACACTGACGACTTTGCACACCCCAGGGCACAGCAAAGACAGCGTAAGCTACTTATTAAAAGATGACGAAACAGCGCATGTTGATTATTGTTTTTGTGGTGATTTAATTTTACCAGCAGGACTTGGTAATACATCGCTTGAAGGCGGCAGTGCAGCCCAAATGGCAACCTCATTACAATTATTAGCAACTACTTTGAGTGATAATACCGTAATGTGCTCAGGACACGATTACCAACAGTGCTTTGCTATTAATTGGCGCACAACACGTGCTCAAACTGCGCTTCTTAGCCCACTGCTTAATAAAGAAATAACAACGGATGAATTTGTTGAGCAAAAAATAAAAAGCGAGGAGCTGCATATAAATTCGGATAACCAGCTTTGTGGTTATGTGCAAGCTGCCGTGCAAACACGTGCTAAGCAGCTTAATTATCAACAAGCCAAAACGTTTTTAACAAAGCCTAATGTGTACTTAATAGATACGCGCGAACCCTATGAGCACAGTGCCGTTAATGTGGGTGATATTTTTTCAGCGCCAAGTTCACACACACTCAATATATCGCTTAGCCGCATGGCGAATGCAGTAGTGCAAAATCAATTAAACCCTGATCATACGTATATTCTATTATGCCGAAGTGGGAGTCGTTCAAAAATAGCGGCTGCTAACTTACAGCAGTTAGGGTATCCGCATATTTATAATGTAGAAGGGGGTTTAGCACTTATTAACTAAATACGCTTTTTTAAGGCTATTAAAGTTGGTATTGGGTATCTTTTAAACTGGGTGTAGTTTGCTAGGTACCTTATATGCGTATTTCATGAATATTTAATAAATGTTGATTAAACTGTTAAATGCTTAAAATTTGTGGGTAATTAATTCATAAAATTTTTATGATACCGGTGTCAAAAGTAAAAAATTGCGTTATTATCTGCATCATAAATTATAAAAACAGCATTTTTATTGCTTTTTTCGTTATACTAGGCGCTTGCATTTTAGTTTGCAAAGCACTCAGTTAATGAAGCTATTTTACCTTAAACTGTTTTTAAATCATTAATTTAAATATTTTAGAGGATATTTACATGTCTAATCGTTCGCAATTAGCAAGTTGGCAAGCACTTAAAGAAAGTGCCGCACAGATGAAACAAACCCATCTAAAAACGTTATTTGCACAAGATGATTCGCGATTTGATGCATTCTCTACTCAAATTCCAGGTGTGTTATTTGATTATTCAAAGCAGCGCATCGACAAAAACACCTTTGCCCAGTTAATTGAACTTGCTAACGAGTGTGACATTGCCACTTGGCGCGACAAAATGTTTAGCGGCGAAAAAATTAATATTACTGAAGAACGTTCTGTTTTACATACTGCTTTGCGTAACCGTGCTCATACCCCGTTAGTAGTAGATGGCGAAGATGTAACGCAAGCTGTAGATAACGAATTAGCAAAAATTAAAGCCTTTGTTGAAAAGGTACGCAGTGGTCAGTGGTTAGGTTATACCGGTAAAGCGGTTAAAGATGTTGTAAGTATTGGTGTTGGTGGCTCAAACCTTGGCCCACAAATGGCAACCGAAGCACTTAAAGCGCTTGCTGATGACACATTAAACGTGCATTACGTATCTAATGCAGATGGCGTTCAAATTGCTTCTGTATTAAAAGCTATTGACCCTGAGACAACTCTATTTGTTATTTCATCAAAAACATTTACCACTTCAGAAACCATGACCAACGCAAAAACAGCCGTTGAATGGTTTTTACAAACAGCAAAAGATGACAGCACTATTGCTAAGCACTTTGTTGCTGTAAGTACCAACTTAGAAAAAACCGCTGCATTTGGTATTAGCGATGAAAACGTATTCACCATGTGGGACTGGGTAGGGGGTCGCTTTTCACTTTGGAGTGCGATAGGCTTACCAATTGCTTTATATTTAGGCTTTGATGCTTTTGAAGCTATTTTAGAAGGTGCGTTTGAAGTAGATGAGCACTTTAAAACAGCACCATTTGAGCAAAATATTCCACTTATTATGGCACTACTTAGTGTGTGGAATACCAGCTTTTTAGATTTTACATCACAAGCTATTTTACCTTATGACCAAGCGCTTCATATGTTGCCTGCGTATTTACAACAAGGCGAGATGGAAAGTAACGGTAAACATGTAAACTTTGCTGGCGAAACCGTACCTTATACAACAGTACCTATTATTTGGGGTATGACGGGTATTAATGGTCAACATGCGTTTTATCAGTGTTTGCACCAAGGTAATGTGATTGTACCGGCTGATTTTATTGCGTCAGTTAAGCCGCAAGTAGCGGTAGATAAACACCACGATATTTTACTATCTAACTTTTTAGCGCAAACAGAAGCGATGATGAGTGGTGTAGATGCACAGCAAGTAACAGAAGATTTAGCGGCTAAAGGCAAAACACAGGCGCAAATTGATGAATTACTTAATCATAAAATCCATCAAGGCAATCGTCCTACAACATCTATACTACTTGATACGGTAGATGCAAAAACAGTAGGTCGTTTAATTGCGTTATACGAACATAAAATATTCTGCCAAGGCATAATATTAGAAATTTGCTCATTTGATCAATGGGGCGTTGAGCTTGGAAAAGGCTTAGCTTCTAAAATTGAAAGCGAACTAACCGATGATAGCGTAAAACACGCACACGATAGTTCAACAAATGGCTTAATGGCGTACTACAAGCAACATCGTACGCAGTAACATTTTCGCTTATTGAAAAATAAGCAAACCGAGTACCTTTGAACGGGTAGCGCTGGAGTTCTTAGGGCCTGTATTTTTGTGAGAGGAATTACAGGACTCCTAAGACTCATTTAATTGTGCGAACAGTCAAATAAAAATACCAACGCCATAGCGTAAAACATTCAATAGGCTTTTATTAAGTAACAGTAAAAGCCAATGTCATTCAAGCACTAAACCTGCATACCGAGCTGCTTATGGAAGTAGCTTATAGGTATTACAAACGTAGAGAGTAACTATGCTTAATCCTTTTGATATTATAATTTTTGGGGGCGGTGGTGATCTTGCGTTACGCAAATTACTTCCTGCAATGTACAGAGCATATCAAGAAGGTAACTTACCAGAAGGCTCACGCATTCTGCCTACCGTGCGTGAAGAAAGTAAGCGCGCCGATTACATAGAAACAGCCCATAACGCATTAAAAGAGTTTTTAAGCAAAGGCGAGTACAACGCTAAAGATTGGAAAGCATTTTCTACTTATTTAGTGCCTGTAGTAAGCAATGTAACTGAAGCTGACGACAACTGGGATGTACTTAAAGGCATTTTAGAAGAGCACGACAGCAACAAATCTCGCGTATTTTACTTATCACTACCGCCTGCAGTTTACGGCACATGTTGTGAAATACTATCAACTAAAGGGTTAATAACACCAACGTCTCGTGTTGTTGTTGAAAAGCCAATTGGTTACTGCGGCGACTCAGCTGAAGCTATAAACGGTAAAATTGCAGAGTTTTTTGACGAAGAGCAAATTTTCCGTATTGACCACTACTTAGGTAAAGAAACGGTTCAAAACCTAATGGCACTGCGCTTTTCAAACTCTTTGTTTGAAAACATGTGGGATGCTAAGTCAATTGACAACATTCAAATTAGTTTATCTGAAACAGTCGGCCTTGAAAGCCGTGCAGGTTTTTACGACAAAGCCGGTGCACTGCGCGACATGGTTCAAAACCACTTATTGCAGTTACTATGTTTAGTTGCGATGGAGTCGCCTAACAAGCTTAATGCAAACAGTATTCGCACAGAAAAACTAAAAGTATTAGAAGCACTTCGCCCATTACTTGATGGCGACGTAGATGAAAACATAGTTCGCGGCCAATACGTACCAGGTGATTTAAACGGTAAAATTGTACCGGGTTATTTAGAAGAGCTTAATGAAGGCTCAAGCAAAACAGAGACGTTTGTTGCTATTCGTGCTCACATTGATAACTGGCGCTGGGCGGGGGTTCCTTTTTACCTTCGTACTGGTAAGCGTATGGCTAAACGTTGTGCTGAAATTGTTGTTGAATACAAAAAAGTATCACATAACATTTATGAAGATAACGTAGGTAACATTGAGCCAAACCGTTTGGTTATTCGTTTGCAACCTGAAGAGACAATTCAATTAACGCTTATGTCAAAGCGTCTTGATAATCTTGAAATGCAACTTGAGCCGGTAACAATGAACATTGAGCTTTCACAAGCGTACAGCAATGGTTTCCATTCAGATGCGTACAAGCGTTTAATGCTTGATGCTGCAGCTAATAACCCATCGTTATTTATTCACCGTGATGAAGTTCGTCAAGCGTGGAAATGGATAGACCCAATCATTGACCGTTGGCAAGCCAAAGGCAAACCTGCACTATACCGTGCTGGTAGCTGGGGCCCAGATGATGCTGATGAACTATTAGCTGAAAACAACCACGTGTGGTTTAACACTGGCGATAAGGCATAAGTTATGGCAACTATTGTTGAAAAGTTTTTTGACTCAAAAGATGAGTTAACCGCTGAGTTATCAAATACGCTAGAGCAATCTTTGCGTGATGGTATTAAAAACGATGGCCGTGCTGTATTAATGGTTTCTGGCGGTTCGTCTCCTGCACCTGCGTATAAGCATTTATCAACGCTCGATTTAGATTGGCAAAACGTTGATGTTGCCATGGTTGATGAGCGCTGGGTTGAGCCAAGCCATGAAAAAAGTAACGAAGCGTTTATTAATAGCACGTTACTTCAAAACTATGGCAGTGCAGCAAACTTCATTACAATGAAAAACGATGCCGCTACTGCAAAAGAGGGTACGCAAGTATGTGAAGCCGCTTACAGTGCTTTAAAGGCGCCGTACGACGTAACAATTTTAGGTATGGGCCCTGATGGCCACACTGCATCTTTATTTCCCCATGCGGATGGTTTAGAGCATGGTTTAACAACCGAGCAAACAGTGTGTGCGATTAACGCGATTCAAAGCGATGTTACAGGTAGCATTACTGAGCGTATGACACTGACGTTAAATGCCATTGCTAACTCTAAAGTGGTTAAGTTACTTATAAGCGGTGAAGAAAAGCTCGCCGTTTACAAGCAAGCAAAGGCGGGTGGTGAGGTAAACGACATGCCACTTCGCGCAGTGCTTAATCACCCAAGCATTAATATAGAAGTATATTGGGCACCTTAATTTAGGTTTTCAATCACATTTTAAAGGCAGCTTATTTAAGCTGCCTTTTTATTTGCCTAAATTTAATACTATTTGTAGCAAAAAAAGCAGTGCTAACTGTTAACCAATGTTAACAGTTTTTATGGGGTTGTATTAAAAATAACCATGCAATGCGGGGTTTTTAACCATATCCAAGTGATTTTAGCTGTCTATTTTTTAGCAACGCCTAGATTTAGCTAAACTTTATTTTTTCATGAGAGTTGTCATAAAACTTTCCCTTCCTTTTTTCGTTCAAAAGCATTAGCCTAAAGGCATTAACAATGAAACATATATATTAAAAATAAACGGAGCAGTAACATGGCGGAGCAACAAGTACAGCCTTTACACAACGAAAAGCATGCCAACACTAAAATTCAAAACGGCATCAACGTTGAATTTATGAAAACTCAACATTTAGTGCCCGTAGTTGCACATGAGTTTGCACGCGTAGCGAACGAATTCCCAATGTCTTTTGTTAAAAATAACGAAGCGGGTACTTTTCAAGCAGTAGCGATGTTTGGTCTAGAGCCAGGCGAAAACCTTTTTGTAGAAGACGGTAAGTGGACAGCAGCATTTGCACCTATGGCTGCAACACGTTACCCACTGGGCTTAGTTAAGCACCCAGATCAAGACCAATACGGTATTGTAATTGATGAAGCAAGTTCATTAGTTGGTGAAGAAGAAGGCAACGCGTTATTTGAAAATGGCGAAGAAACAGATTATTTAAAGCGTCGTAAAGAGTCTTTAGTGTCTTTTATCGAGTTTTCTCAAGTAACAGAAGCGTTCACTAAGTTTTTAGCTGATAAAGAACTACTTGTAGCGCAAACGCTTACAGTAGACATTAAAGGCGAGAAAAAAGACATCAACGGTATTTACCTTATTGATGAGAAAAAACTTAATTCACTAAGTGATGAAGAGTTTTTAGAGCTTCGTAAGCGCGGTTACTTAGCGCCAATCTACTCTTTCTTAACGTCTACTCACCAAGTAGCACGTTTAGCGCGTTTAAAAGCTAAACACGCTTAATTATACCAATTGCATTAAATTAGTGATCTATTATAGCGATAAGTAAATGGCTCAATAACAAGGCTAAAATTATGATACATAGTTGTTCTATATAAATAATTTTCAACGTAGTTAGTGAGCTATTTAATACGCTAGAATGATCATGTTTTTAATAAAATTGGTATTTCAACACGTTAAATTTTAAAAAGCGCCTTAAGGCGCTTTTTTTATGTCATTAAACTTACATTAGTTGAAATCTTCTTTGTAACCATTCACATTGTTTTTAACCCTAATATAAAAAGAGATCATCATGAAAAAAACATTCGTATTATCAATTATTGCCAGTGCGTGTTTAACACTAAGTAATAGCGCATTAAGCGACGAGACGCCGTTTGCTATTGCGATTCATGGTGGTGCAGGCACAATTGAAAAAGCTAAATTCACACCCGCGCAAGAAAAAGCCTACCGCGCTAAGCTAACCGAAGCCGTTGAGGCCGGTTACACCGTACTTGAACAAGGCGGAGAAAGCCTCGATGCGATAACAACTGCAATCCAAGTATTAGAGCAGTCACCCTTTTTTAATGCTGGTCGCGGTGCAGTGTACACCTATGATGGCAGCCACGAGTTGGATGCATCAATCATGGATGGGCGAAACCGTGAAGCCGGCGCAGTAGCGGGCGTAAAGCACATAGAAAGTCCTATTCAACTGGCCCGCTTAGTAATGGATAATTCAGTGCACGTTATGCTAAGTGGCCAAGGCGCTGAAGAGTTTGCCAAAGAGCAGGGCGTTACACTTATTGAAAACAATATATTTGATACCGAGCATCGTTATGAGGCTCTATTAAAAGCTAAACAAAAACTAGATAAAGCAAAAGCAACCAGTACTAACTACCAAGCGGCACATCAAGCACTTCCTACTAATTATAAAATGGGCACTGTTGGCGCGGTAGCACTTGATAAAAACGGTAATTTAGCGGCAGGTACATCAACAGGTGGTATGACAGCTAAGCGCTTTGGGCGTATAGGTGATGCGCCAGTAATTGGTGCCGGTACCTTTGCTGACAATGACTCGTGCGCGGTGTCGGCCACAGGACATGGCGAGTACTTTATTCGTTACAATGTGGCAAGCGATGTATGCGCCCGTGTTAAATACCAAAACAAAACTATAGCTCAAGCGGGTAATGAAGTTATTAATCAGGTGCTTGCTCCTATAGGTGGTACGGGTGGTGTGATTATAGTAGATGCTAAAGGGAATATAAGCCTGCCGTTTAATACCTCTGGTATGTACCGGGCGAGTAAATCAAATACACAAGCGACTTATGTCGGTATATTTAAAGATGAATAGTGTTATATATAAGCCTTATAGGCTTTGTAGGATTAACCCAGCGCGTTTATTTTGATACTATTAGCGCTCTATTATTAAATTTATAAGGTGTGCGGGTGGTAAACCTAGGTCAGTTGTTTGGCGAGCTAAAAACGTGCTTAAAAAAAGATCAGTTCATATTTAAAAAGCGCTTACATGGCGTAAAAAAAATAAAGGACGAAACAAAGCAGGCCAATGCCCTTGAAAAAATAGCGGCTGATATTACCCGCAGTCAACAGCTACGTGAAAAACGTTTAGCTGAGCTACCTACTGTGACTTACCCAGAGCAGTTACCGGTAAGCCAAAAAAAGGATGTAATTAAAGACGCCATTGCCAATAACCAAGTGGTGATAATTGCTGGCGAAACCGGCTCAGGTAAAACAACTCAAATACCAAAAATGTGTTTAGAGCTAGGGCGCGGCGTAGATGGTTTTATAGGCCACACTCAACCTAGGCGTCTAGCTGCGCGCAGTGTTGCAAACCGTATTGCCGAGGAAATGAAATGCGACCTTGGCCAACAAGTTGGTTTTAAAATTCGCTTTAGCGATCAGGTGTCTAATAACACGTATGTAAAATTGATGACCGACGGTATTTTATTAGCCGAAATTCAACAAGACCGCTTTTTGAATCAATACGACACTATTATTATTGATGAAGCCCATGAGCGCAGTTTAAATATTGATTTTATTTTAGGGTATTTAAAAAACTTACTGCCAAAGCGCCCCGACTTAAAAGTCATTATTACCTCGGCAACCATAGACCCTGAGCGTTTCTCAAAGCATTTTGATGATGCGCCTATTATCGAAGTGTCGGGCCGTACTTTTCCTGTAGATGTTCGCTATAACCCCATTGGGGATATAAACAAAGACACCATGGAAGCCGAAGGGGATCAACTGCAAGGTATTTTTGATGCTGTAGATGAGCTTTGCGCAGAAGGCCCCGGTGACATCCTCATATTTTTAAATGGCGAGCGTGAAATTCGCGATACCGCTGATGCGCTCTCAAAGCGTAATTTAAAACACACCGATGTGTTGCCGCTTTACTCGCGTTTATCTAACGCTGAGCAAAATCGCATATTTGCCCCGCATTCGCGCCGCCATATTATTTTATCTACAAACGTGGCCGAAACCTCATTAACAGTGCCCGGTATTCGTTATGTAATAGACCCAGGTACTGCGCGCATTAGCCGCTATAGCTATCGTACTAAAGTGCAGCGCTTACCAATTGAGCCAATTTCACAAGCCAGTGCCAATCAGCGTATGGGCCGTTGTGGCCGTGTTGAAGCGGGTATTTGTATACGTTTATACTCTGAAGATGATTTTATATCACGCCCAGAGTTTACCGACCCCGAAATACTGCGCACTAATTTAGCCTCCGTTATTTTACAAATGCTGGCTTTAGGCCTTGGCGATATGAGCGAATTTCCGTTTGTACAAGCGCCAGATAGCCGAAACATAAACGATGGTTTAACGCTTCTTGAAGAGCTACAAGCGATTAAACCCGCTAAAAACCGTCAGCAAACCAGTTTAACCCAGTCAGGGCGAGAGCTGAGCCGCTTACCAGTGGATCCGCGTTTAGCCAAAATGGTGCTTACTGCAAATAAATTAGGTGCGCTTCGCGAAGTGATTATTATTGTCGCGGCACTGTCGATACAAGACCCACGCGAACGCCCTCAAGAAAAACGTGCAGCAGCGAATGAAAAACACGGCCGATTTGACGACCCCGACTCAGATTTTATTGCATTTTTAAACCTGTGGAATTACTTAGAAGAGCAACAAAGTGAGCTGACCAACAGCCAATTTAGAAAGCTTTGCCAAAAAGACTTTTTAGCTTATATGCGCATTCGCGAGTGGCAAGATATTGTTTATCAAATTAGCACTGTATGTGGCGAAATGAACATTAAAGCCACTACGCAAGTTGCAGACGGCGAACTTATTCATAAAGCGCTTCTAAGCGGTATGTTAAGCCACATTGGTTTTAAAGACGAAAAACAAATTTACAAAGGCGCACGTAATAGCCAGTTCCATATTTTTCCGGGGTCTGGGTTATTTAAAAAGAGTCCTAAATGGATAATGTCGGCGGAGCTGGTAGAAACCAGTAAGTTATACGCACGTATAAATGCCAAAATAGACATAAATTGGGTTGAGCCACTGGCTCAGCATTTAGTTAAACGTAGTTATTCAGAGCCACATTGGGAGAAAAAACCAGGTGCGGTTATCGCGTTTGAACAACAAACGCTTTATGGCTTATTAGTCGTTAATAAACGCCGCTGTGTGTATAGCAATATAGACCCTAAAATAAGCCGTGAATTATTTGTACGCACGGCATTGGTTGAGCAAGAGCTGGGTTTAAATGAGCAATTTTTAGCATATAATCGCGAGCTGATAGAAGACATACAAGTGCTTGAGCATAAATCTCGACGTCGCGATATTTTGGTCGATGAGCAAACCTTATTTGAGTTTTACGATAAAAAAATACCGAAAGAAATAAATAACCGTGCGGCATTTATAAAGTGGTATAAAACGCAAAAGCAAAAAAATAAACATTACTTACACATGACTCGCGAAGAGCTTATGCAACATGGTGCAAGTAATGTTACCGAGTTTGACTACCCAGACACATGGCAACAAGACAATATTATTTTACCGCTTACCTATCATTTTGATCCGGGCCAAGCCGTTGATGGTGTTGCAGTACAAATTCCGGTAGCGTTATTGAATCAAGTTCAAGAAAGTGGTTTTGATTGGCATATACCGGCGTTTAGGCACGAATTAATTAGTGGGTTAATTAAATCGTTGCCTAAATCATTACGCAGAAATTTTGTGCCTGCTCCTAATTATGCCGATGCAGTGCTTGCAGCAATTGAGCCACTACAAGGCAGCCTAATAGAGGCGCTTACAACCCGATTACTCAGAATGACAGGTGTAAGGGTAGATGCAGATGCATGGGATTTAACTTCGCTTGCCCCACATTTACGCTTACAATTTGAAGTACGTGATGAGCACGACAAACTCCTTGCCCGTGGCCTTGATTTAGCAAAGCTTAAAGCACAGTTACAAGGTAAAGTAACCGATACACTTTCAAAAGTAGCCGACAAAGGCATAGAAAAAGCCGATTTAACACAGTGGGATTTTGGCGCATTGCCTGCCTCATACGTTAAAAAACAAGGCCAATACGAGATAAAAGCATACCCTGCGCTGGTGGATAAAAAATCTGCGGCTGCAGTTGAGTTATTTGATAGTGAAATAAAAGCGCAGCAAGCGCACCGACAAGGTTTGCGCCGTTTAGTGCTATTAAACGTGCCTTCGCCTATCAAGTATCTACAACAAAACTTGCCTAATAAAGCTAAGCTTGGTTTGTATTTTAATCCGTTTGGTAAAATTGCAGACTTAATTGACGATTGCATAGCCGCAGGGGTAGATAGCTTGCTTGTTAAGCATGGCGATATTCGCGATGAAACGGCGTTTGAAAGTGTTAAAGAGCATATAAGAGGCGAGCTTGGTGATACTGTAGTGGCTATTGCAACGCAAGTGGAGCAAGGTTTGAGCATTGCCCATGCACTTCATAAAAAAATGAAAGGGCGTGTAGATTTAACTATGATAACAGCGCATGGCGATATAAAATCGCAGCTTGAGTCGCTTATATTTAAAGGCTTTGTGAGCGGGCATGGCGCAGATAAAATGCCGGATCTAATTCGTTATTTAAAAGCAGTACAAAAGCGTTTAGAAAAGTTACCCGTAGACCCAAATCGCGACAGACTTTGTGTTTTAGAGCTTGAAAAAGTAGCCCAAGAATACAAAAAATTAGTAAGTAAAACGCCAAAGGGCCTGCCTATCCCAGATGAGGTTGAGTCTATTTTTTGGATGCAGCAAGAACTTAGAGTTTCATTGTTTGCCCAAACTCTTGGTACACCGTATCCTATTTCGGCAAAGCGAGTATTAAACGCTATAAAAGAGATAGAATAAAACTTGCATTTTCTATTAAGCTTAGTACCTTAGTAGAAGGATTTATTTTTGGTTGAGAAGGAAGCGACATACCTATGTCCTCATTGGTAGAGCATAAGATTAAGCGATTGTTAGTAGTTGATGATGAGTATTTCAATTTTGAAATGCTTAAGACTGCTCTTACGTCAAAATTTGATGTTAGTTACGCTGATTCTGGAAAAAGCTGCTTGGCGTCTGCCATAGCTAACCCCCCAGATATTATTTTGCTTGATGTTTGTATGCCGGGTCTTGATGGGTACGATACATGTCGAATGCTAAAGCACACACCAGAAACAAAAAATATTCCTATCGTTATGGTTTCAGGCTTAGAGTCACCATCGGAAAAACAAGCGGGTTTTAATGCTGGGTGTGATGCCTACGTAGTAAAACCATTTTCGATGGGCACTTTATTAGAGCAAATAGACACGGTTGTTTAAAGGTGAAGCATGTTTACTGAAGATAAGCGCAATTTTAGACGTATGCAGGTTAACACGCCTGCACATTTAACTACTATAGAGCCTATAGCGGGATTAAATTATACCGCAGAGTGTGTTGATTTAAGTGCGACGGGACTATCACTACATTTAGATGATTTACTTGAGCTAGAAACGTTATTACAAGTTAATATTGAATCTACTCACCCGAGTATCGCTTCGCTTAATGCGACTGCTAAAGTGATTCGTGCTAGTAAAGAAGACGATGGTACGATTACAGCCGGGCTTGAAATAGTGCAGTTTAATTAACTAAGCTGGGCGGCAAAACAAAAACGTTAGTGGATTTAAGCAATCCACTAACGCTGTTTTAAAGCGCTATTTAATACACCTTACAAATTAGGCCTTTTAAGTAAAAGCCTTCTGGGTAGCTCCCTGCAATAGGGTGATCAGCTGCTTGGTTTAATCGCTCCATAATCAATAAGTCTTTACCTGCATCAAGGGCTGCATCAGCCACTACTTTTTGAAACAAGTTTTGCTCCATTAAACCCGAGCATGAGAACGTAAGTAACGTACCGCCTGGTTTTAATATTTGCATAGCAATCATGTTTATATCTTTATAGCCACGACATGCCCCCGTTAGCTGCGCTTTATTGTCAGCAAACTTGGGTGGGTCCATGACTATGGTGTCAAATTGTTTACCTTCGTCGCGGTATTGGCGTAATAGTTTAAACACGTCTTGTTTTACAAAATCGACTTTATTTAAATCGAGATTATTGTGCTCAACGTTTCGTTTGGCTGTATCAAGTGCTGGCTGTGATACATCTACATTGGTTACATGCGCACAGCCACCACGTAATGCATAAAGCGAAAATGTACCGGTGTAACTAAAGCAATTAAGCACGGTTTTATCTTTTGAAAAACGCTCAAGGGCTGCGCGGCTATCGCGCTGATCTAAATAAAAACCTGTTTTGTGGCCTTCGAGAATATCAACCTCAAGTTTTAAACCGTTTTCTTCAATAAGCACAGGCTCTGTTGGTTCGTTACCCCACAGTACACCTTTAATTGGCTCAAGGCCTTCTTTTGTGCGTACGTCTACATCTGAACGCTCATAAATATTAGCACCCGGAAATATAGCCATAAGCGCGCCAACAATCTCACCTTTGTGACGCTCAGCACCAGCGCTTAATAATTGGCAAACTAGGGTATTGGCAAATTTGTCAATTGTAACGCCTGGTAGGTAGTCTGATTCAGCCGCACATAGCCTAAAGCCGGTTAACCCGCCTTCAGCAATAGCATGTTCGCGGGCTGCAAGGGCGCGGCGTAAACGGCGTTCAAAAAAGTGTTGGTCTATGACTTCTTTTTCGTCAAAGCTCCAAACACGTGCACGTATTTGAGAATGCGGGCTGTAAGCTGCGGTTGCTAAAAACTTACCTTCATTGTCATGAATAGTCACTGTGTCACCCAGGCCCGGTTTACCTTTGATTTTTTTGATGGCTTTTGAAAACAACCATGGGTGTTTTCTTTTTAATGATTTTTCGCGACCAGCTTGTAGGTAAACGGCAGATGACATAGGGCTTCTCAGTAGTAATAAATAAGCGCTGTATTTTAGTCAAGCAGGGCGCAACATACAATGAATGTTTTGCATGGCGGGTATAAAGCACGGTAAAGTACGGATAATTCAGATATTAATTAGCTTATGGAATATAAACGTGCCTGATGTCGCTTTAAGCCCCGATTTAGAAATACTTAATTCACAGTGTAGGACGTTTATAACATCGTTAATACATGCTGACGTAGCGCATGATATTACACATATTGAGCGCGTGGTGCGCGTTGCCATTCAGCTATGTAATGCTGAGCAAGCAAACATGCATGTTGTTTTACCCGCCGCGTGGATGCACGACTGTGTAGCCGTTGCTAAAAACCACCCTGACAGAGCTAAAGCCTCTACTATGGCAGCAGACAAAGCCATTGAATTTTTAAACTCAATTAATTGCGACGCTACCTTATTTGACGATATTCACCATGCAATTGCAGCGCATAGCTTTAGTGCTAATATTGCGGTAAAAACTATTGAGGCTCAAATTGTTCAAGATGCTGACAGAATGGATGCACTCGGTGCCATAGGCGTTAGCCGGTGTATGAAAGTAGGGGGGTCAATAAGTCGTTTATTGTATAACCCGGACGACCCATTTTGCCTTAACCGTGAGCCGGATGATAAAACCTATACACTAGATCACTTTTATATAAAGTTGCTCCATATTGCTAAAAGCATGAATACACCGTCGGCTAAAGCAGAAGCGCAAAGACGTACAGCTTATATGCACGCTTTTTTAGAACAGCTTAAATCTGAGACAGGGCAGTAATATGAGTGTCCCATTATTATCTGGCATTGATCATTGCCACTTAAATGTAGAATGCATAAAAGAAGCGCTTAAATGGTATCAAAGCGTACTTGGTTTTGAAGTGGTTAGTGAACTTGCCTTTTGGGATGGAAATGGCAAAGGCCCGTTAACCCTTGAAGATAAAAATAAAACCGCTCGATTAGCATTATTTGAAGGAGAAGGGCGTAGTAAAGGTATTGCCTTTGCGGCAACCGGGGCGCAATTTATTAGCTGGCTTGAGCACTTAAAAGCGAAAAATATAAAAACTGTTATGGCCGATCACAGTGTTACGTTTTCAATTTATTTCAAAGATAATAGTGGTAATAGCCATGAGATTACTTCCCACGACCATCAACAAATAAAAGCGCTCATAGGCAAGGCTGATTAGCCCTTGAAAAATATTTAATGATGCGCTTCGTTATAGGCATTTTTAATAGCGACAATATCATCTAATTTATTTACAAAAAGGCTTATAAGCTGCGGGTCAAAGTGTTTACCTGCTTGCTCCTGCAAATGCGCTAAGGTTTGCTCAATACTCCAAGCCTCTTTATACGGGCGTTTTGAGGTGAGCGCATCAAATACATCTGCAATGGCGACAATACGCCCTTCTATAGATATTTTTTCACCTATTAAGCCATTTGGATAACCACTGCCATCCCACTTTTCATGGTGCTCAATTGCCAGTGTATGCGCAAGTTGTAATAACGGTGAAGATGAGTTAGCTAAAATTTGTGCACCAATGATGGCGTGTTGCTTCATATGGTCAAACTCTTCACTTGTTAAGCGCCCAGGTTTTAACAAAATAGCGTCAGGTATGCCTATTTTACCTACATCATGCATAGGGGCAGCTTGGCGAAGTAATTCTGCATGTTGCTCGCTCATACCAAACTCTAATGCAAGCAACTTACTGTATTGACTCATGCGGGCTATATGCTCACCAGTCTCTGTGTCTTTATATTCGGCGGCTCGGCCCAATCTATGTACTAAATCAACATGTGCTTGCTTTAATTGCTCGGCTTGTACAAGTGAGAGATGTGTTTTAACCCGCGCTCTTACAATTGCTGGGCTGATAGGCTTGGTAATGTAATCAACAGCCCCAAGTTCAAAACCTTTAAATTCATCACTTTCGTCGCCCAGCGCAGTAACAAAAATGATTGGAATATGTGAAATAGCAGGGGTGCTTTTAATTATTTTACATACTTCAAAACCATTCATATCTGGCATCATAATATCGAGTAAAATAAGTTGCGGCAGTTCTTTTTCAAGCAGCGCTAACGCAGCTGCGCCCGATTTAGCAAAAGACATACGGTACTGGTTACCTAACACTTCACGCATTACTTTTAGGTTGGCAGGTTCATCGTCAACAATTAAAATGCGCGGTTTGTCGTTGCTAAAATCCATTAAAAGTTCTCATTATTAATCTGTTTTCTCTATTAATTCTTGTAAGTACTGCTGAGCT
Source organism: Pseudoalteromonas espejiana DSM 9414 (assembly GCF_002221525.1). NCBI lineage: Bacteria > Pseudomonadati > Pseudomonadota > Gammaproteobacteria > Alteromonadales > Pseudoalteromonadaceae > Pseudoalteromonas > Pseudoalteromonas espejiana. Next base: position 2,380,708 of record NZ_CP011028.1, on the reverse strand, counting down.
TGCTCAAAGTCAAAATCGTCAAACGCAGCCACTATTTTATCAATATCAGCTGAAAATGATGACGGCGCGTTAGTTTGTAGCTGTGACAAAAGCTCATCGTTTAGCTCTGCGTTAAGTGCATCTTGTAAAAGGGTTGCGCACATTTCGTTTAACGCTTGGCTTGAAATATCAGGCAAAGGCTCTGAGCTTTTGTTACTTGTAGTTGCTGCACATTCATTTGTTTTTAATAGCGACGTTACTGTATCTAGCTCTACTTTTAAGGCATCTAATGTACTTGTAAGTTCACTATTTTGTTTAGTACGCTCTAATTGGCTTAATAGTTTCATTAAAGAGATAAGGCCAAGGTTGCCAGCAACCCCTTTTAAGGTATGAATTGTGCCGGCAGCATTGTCTATTTCATTTATTCTAACACTAAATAGCGAATCAAACTTTTGACTATTATCGTTGATAAACTTAGTAATTTCGGTCAGCTGTTTACTTTTAGAGCCCCATAGAATAACGCCTTTGTCAAAATCTATATGTTTAGCATTTGGGTCAGATTGTGCTATGACCATTTCTTTGGCAAGCCCAAGTCCAAGTACTTGGGCAATTTCTTGGTTGAGCTGATTTATATCAATAGGCTTATTAGCAAAACCATTCATGCCGGCTTTTTTAGCGGTTAGTTTGTCTTGTTGTAACACACTCGCTGTAAGTGCAATGATAGGGGTAAACTTAAGTTGCCTTTGCTTTTCTATTTCTCTAATTTTAGTCGTTGCTTCAATGCCATCACATTCCGGCATATGAATGTCCATTAAAATGACGTCAAAGTCTTGTTTTTCAAATATTTCAATAGCCTCTAAGCCATTACCAGCCTTGCTGACTAGGTGCTGATCTTTTGATAACAGTAACGAGAGCAGCTCGGTATTTTGTTCAATATCATCAACAACTAAAACTCTTAATGATGGGAGTTGTGTATGCAGCCCTTCAAAATGATCAATCTTTTTAGCATCACCTTGTTTTAAAGGTAGTGAAAAATAAAAGCAAGTGCCTCTATTTTCTTCACTAACTAAGTTTATGGTGCCGCCCATAAGTTCAACCAACTGTTTGCTAATTGTTGTACCAAGCCCTGTGCCTCCAAAGCGGCGAGTAGTTGTGGCATCAGCTTGAACAAAGGGTTGAAATATGGCTTTAATGCGATCTTTTGCAATGCCAATACCGGTATCTTGAACCTCAAAGAACAGTTGATCGGTTTGCGTTGTACTGACAGTTAGCTCAACAGAGCCTTGCTCGGTAAATTTAATCGCGTTGCCAATTAAATTTGTTAAGATTTGTCTTAAGCGATCTGGGTCACCGAAGTAGGTGCTAGCAACGGACTCTTTAATCGTTAACTTTAAATTGAGATCCTTCTTTTTAGCCTCAAGCCAAAATGTAGAAATAATACTGTCTAGCACTTGCTTTAAGCTAAAGTGGATAGGCTCAATAGTGAGCTTTCCTCGTTCAAGCTTAGCTGTATCAAGTACTTCGTTTAGTAGTCTTAACAGTGAGCGTGCTGCATTATTTACAGTAACAAGATGCTTTTGTTGCTCCTGATTAAGCGGCGTATCCATGAGCAAATCGCTAAAGCCGATAATAGAATTCATGGGAGTACGAATTTCATGGCTCATATTTGCCATAAAAGATTGTTTTGCCTGTGCTGCCTCTTCAGCTTGCAATTTTGCTTGCTCTAGCTTGCTTTCGTATTCTTTATGCTCGGTAATATCAACTAAAACACCATCTATCCACTGTGGGTTACCTTGCTCATCACACGTAAAGCTGCCTTTGTCTAATAGCCATAATATTTTGCCATTACGATGACGAATACGGTATTCAACAGAATATTTTAAACAGGCATCCATTGCCTCTTTAACGGCTTCATTTACGGCTTGTTGGTCTGTTTTTAAAATTAAATCATTAAATTCAATACAGCTTTCGGTAAATTCATCAGGCGAGTAACCGGTTAGTTCAGCAATATTTGGGCTTATAAATAACATGCTCCAATTTTCATCGTACTTACACCTAAACGCGACACCTGGCATATTATCCATTAATGAACGGTATTTTTGCTCTTTTTCAACAAGGCTTTGTTGCAAAGCTCTTTGTTCTGTTAGGTCTGTAATAAAGCCAACGTATAAAGGCATTTGACCAGGCTGATTAACCTCACCAATACCCAAGCGAATAGGAAACAAATGACCATTTTTATGCTTTGCTGATACGTCTCGGTTTATGCCAATAACTTTACCTAAGTCTATATTTTTAGCATTTGATAAGTAGCCATCATGGTGGCGAGCAATGTCATCAGCCATCAGCATTTTAACATTATGGCCTTGTACTTGGTTTTCTCTCCAGCCGAATATTTTTGTAGCAGCATCGTTAAAGCTTAATATAGTGCCGGTGTGGTCAATTGTGACTATACCGTCAATCGCGGTGCCTAAAATTGCATTTAGACGCGATTCATCTGCTGATTTTTCTTCTAACAGTAAGCGATATCTAACCATACCGTTTATCACTGCTATTACGCAGGTAATAGCGACTGTTGCGGTGGCTACTGCAATGGCTACAAAGGTAAGCTCGGTAGTTGAGCCATCGTATTGGGGGAGTATGGGAGAGGTTGCAACAAAACGAGTGGCAGCCATGCCCATATAATGCATACCTGCTACAGCAGAACCTAGAATTGTGGCAGTAATAATACGGGCCTGAATTGTTGATAATTTAGGTAATATTCGCGTTAAATTGTAACGCGTGAATAGGGCAATAAAAGATAAGCCCACAGCCACTAAAATAGATAAACCAAATGTAATTGGATCGTAGCGCAGCAAAGGTGCAAGCTCCATGGCCGCCATACCACTGTAGTGCATAGTACCAATACCAGATCCAAGTAAAATAGAACAAATAAAGAGGTGCTTAAATGTTCTTTTAGATTTTACTAATATGGAAAATGCATACTGGCAAGATACAAACGCAGGTAAAAAAGATAATACAGTAATAGCTGGATCATAGCTGATATCAGTACACAGCGAAAATGCGAGCATGCCAATAAAATGCATACTCCAAATCCCAGCCGACAAAACAGTGGCAGCCGTTACATTCGCTAAGCGCTTGTAACTAGGAAACTGAGTATGCTTGGCTACATCAACTAACCAGACAGTAAAAAAAGCAGCAAAAATAGCGGTAATAACCGACAAGCTGACCAATACAGGATTATACACACCATTAAGAATTAGACTGGGGTCTTGATCAGTTATAAAAAATGCAGACAGCATAGAGGCTCAAAATTGCGTTATTATTGTACTAGTTTAATGTATTTAATTAATAAATAAACTTTTAATCCAATAATTTAGCACTTTTGGTTGCAGTATTTTTTTAAAAGGTACGTTTATTAACAGTTGCCATTACTATGTATAAAAAGTTTAAAATAATTTTACAGCAGCTAATTAAAAGTAATGAGTTACATTTTTTAAGTTTATAACTGCATTTGGTCAATAAGGCTTTATAATAACGTTTTTATTCTTCTAAGAGCATAAACGTTGTTTGAATATCAGTTAAAGCGCAGCACAAGGCGTAAAACGGTCGCAATTAAAGTTAGTAAAAAGGTAGTAACCGTATACGCACCTATGCATGTGTCTAAAACAAGTATTGAGCAATGGCTAAAAATCAAGCAAGCGTGGGTAGACCTTCAGCTAAATAAGCAGCTTAACTTTATTGATAAGCAGCAGCGGCCATTAAAACAATGCCAAGTTTTGATTTTTGAAAAGCCACATACGTTGGTTTTTAAGCAATCAGCAAGCTCTTATGTTGAACAAAGTGATGACGTATTAACGATATACACTTCAACACGGGTGAAAAAGTTATCACAGAAACGCCAACAACTGCTTTGCCAAGCTTTAGAGGAAAAACTGGCAGCATATATAGAGATGCGATTAGCTTATTATTGTCAGCTTATGACAGAGGCTTTACCTACAAAATTGACGTTTGGGGCTTATAAGCGAAAGTGGGGAAGTTGCAACTCTCGTCGAGAGCTCACATTTAGTTTAAATTTGATTGGTGCACCAACACACGTTATAGACTATGTCATTGTGCATGAACTTGCCCACTTGAAGTATCATAATCACAGCGCGGCGTTTTGGAGCAGAGTAGGTAAATTTTATCCAGATTATAAATCTGCATCAGCGTGGTTAAAGCAAAATGGTGCCAGTTTACAATGGGAGTTTGATAATTAGATTTAAAATAGAATTAACTAGAAAAGAAAGTAGAAGTGGTGGAGGGAGCTGGATTCGAACCAGCGAAGGCTGAGCCGTCAGATTTACAGTCTGATCCCTTTGGCCGCTCGGGAACCCCTCCACACTATTTTGTTACATTTGGCCCCACTTAACTTAGCGGTAAGAAAAGTGGTGGAGGGAGCTGGATTCGAACCAGCGAAGGCTGAGCCGTCAGATTTACAGTCTGATCCCTTTGGCCGCTCGGGAACCCCTCCAATGCAACGGCGCTGATAATAGCAAACTGCGTATTTAAGTAAAGAAAAAAGCTAAAGAAAATTGAAATAAAGCCGATAAATATCTACCAGTTACCATAATCGGCTAAAGACTATGCAAATCGATGATTTGTTAATCACAGAGAGTCAGCTTAAGACTAGATTAAATAAAAGTGTGCACGAAAATCGTAGAGGCGAGTTTTCACTTTTACTAGCTATGCTGTCGCATGACGCATTGGATTTTAGTGAATTTCACTTACCAAAAAGTGAAATGCATAATGATTACACAGACGAAGAGACATTAAGAAAACGCTTTGGTGCAGGCCCTAAGCAACTACTAGCTCCTGAACAGTTTGATATGTTAATTGGGCAAACACACTCATCAACTATTTATGAGCAGGGCGTAGCTACGGGAATGAAAAATATTAAGCTTACTCAGTACTTAAACCCAGAGCCGCTTGCAATTAGAGATGATAAAACGCATATCCCGTTAACGATAATTGATAACTGTGAATTATCGGTGCGAAGGCGTATTGCGAAAAAGCACACGGATTTAACGAATCCGCAAATGGATGCTGCTGCTTTTTACGATGATTTAAATAATGACGCAGTCCATAAGCCTTTATTACTTGCCAGTGCATAATGTTGGTTTGAGAAAATAGTATATATTCACTAAAAAATTAATTCATTCCATCTATGTTAATACCGTTTAATAGAACAATTCCCTTTTTTGTTTAAAAAAATCATCCACAAATTAAATGCAATTGCTATAATGGCTGCAAATGGTATGACTTGAGTGCCATTATCATTAAATCAAGGTAATTAGGAACGTAATGAAGAAAACATTCACGCTAAATCATGAGAAAATCAAATACCCTCGTATGGTTGATGCTGCAAAGCATGAAGTGAAAAAATATTTGAAAAGAGAGCGCAATAAAACGCTACCTGTTGAAGCTGATTACTGGGCGTTTGACTGTAAATTTGGTACTAACGCTGATGATGCAGAAGTTGTTCATGTGGCTGAAATTAACAACAAAATTAGTGAAGTTGAAAAGCAAGAGCTAACTTCATTCTATGTTGAAATTTTAGCTAGACCAGCACAGCGTGAATCGTTCGATCTAGATGATGATGAGTAAATAGCTAATAGCTGTTACTGAAAATGGACCTTAATGGTCCATTTTTGTTTTAATAAGCAAGCTTAAGTGGCAGCTTACAGGCTGTGACATTTCTTATATTTTTTACCACTGCCGCATGGGCAGTTGTCATTTCTTCCTACTTTTATATCCGCAACTGGGTTTATTACCCCGTCAAGATATCGCCATTGACTATTCTCTTTCACAAAATCAGATTTTTCATTTAGTTCGCAATATAAATTTTGGTAAAAGTAATTTGCTTTAAATTCCACGTAGCCTTTGTGTGCGTCGTAGTGTGTATCGTTTACGGTGAGTTTTACAAACCGACAGCTATCGGCAAATTCTTTTATTTCTTTTACTGGGTTTTCGGCCTGCTTTTCTTGTGCGTAAGTTTTGTATACATAAGATGCTTTTTTTAATGCATATGCACAAAAGCGTGAGCGCATTAGTTGCTCAGGTGTATCGGGTATTTTTAAATCTAAATGATAGGGCTCGCAACAGTCTCCATAGTTAAGCTGACTGTTGCATGGGCAAGTACTTGTACTGGTTACACTCATAAAATACTAAATAACGTTAGTCAAAAATGTATTTTAACAAGCTTATTGAGTAAGTGATATCGATGCAGTGCTAGTTTTTTTGGTAAAGCAAAATAGCTTAGCACTTCTTTTATTTAGATTGAGCGATAAATTAACAAGTTGTTGTTCGCTTACTATGTCTGTCCAAGTGATAATAGCTGCAAAGTTACCATTATGAAGTGCAGAGTTAAGCACATATTCTAAGTTCACTAAATGCTTTTGTCTTATAACAAGCAGTTTGCTGGTATCTATAGAGCAGCTATCTAGCAAGGCTTTACTTGGTACATGGTCGGGCGCTATTAGTAAGGTCCACGCGTTTGAGCTATTGTATTGGTGCAACACTTTAAGCATCTCAAATGTCGCAGAAATTTCATCTTCTACTTTAATTAAGTTTACTGACTCGCTTTCATCATGTTGTTGGTAGCTTTTAACGGTTCTTACGGTAATTGGCTGTAGCATAGGTCTCACTCACTGGGTTTATATACAGTACCCATATACAGTAGTTTATACAGTTGTTGTGTGCAAGTGTTTTTTGTTATTTTTTATACAAGTTTTAATGTTTTGAAACTAAAATTTATAAATAACTGTTATTTTACAATAGTTTATAATTTTATGGTGAAGTGCGAATAACAGCGGTTTTTATAGCACTGTATAGAGTAGAAAAAATGTATACAGTACTTTATTGAGGGTTATACAGTAATTAATGTAGATCTATACAGTATTTGTAACAGCATGCAAAGGTTAATCATTTTTAGGAATTAGGTGAGCAAACTGTATTTGGTGTATTTGTTCATATAAACTGGCAGCATAGCACTGTGCGTCTTTTAAGCGCTTAGTATCTATATACTTTCTTAAATCATCTAATGCGGCAACTGCAGGCTCATATCCCTGGCTGCTGGCTAAACTTAACCACGCAGCAGCATGAAATACACTTTTTGGTACACCTTGGCCTTTAACAAAAAACAAACCTAAGTAAAATTGAGCTCTATTATTTCCAGCCATTGCGGCAAGTCTCATCCATTTCGCAGCCAGTGCAGGTTGGTCATGCTTTAAATAATACAATGCTTTGTTAAGGGTTGTTTGCTCACTGACCCCCTCATTACTTTCACTGCTCTCATTACTAGGCTGTGTTACAAAGTTTAAAATATTATCTAATTGTTGCTCTAAATCTTGTCCGCTAGGCTGAGTCTTTATCATATTTTTTCTTTTTTATAGTTTCTACGTCAACAGTTTAGTATATCGCAAGGTAAAATGTCCTGTTTATACTTAATTTTATGGTAAAATCTCGTCACTTTTTACAACCACAAGTCTATTATGCTCGAAGCTCTATTTAAACTCCGCGAAAATAACTCCAACGTGCGACGCGAAAGTATCGCAGGTATCACCACGTTCATCACTATGGTTTACATTGTCTTTGTAAACCCTGCAATGCTTGCCGAAGCTGGTATGGATCAGGGCGCTGCATTTGTAGCAACGTGTATAGCCGCAGCCATTGGCTGTTTCATCATGGGCTTATGGGCTAATTACCCTCTAGCACTTGCACCAGGTATGGGCCTTAACGCATTTTTTACTTATGGTGTAGTTTTAGGAATGGGTTATAGCTGGCAAGCTGCATTAGGTGCGGTATTTATGTCGGGCTGTATATTCTTAATTTTAAGTTTGTTTAAAGTGAGGGAGTGGATCATAAATGCTATTCCTTTGGTTTTAAAACAAGCTATTGCAACAGGTATCGGCGCTTTTTTAGCACTAATAGCCCTTAAAAATGCAGGTATTATTGTTTCAAGCCCTGCTACATTAGTGCAGCTTGGTGACATTACCTCTGCAGGCCCTTTGTTAGCTATTTTAAGTTTTTTCGTCATTGCAGCATTACTTTATCGCGATATTAAAAGTGGTGTACTTATTAGTATTCTACTCGTTACAGGGATTGCCTTGAGTTTAGGCTTAGTTGAGTACCACGGTGTTGTTTCTATGCCACCATCAATTTTACCTACTTTTATGCAACTTGATTTTGCCGCAGCGCTTGAGCTGTCAATGTTAAGTGTTATTTTTGCATTTTTGTTTGTTGATTTGTTTGATACATCGGGCACGTTAGTGGCTGTTACCCAAAAAGCCGGCTTAGCAGATGAAAAAGGCAATATGCCTCGCTTAGGTCGTGCTCTAAGTGCCGATAGTACCGCCACTATTGCAGGTGCAATGTTGGGTACTTCTACAACTACTTCTTACATTGAGTCTGTAGCGGGCGTATCTGTGGGTGGTCGTACAGGTTTAACTGCGGTAGTTGTAGGTATTTGCTTTTTGTTAATGATGTTTTTTGCACCACTTGCACAAATGGTGCCTGCGTATGCAACCGCTGGGGCAATTTTATATGTTGCTGTGTTAATGTTGCAAAATCTAAAGTTTGTAAATTGGGATGATATGAGTGATGCAATACCAGTTAGTGTTGTGTTGTTAATGACCCCACTTACATTCTCTATTGCACATGGTATTGCACTTGGCTTTATTTCGTATACTGCTGTTAAAGTATTGTGTGGTAAGCGCGATCAGGTAAGTGTGAGCGTGTGGATTTTAACGTCGTTATTTATCATTAAGTTCGCATTTTTATCTTAAACAAGATACCAGCTAACTGACATAAAAAAGCCCATACGTAGTGTATGGGCTTTTTTGTATTTTGATTTTACCACTTCTTTTTCGGGGCAAATAATACGTCTAAATCGTCTTGCTCTGCCTCTGCTTTTTTCTTAAGTGCTGTGGCGTTTGATGCTTTTAGCTCTGTGCTAATTTCTTCTAAGTACGATTCAACTTCTTGGCGTTTGGCATTTACGTATTCATCAGAGTATGTAACTGCGCTTAATGTTGCATATGCTTTTTCGAAGTATTGTCTTGCAGAACCAACCATACTTGCTGAGCGTGCAGATAAACCACGTTTAATTTGGCTTTCAATATTTATCCGTAGCTGTAATTTTTCAAGTCGTTTATCTTCGCCACCAAATACTTGGCTATCTACTCGGCCTTTACTGTGCTCTGAGCGTAAAATAACTCTCAGTTTTTTAATTCCTTGAATTAACGCTACAAGTTGCTTGTCGTTACTTGGCAAAGAGAGGTTATCACTGTTATTACCTTGCACAGGGTTACTAAGCTGCTCTTTGGATTCATTCATTCTGTTTTTTAATGCTTTAGAATTAGGTGAATGGTTTACCATTGAGCTTAACGCTTCATAAGAGCGGCGCTGTAAAACACGTATAATATTTTCAGAAAGCGGGATATTAGCACTGTTCATAAGCGCTTCTTCAGTTTCTTCTATTATCGCTTTTTGTTTTGTTAGTTCTTTGCGACGTTCTGTTTCTTGTTTTTCTTTATGCTGTTGCACAGCGCTTACCCATAGTGCAATCACAATGAGTGCGACTATAAGCACAATTATAATCGAAACGATCATGGCTTAATTCTCGGATTCATAATCTATTTTTTTATATTACATCAAATATATGGTTACAGGGTAGCTTTGCGCTGATTAACTTAAAAATATGTTAAAAATTAGATATAAGAATAATGTATTATAAGTTGAACCTGAATAAACATCGCTACCTGAAGCGAATTTATTATGCTAGCCTTAGCGTCTAAATAATGTAGGTAGAAGCATCCACATAGGCAAGTATTATGTAAATTAAACTTGGTTTTATGGCTTACTACCTTCATATCAGCCTAATAACAACGTTAAAACTGCAACCATGAAATTACAACAACTTAGATACATAGTAGAAGTTCAAAATCATAAGCTAAACGTATCAGCTACCGCTGAGAGTTTATTTACCTCACAGCCTGGTATATCTAAGCAAGTTCGCATGCTAGAAGATGAGTTAGGTGTTCAAATTTTTGGCCGCAGTGGAAAGCATTTAACGCATGTTACAGGGGCCGGTGAAGAAATAATAAATATTTCGCGCGAAATCCTTTCTAAAGTAGAGGGCATTAAAGCCGTTGCTAACGAGCATACTTTACCTGATCAGGGTAAGCTTAATATTGCCACTACGCATACTCAAGCCCGCTATGCACTGCCAAGTGTGATTCAGGGGTTTATGAAAAAATACCCAGCGGTGTCACTACACATGCATCAAGGTACACCTCAGCAAATTTCGGATGCAGCAGCGCGGGGCGATGCTGATTTTGCGATTGCTACAGAAGCGCTGCATTTATATTCAGATTTGGTTATGCTGCCTTGCTATCATTGGAATCGCAGTATTGTGGTGGCAAAAGACCACCCATTAGCACAAAAAGCAGATAGCTTGTCGGTGGCAGATATAGCGCAGTACCCACTTATTACTTATGTATTTGGTTTTACTGGGCGCTCGGAGCTTGATAAAGCATTTAATGCTCATGGCTTAGAGCCACATATAGTATTTACTGCAACCGATGCCGATGTAATTAAAACTTATGTTCGCCTAGGGCTAGGGGTTGGTGTAGTTGCTTCAATGGCGGTAGATCAGTTAAGCGATACCGACTTAGTGTGCATTGACGCAAGCCATTTATTTGAAGCCAGTACAACTAAAATTGGCTTTAGAAAAGGCAGCTTTTTACGTACTTATATGTATGACTTTATTGAGCGTTTTGCACCGCATTTAACCAAAGAGCGCGTAGAGCGTGCAAGCTTATTACGAAATCAAGAAGATGTTGATGCGTTATTTGCCGACATTGAACTGCCGGTAAAATAGTAAGGCCCTAATTATATAAATACAAAAAAACCGCGTAGTTAAAAACTACGCGGTTTTTTTGTTTATAGCGCTTTATTAACATTCAATAATGTTTACCGCTAGGCCACCGCGTGCAGTTTCTTTGTATTTAGTTTTCATGTCGTTCCCGGTGTCGAGCATGGTTTTAATTACTTTATCGAGCGATACTTTTTGCTCACCACTGCCACGAATAGCTAAACGAGAGGCATTAATGGCTTTAATTGCGCCCATTGCGTTACGTTCAATACACGGTACTTGAACTAAACCGCCAACAGGGTCGCAGGTAAGCCCTAAGTTATGCTCCATACCAATTTCGGCAGCGTTTTCAACATGCACTACATTACCACCAACAATTTCGGTAAGGGCACCTGCAGCCATAGAGCACGCAACACCTACTTCGCCTTGGCAACCTACTTCAGCACCTGAAATAGAAGCATTCTTTTTATATAAAATACCAATAGCCGCAGCGGTTAATAAGTAGCGGGTAGCAATATCGCGGTCTACTTCTTTAATAAATGTATGGTAGTACATTAGCACGGCAGGCAGTATTCCCGCAGCGCCATTGGTTGGGGCTGTTACAACGCGTCCACCAGCTGCGTTTTCTTCGTTTACGGCAAGGGCAAATAAATCAACCCAGTCCATCGCACGCAGTGGGTCGTTACTTACTTCTACATTAAGTTTTAAGTACAAGCTTGGCGCACGGCGTTTTACTTTTAAGCCACCGGGTAATATGCCTTCTGTGCGCATTCCGCGTTCTATACAGGCTTTCATTACTTGCCAAATATTAAATAGCTCGTCTTTAATGTCATCTTCTTTTCGTAGGGTTTTTTCGTTGTGCATCATTAATGTAGATACACTAAAGCCTGACTCTTTACACAGCTCTAATAAATCTTTGGCACTTTCAAAAGGATACGGTGCTGGGTTTTGTTCACGTATATCAAGCGCTGCTTGTTTTTCGTTTTCAAACTCTTCGTCGGTTACTATAAAGCCGCCACCAATCGAGTAGTACACTTTGCTATATACTTTTTCGCCATTATGAGATGCAATAATTTCCATTGCATTTGAATGCTTAGGTAGGGTTTTACGACGATGAAATACAATCGCGCCTTGTTTAGGAAAATTCGCTTTATGAGTTTGGTTTAGGTATATCACTTGCTCTTTTTCGATAGTGGCAAGGATATCGTCAACTAAATCGGCATCGATTGTTTCTGGGTCGTATCCGGCAAGCCCTAATATAACGGCTTTACCAGATCCGTGGCCAACACCGGTTTGGCCTAGTGAGCCATAAAGCTCTACTTTTATATCGGTAACGCGTGATAATAATTGTTGCTCTTGTAGGTCATTAACAAATAAACGCGAGGCGCGCATTGGGCCAACAGTATGTGACGACGATGGGCCAATACCAATGCTAAACATATCAAATGCACTGATCATATATGGGTCTCTACTTTATCTACTCAGCTAGAAAGCTGTTCTTTGAACGGTCGAGTATCATAACGTTAATTACTAATTATGTAACTATTTGGAAGTAAGTTTTAAACTGGTAGGGCAAGCTGTTTTGTAAAGTTTTTTATAATGCTGGCCGTCGCCCCCCACAGTAACCCATGAGGTGTACTAAACCCCTGTAGGGTAATAGTTTTACCAAAGCGTTGAAAAGGCAATGGCTGCCAATTATCTGCTTTACTTAGTTCAGTCAGTGAGAGCAAAAAACTAGCCTGAACTTCGTTGTAGTCGTTCTTCCACAGTGTGTTTTTATCAAGCAAGCCAACAAAAGGGCTGATGCTAAAACCTGTAAGCGTAGAGTATTGTGGCAGTTGGCCCAGCACTGTTACATTACTTGGCGCTATATTAAGCTCTTCGTGAAGTTCTCGAATCGCTGTGGTGCGCAGGTGTTTATCGTTTTGCTCAAACTTACCACCTGGCAAACAAATTTCACCAGGGTGATGGTGTAAGTAAGTAGGGCGCTTACACAATAAAATATGTGCGTGATTATCAATATCAATAATAGGCAGCATAACGGCACTTGCGCGTTTTTTACGGGTATCTTTTATTTGATTTGGCGCAGCTGTAGGGCTTAACTGAAACCGCGCCATAATGTGTTCACTATTCAAAGCGACCTACTGTGTTAATAAAGGAAGTATTTTATTCACTTTATCGTATGTTTCTTGGTATTCCAATTCGACTTTAGAATCAGCCACAATACCACCACCGGCCCAGCAGTAAATCTGCTGGTTATGGCACACTAAAGTGCGAATTGTGATGCTGGTATCCATATTGCCACAGGCACTTAAATAACCAATTGAACCACAGTAAATACTGCGGCGGTGGGGCTCAAGTTCTTCAATTATTTCCATGGCTCTAATTTTGGGTGCGCCGGTAATTGAGCCGCCTGGAAAAGCCGCTTCAAGTTGATCAACCGCCGTTTTACCCTCTTCAAGTTCTGCGGTTACTGTGCTTACTAAATGATGCACGGCAGGAAAGCTTTCAATGGCAAATAATGAGGGTACTTTTACAGAGCCTGGCTTGGCTACTTTACCTAAATCGTTGCGCAATAAATCAACTATCATGACATTTTCAGCGCGATCTTTAGTGGAGCTTGCAAGTGCTCTAGCTTGTTGCTGATCGGCTATTGCATCGGCCATGCGTGGCAAAGTGCCTTTAATCGGCTTGGTTTCAACAATATTGTTATTAACGGCAATAAAACGCTCTGGCGAGATTGATAATATTGCCCCGCGGGGATGGTTTATAAAGCTAGAAAAAGGTGCTTTATTAGCATCGCGTAATTTTTTATATGCTTGCCACGGGCTGCCTTTAAAACCGGCATTAAAACGCTGGGCTAAATTAATTTGATAGCAATCACCACTTTTAAGATAAGCATTTATATGTGCAAACTTTTTGGCATATGTTTGCTCACTCATGTTTGATTGCCAATCGGTGGTGAGCGCAAAGTCAGTGTTGTTAACTTTTTCAGCTAAATGTTGCTCATACAGCGCTAAGCGATTCACCTTTGGCTGCGATACATAAAACCAGCTTTGTAGGTGCTTATCATATATAAGTGCATCAACATACAACCCAACGGCCATTTGTGGAAGAGTGATATCGTGGGCAGCTGTAGTAGGGATGTTTTCAATAATACGCCCTAAATCGTAGCCAAAATAACCAAGCCAACCACCATTGAAGGGTAAGTTATTCGCTGCCTTTTGTGAGCTGAGCTTATTTAGCTCAGCGTTCATGATACTAAATGGGCTTCGCGCGTCAGGCTGTTGATTTAAAAAACTTTGATTGTTATCAACTTCTAAAATGCTACTTGGTTCTATTGCAATAATATCAAAGCGACTATTTATGTGCTCGCTATTAGCTGAGTCTAGTAATACGGCATAGGGTAAATGCGCAAAATGCGCGAAAACATCAATGCAGTTTTGTGTTATGGCTAATTTTACACAATTTTTTTCATTGTTTAGCATTTACTGCCCCTTTAAGAACTGGCTCGAAACGGGCTGGGAGGGTATCATAAGTCAAATTTTTTTGGCAGCGTTTAGTATCAAATCAACGTTGTAATTAAAACAGTGCAAACCACCGTCACCGGTTTGGTATAGATTACGCTAAAGCGTAACGCTAACTTAAGGAACCATTATGAGTACAATCCGTCAGCAAGACTTTATTGATAGCATTGAAGATGCGTTGCAATATATTTCCTTTTATCATCCTCTTGATTTTGTTCAAGCGCTAGAAAAAGCCTACAACAAAGAACAAAGTAAAGCGGCAAAAGATGCAATTGCTCAAATTTTAATTAACTCGCGTATGTCGGCTGAAGGCAAGCGTCCATTGTGTCAAGATACAGGTATTATTACCTGTTTTGTAAAAGTAGGTATGGATGTTAAGTGGGATAAAACTGATTTAACCGTACAACAAATGGTTGATGAAGGTACGCGTCGTGCGTATTTAAATCCAGATAACCCACTGCGTGCTTCTATTGTTGCAGATCCTGCAGGCACACGTAAAAACACCAAAGACAATACCCCTTCAGTTGTACACATTGATTTAGTGGCGGGCGGTGAAGTAGAAGTAATGGTGGCTGCTAAAGGCGGTGGCTCGGAAAATAAAAGTAAAATGGTGATGTTAAACCCATCAGATGATGTAGCTGCATGGGTAGAAAAAACCCTGCCTACTATGGGCGCTGGTTGGTGTCCGCCGGGCATGCTAGGCATAGGTATTGGTG
The DNA here is from genome assembly GCF_002221525.1 of Pseudoalteromonas espejiana DSM 9414. Lineage (NCBI taxonomy): Bacteria > Pseudomonadati > Pseudomonadota > Gammaproteobacteria > Alteromonadales > Pseudoalteromonadaceae > Pseudoalteromonas > Pseudoalteromonas espejiana. The sequence goes on along the minus strand of NZ_CP011028.1, from coordinate 2,365,574 downwards.
GAACAGCTGAAAAAGCAGCGGTAATGGCAAAAGAGTCGCTAATGGATCCGGTAGACATTCATGAGCTAATGGAGCGCGGCGCAGAAACAACAGAAGAAAAACTACGCTTAGAAATTTTTGAACGTGCTAATAAATTAGGTATTGGCGCACAAGGCCTTGGTGGTTTAACTACGGTTGTGGATATTAAAGTTAAAACGGCACCAACGCATGCGGCTTCAAAGCCTGTTGTAATGATCCCTAACTGTGCTGCAACTCGCCACGTACACTTTACCTTAGATGGCTCAGGCCCTGCAGATTTAAAAGCGCCGAAGCTTGAAGATTGGCCAGAAGTAACATTTGAAGTAGGCGAGGGCACTCGCCGCGTTAATTTAGATACGTTAACCAAAGAAGACACACGTGAGTGGAAAATGGGTGAAACCGTTTTACTTTCAGGCACAATTTTAACGGGTCGTGATGCTGCGCATAAACGTCTACAAGACATGATTAACTCTGGTGAAGGTTTACCTGAGGGCGTAGATTTTGATAACAAGTTTATTTATTACGTAGGCCCGGTAGATGCAGTTGGTGATGAAGCTGTAGGCCCTGCAGGCCCAACTACAGCAACACGTATGGATAAATTTACCGATATGATGTTAGAAAAAACTGGCATTGTAGGCATGATTGGTAAAGCTGAACGTGGACCTGCGACGGTTGAGTCTATTAAAGAGCATAAATCAGTTTACTTAATGGCTGTAGGCGGCGCGGCTTACTTAGTGTCAAAAGCAATTAAAAAAGCACGTGTTGTAGCCTTTGAAGATTTAGGTATGGAAGCAATTTACGAGTTTGAAGTTGAAGATATGCCAGTAACCGTTGCAGTTGATAGCGAAGGTGCTAACGCACACACGCAAGGTCCTGCAATTTGGAAAGCAAAAATTGAAGAGCTAGACGGTAAGCTTAAATAAAGCCTTACGTAATCTAAATACAAAGCGAGCTTAGGCTCGCTTTTTTATTTTTTATTTATGAAATATTTAAATAGCGCTAATTTAGCCTTCAAATAAACACCTCAGACCAGTTGTGGTAAATCTGCTTTTTTCTTTATAAACCTATACACTGTGCGCCTTTGCTGGGAGCGGAGCTGTGTAATACAAGGTTTACACTTGGTGTTACTTTTACGTTCACGTAAACTCGAGAGGCCTTTTTTATGGTGCTGTTAGTTTTAACTTTAACTTTTTTGCCAATTGTTGAATTTTATATCCATATTTTATTGCTATTTAGATTTATTAATTCACAAGGTTAGGTTTTTACAGGTTTAACTTCTCATTATGTGGCACGCTTAAAAGTGAAGTGGTAAAGTTTCGTCAATTTCCAGCGCTCATCCCTCTCACGGGTAAACTATTTTGGAGTAATAACAGTGGCTGTGTTTAATCAAGCTGAATTTGATAACCACGAACAAGTGGTTTTTTGTTCTGACGAAGAGTCAGGTTTAAAAGCAATTATTGCTGTACACAATACTAACCTTGGCCCTGCGGTTGGCGGTTGTAGAATGTGGGATTATGCAAAAGATGAAGACGCAGTATACGATGTACTGCGTTTATCTAAGGGCATGACCTACAAAAATGCGGTAGCACGTTTACCATTTGGTGGTGGTAAATCAGTTATTATTGGTGATGCAAAAAAAATTAAGTCTGAGCAGTTATTCCGTGCTTTTGGACGCCAATTAGAGCGATTAAATGGCAGTTACTATTCAGCTGAAGATGTGAACATTACCTGTGATGATGTGGCATTAATGAATAAAGAAACAAACTATGTGCTAGGCCTTGAAGGTAAAAGCGGTAACCCGTCACCTTTTACTGCATATGGTACATTTTTAGGTATAAAAGCGGCGTTACAGCACCAGCGCGGTCATCAAGATTTTTCGGGCATTAAAGTGGCTGTGCAAGGCTTAGGTGCTGTTGCCTATGGTTTATGTAAACACCTAGCTGAAGCTGGCGCGCAATTGTTTGTGACAGATATAAACCAAGCTGCTATTGAGCGTGTAGTTAATGACTTTGGTGCAACACCGGTAGGCATTGATGAAATATATGACCTTGATGTTGATGTGTACGCCCCTTGTGCACTTGGCGCAACGGTTAACGATGAAACTATACCACGCCTTAAAGCAACGATTATTGCAGGTTGTGCAAATAATCAATTAGCACAATCTCGCCACGGGGAAGTTATACGTGAAAAAGGGGTTTTATATGCACCTGATTACGTTATAAATGCTGGTGGCATAATAAACGTTTATTACGAAACAGCACCTGAAGGTTACAATGCTGTGGCTTCTAATAAGCATGTTGAAGGCATATACGATACGCTAACTGAAATTTTTGCGCGTAGTGAAAAAGAGCAAAAATCAACGCATTTAATTGCTGATGAGCTAGCTCAAGAGATTATTAAAAACGGCCTTTAATTTAGCTGTATTATTTATAAAAAGGCGTACTTTGGTACGCCTTTTTTGTTTATACTTTATGGCGTTAACTTCAACCGTATGGATAATATGACTAATAAAAACGCTTTAATGCAGCCAATTGATTTTGATACTTGGCCTCGCAAGCAACACTTTGAATTATTTAAAAATTTTACTCAGCCATATTTTAATGTATGTGTAACGCTTAATGCTCAGCGTTTATTTGAGTATTGCCAACAACATAACCGCTCTTTTTTTCAAGCTTATGTATATGCAACCCTTAAAGCTTGCCATCAATATTCTCCTATTATGCTAAGGGTGATTGATAATAAGCCATGGTTATTGACTAGCGTAAGAGCCAGTGTAGTTGAGCTTAGCGAGGACGACTCGTTTATATTTAGTTATTTTAATCACTCACCAACGTTTACTGAATTTTCATCGCGTGCCACAAAGGTGAGTAAAGCAGCTAAATCTCAGCCTTTATTTTCAGATGCGTTTAATCAAACTGAAGGCCAAGCTGATCTCGTTCATATATCAGTATTACCTTGGCTTAACTTTTCTAGCTTTTCGCATGCATTTAGCGAAGGGGAGAGTTTAGGCATCCCTAAATTAGTATTTGGCCAATACGATAAATCGACCGGTTTGATGCCGTTATCAATCGATGTGCATCACTCGTTAATGGACGGCTTACACGTAGCAAAGTTTATAAACGTTTTACAAAATAATATAAATGATTTTTGTAAAGAATAATTAAATATAGTTAATGCAATGTATTTAATTGCTGTGGTAATATTTTCAGTTAAATAGACAACTTAAGTAAATCTGTAATGATTTACTTATACGCTTACTTAACTAGGGCATGTTGATCTTTGATGGTTGAATTTGCAGCAGTATGTTTGGTTTTTAGGCAAGGCAGAGCCTATGAAGTGTGGTTATTCCCCATAAATAGGCGATAATGCAGCATAAATGCCAAACATGCGCTGCCCTTCGGGTTCTGCCTAGGGGCGATAAACTCTTTGTTGCCTACATGGATGTAGGTAAGGGGCGTGAGCAGGACGCGGAAGCTTTGCTCGGTTTTTACTTAGCCCACTAGGTTACAAACCTCGCGCTGCGATTTAATCGCCCCTAGATTGAACAAATTTCAATCCGCAAAGATCAACACGCCCTGAGCTTTTGTATTTATTTTATAGGCTTTTTATAAGCATTATAAAAATATTTAGTTAAGTGTTGAGCTTGCAATATTTTAGCGTAAGCAATAAATAAAACGATAATAAGTGCTTATAGGGGCTTAACGCTTTGATTGGCATTGGCACAGTTTTGATGTGGATATGCCAAGATAACGCCCCCCATTTTTTCAATAAGCAGTAAAACCTATACACCCTAGTAAAAGAATAACTAAGGCAAATAATGATGAGACAATTAGGTATTCTGTGTACTTTATTCGTCATGTTTTTATGTGAAGCCCAAGAGCAAAGTCGCTTACCATTGAGTGACTACTTTTCTGAAACATGGAATACGCGCTCGGGTTTACCTCACAATAGCATTAATAGTGTAGCTCAAACGCAAGATGGCTATTTATGGGTGGCAACGTGGGAAGGGTTAGCGCGTTTTAATGGTCAAGAGTTTAAAATATTAACGCGAGCACATATTAATGATTTGCCAGACTCAGGACTTAGGGCTTTAACACCTACGCCAGATGGTGGTTTATACATAGCAGGTTCACGAGGGGGTATTAGCTTATATAACCATAGACAATGGGATACTAAGCGCTCGGCATCGACCATGGTTAATCATTTAATTGAAATTGCAGATAAAAGCCTATGGTTAGCCCTTGAAAATGACGGAGTATTTTACCGCGAAGCCAATAGTAATACTGACCTGCCTATTATTGAAAATGTAAGTGCCTATCGTGTTATTGAAGATAACCAAGGGGTTGTATGGGCTGCAACCAGTGCGGGCCTTTATAAAATAGATAATAAAACTCCTACTCTAATGACCCCAGAGTATGGCCTGCCCAATGCACCTGTTTATAATTTGCTTATAACACGTGGTGGCTCACTGATTGTGGGCAGTGAAAAAGGCGCGTGGATTCAAGCGGGAAATCAATTTAAGCCTATCCATAAAAAACTAACAAATGAGTCTATTTCAAGTTTATTAGAAGATAATCATGGAGATTTATGGTTTGGCACAATTAACAAAGGGGTATTGCGATTATCGCCAGATGGTATAGAGCAACTCGATGCCAATAATGGTTTACCAGCAAACCGCACACTATCGCTGTTACAAGATAGAGAAAATAGTATTTGGATAGGCACTAATGCAGGACTCTTTAGGTTACGTGAATCACCGTTTTCATCCTGGACGCAAAAAAGAGGGTTAGCCGACGATTACACACGAACAGTATTGTCTCATTCTGATGGGAGTTTATGGGCTGGTGGTAGTTCAGGCTTAAATATAATTAAAAATAACCGAGCTCAATTAGTGGCAGGTTCTAAAGAAGGAAGCCCTTATTCGGTTTTAAGTTTATTAGAAGCGCCAAATGGCGATGTGTGGGCTGGCACTTATACATCAGGCGTTTTAAAGGTCAAAGATAATAAATTTATTCCTTATTTAAATCGTAGCAATGGCTTAGGTAGTAACGAAGTAAGAGCACTCCTATTTGATTCTAAAAAACGTTTGTGGATAGGCTCTGCCATGGGGTTAACCCGAGTCAATGAGGATGGAAGCTTAGATCAATTTACTAATGAAAAGGATTTGCCCAGTGGCTTTATTTTAGCTTTAACTGAGGATAAAGCGGGTAATGTTTGGGTTGGTACTGGAAATGGGGTTGTTGTTTTTGACATTATTAGCGAAAAATTTAATACCATAGATTTCACCGAAGGCTTCTCTGCTCAATATGCGTTTGGTTTTTATATAGATGAAACCTATACCTGGATGGCCACAGACCGAGGCTTAGTCCGCTACGAGCTAAGTACTTCAAAAATGGCGATGCTAGGTTTAGAGCAAGGCCTACCAATAGATAAATTATTTCAAATAGTACCAAGCAATGGCTCATTTTGGCTCTCTAGTAACCGCGGTATTATTCAAATTGATAAAGCGCACATACAATCCATACTCAATACACCTAATGGTATTAAACCGCCACCTTTAAATTATCAGCTTTATGATGAAGGCGATGGTATGTTGAGCGCTCAGGCAAATGGTGGCTCTACACCCTCTGCGGTAGCCCATTACGATGGGAGTCTTTGGTTTGCAACAGCTAAGGGCGTCAGTACGGTAAAGCCAGCTCGATTAACCGCCTCCACAGAGATTGCATTACCTACCATTATTGAAAATATTAATGTAGATGGGAAACCTATTGCACTGCCACTTCTGGGGGAGTCAGTATTTATACCTCCAGGTGTTAGCCGCTTGTCTTTTCACTACGCTGGCCTTAGTTTTATTATGCCTCAGCGATTGAACTTTCAAACCCGTTTAGTGGGGTTTAATGATAGTTGGGTTAATCGACAGCATATGACTGGCGCTGAGTACACCAATTTACCGCCAGGTGAATATACTTTTATGGTTAGAGCCAGTTACCCGAATGCGCAGTGGCAAGATAATCAGCAAGTTGTGCATATTGTTATACAGTCGTTTTTTTGGCAAAAAGCACATTTTAAATTTGCAGTATTTGTTTTCTTTTTAATGGTTATTTATGGCATATACAAATACCGTTTATATCATTACAAGCAAATAGAAATAGAGCTAACAAACCGAGTAGAAAAACAAACACAAGACTTACAAACGCAGGCTAATGCATTTGCATACCAAGCAACCCATGATCAGCTAACCGATATGCCTAACAGGCGTGCATTTGATAGTTGGCTTGCACATAATTTTGCAACTTACAAACAACAACAGCGGCCCCTCGCAATTGCTATTTTAGATATAGATCACTTTAAGCGTATAAACGATAACTGGTCACATATTGTAGGTGATAAAGTAATTTGTACGATTGCCACTATTTTAAAAAATGGTTGCCATGAAGACCAACACATTGCACGTTGGGGTGGGGAAGAATTTACTATTGTATTTCCAGATAAAACCGCACTACAGGCTAAAGAAATATGTGAAACGCTACGAAAAAGCATTGAACATTATGATTTTTCAGCTTTTGGTGAAGGGTTAAATGTAACCGCTAGTTTTGGCCTATCGGACTCAACCAGTGTTGGCGATTATGACCGCCTTTTATCTCGCGCAGACCAAGCTTTATACAAAGCAAAAAATAGCGGCCGTAACTGTACAGAAATTATCTAATTGAAAATGAGCTTAAGAGCACATATTAATAAGGGACTAACTTATTTTGGATGTCCCTAATGATAAATGGGCTACTAATTACCGTATTGGCTGTTTTTGTTATTACTTATTGGCGCTGGCCAACAATACAAAACTGGCTTTGGAATAAAAAATATAAAAATGTTGTACTAAATTCTCAGCAAAAAGACATTTTATTGCGCTGTATGCCCATTTATAAAAAAATGACCGATGCCGACAGAGCTAAACTTGAGCGCCATGTAGTGTGGTTTTTAAACGAAAAGCGCTTTTTAGGCCGCGATGGCTTAAAGCTTACCCCCGCCATGAAATTAATTGTTGCCGCCGATGCATGCTTGTTAGTGCTAAACAAACCTTGGCCACTCTATAAAAATGTAAAAGAAGTTCTACTTTACCCGAGTGCGTATTATGCGCCGCAATCAACACGCGATAGTGCAGGGCTTGTTAGTTATCATAACACTGTACGTTTAGGTGAATCATGGCCTGGCGGTACGTTAGTGCTTAGTTGGCATGATGTACTTGAAGGTAATCGTCTTCCTAGTGATGGCCATAACTTAGTGTTTCATGAATTTGCTCATCAGCTTGACCAAGAAACTGGCAAAACTAGCGGCACACCTTTATTAAAAAGTGCTCATGCTTACAAAGAGTGGGCAAGAGTGTTTAGCCGTGCGTTTACTCAATTAAAAAGCCATGTTGCGTATAATATGCCCCATGTAATTCACAGTTATGGGGCAACAAACGAAGCTGAATTTTTTGCTGTGATCACCGAGACTTTTTTAGAAAAACCAAGCGAGCTGCGTCAATACGACCCTGAAATTTACCGCATGCTGGTGGAGTATTATCAATTTGATCCCATTGTTTGGCATTAATTTTTGGCACTTGGTCTGATAACACTGGCATGTTATGCCCGTTTTTGTTGCAATCGTGTTAGAGAATACAACTGCAATAATAACAAGTGAGAAATGGATGAAAAAAATGCTTCACACTGCACTGGCTTTATCAGTGTCATTGGCAATCGGTCACGCGCATGCAAGCGAAGAGCAAGCTAAGTGGCAGGTTGATTCACCCAAAGGGCAATTTGTAGAAGCAACAATTAGCGTACAGCAAGGCACATGGATGAATATTGATGTGAGCCCTGATGGTAAAACATTGGTGTTTGATCTACTTGGCGATATTTACACTATGCCTTTTAGTGGTGGTGAGGCAACTAAACTTACATCGGATATTGCTTGGCAAATGCAACCTCGCTTTAGCCCAGACGGTAAGCACATTGCGTTTACATCGGATCAAGGTGGTGGCGATAATATATGGGTAATGGATATTGATGGTGAAAACCAGCGCGCGGTTACCGATGAAACCTTTAGACTACTCAATAGCCCTGCTTGGAGCCCTGATGGCGACTATTTAGTTGCCCGAAAACACTTTACCGCAAGCCGCTCTTTAGGCGCTGGTGAAGTTTGGCTTTACCATAAAGCGGGTGGGAAAGGCGTACAATTAACTAAGCGTGAAAACGACCAAAAAGATTTAGGTGAACCCATGTTTTCACCTGATGGTCGTTATGTTTATTTTTCCCATGACGCAACGCCTGGTAAAACCTTCCATTATTCAAAGGACTCGGTAGCGGGTATTTATAAAATTAAGCGCTTTGACCGACAAACCGGCGAAATAGAAACAATTATTGAAGGAATGGGCGGTGCAATAAGACCAACGCCTTCACCTGATGGTAAAAAGCTTGCGTATATAAAACGTGACGACTTTCAAACCAGTTTATATCTATACGATTTAACTAGCGGCGAGCACACTAAACTTTACGATAAGCTTGAGCGCGACATGCAAGAAACGTGGGCCATTCATGGTGTTTACCCAACTATTGCATGGACTCCTGATAACGATGAACTGGTATTTTGGGCAGGCGGTACAATTCACAAATTAGCCGTTGATGACAAAACAGTCACCCCAATTGATTTTAAAGTACAAACCACTAAAAAAATTCAAAAGGCAGTACGTTTTACACAAGACTTAGATACCGATGAGTTTGACGTAAAAATGCTGCGTAATGTGCAGGTAAGCCCAGATGGCGAAACCGCTATTTTTGAAGCGCTAGGGTATATTTATAAGCGCGACTTAGAGTCGGGTAAAATTAAGCGCCTAACTAAACAAACCGATCATTATGAGTTATTTCCACAGTACTCCCGTGATGGCAAAAAAATTGTCTATACCACGTGGAATGACAGTACGCAAGGCACTGTACGTGTTGTATCTGCGCGCAGTGGCCGTGGCGATACAATTACAACGCAGCCTGGTAAATACGTAGAGCCTACCTTTAGTCCTAATGGTAAAACAGTCGTTTATCGAAAAGCCACTGGCGGTAGCGTTTTAAACCCTAAGTGGTCACTCAATCCTGGTATTTATAAAGTAAGTACTAAAGGCGGAGAAAGCGAGCTAATAACTAAAAGTGGCTACCAACCTCAATTTGGCAGTAGCAGTGAACGCGTTTTTATAATGAGCCCATGGCCTAAGCCAACTTTAAGTGTTGTTGATCTTGAAAGTAAAAAGGTACGCAAGCTTTATGAGTCAGAGCATGCCACTGAATTTAGAGTCTCTCCAGATGGAAAGTATTTAGCGTTTGCAGAGCGTTTTAAAGTATTTGTTACGCCATTAGTTGAAAGTGGTTCGGTGATTAATATTAGCCCTAAAGATAATAAATTTCCGATAGAGCAGCTATCGGTCCGTGCAGGTGAAAATATAAGCTGGAGTGCTAATAGTAATAAACTGTACTGGAGTTTAGGCCCTGAGCTTTACCATGCAAACCTAGGTGGCATGTTTGCTATAAACAATGCAGACGATACCGATTTTAAAGTTAAAAGTGGCGAAAACATTAGCTTTAGTAAAAAAATGGCTGAGCCAAAAGGTATGATTGCCTTAAAAGGTGCAAAAATTATTACCATGAATGGCGAACAGGTCATTGAAAGTGGCGTAATAATTACCGATGGGAAACATATTAAATCGATTGGTAAAGTGGGTGAAGTTGCTATTCCTAATGATGCGGATGTAATTGATGTTACAGGTAAAACAATTATGCCTGGTATCGTTGATGCACATGCCCATGGCTCTCAAGCAAGTGATGAAATAATTCCACAGCAAAACTGGAAAAACTTTGCAGGTTTAGCGCTCGGTGTTACCACAATTCATGATCCTTCAAACGATACATCAGAGATATTTACCGCCAGCGAAATGCAAAAGGCAGGAATGATTGTAGGGCCGCGAATTTTCTCTACAGGCACGATTTTGTACGGCGCAAATATGCCGGGTTATACATCGCATATTGACTCGTTAGACGATGCTAAATTTCATTTAGAGCGTCTTAAAAAAGTGGGTGCGTTTAGTGTTAAGTCGTATAACCAACCACGCCGCGAACAACGCCAACAAGTGATTGAGGCAGGGCGCGAACTTGAAATGATGATAGTGCCAGAAGGTGGCTCGTTATTACAACATAACTTAAGTATGGTTGTAGATGGCCACACCGGCATTGAACACTCTATTCCTGTTGAGCATATTTACGATGATATAAAACAGCTATGGTCGCAAAGCGATGTAGGTTACACACCAACATTAGTAGTTGCTTACGGTGGTATTTGGGGTGAAAACTATTGGTACGATAAAACTGATGTGTGGAATCATCCGCGTTTAAGTAAATTTGTGCCTAAAAATCAATTATTGCCGCGTTCAATGCGCCGTGTAAAAGCACCCGATCATCACTATAACCACTTTAATAATGCACGCGTTGCGAAAGAGCTGCAAGACCTAGGTGTATTAGTAAATTTAGGTGCGCATGGGCAACGTGAGGGCTTAGGCGCTCACTGGGAAATGTGGATGTTCGCTCAAGGCGGAATGAGCTCCCTAGAAGCTATTAGAGCGTCAACACTCGACCCAGCTAAATATTTAGGGCTTGATAAAAACGTAGGCTCGCTTGAAGTAGGCAAACTTGCCGATTTAATGGTTATTGATGGCGATCCACTTAAGAATATTCGTGACTCAGATAAAGTTGATTATACCATGATTAATGGTCGTTTATTTGATGCAAGTACCATGAACGAAGTGGGTAAAAAGCAGCGTAAAGCGCTTTATTTTGAGTAATACTACTATTTTAATTTAAACATTTACATCATAAAAGCGGCTTAAATAGCCGCTTTTTTACATTAAAATTAAACGCTCAATAAATTGATTGCTAGGCATAGGAAATGTGTTTGTATGCATAACGCGCGCTTGGCAAATAAGCCCCTCTTTTAAAGTAAATAAGGTTTGTGCAATGTCGCTTGCTTTGGCTTTATTATTTTTAAGCTGAGGTGTAGCAACAAGCGCATTCAAAATTAGCTCAATGACACCTTGTTTATGCACTTTACATTGAGCGGCTATTGGGTGCGATTCATTAGGGTATTCAGCTGCGGTATTAATAAAAAAACAGCCATTGAAATTGCCAAGCTCAGGCACTTGGTTATTAAACCATTGGCTTAAACCGAAAAAAAGTGCATTGGCAACGTCAATTGCATTTGGTTTGTCGCAAACTTGTTCTAACCAATTATTAAAATTTTCATCTCGCTTTTTTAAACAAGCAATGATCAGTTCATCTTTACTCTCAAAATGATTATAAAGCGTTTTTTTTGCGACTCCTGATACCGCTAAAATTTCGTTTATGCCCACTGCATGTAGCCCTTTGCTATAAAAAAGGCTTAGCGCTGTATTCACTATTTGTTCTTGCTTGTTCATAAAATACTTTTTTATTCGAGAATAAACTCATCTTGACACGGGGAGACAGACTTGTCTACAATCGTCAGGGTAGACAGATCGGTCTACTTTTGATGTGAGATGACGAGTATGAATATAGAGCGACTTAAGTTTGCCATTATAGCTGGGGTGTTCTCGGTACTATGTATTGGATTTTTGACGTGGTTAAATACACTACAAGATTATGGAATATGGCTAATGGCGCCGTTTGGTGCAACAGCGGTGTTAGTATTTGGTATTCCAAATAGCCCTTTAGCTCATCCTAAGAATGTTATTGTAGGGCATTTTTTAACGGCTTTAGTGGGGGTTATATTTGTAAATTATATTGGCGATAGTACGATTTCAATCGCCATTGCTGTTGGGCTTGCTATTACTTTAATGATACTTACAAACACTGTACATCCGGCAGCAGGGGCTAACCCAATTTTAATTATTACAACGGGGCAAAGCTGGGATTTTTTAATATTCCCCGTGCTTTTAGGCACTAGCTTTATTGTGTTAAGTGCGGTTATAGCTAAGGCATTATTAGCTGGCGTTAAAAATTGTGGGCATAAAAAAACCGCTTAACGCGGTTTTTTTTATCAATCACATATTGTTTAAACAACACCGCGCGGTAAGCGACAGTCGTGATCTTTGCTTGCGAGTTCAACAATCCAAAGCTCTTCAGCGGTATAGCCGTCTTCGCTTTGAGTAACAACAGTGAACGGAGCCGTTTTCTGTGTTTTAACAGGCGCAGCTGTTTTTGTTTTAGTTTTTTTAGCAGGCGCTTTTTGTTCAGCTTGTGCAGTAGTTTTGCCAGAGCTTAATTCTTTAGTTAGCTCTGCTACATCAGCTAGGCGTAAGTTTTTACCGCCATCGATGCTGTACCAGCCAGGTTTTGTAGTAATTTCAGGTTTTTTACCATTGGCAGCTTCATATGCAGCTTCAAAGGCAGATAAAACTTCTGTTTTGTCTAGTTTGCTCATCAGAGACCCTATACGTTGTGAACACAGATAAAGAAGCCGTATTTATACCTATTTTCCAACTGTTTTTCAATTTTTTGCGATTTTCCTTCCATTTTAAGCCCATAAACGCCAAAATTTGCACAAAATTCAGTGCTTAGTAAGGTAACCAGTATGCAACGTAGAGAATTTAACCAACTGCTAAACGACATTTTAAAACCTCACACAATTAAAGATTTTTGCCCAAACGGGCTTCAAGTGGAAGGTAAAAACGAGATAAAAACTATCGTAACAGGGGTAACAGCAAGCCAAGCACTTATTGACGCAGCAATAGAAAAAAAAGCGGATGCTATTTTGGTTCACCATGGCTATTTTTGGAAGGGGGAATCACAACCTGTAACGGGCATGAAAAAACGCCGGATTGGTGCATTATTAGCGCATGATATAAACCTATTTGCTTATCATTTGCCATTAGATATTCACCCTGTTATTGGTAATAACGCTCAGCTTGCTGATTTACTTGATATTGAAATAGAAACAGGTCTTGAGCCTGTAACAAACAGTGTGGCAATGAAAGGGCGCTTAAAAACGCCATTAACAGGTGCACAATTTGCTGAAAAAATAGCTACTGTTTTAAACAGAGAACCACTTACAAGTTTAGTGCGTAACGAAAAAATTAATACGATTGCACTTTGTACCGGCGGTGGCCAAGGCTACATTGACCTTGCTGCAGAGCAAGGCATTGATGCATACCTCACCGGTGAAGCATCTGAGCAGACTATTCACAGCTCTCGTGAGCAAAACATAGACTTTTTTGCCGCAGGGCACCATGCTACTGAGCGCTATGGTATTAAAGCATTAGGTGAGTTACTTGCAACAGAGCATGGGTTTGATGTCAGCTTTATTGATATTGACAACCCAGTTTAATATCAATTTTTTTGCTAAAACTTTAAAGCGCTTCTGGGTTAATCCAGCGGCGCATATTTATCCATCCATTTCCGAGCACTTCATGTGCGTACTGTGTCACGACTCTTAATGCCTCTGCATTTGGAATAAACTGCTTATATAAAGGAGTAGCGGCAAAGTTGTGGTAGTCAGTGGCTGCAGGTATTACGTCTATCCCTTGGGCGTTAAATAAGCTTTTTGCCCGAGCCATATGCAGCACTGAGGTAACTAACGCTACTTTAAAATCAACAAGCTTAGGGGCTAAAAGTTTTGCCTCTGCGGCAGTATCCATTGCGTGTGGGTTTTGGCTAATGCGGTTTTTATTTATGCCTAAACTAATCGCTGTTTTAAACATAAGCCCACTGTTAGTCACGTTTTTGTAGCCACCCCCTGATACGATAAGCTGTGCTTTAGGGTATTGCTTAGCAAGTTTTACTCCCTCGACTAGGCGGCTAAGCGCACAGTTACCAAGCTGGTTATTAGCACTGAGTGCAGCGTTTGGGTTTATGTCGCAACCAAGTACAACAATTTTATCTATTTTAGGGTGCTTTAACGCATTAAACGTAAGTGAGGCTGGCTCATTATTTTTAATAATTTGATGCGCAAAAAAGGGCATACTCAGTGTGAGCAAAGCCGCTAAGCTCAAACTTGAAAGAACAAGTGCTGATTTACGTCCTTTAAAGGCCATTAACAACATTATAAAAGCAAAAATAGCAAATAAAGGCAGTGGCATAAGTAGGCCACCTATAATCTTTTTTATTTCAAACATAATAAGTAACACAGAGCATAATATTGCTTTATGTTACTTATTAGTACGCAAGTTATCGACCGTTATTTTGCTTACATGTGTTTAAAAAGTGACGATAAACAGGGTTATCTTTCATATCTTTTTTCATTGCTAAATACATAGGACGAGTTAGCCCCAGTGCACCAAGTGGGATTGATTTAATTAGCCCTTGGCTTTCGTACGGTGTTACAAGCCAATCGGGTAGAGCTGCTACGCCCATACCTGCGCTCACTAGCTGAAAAATTAATAAGCCTTGGTCAACATTTTTTAAGGTGCCGTCAAAACGTGCGTTTTGAATAAAGTGTTTAAATATATCTTGGCGCTCACGCGGAATAGGGTACGAAATAATGGTTTCGTTTTTTAAATCAAGTGCGGTTACATACGCTTTTTTAGCTAAATCGTGATCAGGGGCCACTATTAGCTTTAGCTTAAAATCAAATAAATGTGCGTATTCAAGTTTATCAGGCTCGCGAATATCAGATGTGAGTACTAAGTCGAGTTCATCGTTAAGTAAATCAGGAATCGCGTCGTAGCTAAAGCCGCGTTCGTAATCAATTTTTATATCAGGCCAAAAATTATTGAATTCTTTAATTGTAGGTAACAGCCAATGAAAACAGGCATGACACTCAACACTTAAACGCAGTTGAGAAATAGGCTGGTTTAAGCTTTCTTTTAAGCGGCATTTTGTTGCTTCAACTTTTGGTAATACTTCGTTAGCTAATTCTAGTAACAACATACCTTGTGGTGTAAAGCGCACAGGTTGAGTTTTTCTTTCAAATAATTGGCAGTCTAATTTGTTTTCTAAGTCTTTAATTTGATGTGATAAAGCCGATTGCGTTAAAAATAGTTCACGGGCTGTATTAACTAAAGATCCGGTATCTTTTAAGGTCGCAATAGTTTTAAGGTGTTTTATATCAATCATCTTTAAAAATTCTCAAGGAAAAAGTGAGTTTAGCTCAGATTGACTACATACTACGCCTTTACAAAAAACGTTTCAACGTCTAGATGGCTAAAATAATCTACTGATAAGTAAAATAACCGCTTAAAGTTAATTTAATTAATAGCTATGCTAAATTACAAACTGGTTTGATGTGTTAGCTATGAGCTTAGTTCATGTTGTTTTTAGTTGCTTTATCAATTAAGCATGCAATGAAGTTACACATAAGCGCATTAAAGGTGTGTATAAGTTTGACAGGCAATATTTATATGAAAGGAAAGATAGGCTGGTTAAAGTAATTAACCAGCCTAAAGCATTTACAGTGGTTTATTTATTAACGTTATAGCTTGTTGAGCATTTACAGGCTTTGACTTTAAAAAGCCTTGGCCATAATTACATTGCGTAGATTGTAAAATGCTTAGCTGCTCTTGCGTTTCTATACCTTCTGCAACTACTTCAAAGTTTAATGACTGCGCTAAAGACAATATGGCTTCAACTAACGGGTTGTTGGTTTTATTGAGGTGATCAATAAAGCTTTTATCTATTTTTAAAATATGAATTGGTAGTTGATGTAAATAGCCAAGCGCTGAATAGCCCGTGCCAAAGTCATCAAGGCATAATTTAACTTTTAATGGAGAAAGCCCTTCGATAATTTGTGTGGCTAAATCGAGGTTAGCGATTAACCCCGACTCTGTAATTTCTAAACACAAAGAGCCTAAAGGCAGCTGATATTTATTATAAAGCGCATGAATTTGAGCTACAAAATCGAGGCTAGCAAAGTGACGAGATGATACGTTTACCGTTACTTTTAAAAATCGATGACCTTGTTTGTGCCAGTTAGCTATATGTTGTGCAGCAAGCTCAAGCAAATGCAAATCGAGATTTATTATTTGTCCTGTGGTTTCGGCAATAGGAATAAACTCGTTGGGTGGTACAAAGCCTTTTTTTGGATGGTGCCACCTAACCAGCGCTTCAAAACCAACTACGTCACTGTTTGCAATAGTAAAAATAGGCTGAAAATATAGCTCAAATTCGTTGTGTTCTATACCGTGCTGTAGGTCGTTTTCAATGTCTGCGTGGGTTTTTAGTTTTTTACGCATAGTATTGTTAAAAAACTTAACTTGCCCGCGACCACTCGATTTAGCTTCGTACATGGCAGCATCAGCTTGTTGTAGTAATAAGTAGGCTTTATCGTCGGTGCTTTCGCTAAAGGCAATACCTATACTAGTAGATGCTTGAAGTAAGTGACTATCAACATTTAGCGGCTTTGATAAAACGGTATTGATACGTTTAAGCGCTTCGTTTACTTGATTTCGGTGAGTAATGTTCTCCATAAAAATAGCAAACTCATCGCCACCGAGCCTTGCAAATGTATCGGTGCTTCTTACGGTGCCTTTTATAAGTTCGCAAATTTTAATTAAAAAGTGATCGCCTACCTCATGGCCTAGTGAGTCGTTTATACTTTTAAAGCGATCAAAGTCTAGATATAAAAGCGCGTGGCTAGTGCCTTTTTTACCGCGTGATAAACGCAAAATAGCATGCTTAATA
The DNA here is from genome assembly GCF_002221525.1 of Pseudoalteromonas espejiana DSM 9414. Taxonomy (NCBI): domain Bacteria; kingdom Pseudomonadati; phylum Pseudomonadota; class Gammaproteobacteria; order Alteromonadales; family Pseudoalteromonadaceae; genus Pseudoalteromonas; species Pseudoalteromonas espejiana. The sequence continues at coordinate 2,348,892 of NZ_CP011028.1, read as the reverse complement.
CGCTCAATTAGCAGTGAGCGGTTAGCTAGACCGGTTAGCTCATCATGCAGTGCTTTGTGTTCAAGCTCTTGGCGCGCAAGCTGTCTATCTATTGCCATACTAATTTGCCTACTTACATAAGTAAGTAGATCACTGTCGTGTTCATTATAGTGCAGTTTATTATCGTAGCTTTGAACAACGATAACACCACTCATTCTATTATTTGCTTTAAAGGGGACACCCAACCAAGAATCAGACAGTCTGCCTACAAGTTTAAAATCACCTTGTTCAATATGTTGTAGGTAGTCATCTTGGTTTAATAACAAAACGCGATCTGATTTTAGTAAATAGTAAGATGCGGTATCTTTTAATTGTTCTTTTGAGATTTTTTTATGAGCATGAGTTTGAATGCCTTCTTCAACTATATATACCAGGTCGAGTATATCGACTTGTTTATCGTATAAGGCAATAAAAAAGTTATCTGCTGGTAACAAGCTATTTATAATGCTGTGAAGTGTTTCAAAAAAAGTGTCTAGGTCGCTGGCTTTATACGTTAGATTAGCTATTTGCAGTAAGCTACTTTCGAGCTTTTGAGCATCGTTTAATTGCCTAACGGTGTGTTTTAAACTGGTAACCGTGTTTACTTGGTTTATTTTTGCACTTAGTAAGTGGGCCACTGTTGTTAGTATTTCTAAATGCGCATTGGTAAAATAGTTTTTTATTGGGTGTTCGCAGTCAATCACCCCAAGTACTTTTTCTTTATATATAAGCGGTACACATAGCTCTGATTGAGCAGGGCGATTATCTGCAATATACCGACAGTCTTTACTTACATCATCAATGATGACTGCTTTACCTGTACTTGCAACTGCACCTGTAATGCCTTCACTAAAGCGAATTATTTTACGCTCAGCTTGGTACTTATCCCGTGCATGAGCAATACCCATAGAGGCGACTTGATTTAATGTATCAGTGTCTCGATCTGCAAGGTAAATAACGCAATCAACAAATCCTAAGCGGTTGACTACTTGTGTTGTAACGTACTCAAATAACTCATCGAGTGTGTCGAGTTGTAATAAGCTAGATGAAAATTGATTAATGATACTGAGTTGATCAGTTTTTATTTCAAGGGCTCTAGCTGCGTCGATTTGATAAGGCATAGGCAATTTATATTATTCTTTTTATTTTTTGATACAGGTACTAAGTTAACTCAATATTTTCTTGAGTACAAAATAAAGCGATTCTTTTTAATAAAATCTTTACTCCAAAACCTCATATGCCTATGATCGCATAAATTCAGCCGTGGAACAAAGTAATGACAAGTAATACATCTAACACCGTAACAACCCTTACTATCACTCGCCCAGATGATTGGCATGTACATTTACGTGATGGTGAGCAACTAAAAGATACTGTGCGTGACATTAGCCGTTATATGGGGCGCGCTATTATTATGCCTAACCTTGTTCCTCCTGCGACATCTACAGAAACTGCGTTAGCTTATCGCGAGCGAATTATGGCTGAAGAACCACAAGGTAACTTTGAACCATTAATGGTGCTTTATTTAACTGATAAAACCACGGCAGAAGAAATAAAAAAAGCTAAAGCGACAGGCAAAATTTTTGCTGCCAAATTATACCCAGCCGGCGCAACGACAAACTCCGATTCGGGGGTTACTTCAGTTAAAAACATTTACCCTGTGCTTAAAGCAATGCAAGAAGTTGGTATGCTTTTATTAGTACATGGTGAAGTAACTGATTCATCAATAGATATTTTTGACCGTGAAAAAGTATTCTTAGAAACAATTTTAGGAGATGTGGTTGCCGATTTTCCTGAACTCAAAATTGTGCTTGAGCATATTACAACTAAAGATGCCGTTGAATTTGTTATGGCTGCACCAAAATATGTAGCTGCAACTATTACCGCGCACCACTTACTTTATAACCGTAATCATATGTTGGCCGGAGGCATTCGCCCGCACTATTACTGCTTACCAATTTTAAAGCGTAATATACACCAACAAGCATTAATGGCGGCTGCTACTAGTGGTAATGAAAAGTTCTTTTTAGGAACTGATTCAGCACCACATTATAAAGATAAAAAAGAAGCCGCATGTGGTTGTGCAGGTGCTTATACCGCGCATGCTTCTATTGAATTATACGCGGAGGCTTTTGAAGAGGCGGGGGCGCTTGATAAACTAGAAGGGTTTGCGAGTCATTTTGGCCCGGACTTTTATGGCCTTGCCCGTAATACAGATACAATTACTCTTGAAAGAAGCCCGTGGCAGGTTCCTGCAAGTTACACATTAGGTGACTCTGAAGTTGTACCAATTAAAGCCGAATCGACTATCGATTGGCAAGTTAAGTAATTTTTAACAGATAAACTAAGCCGTATAACTTTTACGGCTTTTTATTTGTCTAAAATACCCGCTAAATTGCGATATTACTTTTTATCGAGCTTCACAATATTATACCCACCCAGCCTGCTGACACGCTTTGTTACAATTAGGCTTAAAAATTCAGCATCTTTTCACTTAATTTTAGCTTTAAAAATAATCACTTAGATATTTGTGGTTAAATAACGCTATTCTTAATAAATAAATACCAATTAATAGAGCCAAAAAAATATTAATGTGTTAATCTTAACTTGCTTTGAGTTTTTGCGTATTGAATTTACGGATATTGTGCTGCGTTTAAGGTTACCGGTTAGGTTAAAACTTGTTCCTGTACTATACCTCCAGAATTTTGGGCACTGACTCAGGGAGGATATAGCCATAATAATATGGCTGAATTTTAATTATTGACTTACAGGAAAATTTAGTATGTCGGTTACTGGTAAAGTAAAATTTTTCAACGAAGCTAAAGGCTTTGGTTTCATTGAACAAGAAAATGGTCCTGACGTGTTTGTACATTTCAGCGCAATCACTGGTTCAGGTTTTCGCACTCTTAGCGAAGGTCAAGCAGTGACATTCAGCATCAAACAAGGTCAAAAAGGCCCTGAAGCTGAGAACGTAGAAGTAGCATAATTTTAATTATGTGAACCTTAGTTCATCTTGGTGAAGCAGTTTTCTGTTTCACCATAATTCCTAAAAAATATTTCTAAGTTCTACGTCTATCCCCCTTCTATATTTAGTACTAGCAAACACCTTTAATACCATACAACCAAATTTTCAATTAATACACTCTAAAGTTTTTAAAATAGAACCACGCCTTAATATACTGATATGATAGCTAATTAGCATATGCAAACTAAGTAATATGATGTGTGCTGCTCATGTGTACTCGTAAAACCTAAAACCTATTACATTCCATTCGTCAGTTATCGTACTTGTAATTAATCAAAGTAATGCTATGTCATAATAAGGGCCCAACAATAAGGCTGCTGCGTTTTACACTTCTTAAAAAGGCTAACTAAATAGCGAAATTTTTGTTGTCGTTGGCAAAGTTATATTGCCAATGAATGAATCGCTCATCTAAAGGGGCAGCTTTATTAATGCTTTTACTAAATGGTCATATGGTTTTCATGAGTTATTATTTCTGATCTATTGGCTACTTGGCGTTTGTTAACTTTATTGCATTAAAAATTAAACATTTAAGTAAGCGCGTATAATTTTCGGTGCTTTTTTATGCGATAAAGCGCTCAATTTTTAAGTTAAGCCGTAAATAAGCTCATATTTGGTAAAAAAACTGGCTTGTTAGATTCATTAAATTTTCACATTAGTAATATTTTTTGTTTTTTTTAAGCCGCAATTCAGTTTGGTTTATATGTTGCATTTTTGTTTCATGTAAGTGTCTAATTTTTAACTAGTGTTTAATTTTAAAGGGGCTATATTGGGCTTGTTATGCATCCTACTGGTTGCATTTATGTTAACAGTATATTTTTTAATACTTTAGTTTTAGCTTTTTCAAGCTATTTATTTACTTAGAATAGCTAACATCAAGTTGACAGGGCGTATTGCATTTAGCATTATTGGAGGGTTGATATCTATTAAAAGATATCAGGGTTGCCATCCTTAATAGGGTTGGTAATTAAATTATAAAAGTAACATTACTTAATTGGTTGGGAACTATGTCTGTTAAAATCAGAAAGAGTCTTGTAGCAACTGCGTTGGTTGGCGCTTTTGCATTTGCAAGCAGCAATGTGATTGCAGATCCTTTGAATGACGTGCAAAAAGCAGGTCAACAAATTCAAAAGGCTGCTGTTAAGTCTCAAACTAAAATTGACAACGTATACGGTCAAACTCAAGAGCTAATCGCTGAGTACCGTAGTATTGTTGATGAGACTGAACTTATGAAAGTGTACAACGATCACGTAGCACGTTTGGTCGCTGACCAAAACGCGTCAATCGAATCGTTTGACCGTCAAATCGCTACTATCGACAACACTAAACAAAACGTTGTGCCTTTGATGTATCGCATGATCGATACGCTTGAGCAATTCATCAAAGCGGACGTTCCGTTCAATCTTGATTCTCGTCTAGCACGTGTAGAAAGACTTCGTGAAATTATGGCTTCTGCGTCTGTAACGACGTCTGAGAAATTCCGCCTGGTTCTTGAAGCATACACTGTTGAAACTGCTTACAGCTCGGCTGTAACAGCTTCTCAAGGTACTTTAGAAGTTGATGGTAAAAACATTAACGTTGATATCGGTCGTTTAGGTCGTATCACATACGTAGCACAATCTTTTGACTTGAAAAACGCTTGGGTGTGGGACAACAACACTAAAGAGTGGAAAAAATTAGGTGAAGAATACCTAAAACCAGTTAAAGAAGTGATCCGTATGGCGCGTAAGCAAGCGACACTAGAACTTGTTAAACTACCAATCTTTGGCGCGGAGTAATCGAATAATGAAGAAACTATTTAAAGGTTTTGCTGTTGCAGCAGTACTATCTGTTTCTGCAGGTACCGCGCTTAATGCACATGCAAATACTGATGCTTTAGATAAAATTCTTGAGCAAGTAAAGCAAGAACGTATCTCTGAAGGTAAAATCAATAAGCAACGTGAGCAAGAGTTCTTATCAGAACGTGCTGACAAGCAAGCATTACTTAATAAAGCAAAAAGCCAACTAGCTGCTGAAAAAGCACGTGGTGATAGCTTAGCTAAGCAATATGCACAAAACGAAAATACTTTAGCTGAAAAAGAGCAAGCTCTTCAAAACGCTCAAGGTACTCTTGGTGAGATGTTTGGTGTTGTACGTCGTGCAGCGCAAGACGCTATCGGTTCTATCGAAGCTTCACTAGTAAGTGCTGAAAAGCCAGGTCGTGCTGAAGTATTACGTTCATTAGCAGCTGCTAAAGAACTTCCAACAGTTCGTGAACTTGAAGAGCTTTGGATTTCACTTCAAACAGAAATGACTGAGTCAGCTAAAGTTTCTACTTTTGAAACTGAAGTTGCAGGCCTTGACGGTAACTCAGCAGTTAAGCAAGTAACACGTATTGGTAACTTTAACTTAGTTACTGACGAAGGTTACTTAATTTACTCGCCAGAGACTAAGTCTATTCAACCTTTAGGTAAACAACCTGATGGTTACATCTTAGACGGTATCTCTGCACTTGAAGGTACTTCTTCTGATAATTACGCTGGCGTATACGTTGACCCGACTCGTGGTGCAATCTTACGTATCAACACGCAGAAGAAAACGCTTATGGAATACTACGAGCAAGGTGCTGAAGTTGGTTACATCATCACAGTTTTATTAGCTGTTGGTCTACTAATCTTCTTAGTACGTTTCGTTGACTTAGCGCTTACTACTTCTAAGATCAAGTCTCAGCTTAAAAACTTGTCTACACCGAATACAAACAACCCACTGGGTCGTATTCTTAAAGTGTACCATGACAACAAGAGTCAAGACGTTGAAAACCTTGAGCTTAAACTTGATGAAGCTATCTTACGTGAAACACCACGTGTTGAAGCTGGTATTAACATCATCAAGATCCTTGCTGCAATCGCACCATTACTTGGTCTACTAGGTACAGTAATCGGTATGATCTTAACGTTCCAAACAATCACATTGTTCGGTACGGGCGATCCGAAGATCATGGCTGGTAACATCTCTCTAGCTCTTGTAACTACAGCGCTAGGTCTAATTGCTGCATTACCACTTATCCTACTTCATTCAATTGTTGCAGGTCGTAGTAAGTCGGTATTACATATCCTTGATGAGCAAAGCGCGGGTATCGTTGCTACTCACGCGGAGAAGGAGAAAGCCTAATGCTAGTCCTGATGGAGATATGGGAATCTATCAGGGATTTTGTTGGCACAGGCGGCCAGGTATTATACGTGGTCGCGATAGCACTCTTTCTTATGTGGGTTTTAATGATTGAGCGCTATTGGTTCCTACTTGCTGAATTTCCTCGTTTAACGAAGGATATTGTAGCCAAGTGGGATGCCCGCCAAGACACTACGTCTTGGTACGCACACAGAATCCGTGAAGCATGGATTTCTGAAGCGTCTGAAAAATTAGATCAGCGTATGTTGTTGATTAAAACATTAGTAGCTGTTTGTCCTTTAATAGGCTTACTTGGAACTGTAACGGGTATGATCGCGGTTTTTGAAACCATGGCAACTCAAGGTACTGGTAATGCACGTTTAATGGCATCAGGTATTTCAATGGCAACAATCCCAACAATGGCTGGAATGGTTGCGGCACTATCTGGAGTTTTCTTTAGCTCACGCCTTGAGGCAAGAGCGAGAATGGTGAAAGCCAAACTTGTAGATAGCATGCCTCATCACTAGAGAGAGAATTAAATATGGCACGTAAACAACGTTTTCGTGAAGAAGAAGAAGCAGCGGTAGATATGACGCCAATGCTTGACATCGTATTTATCATGCTTATTTTCTTTATCGTAACTACATCGTTCGTTAAAGAGGCTGGTATCGAGGTCAATAAACCTAAAGCGGCCCAAGCTACGAAGCAAAAAAATGCTAACATTTTTATTGCTATTCGCAGTGATGGTGCTATCTGGATTGATAAACAGCAAGTTGATGTTGAACGTGTTTCAGCAAAAATCGAAAGTTTATTAGCAGAACAACCTACTGATGTTGTGATTTTGCAAGCTGATAAAGAAGCAAAGCACGGTACAGTGGTTAAAGTTATGGACCAGATCAAAGCGACAGGTGACAACCTGAGAATTTCAATAGCTGGAGATCAGTAATGATTCGTTTTCTGTTTTCACTGATTGCAGGTGGGGCAGTTACTTTCGGCTTGTTCTACTTCATGGCTTACCTCATCTCTGGTGGGGCTGACCGTAATACTGAACAAAAAGAGCAGATCATAGTCGAAATAATGACGAATCCGCCTGAATCTAAGGTGCAGGAGAGGAAGCGTGTACCGCCTCCGCCTCCGCCACCGCCAAAGCAGCCGCCTAAACCGCAGCCGCCACAGCCGGAGAATAACAATCCTAATCCTGGTGCTATGTCATTTAACATGGGTAGCATAGATGTAGGTAGTTCGGCTGGTGGACTAAGTGGTCCAGGTGCATTTGGACGAGATGGTGATGCGACACCTATCGTTCGTATTGAACCAAAATATCCGACGCAAGCAGCGCGTGATGGTAAAGAAGGTTGGGTACAACTTTCGTTCACGATTGATGAGTTAGGTGGCGTAATTGACGTAGAAGTTATTGACGCAGAGCCGAAACGTATCTTTGACCGTGAAGCTAAACGTGCACTTCGTAAGTGGAAGTACCGTCCTAAGATCATTGACGGAAAACCACAAAAACAAGTTGGTTTACAAGTTCAACTAGACTTTAAACTTAACCAAGGCTAAGGAGGCGAGTAATGAGAAATTTATCTAAAGTAACTGCTCTTGCAATTCTTATGTCTGTGTCAGGTGCAGCTATAACTGCACCTGTATTAGCAGCGCCAGATTACGCTAAAATTGAAGAGCGTAAGAAAGCCAAGACTAAAATCATGGGCGAGCGTACTGGTAAAAAAGTAATTAAAGCATTTGACTTGTACAACGAAGATAAAATTGATGAAGCAATCGTATTGCTTAAAGAGATTGATGCTTCTAATGACTTTGATAAAGCGACTGTAAATCGTTACTTAGGTAGTATGTACGCGCAAAAAGAAAAGTACGCAGAAGCAATCAAATACTCTAGACAAGCAGTAGCTCCAGATATTTTAAACTTCGCTGATCACGAGCAAACTTTAAAACTATTAGGTGATTTATACGCAGGTACTGAAAAGTTTAAAGAAGCCAAAAAAGCTTACACAGCTTGGATGGACTTTACCGGTGAAGAAGATCCGAAAGTTTACACACGTATTGCACAAGCAAACTATCAGCTTGAACAATACCGTGATGTTTTTGAGCCTGCTAACAAAGCAATCTCTCTTCAAAAAGAGCCAAATAAAGGCCCTTATCAACTTAAACTGGGTGCATACTTTGAACTTAAAGATTACCCAAACATGGTTAAGATTGGTGAAGAGATTGTTAGAGTTTGGCCAGACGACAAAAAAGCTTGGGTTAGTTTAGGTAAATATTACCTACAAACCGAAAACTACTCTAAAGGTCTAGCGACCATGGAAGTAGCGTTCAAAAATGGCTATTTTGAAGCTGAAGTTGATTACAAAGTATTATCTAACTTTTATTCTTTAAATGAAATTCCTTTTAAAGCTGCACAAACGCTTGAAAAGGCAATTAAAGAAGACAAAGTAAAGCGTACTAAGCAAAATGTTAACGCTATTGCTAGTAATTACCACCGCTCTAAAGACTTAGAAAAAGCTGCTAAATACTACGAAGAAGCTGCTAAATTTGACGACGACGCTGAGCTTTACCGCAAAGCTGGTTCGTTACTTTTACAATCTGAAAACTTTAGTGCCGCTGTTGTTCGTTTGAACAAAGCGTTAGAGCTAGGCTCTGACAAAAAAGGTACTATTTATTCAGATTTAGCTGAAGCGTACTATTACCAAGCAAAGTATAAGCAAGCTTATGCCGCTATTACTAAAGCTATGGACGACCCACGCACACGCAAGTTTGCAAAAGGTTGGTCTACGTTTATTAAAGATAAAGCCGCTCGCAACGGTGTTAAAATTTAACTTTAATTTGCTTTAGCAACTTTATAAAAAGCCCCTATGGGGCTTTTTTTATTGGAATTTAAAATGAATAAAACACGTTTTTTGTCTGTCCTATTTAGCTTTTTTTTAGTTGCCTGTTCAAAACAGCCCGTGCCTTTTCAAAATTATGATAATGCTCAAGCGAGTATTAAAGCCTTAAATGCGCCTATAAAAGAAACTGATAACGAAACGATTGTTAGTGAGAAGGTTATTTTACCTTTTTCTACACAATACCTAACAAAGCGCCACCGTATTTATCAACGTATGCAGGCGATGGAGCTTACTACAGAGCAAACTAATCAATTAAATTATTTAATTATTGCTGAGCGTTTTCCTGAGCGTTATTTTAGCTGGCCGGTACAAAGTAACGTTTTAAATAATCTATTATCAAAATCGCCAACAGACGCTCAATTTACAAATGCCGCAACATGGGTTAAGTTCACACAAGATCAATTAGATAGCGCGCTGCAAAGTAACCTAAAGCTTAATAAAGTTGAGCTGGGTATTATGAAAGATTATGTGCAAAGTGCGTTGTCAGCTAACTACAACTCTGATGATTTAAAGCAACAGCTCAAGGGTTTCTATAATTATTTAGTAAATTATAAGGTCAGAGGAAGTTTAGGCCTAAGAGGCCTTGCTAATGGTAGTGAGTGGTATCAAAGCAAGCTTAACTATTTTAGTGGCACTGTATACTCGCCGCTGCAATGGGTTGAGCTGCTCAATGAGCAGATTAAAACAACGACTAGCACAAAGCCTTCTCTTACTTACAGTCAAAGCCATACCGTGTCGTTTGTAAGTAAATTTTTAAAAAGTACGCCAATAGTGCAGGGGCTAGATTGGCAAACGAATTATAAAATACTGCCTTCTATGGCAAGTAATGCATCGTTAAATCCGAGCGATAAAAACCTTATGCTAGCACTAATGGAAACCGATGTAGGTATTCATTACCATGCATGGACCCTGCCTCAAGCTAAAGTTAATCTAATTAAAAGACTTTCTGTAACTGAGGATGACGCACAATATCTAGTTGAGGATATTATTCTCTATCCTGCGCAGTCATTTAGTTTTGCTCAGCAGATTGTAAGTTTTAAATAAATAAATCGGGCCATACTGCTGTTTTATAATGTTTAAGTGCGCGTAGCGCACTTTTCACAGCGCTGTGTAGTAGGGTCTTGCTCAAGCATTCTAACAGGTATCTCAGCCTCGCAATCACAACATATTCCATACTGTCCAATTTCAATTTGGCTTATAGCAGCTTCTAATTTCGTCATCCTGATTATTAATTCTTCATATTCAGGGCCTAAATTTTGTGTTGCTGTATCTAGCCACTCATTATGCTGGCTACTAATAATGCTACTGAGTAATTTTTGATGAGTAGGGTGTTTAGATTGGCTCAGCATATTTATAATTGCTGATTTTACTTGGCTTACTTCGGCGTCTAATTTTTGCTGATAAAGCATATCGGTATAACCTTTTAAATGGCGTCACGTTATACCGTTATTATCTGGTGGCTTGTATTTACACGTTATGATTTGAATCAAGTTGCGGAGACTTAGCGTATTTTTTAAGTACTTGTGCCACGTCTTCTTTTGCCTTTAAGCGTCTTATTTCATCAAAAAGCTGATTAGCTTGTGGGTATTGGCGCTTTAAATAGCCAAGCCATTGCTTAGTACGCGAGGCGAAATATTTTTCATCTTGTGAAGGGTCTTGGTGAATAGCGGAGTGGATTAGGTGGTAAATAATATGTTCCCACTCTAAAGCATTATATTGTTCATTATTCACATGAGCTTTAATTTTTTTTGCTAAATCTGGATGCGACAATGCACCACGGCCCAGCATTAAGTCAGTACACTGGCTACGTTTTTGGCAAAGTAGGGCATCTTCTACTTGCCAAATTTCGCCGTTTGCAACCACCGCTATATTTTTATTTTTGATTAATGGGGGGATTTTTTCCCAGTATGCGGGCGGGTTATATCCATCGCGCTTAGTACGGGCATGAATAGCAACACTGTTAGCGCCTGCGCTAACCACAGCATCTACAATTTCTTGGCTATTGCTGTCATCATCAAAGCCCAAGCGAATTTTTGCACTGACTTCGTGATTATTATCTACAGCATCTCTTACAGCTTTAATAATGTTATACATGTGCTCAGGGTCTTTAAGTAAGACAGCGCCACCACGGCTTTTGTTTACTGTTTTAGCTGGGCAACCAAAATTAAGGTCAACCCCGTGAGAGCCTAACTTTATGGCTTTCACTGCGTTTTCGGCAAGCACATCGGCTACTTGACCTAGCAACTGTATACGCACAGGTGTTCTGGCCCGAGTTAATCCATTATTATTGAGCTCAGGGCAATAACGCTGAAACACTTTATCAGGCAAACATTTGTCGATAACTCTTACGAACTCTGTTACGCATAGATCAAAACCACCAATATCGGTGAGTAGTTGGCGCATTTTAAAATCAACAACACCTTCCATAGGCGCTAAAACTAGTTTCATAGAGAACTTTCATCGAAAAATTGGATGCATAGTTTACCTGTAAACTTAGGTTTGATAAATCTCAATTTACTGTCCATATTTGTTTAGATAAATTTAAAAAGTAAAAAAAATGAAAATAAATGAAAGTTTTTATTTCAATACAGGTCTACTTAACTATACAAACAACGCATAAATGAAAATAATCGTTTAAACGTTACCTTAATACAAACCTTGAATAAGAGAGTCATACAATGAATACAGTAAAGAAAAATTCAATCGCGTTAACCCTTGGTGCAGTAGTTGTTGGCTCTGCAAGTTTTGTGTCTGCAGACGTTCAAGCAAACCCTTTTGAGTTTCAGCAATTAGTGACAGGTTACCAGTTAGATGCTGCTGAAGGTAAGTGCGGCGAAGGTAAATGTGGTGGCGATGCTAAAGGCGAAAAAGAAGGAAAATGCGGCGAAGGCAAATGTGGCGGCGATGCCAAAGGAAAAAAAGAAGGTAAGTGCGGAGAAGGCAAATGTGGCGGCGACGCAAAAGGTAAAAAAGAAGGTAAGTGCGGCGAAGGCAAATGTGGCGGCGACGCAAAAGGTAAAAAAGAAGGTAAGTGCGGCGAAGGCAAATGCGGCGGCGAAGCAAAAGGTAAAAAAGAAGGTAAATGCGGCGAAGGCAAATGTGGTGGCCAATAATACGCTGATTTAAATACCTGAGTCACTCAGATATACGTTATGCTAAAAGGGCCAAAAGGCCCTTTTTGTTTAAGGAGACAATAATGATACCAACAAAAAATTCAGAGCTTGGCATGGTCGGATTAGGCCTTCGGCGCGAAATGCTCGATGAGCTACTTGAACACGTTCCTCAACAAGTCGATTTTATGGAAGTAGCACCAGAAAACTGGCTTAAGTTGGGGGGACGCTTTAAAAAGCAATTTAAAACCCTAACCGATGCTAATAATTTTGTGTGTCATGGTTTGTCACTTTCAATAGGATCGCCTGAGCCTCTTGATATTGCGTTTGTTAAATCGCTAAAATCATTTTTTGACGAGCATAATATTAAGCTATACAGCGAGCATTTAAGCTATTGTTCGGGTACGGGCCATATGTATGATCTGATGCCAATCCCTTTTACAGATGATGCTGTTGCGCATGTAGTAGCACGTATTAAACAAGTGCAAGATATTTTAGAGCGCCAATTAGTAATTGAAAATGTGTCTTATTATGGTGCGCCAGGTCAACAGTTGTCAGAGCTTGAGTTTACTAATGCAATTTTAGAGCAAGCTGACTGTAAGTTATTATTAGATGTAAATAATATATATGTAAACTCAGTGAATCATGGTTATAACGCTGAAGAATTTCTTTGTGGGTTACCCTCAAAGCGTATTGCTTATGGCCATGTAGCAGGGCACTACAATGAAGCAGACGATTTAATTGTAGATACACATGGCGCCGATGTAATTGACCCTGTTTGGCAATTGCTCGATAAAGCGTATCAACTCCATGGGGTATTTCCTACATTGTTAGAGCGTGACTTTAATATTCCTAGTATCAATGTGCTAACTAAAGAGCTAGATATTATTCACAATTTACAAAGCAAAAATGCAAGTGCAGCACTTACTCAGCAAACAGCGTAAATAAGGAAGGTAAATGAGCTTTATTGATACGCAAAACGAATTTATGGCCCATATACGAGAGCCAAATACGCAAAAAAAACCTATCGATATTGAAGATAGACGCATGGCAATCTACCGTGATTTATTTTTTAATAATATTGAAGGGTTTATATCCTCTGGTTTTCCGGTGCTTAAAACACTCTATACCGAGCAACAGTGGAAAACACTTGTAAGAGCGTTCTTTAGTGAGCATGACTGCCAATCCCCCTATTTTTTAGATATAGCAGGGGAATTTATCAGCTACTTATCGAGTAGTTATAAAATGAAACAAAGCGATCCTGTTTTTATGCTAGAGCTTGCTCATTATGAGTGGGTAGAGCTTGATGTATCTGTGGCGAATGAAAGCCCTGATGAACAACCTTTAAAAAGTACAGAATTAACCAGCTCGCTTCTTTATTTATCTAGCGTAGCGCGAAATTTGAGTTATCAATTTGCTGTTCAAAATATAAGTACGCAGTTTTTGCCTACAAAGCCCTCAGAGCAGCCCAATTACTTTGTAGTGTACAGAGATAGCGATGATGACGTGCAGTTTTTAGCCACTAATGCCATGACGGCGTTACTACTTACTATTATTGAAACAAGCGATGGTATTAATTTTGAGAGTATCTGTGAGCAAGTGGTATCGCATGCGCCTCAATTTAGCAAAGAACAAATTGCCCAAGGTGCATTAACTACCTTAAATGCAATGGCAGAACGCGGTGTTATAGTGACAAAAAATCAACATTAAGGTCTTTATTGATTATTTTACTTCGTCTATTATGGCAGCCTTATTTGTCGTGCTTAATAAAAGGTTGTACCAATGTCAGATGATAAAGACTTTAAAGATCCGTTTAACGCCACTTACTTCATTGCTTTTTTAGCCGTGTTTGCAGGTATTGGTTGTTTAAATGCGATTTTAGGCTGGATCACAAGCCTAACGTAATCCGTTGCCCTATTAAGGCTGTTTTGTTTATATCAGCCTTAAGCTTCTCTTTCCCCCTTTCTATATGTTTTTCAAACTGCCTTGGTATTAATCACAGCAAACTCGCAATTTAAGGCCAGTTAAGGTTATAATCAGCTGCTTTGAAATACAAACTATTGAGCAATTAAAATTATGACTCAAGTAACACCCGCTATTATTAAAAACAGTATCGCAACTATTGCTGACTACCCAAAACCAGGCATTATGTTTCGTGATGTAACCACATTAATGGCAAACCCAGAAGCCTTTAAAGCAACGATAGATGCTTTTATAAACGAATATAAAAACCAAGGCTTTACAAAAATTATTGGTACCGAATCACGTGGCTTCATTTTTGGGGCGCCACTGTCTTACGCCTTAGGGATCCCGTTTATTCCTGTGCGTAAGCCTGGTAAGTTACCGCGCGAAGTTATCCGTCAAGACTACCTACTTGAATACGGCGAAGACACCTTAGAATTACATGTAGATGCTATTGTCCCTGGCGACAAAGTGCTATTAGTTGACGATTTACTCGCAACGGGCGGCACAATTGAAGCTACCGCTAAATTAGTTGCTAAATTAGGTGGCGAAGCCACAGACGCTGCGTTTGTTGTATCTTTACCAGAACTTGGTGGTGAACAACGCATCGAAAAAATGGGCATTAAAATCTTAAAACTGGTTGAGTTTGAAGGCGAGTAATCGATGAGTTATCAGGTTCTAGCGAGAAAATGGCGTCCGCAAACCTTTCATGAATTGGTTGGGCAGTCACATGTAAAACAAGCGCTGGTTAATGCGCTTACACAAAATAGACTGCATCACGCGTATTTATTCACTGGAACTCGAGGTGTGGGTAAAACCACCATAGCGCGTATTTTTGCTAAAAGCTTAAACTGTGATGAAGGTATTTCGGCATCACCTTGTGGGCAATGTAGTAGCTGTACTGATATAGAAGCGGGTCGTTATATTGACCTACTTGAAATAGATGCAGCGTCGCGCACTAAAGTAGAAGATACCCGAGAAATCCTCGATAACGTTCAATATGCGCCTACGCGCGGACGTTACAAAGTATACCTAATCGATGAAGTTCACATGCTCTCAAAGCATAGTTTTAACGCACTTTTAAAAACGTTAGAAGAGCCACCAGAGCATGTGAAGTTTTTACTCGCAACCACCGATCCACAAAAGTTACCAGTTACCATTTTATCGCGTTGTTTACAGTTTAACTTAAATGCACTTTCGCAAAGTGAAATTAAAGCACAGCTTGATCATGTGCTTACTCAAGAGCAACTGAGCTTTGATAAAGATGCCCTTAGCATTATTGCAAAAGCGGCTGATGGCAGTATGCGCGACGCGCTTAGTTTAACAGACCAAGCCATTGCCCAAACTAACGGCGATATAAATAATCACGCTGTGCAAGCTATGCTGGGTTTAATGGATACCCATTACAGCCAAAGCCTATTGGCGGCATTACTTGCACAAGACGGTAGCGCGCTAATGAGCGAAATAGCGCAAGTAGCAAGCCGCAACCCTAATTATATTGCATTATTAGATGATTTAATTGCACTTACTCACCTAGTTCAGTTAACGCAACTAGTACCGCAAGCGGCAGAGCTTGACGATAAAAACGCAGATTATATTAGCCATGTAGCGCAACATACTGATGCGCAGCAAATTCAGGTTTATTACCAGCTGCTATTAAATGGCAAAAAAGATTTACAATGGGCACCAGAGCCGCGTTTAGGCTTTGAAATGATTATGCTACGCCTATTAGCATTTGAATCTGTAGGTACACATAATGTGCAACCAGCGAGCAATGAGCAGCCAACAGGCTCAACCCCACAAGCCACTATAAATAGCAAAGGCCGTGCTGAAGCATTGCGGGATATATTAAATAAAAACAAATCAGCGCCAAGTACTTCATCATCAGCCTCTACAGTGGTTAGTTCGCCAGACAGAGTAGATACTGAGCAAAGCTTGCAACCGACAGAGCAAGCGCAGTCAAATGAACAAACGCAAAAAAATATACATCAAGCTGATACAAGTTCGCCATTAGCACCTGATACACAAGCTAGTGAAACAGATCACGCCAGCGAGCAGCAAATAGCGCCCATGCAAAGCGATGAGCAAGCGCAGCGCCGAAGCGAAGATGAAGCCTACATGCAGCACAGTGATGTAGAGCAAGATTTAGCAGCGCAGTTTGATGATGTAATGAGCAGCGCTATTGATCAAGGTTTTAGCCCTGCAAATAACATTGAACATTCAAATGATGTCGCTGAGCAAGCTGCTCAAACACCATCAAGTAGCGTAGTAGAGCAAGAAGCACAAGCGCAGTCGGCTATTGCAAGAATATTGCGTGATAGAAATATATCGGGCGCAGGTAGGCTCTCTGGTACAAACATAAATACAGCTGAGCCAAAACCAGCCCCAAAAACAAATACACAAGAAGATTTCAGCCCTCCAGCAGTTCAACAAGACTTTAGTGATATAAAGCAAGACGAGCCTCTCGACTCTCCGCCTTGGGCTAATAGCAATGAAGGCGAGAGTGAAAAAAAGCCTAAGCTCCCAGTAACAGGGAGCCAAACGAAAGCTGAGACGCAAATTCAAAGTCAGCCTGTACGTAAGGTTGATTTTAAAGAAAAACATCAAACCATAACCGAAAATTTAGCGCCTGAGTTACTTGAGCAAATTAACCCGCAAAAAAAGCCAGAGGTTGTTGAGCAAGAGACAAGCATACCGGTGCCTGATGATTTTCAAAGCCCAATTAGCGAAATTAAGTTTGCACACCAGCAAGACGAGTGGGCCTATTTAATTAAACGTATGGGGCTAGGTGGGCGTATGCGCCAATTTGCATTGCACTCAATTTTTACTAAGCAAGGCAATAGTTTACACATTGATGTAGATGAATCTCAAAAACACTTAGATACGCCAGTATTAAGACAAAAGCTCGATGCCGCACTATCGAGCATTTATGAGCATAATGTGTCACTCAGTATTAATTTTGCAAAAGGGGTGATTGATTCGCCTTACTTAATACAGCAAAAGATAGATGCAGGGCGTCACCAGCAAGCTATTGATGTGATCACATCGGATGAAAACATAGTACAATTTCAGCAGCTATTTAGCGCCGAAATTGACGAAAACAGTATTCAGGCATTGTAATTAACTACAATCGCCCTTATCTTCATGACAAATAGAGCTTAAAAGAAAGAGAGAAAATTATGTTTAAAGGTGGAATGGGTAACATGATGAAGCAAGCGCAGCAAATGCAAGAGCGCATGCAAAAAGCCCAAGACGAAATCGCAACTATGGAAGTAGTTGGTGAAGCAGGCGCAGGACTTGTAAAAGTAACCATGCTTGGTAACCATAACGTTCGTCGTGTTGAGCTTGATGAAAGCCTAATGGAAGATGACAAAGACATGATTGAAGATTTACTTGCAGCAGCATGTAATGATGCCGTTCGCCGTGTAGCAGATGAAACACAAGAGCGTATGGGCAAAGTAACTGGCGGTATGCAATTACCACCAGGTATGAAAATGCCGTTTTAAGCAAATATGCAACTTTCAGATAGCCTAACTCAGCTTATAGAAGCGCTACGTTGCCAACCGGGCATTGGCCCTAAGTCGGCTCAGCGTATTGCTTTTCACTTATTAGAGCGCGACCGTAAAGGGGGCACTCAACTAGGTAATGCATTGACCAAAGCCATGAGTGCTGTTGGGCATTGCCAGTCGTGTCGTACTTTTGCCGAGCAAGCGCAGTGTGATATTTGCCTCAGTACAAAACGCCAAGATAGCGGTGTTTTGTGTGTAGTTGAATCGCCCACTGACGTACTAGCAATTGAGCAAACAGGCCAGTATTTAGGCTTGTATTTTGTGCTTATGGGTCATTTATCGCCAATTGATGGTATAGGCCCTAAAGAGATAGGTCTTGATGTATTAGAGCAAAAGCTATCTCATGGCGGTATTAACGAAGTGATTTTAGCTACCAACCCCACGGTTGAAGGCGAAACCACCGCGCATTATATTGCTCAGCTTTGCCATAAATACAAAGTAGGTGCATCGCGAATAGCACACGGTATACCTGTTGGTGGTGAGCTTGATTTGGTAGATGGTACAACATTAATGCACGCATTTAGCGGTCGACGCGCCGTAATGCAAGAGTAAAGCAGCAATCTGAAACTGATTTTAAAAGCCTACATAGTAAAATATGTGGGCTTTTTTGTGTTTGCTTTGAGATTACCGTATAAAGTAACGTGATATAAATTAGACACATTTCAAAATGTTAATCGCAGTTAGCTTAATTAGGCGGTGAAATTGTCGAAGAGCCTTAAGTAAAAGGTTATTAAGAATAATTAAGTAGTACTGTAGCTTGAGAATAAGGAGTGTTATGCAAAATAATAAACAACAAGCACAAGGGAGCTTACTAGGTAGTAAGCGGTTTTTGCCCCTTTTTGTTACGCAGTTTTTATCGGCTATGAACGATAATGTTTATAAGCAATCTGTGCTTATTTTATTGGTGTTTCAGGCTGCCACACTCGGTGATGGCGCGCTTTACTCAAACTTAGCTGCGGGCTTATTTATATTACCGTTTTTTTTATTTTCAGGAATGGCAGGGCAACTTGCTGAAAAAACAGAAAAATCAAAGCTCATACGGCTTGTTAAATTTTGCGAAATACCGATTATGGTAATAGGGGCGGCCTCTATTTTTACGCAATATGTGTGGCTAATGCTTACAACCGTGTTTTTTATGGGGCTGCAAAGCACCTTTTTTGGCCCACTCAAGTACTCTATTTTACCGCAGCACGTTGCACCTAACGAATTAACAAAAGCAAATGGCTTAGTTGAATCAGCCACGTTTGTAGCCATTTTATTAGGCACTATTTTTGGCACCTATTATATTACGCAAACAACAGGCCCAGCGGTAATCAGTATCGCGGTATTGGTGTTAGCTGTACTTGGCTTTTTAAGTAGCCGGTTTATTCCTATTAGTGAAGCGAACGATGCAAACTTGCACTTTACCTATAATATTTTTTCTTCCACTAAAAATGTATTTAAAGCATTAAACGCACAAACTGAGTCGGTTGGTAAATCGGTACTGGGGATCAGTTGGTTTTGGCTTATTGGTGCGGTTATTTTAACGGCGTTACCTAATTACGTTAAACATGTTATGGGTGGCGATGAGCTTGTTGTTACTAGTGCGCTGGTGGTGTTTTCATTAAGTATAGCGATAGGCTCGCTTTTATGTGAAAAGCTCTCGCGCTCACGTATTGAGCTTGGCATTGTGCCTTTTGGCGCTATTTTAATAACGCTCTTTTTGTATTTGTTAAGCCAAGAACCCGCAATTGATACTTATATTGCCCCAAGCGAAAATTTATTAACCCTTGAGCAAGTTTTAAATACCGGCGATATGATCTGGCATTTTATTTGGATGGCAGGCATTGGTATAGCATCAGGCTTTTACACAGTACCACTTTATGCGTTAATTCAGCAGCGCACACAGGAATCTAGTCGCTCGCGCGTTATTGCTGCTAATAATGTGCTTAACGCGTTATTTATGGTTGGCAGCGCCATATTAAGTATTGTCACGCTGTCTGTTTTACAGTGGCATATTTCGTCACTGCTATTATTATTAGCAGGCCTTAACTTACTTATTTCTGTATATATTTATACTAAAGTACCTGAGTTTTTCTTACGCTTTGTTATTTATATTTTAGCGATATGTATGTACCGCGTACGAACAAAAGGCGAGTCTAATATCCCCTCTGAAGGGGCGGCGGTGATTGTTGCAAACCACGTAAGCTTTGTAGATTGGATGTTTATTTTAGCTGCTTCACCTAGGCCTATTCGCTTTATGGTGTTTGCACCTATTTATTATTCTCCTGCTTTACATTGGTTATTTAAAATGGCTAAAGCCATTCCCATCGATAGCGAAAAAGCCAACCCTAAAGCGTTTGCCAAAGCATTTGATGAGGTAGCCGATGCACTTGAACGCGGTGAGTTAGTCGGTATCTTCCCTGAAGGAAAACTTACAAGCACTGGTGATATGGATATGTTTAGGCGCGGTGTAGAGCGCATTATTGAGCGCACACCCGTGCCGGTAATACCCGTGCACTTAGACGGGCTGTGGGGCAGTATGTTTAGCCGCAAAGCGAAGTGGCAACTACCTCGGCTTAAATGGTCACTGGTATCGGTAAGCGTAGGTGAGCCGCTAGCGCCTGAGCAGGTGAGTGCTGATGAGCTACACGAGCAAGTAAGCAATTTAAAAGCCCGCTATAGTAAAAATACACAGTAACGCATCTCTAAAGCCACTTTTGAAGTGGCTTTTTTATTTGCCCTACCTTTAAGCTTTTTTTAAATTTTCCCTTGAAGTTATTTTACCTCACCCCATATTAAGTGCATAACGCAGACACTTTGCTAATTGGAGATACATAAATGACTGCAGCACAAAAAGAAACATTAGGCTTTCAAACAGAAGTAAAACAACTATTAAACTTAATGATTCATTCGTTATATTCGAATAAAGAAATATTTTTACGCGAACTTGTATCAAACGCATCTGATGCGGCCGATAAACTACGCTTTTTAGCGCTTTCAAATGGCGACCTATATCAAGGTGACGCCGACCTACGAGTTCGTATAAGTGCAGATAAAGACGCAAACACCATTACTATTTCTGATAACGGTATTGGTATGAAGCGCGATGAAGTAATTAGCTCTTTAGGCACAATTGCTAAATCGGGTACTGCAGAATTTTTCAAAAACTTAACTGGCGACCAAAGTAAAGATTCGCAGTTAATTGGTCAATTTGGTGTTGGTTTTTACTCAGCATTTATTGTGGCTGATGAAGTAACCGTGCGCACTCGTAAAGCAGGCGAGACAACAGCCGTTGAATGGCAATCACAAGGTGAGGGCGAGTACACACTTCAAGAAATTGAAAAAGAAGGCCGTGGTACCGACATTATTTTACACCTTCGTGAAGAAGAAAAAGAATACGCTGATGAGTACCGCCTACGTAGCATTGTAACTAAATATTCAGATCATATTTCTACGCCAGTACAAATGTACAAAGCAGAAGTTCCTGAATCAGAAGGTGAAGACGGCGAAAAAATCCCAGCAGTGCCAGGTGAGTGGGAAAGTATTAACCGTGCTACCGCATTATGGACGCGTGATAAGTCAGAGCTTTCTGATGATGAATACAAAGAGTTTTACAAGCACGTAAGCCATGATTGGGAAGAGCCTCTTAGCTGGGCACATAATAAGGTTGAAGGTAAAACTGAATACACCAGCCTTTTATATATCCCTAAAAAAGCCCCATTTGATTTATGGAACCGTGAACGTCAAAGCGGCCTAAAACTATACGTTCAACGTGTATTTATCATGGACGACGCTGAGCAGTTTATGCCGAGCTACCTGCGCTTTGTAAAAGGTTTACTCGATTCAAACGATTTACCGCTTAATGTATCGCGTGAAATTTTACAAGATAACAAAGTAACGCAAGCTATCCGTAAAGGGTGCACATCACGCATATTAAAAATGCTTGAGCGTATGGCCAAAAACAAAGCCGAAGACTACCAAACATTTTGGAATGAGTTTGGCCAAGTTATTAAAGAAGGCCCAGCAGAAGACGCAGCAAATAAAGAAGCGATTGCTAAATTGCTACGTTTTTCATCAACGCATACTGACTCAGAAACACAAGATGTATCGCTTGAGCAATACATTGAGCGTATGAACGATGAGCAAGATAAAATTTACTACGTAGTTGCTGACTCGTTTACAGCAGCTAAAAACTCACCACACTTAGAGATCTTCCGCAAAAAAGGCATTGAAGTATTACTGCTAAGTGACCGTGTGGATGAGTGGATGATGAGCCACTTAACAGAGTTTAATGAAAAGTCGTTCCAGTCAATTACGCGTGGTGATTTAGACCTAGGTAAACTTGACGACGAAGAAACTAAAAAGGCACAAGAAGAGTCTGAAAAAGAAGTAGCAGGTTTAGTTGAGCGTATTAAAACCGCCCTTGGCGAAGACGTTAAAGAGGTGCGTTTTACTCACCGCTTAACAGACTCTCCAGCATGTGTAGTGAGCGATGAAGACGACATGAGCTCACAAATGCAAAAATTAATGGAATCAGTAGGCCAAGCTGTACCAGAAGCTAAGCCAGTGTTTGAGCTAAACCCTGAGCATCAGTTAGTTAAGCATCTAAACGATGAGCAAGACGAAGACAAGTTTGCCCAGTGGTCTCATGTATTATTAGACCAAGCACTGCTTGCAGAGCGCGGTACGTTAAAAGACCCTACAGGGTTTGTAACACGCCTTAATAAGCTAATGCTTGATTTAAGCAAGTAATGCTAATAGCTGTTTTATATAGCTAAAAAGCTTAAAGTTTATACATATTTAAAAAGGAAGCACGCGCTTCCTTTTTTTATGCCTCGTAAAGTAGGCAATTAGTATAAGTTGCTTGAGTATCAGCGGCGCTTATGGAAGAATTCAGCCTTTATAATAAACTTCCATACTAGGGGACAATGATATGCGCATTATTCTTTTGGGCGCGCCAGGTGCTGGTAAAGGTACTCAAGCTCAGTTTTTAATGGACAAATACGGTATTCCACAAATTTCTACCGGTGATATGCTTCGTGCAGCCATTAAAGAAGGTACACCACTTGGTCTAGAAGCTAAAAAAGTAATGGACGCTGGTCAGCTAATTTCTGACGATATCATCATCGGTTTAGTAAAAGAGCGTATTGCTAAGCCAGATTGTGAGCAAGGCTTTTTACTTGATGGTTTCCCACGTACGATTCCACAAGCTGATGCAATGAAAGAAAATGGCGTGGTGGTTGATCACGTTATTGAATTCGATGTTGCTGATGAAGTAATTGTTGAGCGTATGGGCGGACGTAGAGTACACCCTGGCTCTGGCCGCGTATACCACGTAGTTTACAATCCACCAAAAGTGGAAGGTAAAGACGATGAAACAGGCGAAGAGCTAATTATCCGTGCCGACGATACAGAAGAGACTGTACGTAAACGTTTAGGTATTTACCATGAGCAAACAATGCCATTGGTTGATTACTACCAAGCAGAAGCTAAAGCGGGTAACACGCAATACCATAAGCTAGATGGTACTCAAGCTGTAGATACTGTAAGTCAGCAACTTGCTAAACTTTTAGGCTAAACAGCCAGTTAATATTTAGCATTAAAAAAAACCGCCGTTGGCGGTTTTTTTATATTTAATTAAATAAATTAACAGCCTAAAGCGCTTTAAGCCTTTCAATGACCTCATCGTACTTAGGCTCAGTAGATAAATTGCTTACTAGTTGCTTATAAACAACGGTGTGGCTTTTATCTAAAATAATTACAGCGCGCGTTAGTAGCCCCATATCTTTTATGATCAAACCATATTTTTGTCCAAAATCACGCCATACAGAGTCAGAAAGTGCAGTCACTTTATCTATATTCTCTGCCTTGCAAAAACGCTTTTGAGCAAATGGTAAATCGGCACTAATCGTAAGCATGGCAATACCTGGGTATTGCGCGGCTACTTTTTCGTTAAAGTGTTTAGTCTGTAAGCTACAAATACCGGTATCTAAGCTTGGCACAACACTTATTAATACAGCTTGGCCTTTGTAGTCATCAAGTGTGACCGGTGCAAAACCACCATCAACCACTTTAAAGTTGGGCGCATTATCGCCCACTGCTACCCCAGTGCCTAGCAAGGTGACTGGTTTGCCTTGTGCTGACACTTTACCTGCATCAAGCGTGTTTTCTGGGTACTGTGAAGCGTGGCTAACTGTGCACAAAGCGAACGTGCTCAGTGCAAATATAAGAGAGCGTACCATAGGTTATTTCCTTTTAAATTAACGCAATAGGCGACAGTGTATTATACTGATAATCGCTTACCAAGCGATTAAATAACGTTTAAAGGCCAGTAATAAATTCTGTGATATAAAAAATTGTAAACTGATAGAACTTTTATTAACATGTAGTTACAAAATGTATCTTTAATAAAGTCCTATGACCTATTGACAGTAGTGGGTTTAATAATAGAGAGATAGTATGTCAACATCAGTATTAATATGTGACGACTCAAAATTAGCGAGGCGTCAGCTAGCTCGCTCTTTGCCAGATGACTGGGATATTAAAGTAGAGTTTGCTCAAGATGGTGTTGATTGCATCAAACAATTAAAAATAATCGAACCTGAAATACTTTTTCTTGATTTAAACATGCCTGAAATGGATGGCTATGAAGTGCTCATGGCTATGAAAGAGCAGGGCTTAAATATCCTCACTGTGGTTGTATCGGGTGATATACAGCCCAATGCGCATCAACGTGTACTAGAGCTTGGCGCTATTGATTTCATTCAAAAGCCTTGCTCAGCTGAAAAACTTGCAGATATTATTGAACATCATGGCATTAAAGATAAAGCCATGCGTGAACGCCTTGCCCATTCATTAGGTGAACAAGTTGACCCTGATGTGCGTGATATATACCAAGAATTAACAAACGTAGCTATGGGCCAAGCCGGAGACTTACTCGCGCGGCTTTTAAATGTATTTGTAGAACTTCCTATTCCTAACGTTAACATTTTAGAAGTTAACGAATTAGATATGGCGCTGCAGTCGATCGATAATAATGCTGCCACCTCAGGTGTATGCCAAGGCTTTATTGGCGGTGGTGTGTCGGGGGAGGCACTACTATTACTAAATGATTCGAGTTTTAAAGAAATCGCGTCCTTAATGAACTACGATGGCGAGCTTAACGATAAAGTTGAACTTGAGCTATTGATGGATATTAGCAATATACTGATTGGATCAATATTAACGGGTCTTTCAAAGCAACTAGATATGCCATTTAGTCAAGGTCATCCTATTGTACTTGGTCAGCACCGTGATGTGTCTGATTTAGTAAAATCTAATAAATCACGTTGGCAGCGAACCTTAGCAATTGAAATAAGCTACGGCATCGAGAACCATGACATTAACTGCGATCTCATGCTGTTATTTACTGAAGATTCACTTAAAACTTTGAAATACAAAGTTGCTTACCTACTAGAAGATTAATATATGGCCGCTGATTTAGAAATGAATGAGATCCATTGGTTAATGGATATGTTTAATACAGTCGATGTTGGCCTAGTGGTACTCGATAGAAACTACAAAGTGTGTATTTGGAATGGTTTTATGGAAAATCATTCTGGATTATTACCAAGTGCTGTAAAAGATAAAGATTTATTCGATTTATTTCCTTCAATTGATGAAAAATGGTTTAGAAGCAAATCAGAGTCGGTTTTTGTTCTAAAAAACCGCTCATTTACTATTTGGGAACAGCAACCTTATATTTTCCGCTTTAAAAATTATCGCCCAATAACAGGCAAAGCGGATTATATGTATCAAAACGCCACATTTATACCGCTTACAAATACCCTAGGTGAGGTCAGTCACATATGTATTATTATTTATGATGTGACAGATGTTGCGGTTAATAAAAAAGAGCTAGAAGATTTAAATAAGCGACTAGAGCAAGTGAGTCAAACCGATAGCTTAACGCAGTTATTTAATCGTGGGCACTGGGAAAGTACGCTCCATCAAGAGTTTTTAAGAGTTAAGCGTAGTGGTGGTAACAGTACTTTACTAATGTTTGATATTGACCATTTTAAAAAAGTTAATGATGAACATGGCCATAGTTGTGGAGATGAAGCTCTGCGCCATTTATCGACTCTTTTAAAAACCACTCTACGCGAAACAGATATAGCAGGGCGTTACGGCGGGGAAGAGTTTGTAGTTACCTTACTTGATACCGACAAACAAGGTGCTGCCACATTTGCTGAGCGCTTAAGAGCCTTAATTGAGACTAATCCGTTTATTTATAAAAATGCCAAAATTGAGCTGACAGTGAGTATTGGTTTGGCGGGCAATAGTAATGACTTTACTCGCCACGAGCGCTGGATAGAGGCTGCCGATAAAGCGCTTTATTACTCTAAAGAACATGGCCGAAACCGCGTAACGGCTTATGGTGATATAAAAAATGACGCTTAAGCGTCATTTAAAAGGTATTTACGCTGTGGTGTTTGCTTAGCATGTTGTAATGCCTAATGTGCGTAGTTAACAAAACCTATTAAGGCGAGCAGTTTCTACTATTCGTTTTATTTACTTAGTTGTATGGCGATCATCATCAACGGGGCATTGCCCTAAGGTGGTTACCTCGCCTGTATTTGTCTCTTGCTCCAATCTAACCTTAAACCCCCACAACCTGTAAAGATGTTTTAAAACTTCTTCATGGGAGCTTGCAAGTGGTATTTTATTGTGCGGCACATAACGCAAAGTTAATGACCGGTCGCCTCTAATATCAACATTATACACTTGAATATTAGGCTCATGGTTACTCAAATTGTACTGTGCCGAGAGGGCTTCTCGTACCGCTTTATAGCCGCTGTCGTTATGAATAGCACCTACTTCTAAATGTGCATTATTAGCGTGATCCACAATAGTAAACAACTTAAAGTCGCGAATTAATTTAGGTGATAAAAACTGGCTAATAAAACTCTCATCTTTAAAGTTTTCCATAGCAAAGTGGAGTGTGTCTAACCAGTTGCTGCCAGCGTATTGTGGAAACCAGCGTTTGTCTTCTTCGGTTGGATTTTCGCAGATGCGGCGAATATCCACCATCATATTAAAACCCAATGCATACGGATTTATACCCGAGTAATAGTTACTGTTATAAGGTGGCTGATAAACTACATTGGTGTGGCTTTGTAAAAACTCCATCATAAAAGAGTCGGTTAATTTACCTTCATCATATAAGTGGTTCAAAATGGTGTAGTGCCAAAAAGTAGCCCATCCTTCGTTCATAACTTGGGTTTGTTTTTGCGGGTAAAAATACTGTGAAATTTTTCGAACTATGCGTATTACTTCTCGTTGCCAAGACTCCAATAGCGGGGCGTTTTTTTCTATAAAGTATAAAATATTTTCTTGGGGTTCTTGCGGAAAATGCCTTATTTGCTTTTTAGCTTCTTGTTGTTGGGCTGGAATAGTACGCCATAGCTCGTTAACTTGTGATTGCATGTAATCTTCGCGTTCTTTTTGACGCTTTTGTTCTTCAAATAATGATATTTGCTGCGGGCGTTTATATCTATCTACACCGTAATTCATAAGGGCATGACAAGAATCAAGAAGGCTTTCTACCTGCGTTATGCCGTATTTTTCTTCGCAGCGGCTAATATAATTTTTAGCAAATACTAGATAATCTATAATTGAGTCAGCATCGGTCCAAGTTTTAAATAAATAATTACCTTTAAAAAATGAGTTATGACCATAGCATGCATGAGCCATTACCAAAGCCTGCATAGGAAGCGTGTTTTCTTCCATTAAATAAGCAATACACGGGTTAGAATTTATAACAATTTCGTACGCCAGGCCCATTTGCCCACGTTTATAGTTTTGCTCTGTTTGAATAAACTTTTTGCCATAAGACCAATGACTGTATCCAATAGGCATCCCCACGCTAGAATACGCATCCATCATTTGCTCAGCGGTTATTACCTCAATTTGATTAGGGTAAGTATCTAACCGGTAATGCGTGGCAACACGGGCAATTTCACTCTGATATTGCTCTAGTAAGTCAAAGGTCCAATCTGGGCCATCGCTAATACGTTTATCGTTCATAGTACACCTCGCTTAGGCTAAGCAGCCCCTTGCTGTTGACGATTTTTTTTAAATAGCTCCCTAAACATAGGGTAAATGTCTTCAACGCTTTGAATGTGCTGTATTGCAAAGTTGCTATGTGTTTGGGTGATCCCTTGATATTCGCGCCACAAGCTTTGGTGTGCACGTGTAGTAATTTCTATGTAGGCAAAATAGCGTACGTCCTTAAGTAGCTTATTACGCAAAATTTCACCGCAATGTGGGGTGTCATCAGCCCAATTATCGCCATCAGATGCTTGTGCTGCGTAAATATTCCATTGCTCAGAGTCGTAGCGCTCTTTTATTATTTCGTTCATTAATTTAAGTGCGCTAGAAACAATGGTTCCCCCAGTTTCTTGAGAATAAAAAAACTCTTGCTCGTCTACTTCTTTTGCTTGGGTATGATGGCGTATATAAACCACTTCAATGTCTTTGTAGCTGCGGGTTAAAAATTGATAGAGCAAAATATAAAAGCGTTTAGCCATATCTTTTGTGGCTTGGTCCATAGAGCCCGACACATCCATAATACAAAACATCACCGCTTTGCTGGTGGGGTGAGGGCGCTTTTCATAGTTACGAAAGCGTAAATCATAGTTATCAATAAACGGCACGGCTTTAATTTGCTGTTTTAGTAATGCTATGTCTTCTTGTAGCAAAGCAATTGCTGCTTTATCGCTTTGAGGTTGTTCAAGCTCCATTGCAAGTTCGCCCTCAAGCTGTGCTAAGTGCCTTTTTTTACCTGCGCTCATCGCAACTCTTCTAGCAAGAGAGCCTTGAAG
Organism: Pseudoalteromonas espejiana DSM 9414; assembly: GCF_002221525.1. Taxonomy (NCBI): domain Bacteria; kingdom Pseudomonadati; phylum Pseudomonadota; class Gammaproteobacteria; order Alteromonadales; family Pseudoalteromonadaceae; genus Pseudoalteromonas; species Pseudoalteromonas espejiana. The sequence goes on along the minus strand of NZ_CP011028.1, from coordinate 2,320,320 downwards.
TGAGCGCACTATATCAATGTTACTAGGCATGCCATCGCTACAAAAACCCGCGCGATGAGTTTTCATTTGTACAAGTTTATCAAGTTGGTTTTCTTGAAGGTTGGGCAGCTCTAAATCCTCAAACAGTAAATCTAAGTATTCGTCCTTAGAAATAGAAAACACAAAATCATCTTGGCCTTCGCCAGAGTCGCTAGCATCACCTTCTCCTGCGCCCCCACCTTGTGAACCTTTAGGGCGTTCAATCTTATCGCCGGTAGAAAACTGATCATTACCCGGGTGAATTTGCTCGCGGTCTCCGCCTTTTCCTTGATGAAAAATAGGTTCGCTAATATCTCGCTGTGGGATTGAAATGCTCTCCCCAGAGCTTGAGTCGGTAACACTACGTTTATTTACAGCATCAGATACCGCTTCTTTTATTTGTTTTTTATAGCGCCTAATAAAGCGCTGACGATTAAGTGTGCTTTTGTTTTTACCGTTTAAACGTCTATCTATAAAATGCGCCATACTGTTCCCCCTAAACTGCGTGAAGGTTACTGCGATTTTCTAACGCGTAAGTACCATTCAGATAATAAGCGAACTTGTTTTTGGGTATAGCCTTTTTCGACCATGCGGTTAACAAAGTCTTCGTGTTTTTGCTGATCCTCTGCTGAGGTTTTGGTGTTAAACGAAATAACAGGGAGCAGGTCTTCAGTGTTTGAGAACATTTTTTTCTCAATAACTGTGCGCAGTTTTTCGTAGCTAGTCCATAACGGGTTTTTCCCATTATTGTGCGCGCGTGCACGCAGTACAAAGTTCACTATCTCGTTTCTGAAATCTTTTGGATTAGAAATTCCTGCAGGCTTTTCTATTTTCTCAAGCTCGGCATTGAGTGACGCGCGGTCAAAAAGCTGCCCTGTATCTGGGTCGCGATACTCTTGGTCCTGTATCCAAAAATCAGCGTAAATTACATAGCGGTCAAAAATATTTTGCCCGTACTCAGAATACGACTCTAAATAAGCGGTTTGTAATTCTTTACCTATAAACTCTACGTATTCAGGAATTAAATAGCCTTTTAAAAAGCTCAAGTAACGCTCTTCAACCTCGCTACTAAATTGCTCACGTTCTATTTGTTGCTCTAGCACATAAAATAAGTGAACAGGGTTAGCTGCTACTTCAGTTGTATCAAAATTAAATACGCGTGATAAGATTTTAAATGCAAATCGAGTAGAGAGTCCGGTCATGCCTTCATCAACACCAGCGTAATCGCGATACTCTTGATAAGACTTCGCTTTAGGGTCAGTATCTTTTAGGGTTTCTCCATCGTATACCCGCATTTTTGAATAAATACTTGAGTTCTCAGGTTCTTTTAAACGGGAAAGCGTAGTAAATTGTGCCAGTGTTTTTAACGTACCCGGGGCACAGGGGGCGCTTGACAGTTCGCTGTGCTGAATAAGTTTGTCGTATATTTTAATTTCCTCGGTAACACGCAAGCAGTACGGGACTTTTACAATATAAACCCGATCTAAAAACGCTTCGTTGTTTTTGTTATTTTTAAATGTTTGCCACTCCGACTCATTTGAGTGCGCTAAAATCATACCATTAAACGGAAGGGCGCTAATGCCTTCGGTGCCGTTGTAATTACCTTCTTGTGTGGCAGTAAGTAAAGGGTGTAGCACTTTTATTGGTGCTTTAAACATTTCTACAAACTCCATTAGCCCTTGGTTTGCAAGGCATAATGATCCTGAATAAGCGTAAGCATCAGGGTCATTTTGCGCAAAATGCTCAAGTTGGCGAATATCAACCTTACCAACAAGTGCAGAAATATCTTGGTTGTTTTCATCACCTGGCTCGGTTTTGGCAATACCAATTTGGTTTAAAATTGAGGGGTAGCGTTTAACGACTCTGAATTGACTAATATCGCCGTTAAATTCTTTTAACCGTTTGCCAGCCCATGGCGACATAATCGTTTTTAAATAGCGGGGCTTAATACCGTATTCTTGCTCAAGTACTTTGGCATCTTCTACCGCATCAAATAAAGCTAAGGGATGGTCGTTAACCGGTGAGCCTTTTATTGAATAAATTGGCACTTGTTGCATTAAGTATTTTAGTTTTTCAGCAATAGATGATTTACCACCGCCAACAGGGCCTAATAAATAAAGGACTTGTTTGCACTCTTCAAGCCCTTGAGCGGCATGTTTTAAGTAAGAAACTATTTGTTCTATGGCATCTTCCATACCATAAAAGTCTTCAAAGGCAGGGTATCGTGCAACAACTCTGTTAGAAAATAACCGGCTTAAACGTGCATCGGTTGCAGTATCAACCATTTGCGGTTCGCCTATGGCCATGAGTAAACGCTCTGGCGCGCTGGCATAAGCTGATTTATCATTTTTACAAATTTCAAGAAATTCGCTAATGCTGTATTCTTCTTCTTGTGCTGCTTCGTATCGTGCTTGGTAGTGCTCAAAAATAGTCATAATAACCTCCGAAACCCGCTTTAAAAAGGTGCTTACTTTTTAAAGTCTAGTCAGAGATTACTATTTTTGTGCAATAAAATTAAAAATTTAAGTGAAAAAAGATCAAGTTGACTGATTTGCCAAACTGCCACGTATAACGCCGTGAAACCTTGTTAATAGACATAAAAAAAGACGCCGAAGCGTCTTTTTAAATTAGCGTTTAATGGCTAATTAAGCGAAGTTAGCGTTCGCGAATTCCCAGTTAACTAGTGACCAAAAACCTTTAAGGTAATCTGGACGCACGTTACGGTAATCAATGTAGTAAGCGTGTTCCCATAAATCCACAGTTAGGATTGGAGTAACACCTTCGTCAGTTAACGGCGTAGCAGCGTTAGACGTGTTTACGATATCTAATGAACCGTCAGCAAGTTTAACTAACCAAGTCCAGCTAGAACCAAAGTTGTTAACTGCTTTATCGTTTAATGCATCTTTAAACGCGTCAAAAGAGCCCCATTTAGCGTTAATTGCATCAGCAACTGCGCCAGTTGGCTCGCCGCCGCCATTTGGAGATAGGCTGTTCCAGTAAAACGTGTGGTTCCAAATTTGTGCAGCGTTGTTAAATACGCCACCTTCAGATGAACAAACAATCTCTTCTAAAGATTTGTTTTCAAATTCAGTACCTGGAATTAAACCGTTTAATTTAACTACGTAAGTGTTGTGGTGCTTACCGTGGTGATACTCAAGAGTTTCTTGTGAAATATGAGGCTCAAGTGCATCAATTGCATATGGTAGTGACGGTAGTTCAAATGCCATTTTTTTATCTCCATCTTCTTTTGGTTGATAGTTCGTTTTGTAATACGTAATGCCTGTTACAACAGACCACTTACCTATACCAAACGAGAATATAGTGTTACTATAATTGTTGAGTATTTTACTCAAGTTTAAGCAAACAGCAATGCTATTGCGAAAGACTATTTCAATTGCGGCTTTATTTGCCCATTTTAAGTTATATATCTGTGGTCATAATGATTTATTTTCAAGACCTAGGTATATTCAGCTATCGTCATTTTGAGGTTGTAGATGGAAACCATTGATAAAATTAAACAGCAGATTTCAGAAAACCCAATTATCCTTTACATGAAAGGGTCGCCTAAATTACCAAATTGTGGTTTTTCTTCACAAGCGTCACAAGCTCTAATGTCATGTGGCGAACCATTTGCCTATGTTGATATTTTACTAAATCCAGATATTCGTGCTGAACTACCAGCATACGCAAATTGGCCTACATTCCCACAGCTTTGGGTAGAAGGCGAATTAGTCGGTGGTTGTGACATTATTATAGAAATGTTCCAACGTGGTGAATTACAGCCATTGATCACTGAAACAGCAGCTAAATATAAAGAAGCTGACGCAGAGTAATTTACTACTCGACCTGCAATCAGGTTATTTAGCTCTTTAAACACAAAGCCACTTTTTAAGTGGCTTTGTTGTTTTGCAAACCATAAAAATTACGAGTAGGGGAGGCTTACTTGCACGTTTATGCCGCCCTTTATTTTATTATGTAAACTTATATGGCCTTGATGCGCTTCTGCTATTTCTCTGCACAGGGCAAGTCCTAAACCACTCCCGGTACTTTTTGTCGAATAAAAGGGGACTAAAGCATTTGCCATTACTTGCTCGCTCATTCCTTTACCGCTGTCACTTACATTAATGACACACGCTTGCGTTACAAATTCGACCTGAATATAGATCTCATTAATGTTAGAGCCTGATTCATGCGCATTTTTCAATAGGTTAATGAGTAGTTGTTCAATCTGTGCTTGGTCTGCTTGCAATTGATGGGGGGAATTTTTAATTTCATAGCTAAATTGCCAGTGATTTTTTAAATTATTAAGTGTGTTTTGCCAGTTAATGCGTGTTTTTTGTGGCTGAGGTAATTTAGCAAATTTGCCATAGCCCTGTACAAACTCTGTTAAATGACTAATTCGCTCATCAATAGTTGCAAATACACGGGCAAGGCGAGGCTCGTCCACTTTGTTTGCGAGCAATTGTGCACTATGAAGCATAGATGACATAGGACCGAGTGAGTTGTTTAATTCATGACTAATAATGCGAATTACTTTTTTCCACACGGCAACTTCTTGGCGGCTGAGCTCGCGGGTTAGTTGTTTAAATATATATAAATGATGCTTTTGATTATTGAGTAAAAACTCCCCGGTGGCTAAATGCCAGGTTTGTGAGTCTTGATTCTCTATTTCTATATTAAAGAGGCCATCAATACCGTGCTCTATGGCTGCTACTAATTGCAGTGGCGAATTCTCGAGCAACTTACTCAACTGCATACCCTCAAGCCTAGTTGAACTATTAAATAAACTACGACTAATTAAGTTGCTAAATACCACAGTGCTATTGTCATTAACCAGAAGCAGCGCTTGGGGTGAGCTTTGTAATACTTTATCGAGCATTAGCTCGCGCTGGTAAATCCACTGTTTTTCTTGGCGTAGTTGCTTAGCGGTTTGATTATATAGTTGGCATAGCTTCCCTAGTTCGTCGTTGCTTTTATACGCGAGCAAGCTAGAGAATTCGCCATCTTTAAAGTTAAGTAACCCAGTTTCGAGCGATTGTACGCCCAGTTGTATTGGTTTGGCGAGAGCACTTGAAAGTAGGGTGCTAAATACAAGTGTTAACATTATTAAAAACAGGGTGTAATACATATCTAAACCACTTAGTGTGGCAATTATGAATACAGGAATTGCGCTACTAACGCCGCAGATCAAGACAATTTTTTGGCTTAGGGTAAAATTACTAATAATATTTGGCATTAATAATCAATGCCCATCTTTTGTAATCGTCTGTAAAGTGCTTGTCGGCTTAAACCAAATTCACGGGCAACTTTGGCTATAACACCTTGATGAGCGCGTATTGCGTGTTCTATTTCTTGCTTACTAGGTTCAACTTTTATGCTTTGCGGGGTAATAGTAGGTGACGAAAGTGCAAAGTTATCTGCTGAAAGTATACCTGTAGGCTTTAGTACCGCTACACGTTTACAGGCATTTTCTAGCTCTCGAACATTACCAGGCCATGTATAGTGTTTAAGTACATGCTCTGTATCTATAGTCAGTTCTCGGTGAGGTAAAAAGTAGCTAATAAGCGCTAAAATATCATCTTGCCTTTCGCTAAGCGCAGGCACATTGAGCTCAATTACGTTAAGGCGATAATATAAGTCCTCCCTAAATCGACCTTGTTGAATTGCTTGTAGCAGGTTTTCATTAGTCGCAGAGATAACTCGCACATTTACTTTGCGTGTTTGAGTTGAACCTAAACGTTCAAACTCGCCAGTTTGTAGTACGCGCAGTAATTTAATTTGCCCAGAGAGCGGTAAGTTACCAATCTCATCTAAAAATAATGTACCGCCATCAGCTGCTTCAAATCGACCAATACGTTGTTTAGTTATCCCTGTATATGCGCCAGCTTCAGCGCCAAAAAGTTCGGCCTCTATAAGTTCCTGTGGCAGTGCGCCTGCGTTTACCTTAATAAAAGGCTGTGATACAAGCGGGGAGTTTTTTTGAATGATATGCGCAATGCACTCTTTTCCGCTCCCATTAGGGCCCGTAATTAATGCAGATATATCAGATTTAGCTACTTGTAGCGCCATAGTGACCAGCCGCTCCATGGCAGTGCTTTTAAATATTAGCCCCGCAAGGTCTGCGTTTTTAAATGTAGTGTCTCGTTCTTGCTGATGGCGATTATGTGTAGCAATTATTTTTTTAGCACTGCCTAGCTCTATTAAGTTATTAATACAAACAAGTAACTTTGTATCATCCCAGGGTTTTGGTAGGTAATCGGCAGCACCGGCTTTTACAAGCTCAATAGCGGTGGTAAGTTCGGTCCAAGCTGTAATTAATATAATAGGAAGATGTGGGTTTATTTCTCGTAGTTCATAAAACAGCGTTTTACCTTCTTCGCCAGAGGTAGTGTCGCTACTAAAGTTCATGTCTTGAATTACAAGTTCAATTCGTTGATAACGTACTATTTGCAGAGCATCAAACGGGTTTGTTGCAGTCACTACGGAAAAATCATGGATCTCGAGCAATAATGAAAGTGCGTCGAGTACTGCTTGATTATCATCAACAATGAGTATTTTATGAGTCATAGGTTATTTTTATAATTTTTAAAGGCTACACTGCCTAATAAGCAGTGTAGCATAGTGGTTTACGTATTATTAAATAGTGCGAGTTGCGATACTTGGCGAAATATTAGCTGCGCGTTTGGCTGGCGCTAATACAGCAAGTAGGCTCATTAAAAATACAGCTATAGCCGTGCTTGCTATATAACTTGGCGGTAGCGCCGCGACAGAAAAATACTGCATTAACATTTTCCCAAGCAGTAGTGCTGTTACTACGCCTAAAGCTAAACCCAGGCTACAAATTAATGCATTTTCTACTAAAAAATAGCTAACGATGGCCGACTTTCTTGCGCCAATTGCTCTGCGTGTACCAATTTGTTTAGTGCGTTTGCTAATATTAAATAAGGTTAAGCCAAAAATACCTAACGCGGTTATGAGTACTAAAATAGTGATTAATACGATGAGCATGCGCATCATGAGACGATCTTGAGCTGTGTACTCATTTTTTAATTCATCAAGCCCTTTAATATTGTTAATAACGCGCTTACTGTAATTTTCGAGCATGGCATTTTCTATTTCTTTCATTACAATGGCTCGCTGACCAGGTTCTGTACGAACGGCTACTTGTGCATAGCTTGCTGCTTTAATATAAGGAATAAACGCAAGATTATCGGGTTTACTGTCTTTGAGCCACGGGCCTTTCATCTTTTCAATTACGCCAATAATTTTAAGTGGTATGTCGCCAAAATAAACTATTTCCCCTAAACCATTTCTCTCAGGATATAGCTCATCAAGTAGGGCTTTAGTGACTATAGTGACATTGGTGCGCTCTTGCGTAATTTCATTTGTAACGAGCACTTCATCTTCGGTAAAATTTCGCCCAGCAATTAAGTTAACGCCGTAGGTATTAATTGCGTGGTCGTCTATAAAGAAATAAGCGGTTCTTACACTTAGGCCTTCTTGTGGAGCTGGTTTTAAATTAAAACTAGAAGCACTACCACCGCCGGATAGCGGGACGCTACTGCTTAGCGCTGCATCGACTACGCCTGGCATTTCTCTGATCATGGTTTCATCAAGCTCAAATTGTTGACTTAAGTTAATATCCTTTCCAAAGGTCATTACATTAAACTTAAATATATCTTGCTCAGGGTAGCCTGTTTCTTGGTTTAAATAGCTAATTCTGTCTTGAATAATAAATGCAGCATTACTGACAATTGCCGTGGTGATTGCAATTTGAATTAGCAGTAACACAGCGCCTACCTTTGAGCGACATAAGGCATTAAATATAGGTTTTATTTCTAACATTGTGGTATTCCCTTACTGGCTCTTCAGATAAATAGCAGGATTGGTTTTGCACACTAACCAAGCGGGGTACAAACCAGCAAAAATACAGGTTGTAATTGCAATTAATGGGGCGCTCAATAGCATGGTTAAATCCATAGTCGCTAAGTTTTCATAGTAGTTGTAGCTTTGCCCTACGCCCATTAAGCCAAGTTGTGCTATTACAATTCCAAGTAGGCCACCTATAAAACCAAGCATGGCGACCTCAACTAAGTGCTGTAAAAATATTTGTCTTTTACTTGCACCTAATGCGCGCCTTACACCGACCTCTGGTGCTCGGCGTAAAAATTTAGCTAAAAGTAAACCTAAAATATTGGCTAAGCAGACACCTAAAAACATAAAGCTCAAGCCCACTAAAATTTTATTGTCTTCGGTGACGACGTTGTTGTACTGCATCCATTGGTTTACATCGCGAAGTTTATACTCCAGTTGTTTACGATTAAATCGACCACGCTTTTGCTGTTCTTGCATGTAGGCTAATAAGTAATTTTGATAGGCTTGTTTTTGCTCTAGCGTATTTAGCTCTGCCCAAAACTGGATCCATACTTGCTCCGATTGCAGTTTATCTACAAAGGTTGGCGTGTTTTCGTGCTTCCAACCATTGCTATTACCCCAACTAACGAGCTCTTTTGCTTTAATTAAACTAAAGGGCATAAATAAATCTTCGGCTTGATTAAATGCGCCGTTATTTAAATCATAATATTTAATATTCAGAGGCCAGTGTTTAACAACGCCAACTACTTGATAGCTTGCATCATCTAAGTAAATTAGTTCTCCAACGGAGTTTTTTCCTGCGAATAGCTTGTCGTTTAGCTCTTGTGTAATAACTACAACGGGTGCGGCTGAATTTTCTTGCTCTGTGCTCCACGTTCCGCCATATAAAAATGACAAATTAAACATGCTAAAAAAGTCTGGCGTTGTCATGCGGGCACTGCCTATAAAAGGTTTTATTTTGTCAGAGTCTAAATAAACCGAAAAGCCGGTACGCATCATGGCCACTTTTTTATCTAAAGAGGGTGCCTTTAATAAGTTCTCTGCATCTTGATAGGTAAGTTGTAGTGGCACGTTATCTTCTGTCCGCCACGTACTACCGTCGTCCATTGTTTGTAATTGCACACTGTAAAGTTGGCTGCTTTTTTCCGGGATAGGATCGGCCGACATCATGTGGTAAACACTTAGGCTGGTCATTGTTATGCCAATACCTATCGCAATGGCAAGTACCATCAAAAAGCTAACCAGTGGGGTGCGCTTGAAGCTGCGCCAACTTAAATCTAAATAATGAATAAACATTAGTTAAACCCCCGATGCTGTTTTAATGTTTTGCGCACCTTGGTAAAGCGTAAAGTCGGCAAGTTGCCCATCAACTACTTGAATATTGCGCGGAGCACGGCGGGCTAATTCGCTATCATGCGTCACCATGATAATAGTGGCACCGTCGCGATTTATTTGCTCAAGTAACTCCATTACTTGGCGTGCCATTAAGCTGTCAAGGTTACCAGTTGGCTCATCAGCAAGTAAAAAACGAGGTTCTCCGGCAAGCGCACGGGCAATTGCTACACGTTGTTGCTGGCCACCGGAGAGTTGTTGAGGTAAATGTTTAGCGCGAGATACTAAGCCAACTTGCTCAAGGCATTGCTCAATTCGACGTTTTCGCTCATTTGCTTTAACCCCTCGGTAACGAAGAGGAACTTCTATGTTTTCATACAAGTTCAAATCGGGAATTAAATTAAAGCCTTGGAATATAAAACCAATTTTTTGATTACGCAAATCAGCACGTTGGTTGTCGTTTAGGCTGCCAACATTAACGCCATCTAACAGATATTGACCATCGTTAAAAGGCTCGAGCATACCTGCAATATTTAAAAAGGTTGTTTTGCCTGAGCCACTAGGACCGGTAACAGCAATAAATTCGCCTTCGTTTACTTGCAAATTGAAATCTCGAAGCGCATGGGTTTGCACCATTTCTGTTTGGTATACTTTACTTACATTGTTCATTTGTAACATGGTTGTTCCTAATTATTTTTAGCGTTGGCTGAGAACGTCTGTTTAATTTAATAAAATCGTGTCGGCTTGTTTAAAGTCGCTGTAGCTTGAAATAATAATTTCATCCTTTTCTTTTAGCCCGCTCAAAAGCTCAACGGCATTAATGCTGGTGGCACCTATTGTAATAGGTATGCGCTTTGCGATATTGCCATCGACCTTATAGGCAACAATTCCGCCTTGCTGCATGAATGCGCCGCGTTTTATCTGCAATACATCTTCTCGGTTGTCGAGTAAAATGCGTGCAGTTAAGCGTTGGTTCTGACGAATGTTGTTAGTACCCCCTTTAAATCGAACGCGTGCTGTTACTTCTCGATTATTAACTTCTGGTGATATGGCGGACAAATTTCCCATTACTATTTCACTGCCCAACTTAAGCTCTACTTTCATACCGAGCCCTAATTCGTTCGCGTAACTTTCAGGTACTTGAAGTTCGGCTTCGAAATTACTTAAGTCAACGAGTGTCATAAGAGGTTGGCTTTGCGTGACTGCGGCTTTTTGTTGCACTAATAGGTTACCCACGATCCCTGTAACGGAAGCCTTAATAGATAGGTTGCTTACTTTTCTGATTAAATCATTAACAATAAGTTGTTGGCGGGTCACATCACTTTTAGCTGCTTTTAGTTCAAAGGCGAGCGTATCTTTAGCAAGGTGCACTTCTTGTTGCGCGTGTTTATAAGTCAGTTTTGCTCGAGATAAATCATCAACGGCTTTTTCAAGGTCAATTTGGCTAATCAAGTGTTTTTGTATTGATAGTTGGGCGCGGCGGTTTTCGCGTTCAGCGGCATTTAGTTCAACGTTCGCTATATCAAGTGTTTTATTTAAGGTGAGCGTTTGGCGCCTTGCTTGCAAATGTTTTCTTTGCTGCTCGCCTTTGAGTCTTTCAAGTACAGACTCTTGCTGTTTTAATTCGTTTGTTAACTCGGGGCTTTGCAATAGAGCAAGTATATCGCCTTGTTTTACGGTATCGCCGGCTTTTACTTTTAAATCTATATATCCACGCTCTGGGCTATACACTTGAGGGGCATTTGCAGCAACAATTTTACCACTGGCGGCAATATCTCGAATAAGTGTTTTAATATGTACCTTAGCAATTTGTACTTTTGAGCGACTAATAGAGCTTTTTGCGCTATGGCTTGTTAAAAAAATATAAGCGGTTATAGAGGTTATAATTAAAACAATTGCAGCTACTAAGGCGTGTTTAAAATAATTTACAGGCGATTTTACCTGTACGTCTTGTGCGCTAGTATCTTTAATCATCTTGCTCTCCTATATTGCTTTTATATATTTTTCGCACAGCAGTAACAAAACTGCTGTGCAAATAGCTGCAATAGGAGAGAGTAAAAATAAGCTCAGAGTAAACATAGTAATTCCAATTAGCGATTGTGTATAAGGTTATACGATTAGCATGCCAACTATTAGGTTGCTGATATTTAATGTTTTTTATTTTTTAGACTTTAATATCTATGTCCGCGGACAGTTTATGTGTCCGCTGCGGACACAATGTTAGATAAAAATTCACTAATAATGTACGAAAGAGGTGCTGAATTTTAATAACTATACTCATGAATGCTCAAAAATCGTGATCCTAATCCTTAAATTTCCTAAAACCATATTAAACTATCTAAATGTTAACTGAATTAGCTTAACTTTAGTGAATATTTATTCATTGTGGTTTATCTTTACGTTTACGTAAAGGGTCGGTTGTTAAGCCCTTTGTTTTTACAAAATGTTAAAATTGACACCAGTGTCATGAAAAAATAACGGTTAAATAAGCACTAATTGTTAAAAGTTATGAGTTAAAAAGAAATCTTGCCTTGAAGTGAGAAATATTCAAGAATGTGAATATGTATTCAAAATAATATTGACTCTATTTACTATAGAGGCTAGTTTTGTGCGTCTGTTAGCAAATCGTCGAGCAGTTCATTCACGTTAACAGTGCAGCAAGGGGAGGGGTCTATGTTATACGACTCAAAATTAGAAAAAGATAATTGTGGCTTTGGCTTAATAGCCCAAGTTAATGGACAGGCTAGTCATAGGCTTATACGTACAGCTATAACTGGACTTGATCGCATGCAACACCGCGGTGGTATTTCTGCCGATGGTAAAACTGGTGACGGCTGTGGTTTATTACTGCAAAAGCCTGACAGCTTTTTCCGTGCTATAGCCAGTGAACACAATTGGCACTTAGGTAAAAACTACGCCGTAGGCATGGTTTTCTTAAATTCAGATCCCGTTTTAGCACAAGCTGCAAAACAGGTTTTATGTGAAGAATTAGAACAAGAAACACTTAAAATACTAGGCTGGCGTGAAGTGCCAACCGACCCATCAATGCTAGGTCCTATTGCTACTCAGCAGTTACCTGGTTTTGAACAAATTTTTGTTAGTGCGCCTGAAGGTTGGCGCTCTAAAGATTTAGAACGCCGTTTATATGTAGCACGTCGCCGTGCAGAAAAGCGTTTAGCGCATGATGAGTCATTTTACATTGCAAGTTTATCTGGGTTAGTAACAATCTATAAAGGCCTTATGATGCCTGCAGATTTACCTAACTTTTATTTAGACTTAGCCGACATTCGTATGACTAGCGCTATTTGTGTTTTCCATCAGCGTTTTTCTACCAATACTCAGCCGCGTTGGCCTTTAGCGCAACCATTTAGGTATTTAGCACACAATGGTGAAATAAATACGATTGAGGGTAACCGTCAATGGGCGCGAGCTCGCTCGTACAAGTTCTCATCGCCGCTTATTCCTGATTTACAAAGCGCAGCGCCATTTGTAAACGAAACCGGCTCTGATTCATCAAGCTTAGATAATATGCTTGAGCTATTTTTAGCCGGTGGTATGGATTTATTCCGTGCTATGCGCATGCTTGTACCGCCTGCATGGCAAAAAAACCGTGCAATGGATGATGATTTACGCGCATTCTATGACTTTAACTCTATGCATATGGAACCGTGGGACGGCCCAGCGGGTATTGTAATGTCTGATGGTCGCTTTGCAGCATGTAACCTTGACCGTAATGGCCTTCGCCCTGCGCGCTATGTTATTACACAAGATGGCTTTATTACACTTGCCTCTGAAGTCGGTATATGGGATTACACTGCCGATGAAGTAGTCGAAAAAGGCCGTGTTGGACCAGGTGAATTATTAGTAATCGATACAAAGCTTGGCAAAATTTGGCACTCAGACGAAATCGATCAAGATTTAAAATCACGCCACCCTTATAAGTCATGGCTTGAAGAAAACGTTAAGCGTTTAACACCATTTGAAGAACTTACTGAGCAAGACGCGGGTAATCGCTCGTTTGATGACGAAACGCTTGCTAAGTACCAAAAAATGTTTGGCTACACGAATGAAGAGCTCGATAGTGTTATTCGTGTAATGGGTGAAAACGGCCAAGAAGCGACAGGCTCAATGGGCGATGACACGCCATTTGCTGTGCTAAGCGAAGGGCATCGTTCACTCTACGATTACTTCCGTCAAAAGTTTGCGCAAGTAACTAATCCGCCAATCGATCCGCTACGTGAAAACCATGTAATGTCGCTCGCTACTTGTATTGGTAGTGAGCAAAATGTATTTAACGAAACAACAGGCCACGCTAAGCGCTTACAGTTCGATACGCCTATATTAATGTATGCAGACATGCAGCAGCTACTTAACGCTGATGACGAGCATTACAGCTACTGTAAAATCGATATTACTTACACAGCTGAAGAAGGCTTAGAAAACGCAGTGGCGCGAATTTGTGATTCTGCACAAGAAAAAGCGGCAGCGGGTTGTGTCATGCTTATTTTGTCAGACCGCAACTTTAGCGAAAGCCAACTACCTATTCCTGCTGCTATGGCGGTAGGGGCAGTGCAAAAGCGCCTTGTAGATAACAACTTACGTTGTGAATCGAACATTATTATTGAAACCGGTAGCGTACGCGATGCGCACCAATTTGCTGTACTACTTGGTTTTGGCGCAACAGCGATTTACCCATATCTTGCATACGAGTCACTGGTTGCGATGAGCGACAGTAAAGTGATTGAAAAATCGTACTGCGAAGTAACACTTTCGTACCGTAAAGCCATTAATAAAGGCTTATACAAAATAATGTCTAAAATGGGCATAAGTACGGTTGCATCGTACCGTTGTTCAATGTTGTTTGAAGCGGTTGGTCTATCTGATGCAATGGTAGAGATGTGCTTTAAAGGTGTTGCAAGTCGTATTAAGGGCGCGTGTTTTAGTGATTTTGATATTGATCAGCAAAAGCTGCATAAACTTGCTTTTAGTAAGCGTAAGCTACTAAGCCATGGCGGCTTATTAAAATACGTGCACGGTGGTGAGTACCATGCTTACAACCCAGATGTTATTCAAACGCTGCAAAAAGCGGTACGCTCTGGAGATTACAAAGACTACGGCGCTTACGCTGATTTAGTTAATAATCGTCCAATTGCTACTTTACGTGATATGTTAGCGCTTAAATTACCTGAAAAAGGCATTAGCGTCGACGATGTAGAACCTGCTGAAAACCTATATAAGCGTTTTGACTCAGCGGCAATGAGTATTGGCGCACTCTCGCCAGAAGCGCATGAAGCGTTAGCTATAGCGATGAACCGCTTAGGTGGCTGTTCAAACTCTGGTGAAGGTGGCGAAGATAAACTACGTTACAACACAGAGAAAAACTCACGAATCAAACAAGTTGCCTCTGGTCGATTTGGTGTAACACCGCATTACCTTCGTAATGCTGATGTAATTCAAATCAAAGTGGCGCAGGGTGCTAAGCCTGGTGAAGGTGGACAACTACCGGGTGAAAAAGTAACGCCTTATATTGCTAAACTTCGTTATTCAGTTCCGGGTGTAACACTTATATCACCACCGCCGCACCACGATATTTACTCGATTGAAGATTTAGCTCAGCTAATATTCGATTTAAAACAAGTAAATCCTGAAGCGATGATCTCGGTTAAGTTAGTGTCAGAGCCAGGTGTGGGCACAATTGCTACGGGTGTAGCTAAAGCATACGCTGATTTAATTACAATTTCGGGTTACGACGGTGGCACCGGCGCAAGCCCGCTGACGTCTGTAAAATATGCAGGTAGCCCTTGGGAGCTTGGCCTTGCTGAAACGCAACAAGCCCTTGTTGAAAATGGCCTTCGTCATCGTATTCGTCTGCAAACAGATGGCGGTTTAAAAACAGGTTTAGACATTATTAAAGCGGCTATTTTAGGTGCAGAAAGCTTTGGCTTTGGTACCGGCCCTATGGTGGCGTTAGGGTGTAAATACCTTAGAATTTGTCACTTAAATAACTGTGCAACCGGTGTTGCAACACAAGACGAAACACTTCGTCAAAAGCACTACCATGGCTTACCAGAAATGGCGATGAACTACTTTAAGTTTATAGCGCAAGAAGCACGCGAGATCATGGCAAGCTTAGGTGTTGCAAACTTAACTGATTTAATTGGTCGTTTAGATTTACTTGAAGCGATTGAAGGTAAAACAGCTAAGCAAAAGAAAATAGATTTATCATCTGTGATTGCTCAGCCTAATAACCCAACGGGCGAAACATTATTTTGTAGCGCACCAAATAGCTCTCATTATTTAGGTGAGTTAAACGAAACGTTATTAGGTAAAGCACAACAAGCAATTGATACATCATCAGGTATTTCGCTTGTGAGTCGTATATGTAATACAGATCGCTCAGTAGGGGCTATGTTATCTGGCTATATTGCGTCTAAACACGGTAACCAAGGTATGGCTGCTGACCCTGTTGCAATTGAACTACATGGTACTGCAGGGCAATCATTTGGTGTTTGGAATGCCGGTGGCCTAGAAATGACGTTAATAGGCGATGCAAACGACTACGTGGGTAAAGGTATGGCTGGCGGTAAGCTCGTTATTCGCCCACCACTGGGCTCATCGTTTGAAAGCCATAAAGCGACTATTGCAGGCAACACATGTTTGTACGGCGCTACGGGCGGTAAATTATTTGCTGCAGGCTGTGCAGGCGAGCGTTTTGCTGTTCGTAACTCAGGTGTACAAGCGGTAGTAGAAGGCGTAGGCGACAATGGTTGTGAATACATGACCGGCGGTGTTGTTTGTGTGCTTGGAAATGTTGGGGTTAACTTTGGCGCGGGTATGACAGGTGGTTTTGCTTATATTTTAGATGAGCGAAATGACTTTGAAAAACGCATCAACCCAGAGCTAGTTGAAGTAGTAACACTTGATGATTTAAGTTCGCACCAAGAGCATTTACGCGGCTTAATTGCCGAGCATTTAGAGCTTACTGGCTCGTGCCGTGCAGAAACCATTTTAGCTAACTTTGAATTGTATTTACCTATGTTCAAGCTAGTTAAGCCAAAATCAAGTGATGTAAAAAGTTTACTCGGGCATCGCGCTCGCAGTAGCGCAGAACTTCGTGTTCAAGCGCAATAAGGGGGCAGTATGAGCGAAAATGTATATCAATTTATAGACGTGCAGCGTGTAGATCCGCGCAAAAAACCAATCTCGTCGCGTAAAAAATCTTTCGTGGAAATTTACGAACCCTTTTCAGAGAACCAGGTGAACTCACAAGCTGACCGTTGTTTAGATTGTGGTAACCCGTACTGTGAATGGAAATGCCCAGTGCATAACTACATTCCACAGTGGTTAAAATTAATTAGAACAGGCCGTATTTTAGAAGCGGCTGAGCTTTCTCATCGTACAAACAGTTTGCCAGAGGTATGTGGACGTGTTTGCCCACAAGACAGACTGTGTGAAGGGTCATGTACGCTTGATGAAGAGTTTGGTGCAGTAACCATTGGTAACATTGAAAAGTATATTACCGATACGGCATTTAAAATGGGCTGGAAACCAGACATGTCATACGTGACATGGACGGATAAAAAAGTAGCTATTATTGGTGCGGGCCCGGCTGGTTTAGGGTGTGCTGATATTTTAGTGCGTAACGGTGTAAAACCAGTGGTTTTCGACCGTCATCCTGAAATTGGCGGCTTACTTACTTTTGGTATTCCTTCTTTCAAACTTGAAAAAGAAGTAATGCAAAAACGTCGTGAAATTTTCACCGAAATGGGTGTGGAATTTAAGCTAAACGTTGAAGTGGGTGTAGACATCACCATGGACGAAATTTTAGCTGACTACGACGCGGTATTTTTAGGTGTAGGTACGTATCAAAGTATGCGTGCTGGCCTTGAAAATGAAGATGCACCAGGCGTGCACGATGCACTCCCATTTTTAATCGGCAATACTAACCGTGTAATGGGTTACGATGAAAAAAACCAAGCGTGCATTGATATGGCCAATCAAAAGGTTGTAGTACTGGGTGGTGGTGATACCGCGATGGACTGTGTACGTACTTCTATTCGCCAAAATGCTGCTAAAGTAACCTGTGCGTACCGTCGTGATGAAGAGAATATGCCAGGCTCTAAACGTGAGGTTAAAAACGCCAAAGAAGAGGGTGTAAACTTTACGTTTAATGTACAGCCAACGGGTATTGTACTTGACGATAATGGCCATGTTGCGGGTGTTAAAATGGTTAAAACACAACTCGGTGAGCCAGATGAAAACGGCCGAAGCCGAGCAGAAGTAGTGCAAGGCTCAGAGCATGTACTTGAGGCTGACCAAGTTATTATGGCGTTTGGTTTTAAACCACACAAAATGGATTGGTTAGAAAAGTACGATGTAGAAATTAACCATTGGGGCGGTATTAACGCACCAGAACAAGGTGAATTTACACACCAAACGACTAACCCTAAAATATTTGCTGGTGGCGATATAGTGCGTGGTTCTGATTTAGTTGTAACGGCTATTTTTGAAGGACGCAACGCTGCTGAAGGCATTATGGATTATTTAGAAGTGTAGTTATTTGTTCTTCTAAATAATTTCAAAAGCAAGCCAAGAGGCTTGCTTTTTCGTTTGTACTATTCGAATGTTATGTCAACGTAATTAGTAACGAACGGTACTATATTAATATCACCAGTTGCGTAACTTTCTTTAGCAACGCCTTTGGTCTTTACCTTCATGTAGTAAGTACCAGAAGGAACTACTTTGTCGTAATTATTTGATCTTGTTTCGAGCCAAATACGGTTGCTTTGAGCGTCAACTACCCAGCCTTCAGGGCTTATTTCATGCATGTATGCTGAACATTTCACTTGTCCCACGCGTGGGTGTAAACATTTATTGATTGCGACTCTAGTTTGTTTTTTTGGATTAGCTGCCGTTTTTATAACTTGGATTTGGCCATAGTCTCTAGGCTCTTTAGTTGCTTTATGGGGGTAAACTTTTGTTTGGGTAGTGGTATAAGAGCTTTGATTCGATGATGTTATTGATTGATTTGTAGAACTTGATACACCATTAACAGCGCCGTTAATACCGTCTTTTACAGCCCGGGTAATATCATTACTTTTGCATCCTGTTAGCACTATTAGTGCAGGAATAATAAGAGCAAATTTATTCATTTTTAATCCTTAAATTTATTGTACTATCCTATGTTTCATTATTTTCAATGAAGCGTGTAATTACCGTGGAATCCTACAATACAATAACCGTACTCATCCCTGATTAAGGTAAATAATGACCAAAAAATCTTATTTTATCAAGCCTAAATAGTTAAACTTAAAGTTAATTTAATTTCAAAATTGTTTCATCAGACATAAAAAATACATTTATTTTTTGTTCTATGAGTGATATTTGAACATAAATTTAAGGGCTATATTAAAGTTTGTACTGTTCAAAAGCTTGAAAGATTAAAGCTTGTGCAAGTTAAGGAAAGGGGGAACAAGACACTATTTAATCTAATAGCCTAGATAATTGCTCTGATATCATTTTAATATATTGAGCAAAATACTTGCTTTGTATTAGCTATTATCAAATGAAAAAGTATTAAAAAGTCCTTTTTAACCAATAAATAACGACCAAATCTTGCTAAACGCACTATTTAAGTACAAACTTGCAGCTAACTTACTCTTTGTTAACCTATTGGCAGGGTTAACAGCAAGCACGCAAATAAAAAATAATAATATGAATGCATACTCAGATAACAAAGAAAGAAAGCTGATAGTTCGCTTTTTTTCATCTATTGGATTTATCGCAACCTTTGCGATGGCATGTAATGCGTTTTCTCATGCTGATCCAATCCTAGGTATTATGTTATTAGTGTCAGCTGGTGTGTATGCGTGGGCTTTTAGCTTATATCGCGCTGTAGAAAAATCAGCAACCACCATTTTATATAACCTTTATTGCTTAATGCTTTATTTGGTGGTCTCTGGTGGCGCCGAGGGAACTGGGCCAATTTGGATATTTATTGTATCCCCAGTTACTTATTCTGTAAGAGGTTTAAAAAAAGGGACTGTTGATATCATCCTTTTTTTATTGGCTGTAATTGCAGGGTTTATTATTACCGACAAATTTAATATTTATGATTACCAGCCAGAACAACTGCCATTAAGGGTAGTGATCTCGTTTATTATTGTTGCGCTATTAAGTGGGTTCTATGAGCGCTCGCGAGAAAAATATAACGAAAAAATAATGGCGCTTAGCCAAAAAAATGAGCGTCTTGCCACAATTGATCACCTAACTGATTTACCTAACCGCCGTTTTATGATGAAAGAGCTTGCTGAGCTAAAGCATGTGCATAAAAAAACCAAGCAACCGTATGTTATTTTATTAGCAGATGTCGATAATTTTAAACGTATTAATGATAATTATGGCCACGACTTTGGCGATGAAGCATTAACGCAATTAGCTACTGCGCTTAAAAAAAGTATTCCAGAGCAGGGCGTGGCTTCGCGATGGGGTGGGGAAGAGTTTTTAATTGCTTTACCTAGTTGCACAAAAGAACAAGGGCAAACTATTGCTGAAAAAATTCATCAACAACTACAAAAAAACCATGTTCGTATGTATGGTAAATCAATTGCGTTAACGCTAAGTATAGGGCTTGTAGAAAGCCAGGTTGAGACATCTATAGCACAAGATATTAAACTGGCTGATGAGCTTTTGTATAAAGCTAAAGAGCAAGGAAAAAACCGTACTTGCTCTTAACTTAAGTCGTTAGCCCAAATTTAGTTAGCTTATTAAAATTTAAAGCATTTAGGTATTTACACTTATTATTAAAATTTAGCTTTGCAATTAATCCACAAAAAACCTAGTCCATAGGGAAACTAGTCCATAGAAAAGCTATCAAGATTTGGACGTACTTTACTTTTGCGTCGCTGAACACTTAAATAGCAAATGATGCTACACAAAGCCTGGGCCACTAACAGCAACCATTGGTTATTCACTGTTACATTGCCATTTAAAAACCACTGCCACACAGTAAAAATAACTTGATAGGCCAATATACAGTTTAAAAAAGTGAATAGTTTTAACTTAAATCTAGCGTGTTTAAATTTACTAAATCCTATAAGTAAAAAGCTAATCGTTAAGGCTAACCAGCCGGCAACATAGCAAACATTCATCATCGTATTTTGCATTTATAATACTCCACACCTATACCTTGGCCATCACTAAGCATGCGCCATAATAAGTTCTTTAGCATTCGCTTTTGCTGTTTTACTTACGTTATCGCCACCTAATAAGCGTGCAATTTCATTAATACGGCCATCTTTATTAAGGCTCAGCATTTGTGTAAAGGTTTCGCCTTGCGCTATCTCTTTGGCTACAAAAAACTGCTGGTGTGCACTGCTGGCAACTTGAGGTAAATGGGTCACACAAATTACCTGTGTTGATTTACCTAGTTGGCGTAATAATTTACCCACAGCCGATGCAGTAGGGCCTGATATACCCACATCTACTTCGTCAAAAATAAGGGTAGGTGTCGTTACCTTTTGAGCAATAATAACCTGTATGGCAAGGCTTATACGCGAGAGCTCACCGCCCGATGCTACTTTGGCTAAAGGCTGTAATGGTTGCCCTGGGTTTGTAGACACTAAAAATGAAACGCTATCGAAGCCTAAGGCATTAGGAGTACGTTCAACCTCCTGGCTTAACTCAATTTCAAATACGCCATTTTCCATTGATAAATTAGCCATGCTGTCACTAATTAGGTTATTAAGTGTATTAGCGTATTTATGGCGGCTTTCACTTAACTGTTCGCTGGCATGTTGGTATGCAACAAGTGCATTTTCAATTTCATCACCAAGCTGCTCTAAACGAGAGCTGTTATAACTTATTGACTCAAGCTCTTGTGTTAAGCCTTGGTGAAACTCAGCAAGCTGCTGCGGTTTTATATGGTGCTTACGGGCTAAGTCCATAGCACCGCTTAGACGTGTTTCTACTTCGGTTAAACGTGCAGGATCTAAATCGGCTTGTTCGGCATAGTTTCGTACTTCACGGCTTGCTTCTTCAACTTGTACTGCTGCTTCATCAAGTAATGCTGCAACACTTGCTAGGCTTTCATCAAAGTGTGCAAGTTCAGCAAACTGTTGAGCACTGTGTTGAAGCATTGAACAGGCGTTTTGTTCATCACCCTCGTAAAGGTGCTGAAGTTCGCGTTGGCAGGCTTCAATAATAGTTTGGCTGTTACTTAATTTATAATGTTCAGCTTCAATTTGCTCAAACTCACCGTCTTGTAGGGCAAATTCGTCTAATTCGGCAACTTGGTATTCGAGTAGTTGTTTTTGAGCTGCTTGTTGTAGTTGCTGTTGCTCAAGTTGTTTAAACTCTTTTTGTAGGTTTGCATATAGCTTAAAGCTTTGGCTAACCGCTTTTACAAGTTGGTTATGTCCTGCGTATGCATCAAGCAGTTGTAATTGATGCTCTGCTTTTAAAAGGTGTTGATGAGCGTGTTGCCCATGAATAGAAATTAAATACTGGCCAAGCTCTTTGAGCTGCGAAGCGGTAACGGAGCTTCCGTTAATATAGCTTTTGCTACGCCCATTTTTGCATACCACACGTCTTAGTAAGCATTCGTTATCGTTGCTATTTAACATGTGTTGATCTAAAAAAGCTTTCGCTAGTGGAAGGGCAGTTAAGTCAAATTGTGCGCATACTTCAGCTTTGTCTGTGCCGGGGCGAACCGCAGAGGCTTCTGCGCGTTCGCCTAAACAAAGTGATAGGGCATCAATAGCAATTGATTTACCAGCGCCTGTTTCGCCAGTAATAGCGGTCATACCGCCATGCCATTCGGTGCTTAAGTTACTTACAATTGCAAAATTTTTAATTTCTAAACCAATTAACATACTGTTTATCCATCCAGTGAATTAACTGTTAATTTATACAGTGTTTTGGTTTTTTGCAAATTATTTTTTATTTTTTAAGCAACACTTACATCTCGTGAAAACTGTGCGCTTTGATCTGCACTGATAGTTTGTAAGCTATCGTCAGTGTTTTCAGTGCCTGTGGTGGAGTCTTGTGGTGTTTGCGTTTTAATTTGTACAATTAACGACGGCAATATTTCGTTATAAAATGCTTTGTTATAAAGTATGCCTTGTTGCGGTAATTCTGAAACAAAGTACTGTATATTATCCTGTAAAGGTTGGCTTTGCTCAGTTTGAACTGCTTTAGCAAGTTCGCTCGAAAGGGTACTTACTAAGTCATCGCTTAAGTCTTCAAGGTGTTGGAGGTTATCGTCGGTGTGGGCTTGCACTACAAAAAAATTAGTCACAATTGCCTGAATTTGAGCTACATATTTAGGTCTAATTATTTTGGCTTCTAATAGTGTATTTAACTTAGCTTTAAGGCGTGAGCTTACTTGGGAAACACGCTCGTTAAATTGCTTTTTTTTAGCTTCAATTGCTTTTTTTCTATTGTTTTCAACCCTAATATAAGCACCTAATAGAGTGATAAGTAATAACAAAGCAAAGATAACAACATAAGTCATTGCTAGATATTCCTAATTTATAGTTAATTATTTTTCGCTTAGTATTTTGCGCTAAAGCACTACGCTTGGCAATAAAATTAGTATAAACGACTGCCCCAATTCAATTTAGTACGTAAAACGTTGTAGTAAGAATAGTTTTTAGGGTGTATTAAGCGTAATTTTTTATCCGCTTTTTTAATAACCACTTCATCACCTGGCAATACAGCTAAAACAACGTGGCTATCGCAACTTACTTGTAGGCTGTCGGTATTTTCTAGGCTCAATTTTAGTCTTACCTCGTTATCGGCATCGACCACTAAAGGGCGGCTCGACAATGTATGAGGAAACATAGGCACTAACGATATGGCATTTAGCTCAGGCGTTAAAATAGGGCCACCGCCAGAGAGAGAATACGCTGTAGAGCCAGTGGGCGTGGATACAATAATTCCATCTGAGCGCTGTGAAAATACAAAGTCATTATTTATAAATGCTTCAAACTCTATCATGTGCGCTACTTTATCGGCGTGAAGCACTGCTTCGTTTACAGCAGAATTAGCACTTTTAAGCTCATTATGACGGTACACTTCTACTTCTAATAAAAAGCGTTGTTCTTCTAGGTATTCACCACTTAACACCTGCTCTAAGCTACCTTCAAAACCCTCGGGGTTTAAGTCAGTTAAAAAGCCTAAGTTACCCCTGTTTACGCCAATAACGGCTACATCAAAGCGTGCAAGTACACGGG
This sequence comes from Pseudoalteromonas espejiana DSM 9414, assembly GCF_002221525.1. Classification (NCBI taxonomy): domain Bacteria; kingdom Pseudomonadati; phylum Pseudomonadota; class Gammaproteobacteria; order Alteromonadales; family Pseudoalteromonadaceae; genus Pseudoalteromonas; species Pseudoalteromonas espejiana. The sequence continues at coordinate 2,296,861 of NZ_CP011028.1, read as the reverse complement.
CTGCCCCTAACATATTGCCATCGCCACCAACTACAATAGCCAGATCCGCTTGCTCACCTAAGGTTACTAAATCAACTTTATTGTTTTTAGGTACGTCAGATAATTGCCCACCGGTGCGCTTTTCTACAATAACGCTAAAGCCAAGTGCCGACAAAAACGTATGCAAGCGCTCTAAAGTGGCCGCAGCTTTTGGGTGGTTAGGTTTACCTATAAGGCCTATCGTTTTAAATGGAGAGTGCATAAGGGCTGCAATAAAAGTAATAATATTTGTAGGGTAACTCAAAATAGAAGTGTTTGAAAACACAGAATTAGCAATATGATAATGATTCAATTAAAGCGCTTATATAGCGTTATAAGCTCAGCGATTAATGCCCGCTAATCAAGTTTTAACTTAGCTTTGATTTTCTATCGAAATACCCACCTGTATAGAATACCACCAAAGGTGGTTTTATTATTTACAATACAACTAAACGAGGAGACATAAAGTATGTTTTGGTCTTGAATTTACTCGAACCGCCCCGATATCTCTTTCATGCAACAAGATGTAGATAACATGAATATAAACCCGCGAGATCAACAAATTTTTTCAGCTGTAATGAGTCTTTACTGTAATGGTGAAGGGTTACCGGTTCCATCAACAAAAATTGCCAAGCAAAAAGGCATGGCGGTTTGTTCTGCGACCGTACGTAATGCGATGGCGCGTCTTGAAAAAGTAGGCTTATTATATTCGCCGCATACATCGGCTGGACGAGTACCCACAAACCAGGGGTTTGATTATTGGTTTGACGAGTTTTTTCCATTGGCCGACATTGCTAATTATTGGCAACCAGAGCAAGCGCAATTAGTTGAACTAGCCCACGGACTTAGTCAAAAATACCAAGTGTGTTGCTGCGTGGGGTTGCCACAAGCAAGCTCACAGCAAGTGTTTAGAGTAGAAGTGCTTGATTTTGACTCTAATGATTGGCTTGTTTTGTTAATAGACAGAGCAGGGCAAAGCCACAACATTTGCATTAATAAGCCCGATGACTCATCAGATGCTGTGCGCTATCAATTTGCTACATGGTTAAACACGGTGTTTAGCCAGCAAACCTTAATGGAAGGCCTATACAGAATGCAGGCGATGGCAAATACAGCACCACGTAATTGTCATGACTCGCTCACTCAATGGACTCGTCAGCTAAGCCAAAAGCTTGGCTCTGATAACAGCATTGTGGTGGGTGAAAACTACTTATATAAAAAAGTAGACTGTGAGCAAAGCCTAAATATTGGTGTTTCTTTTTTAAATTTTGTTGAAGATAAACTCGCATTTAAAAACGGAGTCTCGGTGCTTAACACCGAAAATCTGCCGTTTACAGAGTGTAATGAGCTAATTGTTATAAGCGTGCCGTACTTTCAAAACCAAGAATATCAAAGCCGCTTTTGTATAATTTGCCCTAAATCAGCGCAAATTGAACAATTAATCCAAGAATTTAAATTATTAGAGCCATCTAACTCTTGAATCTTTTTATTCAATCCCCATAATTACCGCAGTTGTAAAGAATTGGAGCACGTATTTTATGTCTGAGCAGACACAAAACCCAGAGCAAGAAGTAGAACTAAACGAAGAAGTAGCTCAAATGGAAGCTGACGTTGAAGCAGCGGTAGAAGCTGCAGAGCAACACGAAGCGGATCAAGAGCAAAGCCCTGAAGCTGAAATTGCGATGCTTTACGCAGAGCTTGAAGCTGCTAAGCAAACAATTGCTGATCAAAAAGATGGCGTTGTACGCGCCGCTGCAGATGTAGACAACATTCGTCGTCGTGCTGCACAAGATGTAGAAAAAGCACACAAGTTTGCACTTGAAAAATTTGCTAACGAATTACTACCTGTTATTGATAACCTAGAGCGCGCTATTGAGTTTTCTGATAAAGAAAACGAAACATTAAAGCCGTTACTTGAAGGTATTGATATGACGGTTAAGAGCTTTAACGATGCCGTTGCTAAATTTGGCGTTGAAATTGTAAACCCACAAGGTGAGCAATTTAACCCTGATTTCCATCAAGCAATGTCTATTCAGCCAAGTAACGATGTATCACCAAATACAGTACTTGCTGTTATGCAAAAAGGTTACACATTGAATGGTCGTTTATTACGCCCTGCAATGGTAATGGTTTCTAAAGCAGCAGATGTTTAATTAACAGCTTATTTTAAAAAATGCCTCACAATGAGGCATTTTTTTTGTCTTTTTTATAGTGAATTACTTGCACTAGCATAGTAAGTAAAACCGCAGAAAACATTAAGCTCGAAAACGGAACAGAGCTTTCAGCATGCATTAGCGCAAGTAGTGGCCCAACTAATGCGCCACTACCAAAACGTAGCGTGCCAATAACAGCCGTCGCTGTGCCGGTGTTTTTTTCAAACTTCATCAGTATTAACGAGTCGGCATTACTTGCAGTGATCCCTAAGCTCATCATTAATGGCGCGATAGCAGCCACAATATAATATAAAGAGAGATGTAATAAGCTAAAGGTTAATAACGAAAGCCCCGATATAAACCCGCATGTAAGCCCTATATAAAGCATTTTACGCGAGCCAAGCTTTGGTACTATGCGAGTATTTAAAAAATTACCAAACATAAGTGCCATTACATTAAAGGCAAACAAAATACCAAATAACTGCTCAGAGACATTATATAAATCTAAATATATAAACGGTACTGAGGTTAAAAAACAAAAAAAGCCAAACGATACAAACATAGAGCTTAAAATATCTGCACGGGCATCTTTATTACTGAGCACGGTTTTATAGCTATCAAAAAACAGAGCGAGCCCTTTTTTCTCATTAGTGTGAATGGGGATATCAATTAAGTACACTTGTACAAACGCAAGAATTAAAAAGCTGTAAGCTGCTAATACTAAAAATATGGTAGACCAAACAGAAAACCCTAAAATAAAAGAGCCCACAGAGGGCGCAACCAATGGGGCAACCATCATGATCATAGACACATACGACATACCTTTAGCGGTATTTTGCTGGTAAATATGCCTTATTATGCCTGGCACAACCACAGTGGCAGCTGCACCTGTAAATGCTTGCACTGCTCTTAAGGCCCAAAAGGTGTGTATTTCTGTAGTAAATGCCAAAGCCACAGAACTTAAACCAAACAAAGTTAAGCCAATACGGGCGAGTTTTCTGCGGCCAATTTGGTCAGCTATAGGGCCAAAAAACAACATGCCTAATGAGTAACCCGCTAAGTAAATACTTAACGAAATTTGTACATTTGGCATATTCGTTTGTAAATCGTTCGCAATTACCAACATGGCAGGTAAATACATGTCTATTGCTAATGGCGTAATTGCCACAATACTGGCTAATAACGGTAATAATATTCGGGTATTAAAAGACGAGGCAGAGGCGTCCATGTAGTAGCTCAACAATCACAAAATCAAGGTTTATAGTGTAACAGGGCAATGCGTGTGTATAAACTTAGTTTGCCTGCTAAGTTAATTTTTTATCTTAAAATAAAACCCTCAGCATTAAAGAGCAAAGATTCTAAACTGGCACTGTGTTTGCTATTCTACTAACAATAAAAAATAATGACTTGAGAGAAACACCATGAAAAAACTAGTACTTGCTGTATTAGCTACCGCGGTTTTAGCTGGCTGTAAAACATCGCCAACAGGGCGTACACAAATTGCACTTTACTCAGACCAACAAATGAGTGAAATGGGCACAGCGAGTTTTGCACAAATGAAAGAGTCTCAGCCAATAAATAAAGATGCTAAAACTAATTCTTATGTAAATTGTATTGCCGAAAAAGTCGTGGCGGTATTACCACAAGAATATGCGTCGCAAAATTGGGAAGTGGTAGTATTTGAAGATGAGTCAGCTAATGCATTTGCGCTGCCTGGTGGTTACATTGGTGTACACACTGGCTTATTAAAAATAGCGACGAATCAAGATCAATTAGCCACGGTACTTGGTCACGAAGTAGGGCATGTAATAGCAGAGCATTCAAATGAGCGTGTTTCGCAAAGCTCTATTTTAAGTACGGGTATGCAATTAGGCAGTGCCGCACTTGAAATGGGTAACGTACAGTACCGTAACGAAATAATGCAAGGCTTAGGGTTAGGCGCGCAATATGGTGTGGTGTTACCTTTTAGCCGCTCACATGAATCTGAAGCCGATGAAATAGGTTTAGATTTAATGGCGCAAGCAGGCTTTAACCCACAAGAGTCGGTAACGCTTTGGCAAAATATGAGCGCGGCAGGCAGCGGTGCAACCCCTGAGTTTTTATCTACCCACCCAGCACCTAGTAACCGCATTAAAAATTTACAAGCGCAAATGAGCAAAGCACTTAGTGAGCAAAGCACGGCTAAATCTCAAGGCAAAAACCCGCAGTGCACACTGTAGTTATGTGTTTTATTAGTTAAAGTTGTACACGTTTAGTATTAATACATAATTAATATAAAACCCCTGTAAGTATTTTACCTACAGGGGTTTTGTTTTATTTTTTAAGCGTGGTTACTCAGCAGCAAGTGCTTGTTTAAATACTGTTTTAAAGCGTTCAAAGTCTTCTACTTGAGGTAAATGCCCTAAGTTATCAAGCTCATATAATTTAGCATTAGGGATAAGTGATGCGGCATTTTTGCCTAACTTATCGTAACGGCCAAGCTCATAATCAACACCGTCTTTTTTCCAATTTCGCCCTGGTCCTGTTCTATCGCGAGTGCCAATAATTAACTTAACGGGTACGGTAAAGTCTTTAAATTCTGTAATTACCGGTTGGGTAAAAATCATATCGTACGTTTTAGCATTAACCCATGCTATTTGTTCTTTATCTGGGCCTTGTATTTGCCCGGTTATAAAGTCTGTAAGGGATGAATATGTGGCGTTCCACTTTCCATCATAATAGTTTTTTTGCTGGTATTTTTTTACGCCTTCGGGTGTTTTAGCAAGCTCATTTTTATAAAAGAAGTTGGTGTCTTTGTAATCTACATATTGTAGGTAGTTTTCAAGCCCTATAGGGTTAAGCAAAATTAGTTTAGTGGTTGTATTTGGATACATTAATGCAAAACGACTCGCCAGCATACCGCCCATAGAGTGGCCAACTACAATGGTTTGTTTTAAGTTAAGAGAGTCAATTAACGCATGTGTATGATGGGCAAGCGCAGCAAAAGAATACTGATAGTTAGTGGGTTTAGAGGATTTACCAAAGCCAATTTGATCAGGAATTAACACGCCAAAGCCAAGTGATTGTAGGTACTTAGCAGTAGTCGTCCAATAATCGGAATTAAAGTTTTTGCCGTGCATAAGTGTTACTGTGGGCATATTTTCTTTAGTTGGCTTTAAATGAATATACGCCATTTTAAGAGACTGCTTTTGTGACTCAATATTAAAGTAATTTACTTTAAAGTCGTACTGGTAACTGCTTAAAAGTGCATCGTAAGATAGAGATTTTGTGTTTACTTCACTACTTGCAAACGTATTATTCGTTAATGCTAACAATGCAGAAAAGCACATAACTTTAATTGGCGACATTTTTTACTCCTTTAAAGGACAAGCGCTAGGCTTAAAAGAAGTACGACAATAACTAAGTATTGAAAGGGGTTCAATTAAATACTTTTCATGGCATAAAAAAACGGAGCGCTTTAAAGGGCTCCGTCTATTTATTTTTAACTGTAAGCGGCTACTTAAAATGTCCACTCTACATGTATTTGTGGTACCGATTCAGTAACGTCTGTACCTAGCTTGTTGTGCCAGTATTGAAGCTCCATACCAAGTAGCAGAGTGTTTTCTTTCATTTCTAGGGCATGGCCCATATCCCATACTAAAATAGGCTGAGCAAGTATCCACGCTTCTACATCGTTACCAAATTCGTCTTCACGTTCAGCAATATATTCGGCGTGGCCTTTAAAGCTAAATTTTTGTGAGCCAACAGTAAATGGGTATTCAAAGGCCACATCAAACATCCAGCTGTTTGTTTCAATAGGTGCGCCGCCTTTAGCAACACCTTCACTGTCATCAATGTAAGCTGTTACTAGCGTTTGAAAAAAGTTAAATTCAGGTACATCCCAGCTTAATTTTACACCAGGCAGATACTTCATCATTTTTGCATCGCCAGCTACGTTAATACCGCCGGTAAGGCCAACATCTAATAACGCGCCTGCGCCAATTTTTTCACCGCTAATGGCCGATAAGCTTACCGTAGAATACCATTCGCCGTAAAAATCGCTATCTTGATAGCCGTCAGTTGTATCGTCTTTACTGTAATCGATAAAAAAGAAGTTATCGCCGTAATCATAACCCGAGGCATGTTGAATAGAGTAAACAGTGGTATCTGACTCTTGCTCAGTGAATGGGTTTTTTTGATCGCCATTATTAATATGTAATGCTGTGCTGCTCCAATTAGAGGCGAAAGCAGAAGATGATAAAGCAATGGATGTAAGGGTAACGAGGGGAAGTAATTTTTTAAATTTCATAATCTATTTTTAACTATAATTTTAGTGACACGCGAAAGCGCGCATTATAGCAAAAGTGATTGATAAGTAGAGTATTATTTTTAACATATGTTGCAGCCTAATTGTTAAGCTGCAACATAATAACGGTGATTAGATTATGCTTTATTACGGCGCAGACAAATAACCGCAATGGCAGTAAAGGCTAAAATAAAGCAGTAGTAAGACGACGTTGATACTTCCCACGGGCTAATTTTAAATGTGGCCCCCAGTAGTAATGCTTGTGCGCCATAAGGTAATGAACCTTGAGTAACACAAGCAAATATATCGAGTAAGCTTGCAGAGCGCTTACCACTTATTTCGCCATCATCAGCAAGCTTTTTAGCAATAGGGCCTGCAACAATAATAGAAACAGTATTATTAGCTATACACACATTGCTAGTTAAAACTAAAGCTGCAATACCGAGTTGGTCAGCCACCTTACGGTGCCATTTAGCAATTACCTTAGTAATGGCTTGAATTTTTTGGGCCAGAAAATCAAGGCCGCCGTTAATACGAATAAACTCAGATAAGCCACCAATAAACATTGAAAGTAAAAATATTTCCTGCATATCAGTAAAGCCTTTGTAAATGTCTTTTACAAAGCTTGCGCCTTCGTAGCTGCCGGTAAAGCCCATTAGCGCAGCAAATACAATGCCGCTAAACAGCACCACAAAAACGTTCATACCCGCAACCGCGAGTATTAAAATAAAGGCATAAGGGAGTACTAATAAAAGGTCAAAATCTTTGGTTTCTACAGCTTGTGGCGCAGGTGTTAAATATAATAGTAAGGCAATAGTTAATATAGCGGCAGGCACTGCAATTTTAAGGTTTTCTTTAAATTTATCTTTCATTTCACAGCCTTGCGTACGTGTAGCTGCAATAGTGGTATCAGAAATAATAGATAAGTTATCGCCAAACATAGCGCCAGATACAATAGTACCGGCCATTAAGGCAGGGTCTATACCTGTTTTAATAGATACCGCATAAGCAATTGGGCCTATAGCACCAATAGTACCCATCGAGGTACCCATCGCTGTAGAGACAACCGCAGCAATTAAAAACAAACCTGGTAATAATAGTGATGGCGGAATAAGCGATAAACCAGCATTAACAACCGCATCAACACCACCTGTTGCACTTGCTACGGCCGAAAACGCACCTGCAAGTAAGTATATTAAACACATGGTAATAATGTTGTTGTGCCCAGCACCTTTAATAAAGGTTTCTACACATTGGTTTACCGTGCCTTTATTTAAAATAAACGCAAGCATAATGGCTGGCAAAATAGCAACAGGGGCGGGTAGTTGGTAAAAAGCGTAATCAACCCCTTGCGATTGCAAGTATAAACCTGAGCCTAAAAAAAGTGCTACAAAGGTAAGAAGGGGAAGTAAAGAAAGTATTGCTTTGTTTTTGTTAAATGATGGCTGCATCATATTCCTCGTAACCAGTTAGTATAACCACAGCCAAAACTCCTCTTTTAGCTGAATTTAGTAGATCAACACTTATAAAGTAAAGACCACAGCGCCCGCAAGCCAAAGACCAAATCGACGCGAAAGAGAAGTTTAAATGTATAGATGGCTAAAGTAAACTAGTATTGTTATTATTATTTAATTAAGGGCTTACCTGACTATTGCATGACTTTTAGATAATATCTACCGCAGTGCGACTATCGGCGGTTATTATTTATGCAATATATAAATAAGCCTTTATGAGTTAACGCAACAACAGATCCAAATAAATTAGATTAAGGCAATAACAATGAATCGAATAGGTGTTTTTGGTGCTAACGGCAGAATGGGTTTGGCCTTATTAGAAGCCGCGACAATTAAAGAACAAACACAACTTGGTGGTGCGTATGTACGTAGCAGCTCATCGTTATTGGGTATTAATGTAAACCAAGTAAATAGTGCCGCCGACAAAGCAATTAGCTTTAGCGACGAAAATAATGTAGCGGATGTAGACGTACTCATTGATTTTACACTTCCTGCTGGTATGCGTAATCACCTTAAAACAGCGGTAGATAATAAACTGCCTATGGTTATAGGCACTACAGGTTTAACGACCGATGACATGGCATTATTACAAAATGCTGCTAAACATATTCCTATTGTTTTTGCGCGTAACTACAGTGTTGGAGTAAATGTACTGCTTAATTTAGTGCAAACTGCGGCAACAAAGTTTGGTGATGACCTCGATATAGAAATATTTGAAGCACACCACCGTCATAAAATAGATGCGCCATCGGGTACTGCTTTAGCTATTGGTGAGTCAATCGCACAGGCTAAAGGGTGGGATCATGACGAAGTGGCTGTATACGACCGTAGCCAAGTAGAGAGTGCAAAATCACAAAATGAAATTGGCTATTCAGTGTTAAGAGGTGGTGACATAGTAGGTGAACACACCGCTTATTTCGCAACTATGGGAGAAAGGCTCGAATTAACTCACAAAGCAAGTTCGAGAATGACCTTCGCACTAGGAGCTATAAGGGCTGCGCAGTGGTTACAAAATAAACCAGCAGGACTTTATGATATGCAAGATGTGCTAGATTTGAAGTAGTTTAGTTACTTTTTTAGCTGTTTGGGTCTAAATTCACCTAAAGTGACTTATTTGTAGCATTTATCCAAATAAGGTTAGACCTAAATAGTATCTTCATGTAGAATGCAGCCAATTTGCCAAAAATTACTAAATGCGTGTTTCCAATTATACCCTAGTGGCTAGTAAAACCAGGGGTTTCAGTGGGAATGATAAGAGTTTTAGGCAAGAAAAAATGATTGAAGGTTTAGCGTTTTATATCGGCATCATTTAAGACTGCGTAAAACAATTATAAGCTCACAAAAAATCTGGTTTTGACGATCCCTCTGGGTATTGGCGGGGTGTTAAGCAAATGCTTACTCCCGTTTTTTACTGTTAGGAGGTTTAACTTGACTAAATCCGCTCTGTTAGTCCTAGAAGACGGCACAGTGTTTCGCGGTACTGCAATCGGCGCTGACGGCATGTCAGTCGGTGAAGTAGTATTCAATACGTCTATGACTGGTTATCAAGAAATTTTGACTGATCCATCATACGCGGAACAAATCGTAACTTTGACGTACCCACATATCGGCAATACGGGTACCAACAGCGAAGACGAAGAAGCGAATCAAATTTGGGCTAAAGGCCTAGTGATCCGTGATTTGCCACTGCTAGCAAGTAACTTTCGTAACGAGCAATCGTTAGATGATTACTTAAAACAACGTAATATTTTAGGTATTGCGGACATCGACACCAGAAAGCTTACCCGTATTTTGCGCGACAAAGGCGCACAAAATGGCTGTATTATTGCTGGTGACGAATTAGACGAAAACAAAGCGTTACAAGCCGCGCAAGCCTTCCCGGGTTTAAAAGGTATGGATTTAGCAAAAGTTGTCTCAACCAAGGAAAATTTTGAGTGGCGCGAATCAAGCTGGATATTAGGTCAAGGCTTTAAAACCCTTGATGCTGCTGATGAAAAGTTTCATGTAGTTGCCTACGACTTCGGTGTTAAACGTAATATCTTACGTATGCTAGTGGATCGCGGTTGTAAATTAACCGTAGTACCAGCACAAACCTCAGCAGCCGATGTACTTGCATTAAACCCTGATGGTATCTTCCTATCAAATGGCCCTGGCGATCCTGAGCCATGTACATACGCCATTGATGCAATTAAAACCTTTTTAGAAACCGACACGCCTATTTTTGGTATCTGTTTAGGTCATCAGTTATTAGCCCTTGCCTCAGGTGCTAAAACCGCAAAAATGAAGTTTGGCCACCACGGTGGTAACCACCCAGTAAAAGACTTAGACCGCGACGTAGTAATGATCACCGCACAAAACCATGGTTTTGCCGCAGATGAAGCAACACTACCAAGTAACTTACGTGCTACGCACAAATCGTTATTTGACGGCACGCTTCAAGGTATTCATCGTACAGATAAGCCAGCGTTTAGCTTTCAGGGTCACCCAGAAGCAAGCCCGGGCCCGCACGATGCAGCCCCATTATTTGACCACTTCATCGACCTGATGCAAGCGCGTAACAACTAATTTAACTGGAGTAATAATGCCAAAACGTACCGATATAAAAAGCATTCTTATCTTAGGCGCAGGCCCAATTGTAATTGGTCAAGCTTGTGAATTTGATTACTCTGGTGCTCAAGCGTGTAAAGCACTTAGAGAAGAAGGCTATAGAGTTATATTAGTTAACTCAAACCCAGCAACTATCATGACCGACCCAGAAATGGCCGATGCAACATACATCGAACCAATTCACTGGGAAGTGGTAGAAAAAATTATTGAAAAAGAAAAGCCAGATGCAGTCCTGCCTACAATGGGTGGTCAAACTGCATTAAACTGTGCCCTTGATTTAGACAAGCACGGTGTACTGGCTAAGCACGGCGTTGAGCTAATTGGCGCTACAGCTGATGCAATCGACAAAGCAGAAAACCGTGAACGCTTTGACGTAGCAATGAAAAACATTGGTCTTGAATGTCCACGTGCTGAAATTGCTCACTCAATGGATGAAGCGCACGACACGCTTACGCGTATTGGCTTCCCATGTATTATTCGTCCTTCTTTCACTATGGGCGGCACCGGTGGCGGTGTGGCTTACAACATGGAAGAGTTTAACGAAATTTGTGAGCGCGGCTTAGATTTATCACCAACCAGCGAATTATTAATTGATGAATCATTAATTGGTTGGAAAGAGTACGAAACAGAAGTTGTTCGTGACAAAAAAGACAACTGTATCATTGTGTGTACTATTGAAAACTTTGACCCTATGGGTGTGCACACAGGCGATTCAATCACCGTTGCACCAGCACAAACATTAACCGACAAAGAATACCAGCTAATGCGTAACGCCTCTATGGCAGTATTACGCGAGATTGGTGTTGAAACCGGTGGCTCAAACGTACAGTTTGGTATTAATCCAGAAGATGGCCGTATGGTTATCATTGAGATGAACCCACGTGTATCACGCTCATCTGCACTAGCCTCTAAAGCAACGGGCTTCCCAATTGCTAAAATTGCAGCAAAACTTGCAGTAGGCTACACGCTTGATGAGCTTCAAAACGATATCACTGGCGGTAAAACACCAGCATCTTTTGAGCCTTCAATTGATTACGTTGTAACTAAAATACCTCGCTTTAACTTTGAAAAATTTGCCGGTGCTAACGACCGTTTAACAACGCAAATGAAATCAGTGGGCGAAGTAATGGCAATTGGTCGTAACCAACAAGAGTCATTACACAAAGCTTTACGTGGCCTAGAAGTGGGCGCATCGGGTTTTAACCCAATTGTGGCACTGGATGACCCTAAAGCCCGCGAAAAAATAATTCGTGAATTACGTGAGCCAGGCGCCGAGCGTATTTGGTACATTGCCGATGCAATGCGCCATGGTATGAGCGTTGAAGATGTTTACGAACTGACTAAAGTTAACCGCTGGTTCTTAGTGCAAATTGAAGACATCTTAAAAGACGAAGCTAAAATTAGTGAAGTTGGCATGGCTGGCTTAAATGCAGACTTTTTACGCAAACTTAAGCGTAAAGGTTTTGCCGACCCGCGTATTGCTGAAATTGCCGGTGTTTCTGAAGCTGAAATTCGTAAAAAACGTCATCAACTAAATATTGTACCAGTTTACAAACGTGTTGATACGTGTGCTGCAGAATTTAGCTCAGATACCGCTTACATGTATTCATCGTACGATGAAGAGTGTGAAGCAAACCCATCAGACAAAGACAAAATAATGGTTATTGGTGGCGGTCCTAACCGTATCGGCCAAGGCATTGAGTTTGACTATTGTTGTGTACACGCAGCCCTTGCGCTTCGCGAAGACGGCTACGAGACCATCATGGTTAACTGTAACCCTGAAACAGTTTCTACCGACTACGACACATCTGACCGTTTATACTTTGAGCCAATTACGCTTGAAGACGTACTAGAAATTGTACGTGTTGAAAAACCAAAAGGCGTTATCGTGCAGTACGGTGGTCAAACACCACTTAAACTAGCGCGTGAGCTTGAAGCGAATGGCGTGCCTGTTATTGGTACTTCACCTGATGCGATTGACCGCGCAGAAGACCGTGAGCGTTTCCAACAATTAGTAGAGCGTCTTGATTTACTTCAGCCTGAAAACGCAACAGTAACATCAACTGAAGAAGCACTACTTAAATCTGTTGAAATTGGTTTCCCACTGGTTGTACGCCCATCGTATGTACTTGGCGGCCGCGCAATGGAAATTGTATACGACGAGCAAGATTTACGTCGCTACATGACCGAAGCCGTTCAAGCCTCTAACGAAGCACCGGTACTACTTGATCACTTCTTAGATAACGCAATCGAAGTGGACGTTGATGCAATTTGTGACGGCGAGCAAGTAATTATTGGCGGCATTATGGAGCACATTGAGCAAGCGGGTGTTCACTCAGGTGACTCAGCCTGTTCATTACCAGCACATTCTTTATCTCAAGAAGTGCAAGATGTAATGCGCAAGCAAGTAACCGACATGGCACTTGAGCTTGGTGTAGTTGGCTTAATGAATACACAGTTTGCTGTAAAAGATAGCAAAGTGTACTTAATTGAAGTTAACCCACGTGCTGCGCGTACTGTACCGTTTGTATCAAAAGCAACGGGTGTTGCACTTGCAAAAGTAGCCGCGCGTTGTATGGCGGGTCAGTCTTTAGCAAGCCAAGGCATTACTAAAGAAGTAATTCCACCATATTACAGCGTTAAAGAAGTGGTTTTACCATTTGCTAAGTTCCAGGGTGTGGATCCTATCCGTGGCCCAGAGATGCGCTCTACAGGTGAAGTAATGGGTGTTGGCGATACTTTCGCCGAAGCGTTCGCAAAAGCACAATTAGGTGCAAGCAACACTTTACCACGCGGTGGTCGCGCGTTACTATCTGTACGTAACAGCGATAAGTCTCGTGTTGTAGAACTTGCTAAAACCATGGCAGATCTTGGTTTTGACATTGATGCAACAGGTGGCACAGCAGAGGCTTTAAAAGAGGCCGGTATTGAAGTACGCCGTGTAAACAAAGTATATGAAGGCCGCCCGCATATTCTTGATAACATCAAGAATAAAGAGTACAGCTATATCGTAAATACCACCGAAGGTCGCCAAGCGATCGAAGATTCGAAGGTGTTGCGTCGTGGTGCATTGCAAAACAAAACCAACTACACGACAACCTTGAACGCGGCATTTGCTAACTGTACTGCTAACCAAGCGGACGACCGTAGTAAAGTGACGTCAGTTCAAGAGCTACACCAGCGATTGAACTAAGGAAATGTACCAAGGCCGAATGAGGCCTTGGTGTTAAGTGAGAAAAGTATGCAATCAATTCCGATGACAGTTCGTGGCGCAGAGTTACTGCGCGAAGAGCTTAACGAATTAAAAACAGTTACCCGTCCTAAAATCGTAAATGATATTGCGGTTGCACGTGAACATGGTGACTTAAAAGAAAACGCTGAATACCACGCTGCGCGTGAGCAACAGGGTTTTTGTGAAGGCCGTATTCAAGAAATTGAAGCTAAGCTTTCAAATGTGCAAATTATTGACGTAACTAAAATGCCTAATACAGGTAAAGTTATTTTTGGTACTACCGTGACTATTGTAAATGTAGAAACCGATGCCGAAGTAACTTACCGTATTGTAGGTGATGATGAAGCCGACATTAAGAGCAATCTTATTTCAGTTAATTCACCTATTGCACGCGGTTTAATTGGTAAGCAAACAGATGATGCAGTCACCATTAAAACGCCTAAGGGCGACGTTGAGTACGAAATCATTGATGTTGAGTATCTTTAATATTTAGCTCACTGTAATGTTTAAATAAAAACCGATGCATTTGCATCGGTTTTTTTATGTCTTAAATAAATCGCTATACTAATACCAGTCCTCAAAATAGATCACATAATTATGCGGATTGGAATAACAAAAGTATTCATGTCCCATAAAGACTAAGCGTGTTGATATAGGTACATTACTCTTAATTACGCGTAAAATATTAATGTTGCGCACTGGAATCACTTTATTAAAAAGGAACACTCATGGCTAATATACTTTACCCAGCGCCTTTAAAAGTAGGCTCTAAAATTGCTATTTGCTCGCTTTCGTCGGGCTTAAAAGAAAAGTATCATGCACGATTAGATAGAGTGATAGACGGATTAAAACACCGAGGTTACGAGGTAGTAGAAGGGGAGTTTTTACGCCAAAATAAACCCCGCAATGAATTAGATGCAAAAGCCCATGCTAAGCAATTAATGGGCTTTTTACTCGATGACGATGTTGCCGCTATTATGCCGCCAATGGGCGGAGAGCTTGCAATGGAAATACTACCTTTGCTTGATTTTAAAGCAATACAAGAAGTTAAGCCTAAATGGCTGGTGGGCTTTTCTGATGTAAGTACCCTTGCCTGTGCACTCACAGCTAAGTGCCAATGGGCAACACTACACAGTGCCAATTTAATGCAGCTACATCCTAATGAAACAAACCCCTATAGCTTACAAATTTTTGAAACGTTAACTTATGAAGCAGGGAGTAAATTTGAGCAAGGGCCGTCTGCTTATTATCAAAAAAATAAGCCCAATTACGCACAAAACCCCGATGAGTTGCTAGCGCCAAGCGAGCCTACTCAATGGCAGTGTTTAAATTACACCGATGAGCGTACGATTGAAATGACTGGGCGCTTATTTGGTGGCTGCTTAGACACAGTCGGTTTATTGCTCGACTCACCTTTTTTAGCATTGCACGAATTTAAAAAGCACAGTGCAAACGAAGGGCTCATTTTATACCTCGAAAACTCAGAACTGACCCCCACAACCGTGGCGCGCTTTTTACTGTCGCTTAAGCTTGCTGGCGTATTTGATGATATTAACGGCCTTATTTTAGGGCGAAGCGAAATTACACAAAGCCACCATGATGCGTTTGATTATCGCCATGCACTTGATGTGGCGCTGGGTGGATGCTTGTTTCCGGTAATAATAGACGCTGATATTGGTCATGTTCAGCCTAATCTCAATTTAGTTAATGGTGCTAAGTGTTCACTCACCGCCGATATTGACCAAGGTAAGGTGCTAAAAGCATCACTAAATACTGAGCTTAGTTAAAGGTTTAGCTGGAACAACCAGTTACTTGCTGAGTATAATACGCACGCCATGAGCAGTTTTGTTCATGGTAATACCAATCCTCAAAATTGATCACTTAATTACGCGGATTGGTATAAATTCTCAGGGCGGGGCGAAATTCCCCACCGGCGGTATGTTTTAATCAACAGGTTTGAATAAAATGAGCCCGCGAGCGCTTTGTTTATGCCATTTAGGTTACCTAAAAGCACTAAATAAAGGTCAAGCAGATCTGGTGAGATGCCAGAGCCGACGGTTATAGTCCGGATGAAAGAGAATATAGCTTTAGCGTATGCAAATACGTGTCTTTTGGCTGCGTGTTTTAAGCTTGTTTATTGATAATAAAACACAAGTGTACATTTGTGTTGTATTACCATGCCTTTCAGTGTCCTGAATCTATTTATTTTTATTTGGAATATAATGATGATTCAGTCTTTACTTACTCAATTTGGCGAAAGCCACACCCGTGTAGAAAATGCCATTGCCGCACTGCTGCAAGGCAAAGGCGTGCTTGTTGTTGATGACGAAAACCGCGAAAACGAAGGCGACTTTGTATTTTCTGCAGAGCACTTAACCACCCAACAAATGGCCGAAATGATCCGCGAAGGCAGCGGTATTGTGTGCTTGTGCATGGGCGATGAGCGCATTAAACAGCTCGACCTACCGCAAATGGTAACTAACAACACCAGTCAAAATAACACAGCCTACACAGTAACCATTGAAGCCAAACACGGTGTAACAACCGGTGTATCGGCAGCTGATAGAGTAACTACGATTAAAGCGGCTACCGCCGATAATGCAAAACCGAGCGATTTATCACGCCCAGGCCATGTATTTGGTTTAAAAGCGCAAACCGGTGGTGTACTTGTACGCCGGGGTCATACCGAGGCATCTGTTGATTTAATGCAGCTGGCAGGTTTAAAACCGTTTGGTGTTATTTGCGAACTCACTAATTCTGATGGCACCATGGCGCGTTTACCACAGGTAAGTGACTATGCTAATAAACACAGTATGACCGTGGTATCGATTGAAGACCTAGTACAGTACATTCAAGCACGCGAACTAAAAGTTAGCTAGTTCAACTGGTTAGTGTAATTTCATTTTAAAACCCAACGGTTAAAGTTGGGTTTTTATTGAGTAATAATTGCTTTATTACTCTTTTTTATTTGATAATGTTTCTTGTCTGTGCAGGTTTTTCAAAAATCCCCAACCTGTAAACTTTGCCTCAATAGTTAGTGCATCAGCACATTATTTATTATTTAGGTGAATTATGAAAATCAGCACACTCTTATTAGCAAGTTCTGTTTTAAGCGCCAGCTCTTTTGCGACAAAAGCCAGTCTTGAAAGCCAAATAACACCCGCGCCGGGCATGGGAGTATTTGCAAACTACAACGAACATATCACTAACACGCCGTTTCTGCTTAACCTTGATAGCCAGCCTAAAGAACAAATGGGTCCTTATTTATCGCGCCAGTATTTTCATGGAACGCAATCTACGTTTGTAAAATGGGTGGCTAAAAAGGGTGGAAAAGTACCATTGCATAAGCATCCTAATGAGCAGGTAACATGGATTATTTCTGGCGAGGCTAAGGTGTTTTCTGGCGGCAAACAATACCTTATGAAAGCAGGCGACATGATGGTCATTCCGGCCAATGTACCGCACGAATTTCACTTTACACAAGATACCGTAGACATCGACTTTTTTGCCCCAGTTCGCCAAGACTGGATAGACGGCACTGCAAATTACATTGTACAAAAGTAAGGTACGTTATGTTTTTAAATAAATCTAAATTAGGCCTAAGCGCTATTGCTTTATTAATAAGCGCTGCCGCGTCTGCAAATAACACAGTACCTGCTGAGGTTTACGCGCAAACAGATGGCGCAATAGGCGGTATAACGTATACGCAAAACAAGCGCTTTATTTTTAGCTATCACCCCTTTTATAACCCAGCAGTAAAAGTAGGGGAGCTTTTAAAAAATGGCGATGTAGTCCCATTTCCTAATGCGCAAATGCAAAACCCTTATAAAAGCGATGGCAGCTTAAAAAACCCGGCTAACTATTTAAACTGGGTTTTAGGTGTAAGGGCTGATGATAGAGGTAATGTGTGGATACTCGACTCAGGTCAGGCAAAGCCGCGTATTACACCTAAATTAGTAGCATGGGATGCTGCTAACAATAAGCTCAATAAAATTATTTATTTACCCAGCCCTATCTCGCAGGCTCAATCGCAACTTAACGATTTAGCTATATCAAGCAAATACAATACATTAGTGATTGCCGATGAAGGTATTGCTGATGGCGGTAACGGCAAGCAAGCCGCACTTATTGTTGTAAATACTCAAACAGGTAAAAGCCGACGTGTGCTGCAAGGTCACGAAAGCGCTTTGCCCGATTACTCAATGCCAATCATAATTGATGAAGGTACAAGTGAAGAAAAGCAGCTTAATGCCTTTATTGGTGCCGATGGCATAGTGCTTGATAACGCACAGCAATGGCTTTACTTTGCACCGCTTAATAAAAAATATGTTTACCGTATTAAAATGGCTGATATTGCTAACGAGCAATTAACTGATAAGCAAATAGGCAAGCGTGTAGAGCAATATGCACAAAAACCAGTAAACGGTGGTTTGAGTATAGATGCCGATGACAACTTGTATTTAACCATAGTGGGTGAGCGTACCGTGGGCGTTATTGATGCTAAAACACGAAAGTACCGTGATTACACGTACGATGAAAACATGATTTGGCCAGATGGTGTAAGTATTGGCCCAGATGGTTACATGTACACAGGCGCTGCGCAGTTACCGCTTTCGGCTCAACTAAATAACGGAAATGCTCAAAATAAAGCACCTTACTATATATTTAGGTTTAAACCCTTAGCCGAGGGCGTAATAGGACGCTAAACACGGTTATTAAAATTAAAAACTGATTTAAACACGCTTTTAGGGCGTGTTTTTTCATTTTATAGGGCTTGCTTAATCGAGCAAGTCACCGACTTAAAATACGGATTATCAATTTTTAGAGGATAAAGTTTCAACCCAATGGCCGTTTTTCTGGGCTTATTAATTCTGTATCTTACATGCATACACTAACAAACAGCTTCAGGCTTAATTAAATTATGAAATTATATACCTACTCACATTGTCCTTTTTGCTCACGTGTAACCTATGTGGCAGGTAAATTAGGCATAAAGCTTGAAGAAGTTGTACTTGATTACGACGACACTGAAACGCCAACAAAACTAATTGGCAAAAAAATGGTACCTATTCTTGAAAAAGACGACGGCACTGTTATGAGTGAGAGCAACGATATAATTAGCCTGTTTATTGAACTCGCTGGCGCTAATGAGGCAATTAAGCCAACAGAGGGGGCGATTGAATGGCAAGGTGGCTCATTTGCGCCTTTACTGCAAATTGGTTTACCACGCTGGCCATTACTGGGTTTAAAAGAGTTTAAAACAGAATCTAGCCGTATCGCGTGGGAAGATAAAAAGCAAACGACTGATCTTAACTTTGTTCAATTAATTGAAGATACGGCCAACATAGTATTACAAGTAAACGAATTTTTAATTGGTACTGAAAAACAGCTAAATATAAGTAATGGTAAAACATCGTTGAGTTTGGTTGATAGCGCAATTTATTACTCTATTTTACGTGGCTTATATTGCGAGCCAACCATTACATGGCCAGAGCAATTAAACCTGTGGATGAACTATCAGGCGCTTGAATCAGGTGTGCCACTAGTTAAGTAAACAACTGTTTTTACAGCCAGTGCGACTCCCTTCGTATTGTGTTTTTAGGCCAGTGATCCCGTCACTGGCCTTTTTTTATTTAACCTTATTACGTATTTACTCCCCACGTTATTCGTGGAATTATTAAGTAACTAAAGCGCAATTTATACATGTTTGTGTAAACAATTTTAGCTCAGGAGTAATTATGTGGGATGAAAGGTATAACACTCAGCAATACGCTTATGGCAAAGAGCCAAACGATTTTTTAGCCCAGCAATATCAACAATTACCTAAAGGCAACGTTATAAGCTTGGCCGAGGGTGAAGGGCGAAATGCCGTGTTTTTAGCAAAAATGGGTTACAGCGTTACCGCCGTTGATGGCTCTAAAGTAGGGCTTGAAAAAGCGGCAAAGCTTGCCAAAGAGCACAATGTAAACATTGAGCTTATACATGCCGATTTAGCAGAGTTTGATTTTGGCGAGGCAAAATGGGATGCGGTGGTCTCTATATATTGCCCTTTACCGAGCGCAGTACGTTCAGCGGTATATAAACGCGCTGTAAAAGGTTTAAAGCCAGGTGGGGTATTTTTACTTGAGGCCTATACGCCTGAGCAAGTAAATTATAATACTGGAGGCGGCCCAGATGCAGATACTAAGACCTCAAAAAGCGATTTAGAAGATGACTTAACAGGGCTTAGCTTTTTACATTTAGAAGAATTAAAGCGAGAAGTGTTTGAGGGCTCATACCACACAGGTTTAGCATCGGTCTTGCAAGCTATTGCTAAAAAATAACGTGTATATAAAAGCTTAGCACTTACTGGCGCTAAGCTTTTTTAATAGGTTTTTAATTCGGTAGGTTTTTATAAAACCTGAATAACTTGCTCTTTTGCTAAGCGTGATTTAGGTAACTTAGCGTTATAATCTTCGGCGTCATCGTGGTAGCCAAGTACCAGCGCTACGTCACAAATATAGCCATCCAGCTCTTGTTCAAAAACTTCACCAATAAGCTGTGCATCTACACCTTCCATTGGCGTTGAATCAATACCTAAACGGGCTGCAGCGTGCATAGTGTTACCAAGGGCAATGTAAGTTTGCGCTTTGGTCCACATTGCATTGTTACCTTGCTCATCGGTATTCATATCAACAAAGGCAAAAGCACCAAATGCTTGTTCGCGGTTTTCACTTTGTGTACGGCCATTTTGTATATCTGCATCAATTACTTGTGCGTAATCTTCGCGTGTATATTTAGGGTTGTAAGCAAATAAAATAACGTGAGAGGCTGTTTTAATATGAGGCTGGTTAAATTGAAAATTGTTAGCAAACGTGGTGTGCATACGCTCTTTAGCTTCATCTGATTCAATTACAACAAATTTCCAAGGCTGCGAGTTAATTGATGAAGGAGAAAGACGCATAGCTTCATATACTACGTCTAGATCATCTTGAGGAATGCGCTTGGTTGTGTAACGTTTAGTTGTGTAACGTTTTTCTAAATCACTAATAATTGGGTGGGTCATGGTTATCTCCGTTAAGTGGCTACCTAAGCCGAATAATGTTTATATTGAGCCTTTTTTTAAAAAAACAAAGCTCAAATAATTATTTAATTGGATTGTTGTTAAGCCAATTACGCGTTACATCATCGAGAGGTTGTAAATCTTTGCATACTTTATAGTCAAGCTCGGCAATTATGTCATTTGAAAAACGTAATTTATCAAGGGTGTTTAACTGTGCTTGGTTAAACAGCGCTTGTTTATCTTCGCGAAGCAGTAGTACAGCTCTATCAACACTGCCTAGTAAACCTTGTGGATCTTCAAGCTCACGTATGGAGTGCCTGTAATGCAAAAATTGTGGCTTCCATAATGGTACTACGCACCAGGTTTGTGTGGCTACTGCGTTTTCAAAAGCGCTAAAGCAGTCATTTTCGGTGCCTGTGAAAAACTCATATCCTGCACTTGAGAGACCATATTCTTTCATCATATTGATAGAAAAACGGGTAATGCCAGCACCGGCATTAATGCCCTGAATCGTTTTTTGCATTTTTGCAAGCACGTTAGGTTTTAGCAAATCACTAATTTCGTTAACTGCACTTTGCGGTACGTAATCTGGCACGCCCCAATGTGCATAGGGCTTATAATGCAAGCCAAGCTCAATGAGAGGTATAACTTGCTCTACATCGGCTTTGTAAATGCCGTGACTTGAAGGAAGCCACGCTGATGCGAGTAAATCTACTTCGCCAGATTTAAGGTTTTTAAAGTTATCTTGATGCGGCGCATAAACACGCTCAACATTAAAGCCCATATCAGTTAAAACATGGCTCACTAAAGAAGCCGTTACATGATGAAACGATAAATCGGTTACGCCTAATTTTAAGTGTGTTGAACTCATAATGTATCACTCCATTTTATAGAGCAGCCCATGCTAGGTGTTTGCTGCTCAGGGCCTTTGTTTGTTGCGGCAATTTGGCGCATTGCATTAACTAACTCAGCAGTGCGATTTATGGCGTCATTCATTTTTGCATCGTCTAAGCGACCACGGTATTGCAGCTCACCATGTTTATTAAAACCAAAAAAATCAGGTGTGCAAACAGCGCCAAATTGTTTGCCTATGTGTTGGTTTTCATCAACAAGGTAGGGAAATAAAAAGCCATGGTGTTTCGCAAATTTTTCCATATTAGCAGGGGAGTCGGCAGGCACACTTTTATAGTCGTTCGACATAATAGCCAATACATTTACACCTTCGTTTATTAATAATGCGGTGTCTTGGCTTAAGCGCTTTGCAATGCGTTGAACATAAGGGCAATGGTTACAAATAAACATGATTAACAAGGCGTTTTCGCCAAGGTTATCGGCTAAGTTAAAAGACTCACCTTGCGGGTTTTTTAATGTAAAGTTGGGCGCTTGCCAGCCAAAATCACAAATTGGGGTATCTAGTAGCATCACTTAACTCCTAAAAAGCCAGCCGGTATGGCTGGCTTATAAAATAATTAATTATTTTTGATTAAAGCGAAAACGCGTTAATACGTATGGCGGTTTTGCATTACCAAACCCTTGGCTAAATGCTGGGTGTTGGTGGAGCTGATCTTGTGTTACATATATCCAGCCATTGCTTACAGCTAGGCTGTCAGGCCATGATAGCTTTTTGTCTTGTACAATTATTTCGTAGTGGCCTTTAGTCGTTAAGCCAATTGCATTGTTTTCTAGGTCGGTTACTAAAATACCGCCACCTGGCGCGTAGGTCATACCATCGCTTGGGTTTTTAGGGCCAAATACTTCAATGCTTTTTGCTTTTTTAGCATCTGAATACGTGCTATTAGCGAGCGTTTTTGCCGGAATACGGTAAACGCTTGTGCCTGTAAATGCGCCAAAGTATACCCACTCATTTTTATCATCAATGGTAATTGGGTTTAAACCAAAGCGAAGGTTTGTTGTTTCACCTTCTGCTGATTTAGACGCAACGGGAGAGGCTTCAATAACAATGTCACGGTCCTCTGGCATTAGCTTAGCATTGCCTTCAAGTACGCGAGTTGATTCGCCAGTTTTTAAGTCAACCACTATAAATGCAGGTTTAGTTGCGCCCATAAAGTTACCAAATGACATATCGGCAATGTAAATTTTGTCGTTACGCTCATCAATTACAAAGTCTTGTAAAAATGAGTTAGCAAGTACTGCTGCTTTATTTAGTTCAATAGTATTAACTAAGGTATTAGCTACGCTATCCCATGCAATAAGTTTAGGTGCGACTTTCTCGCTGCCCATGTCTAAAATCCAAACCACACCTTTACTGTCGCTATGTACACCAATTACGGCTGCAAGGCCTACCTTGCCAAACTCAGGGCCATCAGCCCAATCGATGGTAGGGAAAGGCTGTTGAGCACCATTTGCCATAATTTCAACTACGCGAGTTTTTGGCGCGTCAAGCGGGTGCATGCTTACAATCATTCGTCCTGCTGGCGTAATAGTGATGCCAGCACCACGGTATTTGTTAAAAGTAGTCACCGTTTCAAGTGGGCCAACCTGTGCTGCATTTACGCTTGTAACAGCACTTGCTGCTAGTGAAAGTGTTGCTATGGCTAATGTGGTTTTTAAACTATTCATATTTGCTACTCATTGCGTTTGGTAAATTATAATTAAGCGGCTATTACCTAAATGGTTAAACCGTTTTGCTTGAGAGGAATAATAGGTAAATAATAATCTGCAATAAACAGTGTAATAATTGAATCTTTATCAAATATTATTAGTTAATAAGTGGTGGCCATAAAAAAGCGCTAATTGTTATTAGCGCTTTATTGCAAAAATTGCGTTTAATGTGTGTTATTTAAAAGCCTTCAAGCACAATTTTACCAATTGACTTACCCGCTTCTAACTCTTCGTGGGCAGCACGTAAATTAGCAGCGTTAATTGTGCCTAGGTTTTTACCAATTGTGGTTTGAATGTAGCCTTGGTCAATTAAATCAGCTACGTGGTTTAATAATTTGCTTTGTTCAATTAAGTCTTTGGCATTAAACATAGAACGAGCAAACATAAACTCCCAATGCAGCGATAAGCTTTTCATTTTTAATTTACTTACATCTAACGATTCAGGGTCGTCAATCATGGCAATTTTACCAAAGGGTGCAAGCACGTCTGTGTAAGCTTCAAAGTAGGTATCTGTGCTGTGTAAGCTTGCAACATGCGTTACTGGGCCAATATTTAATGCGTCAATTTGAGCAGGAAGTGGTTTTGTATGATCAACCACATGATCAGCGCCTAATTTTTTAACCCATGCTTGTGAGCTCTCACGTGATGCAGTGGCAATAACGGTTGCGCCTGTAATTGCTTTTGCTAATTGAATAAAAATAGAGCCAACACCACCTGCTGCACCCGTTACTAAAATGACTTCGTCTGATTTTGTTTTTGAATCAGCGCTTTGTTTAACAATGTTTAAATGCTCAAATAATAATTCGTAAGCTGTAATAGCTGTCAGTGGTAAAGCTGCGGCTTCTGCATCGTTTAGGCTTTGTGGTTTAAAGCCAACAATACGTTCATCAACTAATTGAAATTCAGCATTAGAACCTGGGCGAGTAATATCGCCAGCATAATATACAGCGTCACCTGGTTTAAAGCCGGTTACCGCATCGCCAGTGGCAACGACTTCGCCTACCGCATCCCAACCTATTACTTTTACTTGGCCATCGGTTGGTGGCATAAATAAACGCACTTTATAATCGGCAGGATTTACTGCAATTGCTTTTACTTTGATAAGTAAATCGTGGCCTGTTGCTATAGGTTGAGCAAGCTCCACATCAATTAATGACTCAGGGTTTGAAACAGGTAAAGACTGCGTGTATCCAATGGCTTTCATAATAATTGTCCTAATTTAATAAATAGTGGCTAGTGACTAGCAGATGGGTACAGTGTAAAATTTGTTTTTATATTGATAAACCACGTAATCATTGAAACATTATCAAAGAAAAATAGATAATAAATGGCTTATTGGTTGCTCAACACCCAAGTCGGCAAATCTAAAGCGCTAAATTTTGCCAAAAATAATAATTAAATCATTAAGTTGATAATGGATTAATACAAAATGCTTTTAGAAGACTTACAGGTAATTTTAAAAGTGGCGGAATTTAGAAGCATTACTGCCGCCGCTTCAAATTTAGATATGCGCACCGCAACAGCCAGTGCTGCAGTAAAAAGAGTAGAGCAAGCACTCGGGCTCGACTTATTTATTCGTACCACTCGGCATTTACGTTTATCGGCAGCAGGGGAGCGCTACATACCTCAGTGCCAGCAAGCTTTAGCAATGCTAGAGCAAGCCAAACAAACCATGAAAAGCGATGACGACACAATAGACGGCGAGCTGCGCATTGCGCTCTCATCCGATTTAGGCCGTAATATTGTTATTCCGTGGCTTGACGAATTTATGCAAACCCACACTCAGTTAAGCCTGCGCGCCAATATTAGCGACAGTAATATCGACTTTTATCGCGATTCGGTTGATATAGCACTGCGCTACGGCAAACCTAATGATGCCAGTATGTATGGTTTTAAAATTTGTAACGTACCGCGAGTATTATGCGCTACGCAAGCATATTTAGATGAGCAAGGCACGCCAATACACCCACACGACTTAGCCGCGCACAAAGGCTTGTTTTATCAACTGCAAGATATAATAAAAGACGTATGGGTATTTAGCGGCCAAAATGGTGAGTTTAAAGTTAAAATGAATGGCTGCCATGCCACAAATGATGGCGATTTAGTAAGGCGCTGGTGTGTATCGGGCAAAGGGCTTGCGGTTAAGTCGTGCTTAGATATGTCTAACGACCTACTTGCTGGTAATGTTGTAAGCGTTATGCAAGATTATAAACCCACACCAACAGAGCTTTGGCTAGTATGCCCAAGCAGGCAGTCAATCACCCCTGCAGTGCGCTTACTTCGCGATGCCTTTAGAGAAAAAAGCACCACTATTTTAAAAGCTCTTATTGCAAAAGGTATTATAGACGAAAGCGTATTAAATTAACCGGTAACTAATTATGCAAGTAGATGATATTAGAGTGTTTGTGCCGTGTAAAAACTATCAACAATCGTGTGACTTTTATCAGGCGCTAGGCTTTAATGTTGAGCCGGCGTCAGGTGATTTAAGTATTGCAACATCAGGCGAATGCAGTTTGTTTTTACAACGATACTATAAAAAAGAATTTGCTGAAAACTTAATGCTGCAAGTGTGCGTATTAAACATAAACGAAGCCTTTAACACTATTAGTAAGTTAACTCACTTTGATATTCGCTTTGAAGGGATAAAACAAGAGCCGTGGGGTAAAGTGATTTATTTATGGGGGCCCTCTGGTGAGCTTTTACATATTACAGAGCTCAATTAACTTAAATAACGCCACCCATTTAAAGCTGGTGGCGTTAACTTATTAGCTTATATTAACTTAGCTTTTCATTAAAAAACGCTAAGGTACGCTGCCAAGCAAGTTCTGCTTTTTGCTCATCATAACGTCCAGTAGAGTCGTTATGAAAACCATGGTTGGCACCTTCGTACATGTGCATAGTGTACTCAACATTGTTAGCTTTTAAGCTCTTTTCATAATCAGGCCATGTAGCGTTAACACGTTTATCAAGCTCACCTAATTGAATCATTAAAGGCGCTTTTATATTTTTGTGAAGAGACTCACTGGCAGGAGTGCCATAAAAGGGCACGCCAGCGCTGAGCAAATCACTCTCAACGGCTGCTAAGTAATTAACAATATAACCCCCAAAACAAAAGCCCACAGCCCCTAGTTTGCCGTTACTATTTGAATGGTTCTTTAAAAAGTGAGCAGCGGCTACAAAGTCGTTTTGAATTTTAGCTCTGTCCATGGTTTTTTGCATTGCACGGCCTTCATCGTCATTACCCGGGTAGCCTCCAAGCGGAAAGAGTGCATCGGGGGCAAAGGCAATAAAGCCTTTTTTGGCTAAGCGCCTTGCTACATCTTTTACGTAAGGGTTTAACCCTCGGTTTTCGTGAATAACTAATACAACAGGCAGTTTACCTTCAATTGTGCTGGGTACTGCTAAGTAACCTTTGCCTTTGCCTTTACCATGCCCGTTTGGCGAATCAAATTCTTCGTAAGTGGCTTTAATATCGTCATCGTTAAACGATACTTGCTCTGCAAACGCATAATTGGGCAGCAGGGCACTGGTTAGTACGCTCATTGAAAACCCAAGTGCAGCTAAACCGCCAAGTTTTTTCATAAATGTACGTCTGTCCATTAAGCCGTGGGCGTATTCGTCGTACCAATCAAAGGCTTCTTGGGGGATATGGTCTGATTGCGGGGTATTCATGGCTGCTCCTTCCATTATTATTAGTTATGAATTGTTATTTATTACCATAACGTATTAGGGATAAAAAACGAGCAGTTTATCTCTTTATTTATCGAACCTTTTTAATGTATAAAATTAGTTATTGAGTTTTAGCTTACCTGCCTGATAATCCTTCTTCTACGCCTATTAAAAAATCAAGCCCCACAAACGCGAACGATATAGCAATGGCACCTAATAGCATTAAGTTACGGTTATTCTTTTTGTAGCCTATTGTAGTTAACACGGCAAAAGCAATAAATAGAATAATTTGTATGAGTGGCATAGTTACATCCTTTTATGTGCGCTAGTCTATATAAGTGCCTAACTTATCAGCTGAAAATAATTTAAACAATTGATTTAAAATAAAAAGCTCGGAAAAATCCGAGCTTTTTAAGTAAGTTACCCAAGTGCCTTATTACGCCATAGCGTCGTTGGCTACAGGGTATTTAGGGTCTTCAACAATGTTAACCTCAACTAAATCACCTGCTTTTTGTAATAACTGGGCAGACTCAGGGCTTAAGTGGCGTAAATACAACGTTTTACCTAATGCTTTATAACGTACGCTTAAACCATGTATAGCTTCAATACCTGATTGGTCGCACACTCTGGCATTGGCAAAATCTATACACACTTTTTGTGGGTCGTTATGTGGGTTAAACCCTTCTTTAAACGAGGTTATTGAGCCAAAAAATAGATTACCCGTTACTTGATAGGTTTTTTCGCTTTGCGATTCATCGCTGCATTTAATACGGATTTCTTTTGCAGAATTCCACGCATAAACTAAGGCTGAAATAACAATACCTATGCCTACTGCAACGGCTAAATCAAGCAATACGGTAACGGTTGATACCACAATAATGATAAATATTTCAGACTTT
This sequence comes from Pseudoalteromonas espejiana DSM 9414, assembly GCF_002221525.1. Classification (NCBI taxonomy): domain Bacteria; kingdom Pseudomonadati; phylum Pseudomonadota; class Gammaproteobacteria; order Alteromonadales; family Pseudoalteromonadaceae; genus Pseudoalteromonas; species Pseudoalteromonas espejiana. The sequence continues at coordinate 2,268,820 of NZ_CP011028.1, read as the reverse complement.
GGAACGCGGCCAAATAAGCGTAAAGATGACCATTCAAAGGTTGCAATAACCACCATAAACATAACGCCAATTAATGATGCAACAGGGATCATTTCAATTAAGCTTGGAAAAAACAAAATAAATACCAGCATAAATAAAGCGGTAGCAATACCTGCTGCACGGCCTCGGCCACCTGAATTTAAACACACCATACTTTGGCCAATCATGGCGCAGCCGCACATGCCACCAAATAAACCGCTTAAAATATTGCCCGAGCCTTGTGCCACAGACTCACGATTACCTTGCCCGCGGGTTTGTGTTATTTCATCAATAAGCGAAAGGGTCATAAGCGTTTCAATTAAACCAACCGATGACAAAATAAGCGCAAGCATTAACACGGTAATTAGCGCATCGAGCGAGTCGCTATTGGTTAAATCCCAGCTAATTTGTGGAAAGTGAAAACTTGGTAATGCACCTTTTAAGCTACCATCAAGTGGATCGGCAGTCTCTTTTAATCCTTCGGCTACTTTTTGCGCTTCGTTAGCTTGCCATTTAGCCATAATTTGCGCATCAGTTGGGCGCTCTAATGCTATATTTTGCGCAGCTTCACTATATTGCCCGTGAGGAATTTGATTTTTTACCGCATCAAAGTTTTCAGTAATGATTTCTTTTTCAATCATTGAAGTACGCTGCGTGTGCACAACTTCGCTAACAAGTTTTGACTCAAGCGGCGTAAATGTAACTAGGGCTGTACATACGGCAATAGCGGCAAGGGGCGCAGGAATTGCTTTGGTATAGCGTGGTAAAAAATACACAATGGCCATGGTTAACGCTATTAGCCCCATCATGGTGAGCATGGCTGGGCTGGTTAGCTGCATCCAATCGCCCGCGTAAGTAAACATATCGTGTTGCTCATCGTATACCACACGAACGTTTTCTTTAAATTGCCCAAATTGCGCCATACCAATTACTATGGCTAAGCCGTTTACAAAGCCAAGCATTACAGGGTGAGGTAATAGCCTTATAAACTTGCCCTTTTTAAGCGCGCCAAATATAACCTGTAACACACCGGTTAACACCACAGCAGCCAGTAAATACTCTAGCCCAAACATAATAATAAACGCGGTAGTTACTACGGCCATAGAGCCCGCCGCGCCAGAAATCATAGCAGGGCGGCCGCCAAAAACAGCGGTAATAAAACCAATAAAGAAAGAGCCATATAGTCCCATCATTGGGTCAATACCGGCTACAAAGGTAAACGCGACCGCTTCTGGGATGAGTGTTAGCACGGCGGTTAAGCCTGCTAAAACGTCATTTTTTAAATTAGCGCTGCGTTTGCTTATTAAATCAAACATAGAGTTCCTCGGGTGCATAAATAAACTACATGCCATGGCGTTTTAAGCGAATAGCAGTGTATTTTGGTGTTTTAAAATTTACGTGTATAGGGCGTGTTGATCTTTGCGGGTTGAGATTTGTTCAATCTAGGGGCGATCAAATCACGGCGCGAGGTTTGTAACCTAGTGGGCTAAGTAAAAACCGAGCAACAAAGAGTTTATCGCCCCTAGGCAGAACCCAAAGGGCAGCGTATGTTTGGCATTTATGCTACGTTATCGCCTATTTATGGGGAGTAACCACACTTCATAGGCTCTGCCTTGCCTAAAAACCAAACATACTGCTGCAAATTCAAACGCCAAAGGTCAACACGCCCTCATTATTAGAGCTAAGTGGAGGGCACTTAACTATTAAGCGGCTCAAAACCATTGCGGTGTGAGCTAATGCTAAGCAATAAAGCTATTACTCGTTAGCGGTGCTTTAAATTGAGGGCGCATAATACGCTGATAAACATAAAATAATTACATACAATTTATTTGAAACACTTTATAAAAACTATTAATAATGCAGGGCAATATGCAGGCAAATAAAAGCTCGGCGTATTAGGCCGAGCTTTTTTGGTTGGGAGAGAATTTTTAATTATTTGTAGGTGTTGGTTGAGCACTTACAGATTGCGATTTACCAAGTAGTTTACGTGTAAGGCGCTTAGCGTCTTCTAGTGCTACGTATTGGCAAGGTATAAGTATTAAGGTAATTACCGTGGCAAATAGCACACCAAAGGCCAGCGATACCGCCATTGGAATAACTATTTTAGCTTGTAAGCTGGTTTCCAAAATAATTGGCATTACCCCAATAAAGGTAGTGATTGAGGTAAGCAATATGGCTCTAAAGCGCTTAGCACCTGCTTGCATAACGGCCTGTTTTACAGCCATACCTTCTGCGCGTGCTTTATTTACAAAATCAACCATTACGAGTGAGTCGTTTACTACAATGCCCGCTACCGCAATAATGCCAAACATAGACAGCCCGCTCATGGTCATGCCTAATATTACGTGACCAAACATTGCACCTACTACACCAAATGGAATAACCGACATTATAATAAGCGGCTGCGAGTACGAGCGAAGCGGAATAGCTAATAACGCAAATATTATCATCAGCGATATAGCAAAGTCGCGTAACTGCTCATCGGCGCTGTCCATTTCTTCTTGTACGCGTCCTGCCACATTACTTTTAACGCCTGGGTAGCTTTTAAGCAGCGAAGGTAAATAGGTATCGCGAATCTCTTGTGCAATAGCAAACGGTTCAACTTGGTCAGTATTTACCGCTGCCCATACATTAACGGTACGGTTTGAGTTTTCACGGCGAATACGGTTTACACCATCTACTAGTCTAACTTCGGCTACTTCGCTTAACGGCACTTCTGCACCGGTTGGCGTAATAATACGCGCATTTTGAATATTACTAATTGAGTTGCGCTCGCTCTCTGGGTAGCGAATCATTACTTTAATTTCTTCGCCTTCGCGTAAAATACGCTGTGCTTCTAATCCGTAGTAACTAAAGCTTACTTGCGATGCAACATCGGCAAGGGTTAGCCCCATGCTGTAGGCCAGTGGTTTTAAATCAAGCTGTACTTCGTCGGTAGCACTTTGTAGTGAGTCGTTTACATCGCCAACACCTTCCATGCTTTGCAATTTAGCTTTTAGTTTACCGGCTACTTCTTTTAACTCATCGGCATTTTTGCCTTGCAGTCTAAAACTTACATCGCCGTCATCACGTCCGCCACTAAAAATATTATCTTGAATATTAAGCGTTTTAACACCCGGTAGCGGTGGCATTTGTTCACGCCATAGCGCGCTTAATTCAAAAGTGTCAATAGGGCGCAAGTGTGGCTCTACTAAAATAGCCATAATGTTTGCTTGAGTACGCCCACGTAAGCTTACCGATAAATCGCGTATCATGCTTTGGCCGTATTGCTCTTCAAGTTCTTTATCTACTTTAAGTAAAACGTCTTCTATTTTACGGGCGGTTTCAAGCGTTGCTTGCTCTGAAGAGGCAAGGTTCATTTCAAGTGTAATACGCGGAAAGTCATGCGGTATTTTAGGGTTAGGCACAAACTTAACTAAGCCGCCTGCAAACATACCTGCACTCACTATTAATATACATAAAAAACCTATAATTACGGTATAACGATAATGTATACAATGGCCTATAAAAGGCGTGTAGTAGTTTTGTACAAAGTGTTTTAAGCCACTATCAACCACATTACGCAGTTTATGTAATGGGTTTTTAGGGTTTGGTTTACGCGGGTTCATAGCAGCAATATGCGCCGGTAATATTAGCTTTGATTCGATTAACGAGAAAATCAAACACAAAATAATAACGACACCAATGGCCTTAGAAAACGCAGCACCAGGACCTGATGCCATAGCTTGCGGTAAAAACGCTGCAATAGTGGTTAATACCCCAAAGGTTGCAGGCATCGCTACGCGCTTAACACCACGAATAACGTTATCAAGGCTATGGCCATGTTTTTCAATTTCGGCACTGGCCGATTCACCCACAACGATGGCGTCGTCGACCACAATCCCGAGTACTATAATAAAGGCAAATAACGACACCATGTTTATGGTGATGTCTAAAAAGCCAATTGGCATAAACAAAAAGGCACCTAAAAAAGACACTGGTAAGCCCATCATTACCCAAAATGCTAAACGCAGCGGTAAAAACAGCGCCAGTATTATCATTACTAAAATACCGCCCCATACCATGTTGTCGATCATCATATCGAGTCGACCTTCAAGGTAGTAAGTTAAATCAACAATAGGTGAGAGCTTTACGCCTTGTGGAAGTTTTGACTGTTTTTCTGCCATATAGCCTTTAAGAATTTTAGCTACATCGGTTATGTCTTGATCTTTTGAGGCATCTACTTCAAACGAGAGTGAATTTTTACCATTATATTTAGAGTAAAGTAGGCCTTCTTCAAAGCCATCGTTAATCGTCGCTACATCGCCTAAATTAATTTGTGCGCCATCGGCAAGCGTTATAAGCGGAAGCTTTGCAAATTCGCCGCCACGGTAGGCCTGCTTTTCAACACGCATTGAAATATAGCCTGTGTCAGAGCGAATTTGCCCTGCCGACATATTGGTAGAAAAGTTTTGCACCGCACTTGATACATCTCTAAATGTAAGGCCGTATTCACGTAATTTATCGGGGCTTATTTCTATGCCTATTTCGTAATCTAGGCCACTGTAAAAATCGACTAAGTTAACGCCAGGTAAGGCGAGTAGTTCATCTTTTATGTCGTTACCTAGCTCTTTTAGCTGGTAGTAACTCATGTCGCCATAAAGCGCGAGGATCATTACCTCTTGCTGAAATTTTTCACGTTGAATAACGGGGCGTTCCATCCCAGCCGGAAAGGTATTAATAGAGTCTACTTGCGCTTTTATTTCGTCTAGGGCTTCTTGTAGGTCGTATTTTTCTTCTATTTCTACCCATGCTTGTGAATAACCTCGGTTAGAGTAGGTTATTAAACGCTTTATACCCTCGGTACCTTCAAGGTTTTCTTCTATTTTTATAGTTATGCCTTCTTCAACCTCTTGCGGGGCTGCGCCTGGGTATACCGCTTCAATACTCACCCAGTTACTTTCAAACTGCGGAAATGCCTGTTTACGAATTGTCAGCGCCGTTAAAAGCCCGCCAATAAGTATAAAAATCATAATTAGGTTTGCCGCAACAGGGTTACGTGCAAACCAAGCAATTAAGCCTTTTTCTGAGGTACTCATGGCGTATCCTCTTTAAGTGCTAATTGCGTTACATCGCTTTTAGGCTCAATGCCTTCTAGCTTAACCGCCATACCTTCTGTTGGGTATTCAAGGGCAGAGGTAATAAGTTGCTCGCCATTATTTAACCCTTGGTCGGCTATTACCATGCCATTTTGCTCACGTACAATATTAAGCGTTTTAAAGCTAAGGGTTTGATTATCATTTAAAATAGCAATTTTGTTATTTTTAACTAAATGGTGCGGAACAATAATCGCGTTATCGAGCGCTCGGCCTTCAATTGTGGCGTTAATGTACGAACCAAAACGAAGTGGCTTAGTGTTATCAGCATACGGGGTAGGTAACTGCGCAACTAAATAGCTCATACGGCTGGTTTGATCAACAACGCCTTCACTACGTACCACTTTGGCTTGCCACGTAGTTTGCTTGCCGGCAAATTCTGCGTTAAGCGTTACCAGTGCGCCAATACCGCCATTGCTTAAATACTGCAGCTCTTTATCTGCGACTGGTAAACGTACCTCTGCAACTGAGGTCGCGCTAAGCTCACCAAATTTACTGCCTGCACTTACTACCGAGCCTAAGCTAATAGTGCGCTCATTTATAATTGCATCATATGGGGCTTTTATATAAGTACGTTCTAAATTACGTTTAGTGCGTTTTACACGGGCTTGAGCAGATTTAAAGTTTGCCATTTTTTCAGCAAGTTGTGGTTTGCGTAAATAAAGCTCCGATGCGATAAAATCGCTTGAGTCTGATTTAATACGTTCCCATTCGGCTTTAGCAACGTGGGCTTGTGCGCGTTCTATTTCGAGCGCTGAACTTGCTTGTGCAAGGCCTGCTTGGGCCTCAATTAAATCGGCTTCGTAATCATTTGGATCAATTCGTGCTAAAATATCACCTTGCTTAACAAACGCGCCTTCTACAAATTGCCCGGCTACTGAAATAACTTGCCCGCTTACTTGAGCAACCAGCTCGGTACGGTCTTTAGGTTTTACAACGCCGTACGATTTTACATCAAGCGTTATAGCATCAATGTTTACACTTTTTGCCGCAACCAGCGGGCGAGTGTCTTGCTCTGGTTTTTCTTCTGGTGGCGTTTTCATTGCTGAAAGGCCAATTGTGAGTGCAATCCCGGCAGCTAAAACCGCGACTGGTAGTAAAATTTGTTTTTTAGTAGCCACAAGGCATTCCTTCATATATTTGGTGACAAGGCAATAATACGCAATAAAGTGTTTACAAGGCGTTTGAAGATGTAACAAAGCATTACATGTGTGTATTACAAATAAACAATTGACTATGCATAGGTGAAAATACACTGCAAATTGCATAGTTTTATTAACTGAGGTTATTATGAAAACAGAGCCTATGACGTGTCGTTTAGGCTGCGGTGCGTGTTGCATTGCACCGAGTATTAGCTCCCCAATCCCAGGGATGCCAAATGGCAAAAAAGCCGGAGAGCGTTGTATTCAGCTAGATGAGCGTAATTTATGTAAATTATTTGGCGATGAAAGTCGCCCAAAAGTATGTAGCGATTTTAGCGCCACATTTGATATATGTGGGTCAACTAATGCAGAGGCTTTAGCGCTTATAACCGAGCTTGAGCAATTAACTTAGCTTATGGGGTTAATACACATATATTTACATTTATCTATTACCTAGTGATTTTTTAATAATTAAAAGCTGCGCTTTTCACGCGAGCAAGCTCGGCGTCTACCGCAAATATGCAGATATACGGTTTTTGTAGACGTGAAGCTTGTTTACGTGACAGGCAAAGCCTGTAAAAGTGATTTATTCACAAAGAGGGGAAGAGGCGCTGTGCTTTTAGAGGAAGAGATTAACTTTAAGTAATAGTTGGCTTGTGTTTTCTCATTTACTCCTCATTCGCTTCTTTTTGTACAATATTTTTTGTCTAAAATAGCGCTTTTATAAAAAACACAGCGTTTACAAATCAAAGTATAAATTGAGTTTGTAAACGCCGCTTTAATTTTACCAGCTATACGTTGCGCTTAACGTATATTGCTCACCGCGTCCTGGTGTACCTGGTATTTCTTCAAACGACTCATCCCATAAGTTATCAGCCGCTAAAGTAATAAATAAATTGCTTAACTGAGGCGGGGTTATTTTAAGTGTTAGCTGGGTAAATAACGCATTGTCGTGGCCGTTTCTAAGCGCGTTTTTGTGTTGTGTACGCCATTCGTTATCAATTCTAAATTCTAAAATATCAGTTGGGTTGTACACAGCGCCAAGTGTTAAACGGTGATCAGGAAAGTTTAACGCGTAAAAACTGGCATCAATATCGGCTGCGCCGTAGTTTTCTGATTTATGCAAATAGGTGTAGCTAGCAATAAGTTTTGCTGTATCAAAGTGCTTAGTCGCTAAAAATTCAACCCCTGCAGTATCAATATCAACTGGGTTTGCAAAGCGCGCAGAGGTAGAGTCAAAATTAAAGGTCCAATCGGTTAAGTTAGTATCTTTTCGATAAAAAATAGCCGAGTTTAACTGCCAGCTTTGCTCTTCTAGTAATAAGCCTAGCTCTAAGTTTGAAGTAGTTTCGCGCTCAAGGTTGTAGTTACTTCTAAATAACCCGCCAGAATCGCTGCCGCCAATGGCTGTGTAGCCTGCAACTTGGCTTGCCTGCGCGTATGATAAATAAATACTTTGCGCTGTGCCGTCACTATTTTGGGTGTTTAAGGTTATATCACCAATAGCTGATACTTCAGCATCATCGCGATTTGTATCATCATAAGCAGCGCCTAAACGAAAGGTAAGCTGTTGATTTGCTTTTAATGCCATAGTGTATTGGGGCAATACGCTCAGCTTATAATATTTTCGTGAGGTAAAGTTGTTTTCAAGTGTTGTAGATTCAATCGAGTCATCAATAAATTGTGCTGAGTAATTTATTGCCAGTGCATTGCTTTGTGCATGGCGACCCGAAAGTCCAAGCGATTTAACCTCGCTTTTATGAAAAGCTTCAAATGCACTAGGGTTTTCGCGCGAGTATATATAGTGATCGTCATGGGTACGGTAATACGCCGATACTTCAAAGTGACTGTTTTCAGCGTAGTTTTGCTTGTGATTAAGCATCCAAAGGCGTGTTTCTAGATCTTCAGTTTCGTTAACGCCAAAAGGGGTATATAAGTTAGGCCAGCCAAAAAACTTATCTTGCGAGCCATAAAATAATTCGGTTTGGCTATGCTCGCTTGCTAATTGCACGCGTGCTGAGGCGCGCGAAAAGTCATGATCGCCATTATCAATAGTGCCATCACTTTGCGAGTGAGAATACTCACCTTCAAAGCCCAGGGTATAGTTAGCTAAGCTATCAAGTTGTGTGTTTTTAGCAGCGTGAATACTTTGCAGGTTAAAGTCGTTTGTGCCAGTACCAAGCGATACACTACCGCCAGTAATAATTGGTTTCCAACCAAACGAAACCGTACCTACAGAGCTGTTCATACCGTACAGTGCGTTATCAGCACCGGTTAAAATATCTGGGCCACTTAGCATTTGTGGTGCAATAGGTATTTCAGCAAAATAATGGCCAGATTGCGGGTCAAGCAGGGTAGCGCTTCCTACTCTAAAACCGGTGTTTTCAAAAATCCCACCACGAATAGTTACATCGGCTTGCGCCTCAGCCATATTACGCGATTGAAGATCAACACGTGGGTCGTACTCTAAATTAGAAATAGGCGAGTCAAATGTACCCACAGGCAGTTTATTCGCAGTAGGTGAGGCTTCAACCGTTATTTGCTCTATTGATGACTCATCAGGTAGCGTATTAGCATAAGTTAATGGGGTAACACTACATAAAAGGGCAGGTAATATAATGTGTGGTGTGCGATTCATGTGTTTCTCGTCGTTTTTTATTTGTAGCTGCGGTTACAATTAATTTTAAAGCCCACATTTGAGCATGATAAAATAGCTAAATATAACAGCAGTCATTTTGTGCGCGATTGTACATTAATTTGTTAATAACTGCATTTGATAACCATTTACACTTCACTTATTAGGTAACATTTATAATGGATACTAAAGAACATCATACTATTTACTTTGCTGGTGGCTGCCTGTGGGGCGTACAAGAGTTTATGAAACACTTACCAGGCGTTGTTAGTACACAGGCAGGGCGCGCTAATGGGTCAAGTAAAACGACAGACGGCGACTATGATGGTTATGCCGAATGCGTAAAGGTAATTTTTGACCTAAACGCCGTTAGCCTAAATAAGCTGTTTGACTACTTTTTTGAAATTATTGACCCATACAGTATTAATAAACAAGGGGATGACGTAGGCCCTAAATACCGCACTGCTATTTACAGTAAACATCAAAGCCATTTAGACGCAGCAAGCAATTATATAAATAAGCGCAGTGATGCAGAAAAAATTGTTGTACAGGTAGAGCTGCTTACTAATTACGTACCAAGCGATGCAGAGCACCAAGACCGGTTAACTAACCACCCAGATGACTATTGCCATATACCTTTTGAGTTATTGTATAAGTATAAATCGTAAGTTTAACGCGGTGTTTTTGTAGACGTACAGCTGCTGACGAGACGAGCGAAGCTCGTAATTTAAAGTGAAAATAAGTACATAGAGATAAGTAATTAGAAGCTGCGCTTCTCGCGCAAGCAAGCTTAGCGCCTTGTATCTCTCATTGATAAGTGGTTAGCTATCATTTATCACATCGAAGTCAGTGAGCTTGCCTCAGCGCCTAGTATTTTATACTGCTCGGTAGATAAAGCCCTGACTTTCTATTCTCACAAACTGAATGGTATCCAAGCACACTTTTATATAAGTAGATGCTGTATGTACAAGAGGAGTAAGTAGAGATGATGTTTATCGGCATTGATATTAGTAAAGAGAAGATTGATTTATCGTGGTTGAGAGACCAACTTACAAACAAAATTAAAACAAAAGTATTTAAAAACAAGCGCCAAGACTTTTTAGCAATAGAAAAGTGGCTTTTAAATACAACTAAAAGAGCTGCTAGTGAGCTCGTTATCACCCTCGAACCAACGGGTGTTTATCATGAAGCACTGATGTATTTTTTACACGAGCAAGGCTTTAATATTATTTTAGCGAATACAGGCAAAGCTAAAAAGTATGCAGACGCGTTAAACATAATTCATAAAACAGACAAATCTGATGCAACGATGCTTGCCCACTACGGCAGTGCAAAGCACGCAGTCGTTGATTATTGGCAACCTGAAGCGTTAGAAGTTAGAGAGCTTAAAGCCCTTGTCCGTCGTTTAGATGCGCTTGAGAGTAACCGACAACGAGAAGCTAACCGATTAGAAGCAAGTGAATTCAGCAACGTTTCAGCACGTGTTCGCCAATCGATAAAAGTGACTATCGCGTTTTTAGATGACGAAATTAAACAGCTTAAATCTGACATTGATGATCACATAGATAATGAGCCTGGTTTGAAAAGAAACAGGAAACTACTTGAGTCTATCCCTGGCATTGGGCCTGTATTATCGAGAGAGTTGACATATTTGTTTGCGGCTAAAAAATTTAATAAAGCCAAAGAAGCAGCAGCTTATTGTGGATTAATCCCACGTCACAATGAATCGGGTAAATTAAAAGGGCGAACATCAATCAGTAAACTTGGGCCAGCCAGAATTCGCTGTAAACTCTACATGGCAGCCATTGTCGCTGGGCAATGGAATAAAAGAATAAAACGACACAAGTTAACATTAATAAATAACGGTAAAACACCGATGCAAGCTGTGTGTGCAAATATGCGAAAGCTTATTCATATATGTTTTGGTGTAATAAAAAACCAAGAAGCGTTTAAGCTCCAAGAAAGTTAAATACGACCTTGAAGCTTAAAATGAGAGATGGTATCTACCGATAACGTTTAACACGGTGTTTTTCGTAGACGTGTAGCTTGCTGGCGTGACGAGCGTAGCTCGTAATTTAAAGTGAAGGTAAGTACATAAAGATAAGTAGTTAGAAGCTACGCTTCTCGCACAAGCAAGCTTAGCGACTACCGATAACGTTTAACACGGTGTTTTTGTAGACGTGCAGCTTGCTGACGTGACGAGCGTAGCTCGTATTTACTTAAGCTTGAAATCTCTAAAAATATACACGCATTAAAAAAGCTCACGTAATGTGAGCTTTTTTAAAACTTATTTAAAGCTAGTTTTAATTTACAGCTGCTTGTGCGGCGGAAAGTTGCTTAAAATATTAGCGACGGTTTCTTTAATTGACGCTTCGCGTTGATCTGGCGATTGTTTTTTCTTTAAACGGCCTTCTTTAGCACCGCGCCAAACTAGTTGATTTGATTCACGGTCAATAATATCAATCACTAAAGTGCCCACTTCGTATTCACGGGCGCTAATGTCACGTTGAAAACCGCTACCCCAGTATCCCCAACGAGCGCCGTAACCTACGTTAAAGGTATCAACTTCAAGCTCTTTATCTACCGATGCATGGTAGTTAACCAGTACATCCGCTTGTGCTGCGTCTACTAAGCTCATTCCCAACGTTTGGCTAAGCTCTTTATTAACAGCGGTACGAACGCGTTTTTCCATTAAGCCATTAATTTGATAATTTGTGGTGTCTTTAGTTAAGCTCGCGTTTTCTACCCAAGCAAATGTTTTAAAATTACTAAAGTTGGCTGATTTGTCGTAATCCCAATCAGGGGTCTGTGTACAGGCTGTAAGTAGTGCTATCGCTGCAACAATAAGTATATTTTTCATTACGTTTGCTCCAATAAAATGCGTTACGTTAAAATAACACACATCATTTAAATGTGTATTATTTTAACGCTCTATATTTTAGTTTAATAGCTGAGCCTTAATGGCCAATTAACTGTGTTCAACTTCTATCCAATCTTTTTCATCTACCCAGTTTTGTGCGCCATCTTTTACTGAACGAATAGGCACAATGTAGTCACAACTTATTTGTGGTTTAACCGAAGCAAATATAGGCACAAAGCCAAAGCTCAGTGCAGTTTCTATAATTGCTTTTTGGTTTTGCGGGTCGATATCGGCGGCTTCATCTATATAAATAGGTATACGGTAAAGGTTCTGTTCTTGATCGCTTAATAAGTAACGAATAAACAACATGCCACATAATAACTTAATAGTAATACGTGTTCCGTTTGAGCCGGCTGAGTCTATTTTTTCAAAGTGTTCGGTTTCACCTGCGCGGTTTACCACTTCAAAACGAATATCAAATAAATCAGTTAAGGTAAGGCCTGCTTTATCCGAGGCAAGTTTTATTAAGTGATCTTTTGCTTCGTTTACTGCGCTTTCGCTGTAGGGTTCTTGGCTTAATAAATCAAGGGTGTCGCCTTGCTCAAACTGATGCGACGTGCTGATAATAGTATCAATACTATCAACCAGCATTTTGCGCGGTATTACGTTAATTTTAAACGCTTGAAGGTTAGAAATACGGTGCTGGCTTATGCCTTTATTAAAGCTATTCATCTCGCGGCGAAGGCGGTCTAAATCTTCTCGCAAGCCTTTAATAGTGGCGGCCACCTCGGTCAGTGCTACGCGTCCTTGGCGCTCAACGGCATCGCGTTCGTTATCAAGGTTGTGAAATGCACTAATTAGTTTTTGGTATTTAGTAAATTCGTCATTTTCGTTATCGAACTTAGTAATGCCTGCGTTATATACATGCAAATAGGTATTACGCACGTTTATGTCAAAATTGCGCAGCTCTTGGCAGTCTTTATTAAAGTGATGTACTAAATCGCTTAAGTTATCAAAGTCGACTGTTATATCAATCATGTACGGGGTTACTTTACCGCTGTATAAATCGAGAGTATGGTCAATTCGCTCGCTTTTAACTTGGCGTAGGCGCTCGGTTTGGCGATTAATTTGCTCTTGCTTTGATTTAATTAACGAGCGTCTGTCTGCAATTGAGCCGCTATTTTTTTGAATGTCTTGCAGGTAATCGTCAACTTGTTCGCGCTCTGCTAACAATTGCTCTTTTAGCATGGCTTGCGCTTCTACTGATTGCTGCATTACTTCAAATTGCTCTAAACGTTTTAGGGCGCTCTCTGCGCTCATTAGCTCATCGTAGAGTGCGTCTTTTTCTTTTTGTTTGTCGGCTACATTAGCAGCCACTTCGCGCTGCTGTTTAAACTCTTTTAACGAGTGCTCAAGTGCACTTAACTGCGCCGTTAATTGCTCTTTGTTTTCGCCGCTTTGCATGTGTACTGGCGAGAGCTTTTTAAGTTTAATACTTGCGCCCGGAAGCGTTAGCACGCCGCCTTTAACGTTTTCACTTAATAGCGATAAAAAGTCCCCAAAGGCGTCTTCATCATCAATGGTTATATCGCCATTAGTGGTGGTTGCAAACGAGAGTAGGTCGGGGTTTAAAAGTCGCGATATTTCTTCAACTTCTTTAAGCGATAGGTCTTCGCGCATACGAGTAAACAAATTAAACTCAAGGTTTTTAAGCTGCAGTTTTAAGCTTTTTATTTGTTTTTGAGTTTCGCTAATGCGGTAATCAAGCGTGTGTAGGCTTTGACCTTGTGCACTGGTTATAGAGTGCGAAAGCGACTCGTAATCATGCTTGAGCTGGCTAAGGCTGGTTTTAAGCGTGGCCTTATTTACCAGTTCAAACTCGCTTTTTAGAGCGCTGTAATCTAAAAACCATTGCTCAATTTGGGTTTGTCTGCGCTCTATATCGCGCGATTGCTGCACGTATAGGCTTTGTTTTTGTTCAAACTCATGTTTTTCGTGTTCTATGTCTTCAAGTGCAACACCTAGCTCATTTAGCTGCTCTTCTTGATAGGTATCAAAGTCTATTAATGCTTGGTCAATTTTAGGTGCGTAGGCTGCTAATTTACCTTTAAGCACTGTTTGATTTTCAAGCATTGATTCAAGCGCACTTATTGGCTCTTGCATTGATTCAAGCGCTTTTAATTCACGTTTAGCCCGGTTTACTTTATCAAACGAGCGACGCCATACTTCGTAAAAGTCGACCTTTGAGTTTGACATATGGCGCTCAAATACACGCAGCATAAAGCGTTTAACATCGCTTGCGCCTAATTTGTGTAAGTTAAGAATACGCCTAAAAATTTCTTTATAAATGGCAGAGTCTTGCACATTATTAAGCGGGATCATTTTTAAGTTAATGTCGCCGTCAAACGGGGTTGCGCCGCCGGTAAGTAGGGCGTTTAGCTCTTGTGCTTTTAGCTCTATAGGGTTGTAATTAAGCGACTTCAAATGATTAAACAGCTTGGTAAACTTAATTATGGTATTACCTTGTGTGTACTGCGCTAAATCAAGTTTGCCCTGATAACAAAAATACTGATGCGCGTAACCGGCTATTTTACCAAGGCCCGCTACACCAATAACGACCGAGCCATGAGGCAAGTTTGCTTCTAGTAAAATGTACGACTGATCCGATGAAAAATAAAACTTACGGGTTTCATCTAAATCGTGCCCATCCCATTCGGTTAGGCGTAAATCGTTTATAAGCGGAAATTGCAGGGCGTTAATAACCGAGCTTTTACCGGTATTGTTAGGCGCACAAATAGAGCTACTTTTATCAAGCGGGATCACACACTTTGCATAGCCTGCGGTATTAAGTAGGGCGAGTTTGCTCAGTCCGTATAGGTTTTTCATTCCTCGTCCTCCGTAATGTAGGTTTCTTCGTTTACTTCAATTAGCGCATCAATGTAGCGGTGAATAGGAGCTTGTAGCAGGAACCCGCCTTCTACTTCGCGGGCTAAACCTAAACGTACCATGCGCAGGTATACGTCTTTTCGTAAATCTGAGCCCGAAAATATCTCAAGCTGATCAAACAAGTGTTTGTTAATTTGCACTAAGGTTTGCATTAGTTCTAAATCGTTTACTTCATCAAACAAGGCGCGCATTGGGTCTTTACCGGTATTGGCAAAATGCTCAATTAAAATGTAAATAGTAAGTGCGATAGCACGGGATATTTTACCCATATTTGGCGTGCTTTCGTCGCTGGCAAAGTAGTAAAAGCCGCGGCTGTCGTGTTTTAAATCGTGGCCAAGGGCGTTAAATAAAGCACTGTAGGCGTCTATGTGTTGGTCAAGCTCTTGCCACATTACGTTGTCTTGTTCGCAAATATGGTAACCTGCGCCTAATTTTTTATTAATGGCTTGCAGATGTGTTAGCTCGTCTAGGTTTATATGTGTCATGTGTTACTCGTCTGCCTTTGTATCTGGCTGAGGCGCTGAATTAAATGGGTATAACGAAAAATGTTGGCCGGCTATTTTTACGCGCGCTTTTTCATCGCTTTGGCTAATGTGTACGTCGCTGTCGCTGACTAATTTTTGATATAAAAATAGCATTTCGTCGGCGTCTAGCTCAGGGTAGCTTTCATCTAAAAATTGCAGCAATGGTTGAGGCTTTTTGCGTTTTTTATTAAAGCGTTTTGCAAAGGTTTTTTTAACATCGTGGTAATCAGGAATGTTAGGCGTTACAAACGCCGGTACGTCTTGTTGCTCTGGGAGTTGGTATTCTTCGTGTTCAAATTCAACCAAGCTTGCCATGTAAGCCACTATATGGCGCTGCTGCCCAAGCGAATAGCGCTGCGCATCGCTTACAAAGTTTGGCTGTACCGCACTTAGCATGTTGTCTACGCCATTTTTACGCACCAGGCCGAGCACTTTTGCCGCTTGGCGGGTAATTAAGTTATTACGGCGCAGCTCTTCGCGCAGTGGCATCAGCATATCGGCACTTTTACGTAAGCTTTCTCTGCCAACTAAGTGCATTTCGAGTATGCGGGTACGTAATTGCTCAAGCATGCGTTTGTCGTTGTAGGCTTTACCTGAGCGCTCAATGTGCTCTATTTGCTTACTTATTTGTTGTTCAATCAGTGTAAAGCAGGCATGAAAGTCGCCCCTAATATCGACCATTTCAAGCATGGGCTCTATGTATTCGTCAAAGGCTTCTATTACGGCTTTATAGCGCTTTTGCAAAGATTGCACAGCGTGATCAGACTTAGCTTGCTCAACAATATTTAATATGGCGTTTTCGTTATGCGCGTAGAGCTTCATTATTTTACGCACCCGATCATCCATAATGCGGCTAAAGCGGCGTAAATCGTCAAAGTCTTCCATTTCGCCCGCGTTATCTAGTCGGTTTCCTAGGCGGGCTAAGTCATCAACCAAAACGCTAATTTCTTGTGCTAAACCTAGGTGTTCTTCTTGTAATAAAAAGGTCGCAAAATCTGCAATGGCACGGTTAATTTCAAGCTGAGAAGATTTAGCCAATGGAATGAGTATATCTTGATTGAGCAAACGATTTGTTTCTTTGTATATGCGCTCGTTTGTCCATGTGGGCTGCTTTTGCTTAATGGCGTTTTGTACGTCTTTTAGACTAAAGTCGGCCATTTTAAAACGTTTAAATAATAGCTCTAAAACACCCCAATGTTCGCTAAGGGTATTAAGCAGCTTTTTAGCTGGGATCATAAGAGGTTACAACATCCTAGTATTTTATTATTGAGTTCTTACAAAGGACTCATTATTACGTATTTTACCTGCATATAGTATTCGTTTTTAAGACCATTTAATAATAGTTTTTGCACATCTGCGGTGCTAAAATTCGCACCAAAATTAGGAACGCTTAAACGCAAGTTGTTTGTGCGCTCTGTTAAAACTATATCAAAGGTTATTTAACTACCATGGTCCTCTCGATAATTTTAACCCTAATAGCGATTGCCTTTTTACTGATCGTTATAGAAGATATAATTCACGTAAATAAAGCTAAAACTACACTCTTTTTTGGAACGCTTTGTTGGATTATACTTTTTGTTAACCCGCTTCATGGGCAAAGCCCTGCAACTATTCAGCATCTTCTTAACGAAAACATATTAGAAATAGCCTCACTGTGGCTGTTTTTAATGGCCGCCATGACCTTTGTTGCCTATTTAAACTCTAAAGGGTTTATAGAAAACATTGTGCACCGGGTAATGCCTAAAAGCATTAGCGAACGACAACTTATGTTTTTAGTGGGCGGCTTTGCTTTTTTGTTTTCATCTATTTCTGACAATGTAACCGCTACGCTTATATCACTTGCTGTGGTTATGTCATTAAATCTTGAAACTAAAAAGCTCATTAAATACGCCACACTTATTGTGTTTGGGGTCAACTCTGGCGGTGTATCGCTAATAACCGGTGATGTAACCACCTTAATGATATTTTTGGACGGCAAGGTTTCAATTGCAAACTTATTACTGCTCATAGCCCCTGCGTTTATAAGTGTAATGCTACTCGCGCTTTTGCTCTCTATTGGTATGAAAGGGCAAATAGAGTTTGTGGGCTCGCAAAAAAAACGCATAGAAAAAACCGACATTACTATTGCCATCATATTTTTATCAACCGTGGTAAGTACGTTAACGCTTAGCGTAATTTATAGCGTACCGCCGCTACTCACATTTTTATTTGGTTTATCGGTTATGTTTTTAGTGGCGCAATTTTTAATGCGCAAAAAAGATATAAATAAAGACATCATCGATTTTGTACGCGACATAGAATACGACACGCTACTGTTTTTTGTGGGTGTGCTTTTACTTGTTGGCGCATTAAAAGAAATTGGTATTTTAACTAAATTTACCGATTTATATACAGTAATGGCACCTGAGTACGCTAACTATTTAATGGGAATATTATCAGCAGGGGTTGATAACGTACCGCTTACTGCTGCGCTATTAAAAGCAGATATAGTAATGAGCCAGCAACATTGGTTGTCGTTTACTTATGCAACCGGTGTAGGTGGCTCAATGCTTATAATTGGTTCGGCAGCGGGTATTATTGCCATGAGCAAACTAAAGGCACTTACTTTTACGAGCTACTTTAAATTATCGCTGCAATTATTAATTTGTTATACCGTAGGTTATGCAGGCGCTTACTTTATGGGTGGTTTTGTTTAATTTTTGCTATAAATGCTTGACACCTAGACGTCTAAACGATAACTTTCAAAGCCCCGCTAATTAGCGGGGCTTTGTTTTATTAGCCAATGGTTAATAAAGCATTCAGAAGAGGTGCGATACTTAGGTATTTAATGGTAGGTGACGAACGCCCGTAACCATTAAAGAGGGAAGTACTCGCCGAGAAAAATACTAGTACGTCGCTATTGTTTTTCGGTTTATGGGGCTGAATCCTCAAAACTGTCACCAATATAGGTGGAGAGCTTCTGGCAGCGGACACATCAAATGCATTCCTTTGCCAAGTTCTTCTTGTTTTTTAGCGGTTAAAATACCGCGAAAGGAGACTAAATGACTACCCAATCAGTGCCACAATCAGTATTAGGCGCAAAATCAGATTACATCGTTGCCAAATTTGGCGGAACCAGTGTTGCAAATTTTGAAGCGATGAGTCGCTGCAGCGAAATTATTGTTGCAGATAAAAGCGTACGTATTGTAGCTGTGAGCGCCAGTGCCGGCGTAACTAACCACTTAGTTGCACTGTGTAAATCAAGCATTACCCCAGAGCAGCGCCAAGAACACATAGACGGCGTGCTAGCCATTCAGCAAGCTATTTTAGATGAGTTATCGCTTGATGCCGATTTAGCCGTAGGCTTTAACGAAACATTAAAAGCATTCCAAACATTAGCGATTGAAACACTAACAACTGATCAGCAGCACGATGAGCTACTTAGCTTTGGTGAGCGCTTATCGTCGTACTTATTTGCGCAAGTGCTGCGTTTAAAAGGCTTAAATGCAGATCGTTTTGATGTACGAAAAGTACTTAAAACCGACAGTCAGTTTGGTAAAGCAACACCCAATGTTAAAGCCACAGCGCAAGCGGCTAAAGAAGTATTAATTCCGCTATTAGATGAGCAGGTAATTGTAACTCAAGGTTTTGTTGGTAGCGACGAATTTGACCAAACAACCACACTTGGCCGTGGTGGTTCAGATTACAGCGCAGCATTACTTGCTGAGGCGATTAACGCTAAAAGCGTACACATTTGGACCGACGTAGTGGGTATATTTAGCACCGACCCACGTTTATGTGCCAAAGCAACGCCTATTGCCCGTTTAAGTTTTGATGAAGCCGCAGAAATGGCCACATTTGGCGCAAAAGTATTGCACCCAGCGACTATTTTACCAGCTAGCCGTAGCCACATTAATGTATTTGTAGGCTCAAGCCGTGAGCCAGAGCGCGGTGGTACGTGGATTGAGCGCGAAAAATCGCAGCAGCCGGGTATACGCGCCGTAACGCAACGTAAAAACCAAATATTGCTCACACTTAAAAGCCCTGAAATGCTATTGGCAAGTGGCTTTTTAGCCCGCGTGTTTACCATTTTAAGTGAGTTTAATATATCGGTAGATTTAGTGACTACCTCTGAAATAAGCGTAGCCATTACCCTCGATAACGCGCCTAATGCCTCGCGCCCAGAGCTTGAGCAAGCGTGTTTAGATAAGCTTGCTGAATTTTGCCATGTATCGGTTGAAAACAACTTAACGCTAGTGGCGCTTATTGGTTCAGAAATACAGCTTCGTCAGCACGAAATGAACCTAATGAATGTACTAAAAGAGTTTAATATTCGTTTAATTTGCCATGGTGCAAGTAAGCACAATCTTTGCTTTTTAGTAGAGCAGGGCGAATCAGATACTGTGGTACAAGCTATACACAGCCGCCTTTTAGAGGCGTAAAAAAGCAGCTAAAGTATAAAGTCTGTTATTAAAAAGCATCGCCAGTCGGTGCTTTTTTTATGCGCTACAGTTACATCAAATTGGGTGTGTTGGTTATTACTTTCAACGGTAACACAGTTACTTGATGCACCGAGTGTTGCAATATTTAACTCATTAAACACATTCGGGCTAAGCAATTTAGCAATAGGGCGGCTGGTGGCTTTAGCAAGCGACTCTTTTAATGTCCAAATTCTAAAAAAGATATTAGCTTGGGTTTGCGTATTACTCGGCTCAGTAATTAGGGCTATTTCGTCTGCGTGATAAAAATGCTTTGCGAGCTTTTCAAATGGGCGCTTTAAGCTTATTTTTTCAATATCAAAACCAAACTCGGTATTAGCTAAGTTAAGGGCTACGCCAACCAAACCGTGGGAGTGTGAAATACAGGTATTAAAAATTTCGCCACTAGCTTGCAACTGTAATTTAGCGCTTGCCTCGTCAAATTGGGTGCTCATACCATTTAGCGGTGTGTTTGCGTATTGTGGCTTAGCTATTTTAAGCAACTGTTTTAGCAGTATACGAGTAGCCAAGTATTCTTGTTTTGCTTGCGCTCTTTTACGGCGGTTTATAACGCCTAGCTCAAACGGGCTTAAGTAATCAGGTAAGTTAAATTTACTTACATCAAGCGTTGTCGCATCAAATAATAAAATGCGGTTATTAGCTAACGGTAAGTTTGCTAATTGAGCAGGAGTAATACGTAAGGTGTTTTTAAAATAATCTGCTGTCATAAACGCTTTAAATGGGTGAGTCGCTGTAATTATGAGCGGTTAACAGCGCTTATTTATGCAACGAGCAATTTTATTACTCAGTTGGCATGAAATATGGTTTAATTCACAATAATCAAAGAATAACAGATTTGTAGATGTATGGCACAAGTGCGTGATGGATTTCAAAGCCGATTTGGTTTTGTTTTAGCCGCTGCAGGCGCAGCAGTGGGTTTAGGTAATATATGGGGTTTTCCTACGCAGGCGGCCAACCATGGTGGCGGTGCTTTTTTACTGGTTTATTTTGTTGTTATATTTTTATTAGCGCTACCGGCGCTTTATACCGAGCTTTATTTAGGCCACCACGCACAAGCCAACCCAGTTAAAGCATTGGGCAACGCATGGCAAAATACCAATAAAAAAGTAGGTGCTGCGGCAGGTTATATTGGCCTTGCGGGCGCTGTGGTTATGCTTAGCTTTTATTCTATTGTAGCTGGTTGGATGCTTTCGTACGCCATTGAGCCTATTACTACATTTTTTGGCTTTGATGCCGCAAGCGAGTTTTTACATAGCGACTCGGTGCTGCGTAATTTTGTGTTTACCCCGCTTATGCTTATTTTAACCGCCAGCATTATTTTAAAGGGGGTTAAATCGGGTATTGAAACCTGGTCGCGCCGCTTAATGCCGTTACTATTAGTTTTATTGGTTGGTTTAATTGTTTATATAGCCAGCTTAGATGGCGCAAGCGAAGGTTTTGCCGCGTATTTAATACCTGATTTTAGCCAAGTGCTCGACCCAAATTTAATTATTGCAGCTATGGGGCAGGCGTTTTTTTCGCTCTCGTTAGGTGTAGGTTGTATGATGATTTATGGCTCGTACTTACAGCCAGATGCAAACCTGCCAAAACTAACCGCAAGCGTTGCATTACTCGATACTAGCGTGGCATTTTTAGCCGGTTTACTTATTGTGCCTGCCATTTACGTTGCACAGCATAATGGGGTTGAGGTGTTTAGTGGTGGTAAACTAATTGGCGAAGGGCAGCTTATATTTGCTATTTTGCCAGAGCTATTTAGCACAATGGGCGAAATAGGTTTACTTATAGGCTTGTTGTTTTTTGTACTTATGTCGATTGCATCGGTTACATCAACTATTTCAACCACCGAAATACCCGTTGCCTTTTTAGTAGAAAACCACCAAGTGGATCGTACCAAAGCCACGTGGGCTGTAAGTTTAGTTGTGCTTGTATGTGCAAGTGCCATTATATTAAATTTTGAGTGGCTATTTGGTTTGGTAATTATGTTGTTTACCCAATACCAACTTCCGCTTATGGGCTTGTTTTACTTTGTTACCGCAGGATGGATGTGGCAGCGTGGTAATAAATTGCGCCAAGCAACCACAGGAGCGCATTACTGGTTTGCACAGTATATTCGCTTTGTGTGCCCGATATTAATGACCTTGGTATTTGCAAATGTAGCCTTTGGGTGATTATGGCTAAGCCATAGAGCTAGCATTAAAAATAGATTAATAAAGCGAAGTGAGTTTATAAACTCACTTCGCTTTTTTTGTGCCTATTTTAAATAACTTATAAAACCTCATTAGTTAGAAGTTTACCTTGGTTTATTTCCAGCGCATTTTGTATGGTTGTATTAGCAATCTCGGTAAGTGCTTCTTGGGTAAAAAATCCTTGATGGCCAGTGACTAATACATTTTTAAAGCTCACTAAGCGCGAAAATATATCGTCTTGATTTATTTCGTCGCTGTGATTTTTAAAAAACAGCTCTGATTCTTGCTCGTACACGTCGAGCCCTAAATACCCCAGTTTTTTAGTTTTAAGTGCGTTAATACACGCTTTACTATTTAATAGCGCGCCACGCGAGGTATTAATAAGCATAACGCCGGGTTTCATTTTATTGAATGCGTCATCATTTATTAAATGGTGTGTTTGCTCGTTCAATGGGCAGTGAAGTGAAATTATATCGCTTTGAGTTAGCAGCGAGTCTAAATCGGTAATGATGTAATTACCAGGTTGCGCATAAGGGTCGCACACTAAAACGTTGGCACCAAAGCCATTTAGTATATTACAAAGCGCAAGACCAATTTTACCGCAACCTATAATTCCAACCGTTTTGCTGTGCAGGTTAAAGCCTAATAAACCGTTTAAATCAAAGTTGTCTTCGCGTACACGGTTATAGGCCTTGTGTGTTTTACGACTTAGCGTAAGCATAAGTGCAATACAGTGCTCTGCTACCGCTTCAGGGCTGTATGCAGGCACGCGCAGTACTTTAATGTTGTGTGCTTTAGCTGCAATTAAATCAACGTTATTAAACCCCGCACAGCGCAGTAAAATAGTGTTCACACCAAGCTCTGCTAATTGCTCTATTACGACTGCATTCACAGTATCGTTTACAAATACGCATACGGCTTCAAAGCCTTTTGCTAATAGGGCGGTTTGCTCGTTAAGTGTTTGCTCAAAATAATTTATACGTATGCTTGGATTGTTTTTAATACAGTATTCAAAAAATGGTTGTTCGTATTTTTGAGTACTAAAAAAAGCAATGTTCATGTTATTAACTCCAAAGTATGGGTTTACCTTTAACATTAAACTACTTTTAGGTAATGCGCTTTAATAAGCTCCACTTTATTGATTTAAAATAACTAAGCGCCTTTTAATGCATTAAAGTTAGGGGTTAACTTAGTGCTTCTATAGCTACTTTTTTGTGGCGAGCTTTGTAAATTTGCCTCTATTACTTGTTTGAGCGTTTCGGGCTTGGTGCGTGGTGCGTAACGTGCTACTAGCTGCCCATCACTATTAATCAAAAATTTAGTGAAGTTCCACTTTACGGCGCGGTTTTGCGAAATACCCCGTGTGTGCGCTTTTAAATAATTAAAAAGCGGGTGTGCTTCAGGGCCGTTTACCATTACCTTACCAAATACTTCAAACGAGACATTAAACTGCGCTTGATAAAAGTCTTTAATAGCTAAATTATCAAGAGGCTCGTTTTGCCCAAACTGATGGCACGGAAACGCTAAAATAGTGAATCCACGGTTTTTATATTCTTGGTAGAGTTTTTCAAGGGCTGTTAATTGCATTGAAAAATTACATTTACTTGCTGTATTAACAATAAGTATGGTTTTGCCTTTTAGCTGGCTAAGCGCAAAGCTTTCGCTGTTGTACAGTGGCGCACTAAATTGATAAATACTATCCATGGGTTACCTGCTTATTTCCTTACGCTGGAAATTTATAAAGACTTAATTCGCTTTTTAAGCAGCCGATTGACATAATCGGCATAGTTTCTAAGTTATCAGGTAATTAAGGCACTTTTATGTCAATCAATGTTTCATTTATAGGTTTAGGCGTAATGGGTTATCCAATGGCTGGGCACTTGGCAAAAGCCGGCTACAGCGTATGCGTATATAACCGTACTCAGGCAAAAGCTCAAAAATGGGCTGAAGAATTTAGCGGGCGCTTTGCACCTACTCCACGTGAGGCTGCCAGCAACGCAGATATCGTTTTTATGTGTGTTGGTAACGATGACGATTTACGCTCGGTAGTATACGGTGATGATGGTGTTTTAGCGGGCATGCTGCCACACACAATATTAGTTGATCATACAACAACTTCTGCTGAGGTAGCCCGCGAAGTAGCAGCAAAGGCAGCTCTGCAAAATATCGACTTTATAGATGCGCCAGTATCTGGCGGCCAAGCTGGCGCCGAAAATGGTGTTTTAACGGTAATGGCCGGTGGCAATGAAGCTGTATTTGCAAAAGCACAGCCTGTAATGGCGGCATTTAGCCGTTTTAGCCAGTTGCTAGGCGAAGTTGGTTCTGGCCAATTATGTAAAATGGTTAATCAAATTTGTATAGCAGGTGTTGTGCAAGGCTTAGGAGAAGGTCTACATTTTGCAAAGCAAGCAGGCCTTGATGGCGAAAAAGTAATTGAAACCATTTCAAAAGGTGCAGCTGGCTCGTGGCAAATGGAAAACCGCTACAAAACAATGTGGGCAGGTGAATACGAGTTTGGCTTTGCGGTAGATTGGATGCGTAAAGATTTAGGTATTGCGCTTGATGAAGCTAAAAACAACGGCGCTACTTTACCGATGACTGCAACGGTCGATCAATACTACGCCGATGTACAAGCCCTTGGCGGCGGCCGATACGATACCTCAAGCTTACTTGCACGAATAGAAGCGCTGCATAAAAAATAACGTTTCACATTTTAAAAGATTAAAAGCTTCGCTTTTCACGTGAGCAAGCTCTACGTCTACCACTAAGGTGTAGATGTGGTTTTACATGCAGATGCCAAGCTTGCTTGCGTGATGGGCAAAGCCCGTAAAGTGATTAATTCACAAAGAGGTTATAAGGCGCTGCGCTTTTAGAGGAAGTGAATAGCCAAAGCTATTTTTGGCTTATGTTTTCTCATTTTCTCCTCATTCACTCCTCTTTGTGAGTAGTGTTTTACTTAAGCAATTAAAAGCTGCGCTTTTCACGTGAGCAAGCTCAACGTCTACCGCGAAGGTGTAGATATGGGTTTTACTTGTAGACGCGAAGCTTGCTTGCGTGACGGATAAAACCCGTAAAGTGATTTATTCACAAAGAGGGTAAGAGGCGCTTCGCTCTAGAGGCAGTAATAGTTCTAAAAAGATTGTTGTTGGTCTTTATGTTTTCTCATTTACTCCTCATTCACTTCTCTTTGTGAATAGTGTTTTATTTAAGCAATTAAAAGCTGCGCTTTTCACGTGAGCAAGCTCAACGTCTACCACCAAGGTGTAGATATGGGTTTTACCTGTAGACGCGAAGCTTGCTTGCGTGACGGATAAAGCCCGTAAAGTGATTTATTCACAAAGAGTTTATGAGGCGCTGCGCTTTTAGAGGAAGTGAATAGCCAAAGCTATTTTTGGCTTATATTTTCTCATTTTCTCCTCATTCACTCCTCTTTGTGAGTAGTGTTTTACTAAGCAATTAAAAGCTGCGCTTTTCACGTGAGCAAGCTCAACGTCTACCACTAAGGTGAAGATATGGGTTTTACCCGTAGACGCTAAGCTTGCTTGCGTGATGGGCGAAGCCCATAATAATTCAAACAAAAAAACGCGACGCTTTATCACTAAAGCGTCGTGTTTTTATATGCGTTTTACAAGTAAGGCTAAAGCAAATTACATGCTCTGTGCGTAGTTATAAAGCGCCTTTAAAATGGTCAGGTTCTTTTCGCTGTCGTCGTGCTCATGGGCCAAGTTTTCAAGGGTGATCATAAAATCTTGTGCGCTAATTGAGGGTTGATCTTCCCCGTGCATTAGCTTGTTTTGGCAATACTGGCGCCATTGATCAAGTTCTTGCTGGTTTAGTGTTTCAGGCCAGTTTCGTGCACGGTATCTAAAGAGTAATGTATTAAACTTTTTATCTTCAAAATCTAAATTTAAGCCCGCTAACTCATCTGGTTTAGCATCACGTATAATCGCAAATTTTGCTTTGTCGGCGTGGCTTGTAAAACCATCGTAAAGTAAGTAATCAACGTTAGTAGTCGCGCTGTAATCGCCTTTTTCGTTAAATACTTCAGTTACTTTATCGCGAAGCTCGGTATTGGCTTTTAAAATAGCTAAATTCGCAAGGCATTGCTCACGGTCAATTCCTAAACGGGCTGCGTTTTCTGGTAATAAAGTTTTAGCAGGCGCTAAAATAGGGCACTTGTTTAAATGCACCAGCTTTAAACCAACAGGTAAATCGCCCTCGGCTAAATCAACGCGTTTGGTGTATAAACGTTTACGTAGCTCTTCTACGTTTAAATCCAGTAACACTTGCGGGCTTTGGGTTAAATCAAAACAAATAACCGCGTTTTTATTTACCGGATGAAAGCTCATAGGCGCAACCCACGTAGTACAACCCTGCGTTGCAGGAATACGCGATGAAGTATGTACAAGCGGCGTCATGTTAAATACATCAACTAAATCACCGAGCGCTTTTTTATTGCGGAGCCCAAAAAAGAAGTTATAAAGCTTTGGCTGTTTTTCTTTTATTAGTTTAGCCAGTGCAATTGTGGCGGTTACATCGCTTAGCGCATCGTGCGCAGCAGCGTGTTCAATGCCATTAGCTACTGTTAAATGCTCAAGCTTAAAGCTTGGGCTACCGTCTTCTTTTAACGGCCATTCAATGCCTTCAGGGCGAAGTGCATAGCAAGCGCGTACTAAATCAATAATATCCCAGCGGCTATTATTGTTTTTATATTCACGCTCGTATGGGTCGTAAAAGTTACGGTAAAAGCTATAGCGACTTACTTCGTCGTCAAAGCGAATACTGTTATAACCAGCCACACAGGTGTTTGGCGCACTAAATTCGGCATGAATTTTTGCTATAAAGTCAGCTTCAACTAAGCCTTTTTTCATCGCCACTTGTGGAGTTATACCCGTAATTAAACATGCCTCAGGGTGAGGTAAGTAATCCGCCTGCGGCTTACAATATTCAATAAGCGGCTCGCCAATTATATTTAAATCAAGATCGGTACGAATACCTGCAAATTGGCTCGGCTTATCCTTTTGAGGGCTCGCCCCCCAGGTCTCGTAGTCGTGCCAGTAAATAGTTGCTTGATTTTGCTCTTGATATGCCATGCTGAAAACCCTGAGTAGTTAACTTAAAAACGCCTAAATGAGCGCCAAGTTACTAAAATAATGAATTATTTAGATTATGGCATATGGACGAGGGAGTTTATAGGTTTGCAATAGGTAAGGCGTTTAAATTAATTAGTTATACTCATTATATCAATCTAATTACAGTGGTCGTTCGATATGTTTGGTATTAGACTAAAGTCTATAAGTTAATTTTCTTCACTTATTGGTTTTGTTTTAATCGTTTGTCGGTTTTGTGTTAATTCTCTAAAGTTCAGTTGTCGGCAACAAGCACGACTAACTCAACAGGAATATAATCATGAAAAGCTCACTAATCAAAACCATCGCTCTTGGCTCTTTATTTACTTGCTCAGCTGCTGTAATGGCTGATACAAGTGATTACAAATTAATGGTTATCGAACAGGCTACGGCACCGCAACCTTTAGAGCAGTCATTCAATAGCTGTGCACTTAATGTTAAGTCAAAAAACTATGCTCAAGCTGAAGAAATTTGTACAAAAGCAATCGCACTTTTAAAAGATGCAGATGGCCCTAAATTTAAAGTACGCCAGCTTACCTCTTACGCTTTAAGTAATCGTGGTGTAGCGCGTTTAAAGTCGAATAACGAAACTGCTGCATTAGCCGATTTATACGAAGCTAACCAAATGTCTAACAGCACTATGGTATCGCACAACTTAAATCGCGCTAAAGAAGAGCTTTCTTTATAAAAGATTGCTCATAAAGTGCTTTATAAAACACTTTAATTAAGCGAGAGTACAAAAAAGCCATGTTAGGTTAAACCCTTATATGGCTTTTTTGCGTTTTTGCTATTTATAAAAAGCATAAATGCATAAGGTAAAAAATACAGAAGCAATAAGTGATAGCGACTAAAGCTAAGCTTTTTCTTTGTTTGTAAAAGGCTTTACGACCTAAAAGCAGCTCACTTAATTAAGCGAACGGGTATTTAAAATAAAACCAATTACTATTTGTGGATTAATTAATATGGAACCTACCGTCGTCTCTTCAGGCACTTTAACTATATTTGAAATTAGCGCGATATTTTTATCGATTACTGCCTTACTCACCTATGTGAATCATCGCTTTATTGGCTTGCCAACCACAATTGGTGTGATGGTTATTTCTATGCTGGTTTCTATTACTGCGATATTTTTGGGCTTTTTAGGGTTTGATGATCTGATAGATTATGAGGTGAGCCTACTCGATCAGCTTAATTTTACGGAGGTTTTACTTGATGGCATGCTTTCTATGTTGCTATTTGCCGGGGCGCTACATGTGAATGTAAGCGATTTAAGGCGTTATAAATTACCAATTGGTATTTTGGCATGTATGGGTACGCTTGTATCTACCGTTATTATTGCTGGTGCGCTTTATTTATTACTGCCATTACTTGGCTTTGATTTATCGTTTATTTGGTGTTTATTATTTGGCGCGTTAATTTCGCCAACCGATCCGATTGCTGTTATGGGTATTTTACGCTCAGCCGGCGCGCCTAAAAGTATTGAAACTGTGATAGCGGGTGAGTCGTTATTTAATGACGGAATAGGGGTGGTGGTATTTGTTTTATTACTGGGTATTTTATCAAGTGGTGATATTCCTACAACCTATTCTGTAGCGCATACGTTAGCCGTTGAAGCGGGTGGTGGAATTATTTTTGGCTTAACACTTGGCGGCATTTTATATTACTTACTTAAAAGTATAGATAGCTACCAAGAAGAGGTATTACTTACTCTTGCAGGTGTTATTGGTGGTTATGCGCTGGCAAGCCATTGGCACCTATCGGGGCCACTTGCGATGGTTATGATGGGGTTAATGGTGGGTAACCATGGCCGTAATTTAGCCATGAGTGATAAAACACGTCATTACGTTGATTTATTTTGGGAGCTTATTGACGAAATTTTAAATGCCATTTTATTTGTTTTAATTGGGCTTGAAGTTGTAATGATTGCCTATTCGGGCAATTTATTAGCCGCTGCTGTGTTAACTATATTAATTGCTTTATTAGCACGCTTAATTGTAGTGGGTATAACAACCACCACTTTTAATAAGCAATTAGCATTACCCAATGGTGCGTGGAAGGTATTAACGTGGGGAGGATTGCGCGGCGGTATTTCGGTGGCGCTTGTTTTGCAGCTTCCTGATGGTG
The DNA here is from genome assembly GCF_002221525.1 of Pseudoalteromonas espejiana DSM 9414. Lineage (NCBI taxonomy): Bacteria > Pseudomonadati > Pseudomonadota > Gammaproteobacteria > Alteromonadales > Pseudoalteromonadaceae > Pseudoalteromonas > Pseudoalteromonas espejiana. Next base: position 2,239,643 of record NZ_CP011028.1, on the reverse strand, counting down.
CAGAGCGAAATGTTTTACTTACCTTAACTTATGCTGTGGTGGTGTTTTCTATTTTGATCCAGGGGTTAAGTGTTGGCAAAGTTGCTAAAAGTATTCGTAAGTAAGCTTAAATAAATTAGCTGTATTTTATTTATACAGATAATGTTACAAAAAATAGGGTTTTTTACTGGTGTTACTTAAATTTTGTTTAGGAATCAGTTGCTAATAAGGGCTAATTGTTACTCGATTTTATAACAAATTAGCTCACGTATTAGACTAAAGTCTATAGGTTAATTTTCTTCACTTATTACGTTTGTTTTTCTCGTTTGTCGCTGTTGAGCTAATACTCTAAAGTTCAGTTGTCGGCAACAAGCACGACTAACTTAATTAGGAAAGGCAAACCATGAAACGTACACTTTTAAAAACCATCGCTCTTGGCTCATTACTAACTTGCTCAGCAGCTGTAATGGCTGATTCAAGTGACTACAAACTAATGGTTATCAAAACCGCTACTGCGCCATTGCCACTTGAAGAGTCATTCAATAGCTGCGCACTTAACGTTAAATCTAAAAATTACGCTCAAGCTGAAGAAATTTGTACAAAAGCTATCGCACTTTTAAAAGATGCTGAAGGCCCTAAATTTAAAGTACGCCAGCTTACATCTTACGCGTTAAGCAACCGTGGTGTTGCACGATTAAAAGCGCATAACGATACAGCAGCTCTTGCCGATTTATACGAAGCAGTTCAGGTTTCTGAAAATTCAATGGTAACGCATAACTTAACTCGCGCTAAAGAAGAGCTTTCTTTATAAAAAGCTCTAGCTAGCGCAAGTTTCAAAAAGGCCCCTGCAAGGTATAACCTGCAGGGGCTTTTTTGTGCACGATATAAAAGTTTACCATTGTTTGCGGACCCTCATTTGCAAAAAAATTAATACCCAGACTCTTCTTTAGATAGATTTAGTATTTAGCTATTAGCTAATGTTTTATTTTTTACCTGTTTTTTAGACGGTTATTCTGTAAAATCACGCATTAACATTTGTGAAAAAAATTTACACTTGTGATTAAGGTGATTATTCAACTAAATATAAGTAGGAATTATGATTTTTTATATTGTTGGGTTGAGTACATTGGTTATTATTTTGTGTTTAGCTATTTATGTCATTTATAGCAATGTACGCACAAGCCGAGTAAGAAAAACAAAAGAATACAATGTGTTATTTGATAAAGATACCATTGTGGATGATCTTATTACTCAACTTACTGATAAAAACCAAGCCCAAGCAGACGAGCATAAAACAATAAAAGGCAAAGAAGAGATCCTTGCAACATTTATTGAATTGCATCGTTCAGGTAGTTTTTGTGCGCATTTAAGCGAGCAAGAAATTATTTACTTTGTTAAGAAAAAATTAAACATGGAGAGTAATAATAATGGATAACGAAAAAGTAATCCCAGCAGAAAAAAATGAGTCGTTTATAAGCCGTTTTGGCCGCCGTAATGTCATTGTGGTGTCGTCAATTGTTGTTGTATTAGCGGTTATTGCCACGCTTACATCGCAGGTTATATCGTGGAACGAAGCAGATGAGCGATTAGTACACCAATCAGCATTTACTGGTAATTTAACGGTGATAAATCAGGCTGGCCCTTATCTAAAAGCATTTGGTACTACCTCGGCCTATAAAAAAGTAATTTCTATAAACTTTACTGGCGATAGTAGTGCAACAGCAAGCGCGATTGTACCGTTAATTCCTATTCGTTTTTTAGATACAACAACCGGTGGTGCCCGTGGTGTGTCGCGTTTTAGATTACCGGGCAATGTGCCAGCTAGTGAGTCTGGCGCATTACGTGGTTTACTTAAAATACACGAAGAATTTGGCTCACAAGAAACCCTAATTTCTAACCTACTAATGCGTGCCACAACTGAAAATGTTAAAGCGTCTGCACGTATGATGTCGGTAGAGCAACATTACTCAGGTGGTAATGGCCAATTAAGCCAAGATTTTTCTGATCAGCTAACCAACGGTATTTTTGTGACTGAGCAAATTATTAGTACTGGTGAGCGTGATAAAACTGACGATTTAAGTAATTTGAGTAAACAGCAACGCGTTACTATTAATATTAAAAAAGACAGCGAAGGCAACGCACTGCGTAACGCACCTATTTTAGGCGCTTACGGTATTACGGTAGTTGATGCGAGCATTATTGATATTGACTACGAAAGTAAAGTAAACGCACGTCTAGAGGCGCAAAAGCAAGCGGCAGCAGATGAAGCGCTTGCGCGTCAAAACCTTAAAAAAGCAGAGCAACAAGCGCGTACAGAGGTTGCACTAGGTGAGCAAGCCATTGCTAAGCAACGAGCAGAATCTGAAAAGCTTAAAATTAAAGAGCAAATTGATGCTGAGCGTATTAAAGCCAATGCGATTATTTCAGCGCAGCAACGTGTAGCGGTTAAAGCGGAGCTTGCAAAAGAGCAAGAAGAGATATTAAAACAACAACGTTTAGAAGCACTTGGTATGGATGTGTTAGCTGAGGCACGTTTACGTGCTAAGTCGGCAGCGCTTGATCCTAAATATGTTTTTGATGAAACATTAAAAGCTGAGGTTAAAATTCAAACTGCTTTATTTACAAGTTTAGGCAATAGCCGCCTAGTACCTGAAATTGTTATTGGTGGTGCAGGGCAAGGCGAGCAAAGCAACGGCTCTGAATTTATGCGTTTACTCGCTGCTGATGCCGCTTTAAGTCTTAAAAAGCGTTTAGAAAAAGAGAAAAAATAAACGATTTATCAAATATAAAAGTTATGCTTAGCTTTAGGTTATAAAGACTATACAAATCAAAACGCTGTCTGATATTTCAGTCAGCGTTTTTTATTGTGTGCAATTTGATATTGTATTGTGCAGATAAGCCTATTTTTTGTAAAAACAGTTTTTTAATTACACAGTAAAAAAAGTGAGCAGTATTGATGGATAGCAAAAATCAGCTTAATTTAGACTTAGGGCAAGAGCATATTACCATCCAACGTCGTTATGAAGCGCTGGGAGCATTTAACGATTTTTTGATTGCAGTGTGGTTTTTAATTGGTAGTTTTTTCTTTTTAAATGACTCATTAATAGAAAGCGGTACGTGGTTATTTATAGCCGGCAGTGCGCAATTGCTTATAAAACCTGTTTTGAAGTTGATAAGCCAAGGGCGTGTTGATCTTTGTGGATTGAAATTTGTTCAATCTAGGGGCGATTAAATCACGGCGTGAGGTTTGTAACCTAGTGGGCTAAGTAAAAACCGAGCAACAAAGAGTTAATCGTCCCTAGAAAGAACCCAAAGGGCAGCGCATGTTTGGTCTTTATGCTGCGTTATCGCCTATTTATGGGGAATAACCACACTTCACAGGCTCTGCCTTGCCTAAAAAACCAAACATACTGCTGCAAAATCAATCACGAAAGGTCAACACGCCCTAGCACATGTTAGTCGGGTATTTCATTCAAATAATGCACCGTAAATACGACTCACAATACGTTCATTTATTATGGTTAATAATTTAAATTAATGACTATTAATATTAAGGATAAAACTTTGAAAGTATTTAAGTGGGTTTTGGCCGCAATCATTATTTTATTAATAGTAGGTTTACTAATACCCGAAAAAATGACGATTCCAGTAAAAGGCGCTACAAGCAAAGATTGGAACCACAACACGTTTTGGTATGAGCCATGGGGTAGGTCGGGTGTACACAAAGGCATCGATATTTTTGGCACTAAAAACACGCCCGTTGTTGCCTCAATAAACGGTATTGTTATATTTGCAGGTGAGTTAACCCGAGGTGGTAAGGTGGTTGCGGTACTTGGGCCTAAATGGCGCGTGCATTATTTTGCACACTTAAATGACTACAATGTAAGTGCAGGGGATGTAGTAAGCATAAACAGTCAAATTGGCTTACTGGGTGATACCGGTAATGCTGCAGGAAAACAACCCCATGTGCATTATTCTATATTATCGCTTTTGCCTATGCCGTGGCTTTTTACAACGCAAAGGCAAGGTTGGAAAAAGATGTTTTTTTTAAGCCCACACGAAAAGCTAACAGCTAAGTAATTACGCTATTTTGAGGTAAGCTATTAATAGCTAAAGGTTAATCAGATACAGCGATTAACTGTAACTAAGCTTGTTAATAAGTAAATTACATACCTTTTATCGCAGGTATTAGACTAAAGCCTATAGGTTAGATTTATTCACTTATTAGGTTTGTTTTTATCGTTTGTCGGGAAGGGTGGATTTATCTAAAGTTACGTTGTCGGCAACAAGTACGACTAACCAAACAGGAAGATAATCATGAAACGTACACTTTTAAAAACCATCGCTCTTGGCTCATTCTTAACTTGCTCAGCTGCTGCAATGGCTGATCAAAGTGATTACAAATTAATGGTTATTGAAGATTCAATAACAGCAGCCCCAGAGTTTGAACAGCCATTTAATAGCTGTGCACTTAATGTTGAATCAAAAAAATACGATGAAGCTGAAGCGGTATGTACAAAAGCCATTGCTTTATTAAAAGAAAGCCGCGGCCCACGTTTAAAAGTACGTGAACTTACATCGTTTGCACTAAGCAACCGAGGCGTAGCCCGTATGATGGCTAAAAAAGATACTGCAGGCCTTTCTGATTTGTACGAAGCAGTACAAATTTCTAAAAACTCACTGGTATCTCATAATTTGACTCGTGCTAAAGAAGACTTATCGTTATAAGTTTTTAAAAGCTAGAGTAAAAAGCCGGTGTTGGGTTAATCCTGACACCGGCTTTTTAGTGTTTATTACATAAATTAATAGTGTTTTTTACACAATTAGTAAGCTACCCACCTCTCAAAAGCTGTTTGTTAAAGAGTAATTTTTAAAGATTACAATTATGACTAATGTTCAAACCTCAGCGATTTAAACCTTATTTACGTTAAATTACTTTATATTTGTGCCTATTTTGATTAAAGTAATAAAGTTATGTTGATTCAGTTGGTATTAATACTTATGTATTTGAGCACATTACTATATAGCTGAATTAGTAGACTGTTACTTTTCTAAAATTAAAAACTATAAGTAAGAGTACGTTTAAAGGAACTACGCAATTTTTGCGTAGATAAAAGGATTTAAAATGAAATTCAAATTCAATCGTGTAGTTGCGTCTTTTATTGCTGCAACTATCAGCCTTTCTGTTTTCGCCGAAGACATAGAACTTTACGTAAACCATAACGTAGAAACCGATGAAAAGCCTCGATTTTTAATTATATTCGATACATATGGAAGTGTGGGAGATAAACTCCCTAATAATGGTCCTAAAAAATAAACACTGCTAAAACTTATAGTTAATAGCAATGAGTAAAAACTATTCAAGAGTGGTTACATAGCGAGTGTAAAGCCAGTCATATTAAAATTATAAACACTGGCCACACCACATGAATATCTCTAAAAAATTACTACTAATAGTTGCGTTAACCTGTTTAGAGGTGAGCATTACAGTATTTGCTGCATTTGAAATTGCGAAAGGCGCTCGGTTTCATCAGCTTAATTTTTTACACCTAAAATATATTAATCAACTTGCCAATAGGGTCGAGCATATCAACCTTAATAACCACATTGATATAGATACCCTCGAAGCTGACATTTTGGCAATAAGAGAGCAGCCACAAACATGTATTAATGAGGCAAACGCTCTCAATTTATTTATTATGAAAATGATAAACACAAGCCATGCAATTTTGCTTTGTAAGCAAGACGTAGAACTTGCAAATAAAGCTTTATACTCACTTGAACAATACAGAAACGGGGTACTTTCTCGCGAACAAATATTGCAATACTTAGTTGCTGCATTGCAGCAGTTTAATAAAAATTCAGAGGCATTTGAGGCTCCAATAACTAAAACTGTGTCGTTTATTTTTATCAGCTTTATTCCGTTAGTTATTATTATTTCTTTGTTTAATATAGGGTCTATTACTTACTTATCACGTACTATTTCCAGCTCAATTCGTAACTTAACCTCGCTACTATTGAGTCAGTCTCACAGCCATAAAAGTTTAGATTATGAATTTGATACTAATACGCCAGATGAACTAAAGTCACTCATTTTTGCAGCTAAAAAACGTATCGAAAACGATTTACTCAATCTAGAAAGCAGTCAGCATTTACAAGCTATTGTTAAAACCCAAACGGCATCACTACAGCAAGCAAATGATGAGCTTGCTCAGTTTGCTTACAGAGCCTCTCATGATCTAAAGTCGCCGTTAACGGGGGCTAAATCATTAGCCAAATTTGTGATAGAAGATATAAAAAATGCAGATACACAAGAGGCCTTAAAAAATACGCAAACAATCGTTAATCAAATGGAAAAACTGGAACTACTGGTAACCGATATTTTAAAATTAGCCAAAGCAGACATTGCAACTAAAGAGCGTGAAGTTATTAATTTTGATGAGATTATAGGAGATATTAAAACGCGCTTATATTGGCTTATTAAACAAAATAATTGCGATTTTAATACCTTTGTTAATGTACCTGTAAGTATAAAAACGGATAAAACACGTTTAACACAAATCATAGAAAATTTAATCTCAAATGCTCTAAAGTACTACGATTCAACTAAAGCATTCTCATTTGTTAAGTGCGATATTTTTATTGATAAAAACGACTTTACAATAATAATTGAAGATAACGGTATAGGGATTTCTAAAAAGTTTCACAACGAAGTTTTTGAAATGTTTAAACGATTTCATCCTCACTTGAGTGAAGGCTCTGGGCTTGGTTTAGCATTAGTTAAAAAGCATGTTGAATTTTTAAAAGGCACTATAAACTTTGTAAGTTCGTCGCATGGGTCTACCTTTAAAATTACACTTCCACTGAGTACATTAATATGAACAATATCAATCCGCCAGTTTTAATCATTGATGATGATGCGGTAGACAGGTACATACTCAAAAGGCTCATAAAAGAAGCGCAACTTGAGCTTACAATTTTTGAAAAATCAGATGGTCAAGAAGCTCTAGAATTTTTAATAGCGTATGATGAAAATAAAAAAAAGTACCCAGGTCGGTTTCCCCCTATAATTATTTTTTTAGATATAAACATGCCAAGAGTAAATGGTATTCAATTTTTAGAGGCATTTAGTGAGCTAAGAAAAACAATTGAGCTTAATTCTTGCGTTATTATGATGTTCAGCACTTCTGAACGCGAAGAAGATAGGGTTAAAATTTTAGCGCACGAATTTGTTATTGGCTATTTGTTAAAAGGTGCCCTTAGTGCGCAAGAGCTTAAAGAAAAAGTGCTTGCTGTTTTAAATGGATAACTAATTATCCGATTAAACTAATTTAGCTATTAACTAAATTAGTTTTGTTAAATAGTAATTGCACTTCCTCGGCGGGTAGGGCTTTAGAAAATAAAAACCCCTGTACATGATTTATATCTAACTCGTTACAAAATAAGTACTGCTCTTGGGTTTCTACGCCTTCTGCAACTACAGCAAAACCCATAGCTTTTAACATTAACGATAAACCCTCTATTACTTTAGCGTGTTTTGCTTTTGGGCCACCATTTGTTTGTAAGCTTTTATCAAGCTTAACTATATCAATAGGGTATGAAGTTAAGTGCGCTATAGATGAGTAGCCCATGCCAAAGTCATCAAGTGCAATTCTAAAGCCCTTTTCGGAGAGCGCATTTAACGTGTTGGTTATTTTTAAGTCGTCTTCAATAAAGGCCGTTTCTGTTATTTCTAAAATAATATTAGCCGGTTTTAGTTGGTACTTATCTATACAATTAATAAAGTAAGCTAACAAACGATCATTTTGTAGTTGTACAGGCGAAATATTAATAGACATTGAAAAAGACTCAGCCTGCTGTTGCCAAATAGCTAACTGTGCCAATGCAGTTGCAATAACCCATTCACCAAGCTGGTCAACTAACCGGCATTGTTCACTAATAGGAATGAACTCATCAGGCGTATAGTAAGGCTCTTCTTCTGGCCAGCGGATGAGGGCTTCAACGCCAGTTACTTTATTGGTTGCAGTGCTAAAAACGGGTTGGTAAAACAGCCTAAACGCATTGTTTTTAATGTTTTCTTTAATTTTATTTTGAATCTCTACTCTGCGGCTAAATTCGTATTGGTATTGTTCTTTGTAAAAGCTAATTCTTCCTTTACCGTTTTGTTTAGAGCGATACATGGCTATATCAGCGCATTTTAGTAGATTAGCCGACTCTGTGGCATCGCTAGGGTAAATTGCGCTGCCTATGCTCACACCACAATTGATAATTGTATTTTCTATTAAATAAGGCTCAGCAACATGTTTAAGTATACGCTCGGCTATTTTTCCTATTTGGGTAAATTCAGCAACGCCACCAATAATTACAGCAAATTCGTCACCGCCTAATCTGGCAAAGCCTTCATCACGGCGTAAACAGTTATTAATTCTTCTTACAACTTGCTTAAGTACTTCATCGCCAATGTTATGACCTAATGTATCATTTATATGTTTAAAGTTGTCTAAATCGAGTGCGAGCAAAGCTGCGCTTGTTTTACTGCGCTTATTGCTTTCAATGGTGGTTTTTAAAAGCTCTTCAAAATGATAGCGATTAGACAACCCCGTGAGCTGATCACGCTGCGCCATACGCTTTACGGCTAGGTAACTTTCATGCATTCTTTGCTCTGCTTCAAAGCGCTTTTGTGCAAATAAAATGGCTTTATTTAAGCTTTCGCTGGTTATGCTGTTTTTTGGTAAAAAGTCTTGCGCACCCGCTTCTATACATTTAAGTGCAAGTACTTCATTTTCAGAGGCGCTTATCATTACTATGGCGGTATTACCTAAATTAGGTTTGGCGCGCATTTCACTCAGGAGTTTAATACCATTTTCTTTTGGCATGCTGTAATCGAGTAAAATTACATCAAAATGGGTCCTATCAATAGCGAATAAACCTTCATCAACAGAGGTCACTTCCGTTATATTGTGATACTGATCACCGTTTGAAAGCAGCATCTTTTTAATCAACTTGCGATCGACTAAGTCGTCATCCACTATTAATATATACATACAATTCCTAAATATGGCAGGTGTCACTTTACAAATTTAATTCATTGGGTGCTACAAATAACTTATGTTTTTTCTTTATAGTTTATGAGTTTAAGTGTTGCTTAGGCCAAAAAATGGTGAACGTTGTGCCTGTTTTTCCATTTGAGCTAACATCTACTTTGCCTCCAAAATTAGTTACATGCTTTTTAACGACAGACAACCCAATACCTGTACCCTCAACTTCGTCTCTTGAGCGAAGAGTTTGAAATAGCTGAAAAATCAACGAAAAATATTTAGGCTCAATGCCGGGGCCATTGTCTGTTACTTCAATCACGTAATAATGTAATGCTGGGCGCAAAGAAATATTAATTATGCCATGCGTTTTATCATTGTGTTTTATGGCATTACTTAGCAAGTTTAATATAACCGTTTTAAAAGGGACGGCTGGGATATTAATTTGACTATTGCCCGAGTCAATATTGATAGTCATAGAGCTGGGTATATCTAGTAACTGTGCAACATCTTGATAAACAGCTTCTAAAGTTGTGGTGCTTAGCGTTACATCGCACTGGTCAATTTTTGCGTATTTTAATAAATCTTCCAGTAAGGTTTGCATTCTATTAGCGCGACTAATCACTAACTGAAAGTTTTCTAAATGTTCATCTGGTAGTAGGGTTTCACAATCGTCTGAAATCCATTCTAGTAATCGTTTAATTGCATTTAGTGGTGCGCGCAAATCGTGAGAAGCAATACTTGTAAATTCATCAAGCTCGCGGTTGGCTTTTTTAAGTCTATTAATTAAGCCTTCTTTTTCGGTCAAGTCTCTACACACACATAGTATAAGAGGTGCGCCAGATTTATCTTCAAAGCGCTTTTTAGTGGTTTCTACGATTATACGGTTGCCATTGGGCATGTGTATGTTTTCAACCACTTTACTTAAGCCCTTTTCAAAGGCTATTTTATCTTGTTCTAAGAATAGGTCGGCTTCTTTTGCTTCAAATGACTCAACGGTTGTATATCCGATTACTTTGTCATGCATACTGGGAGGGTAAGAATTTATAAAGGCATCATTAGCGTAAACAATCTTAAAATTTTCATCTTTAATAAAAATAAAATCACGATTTAATTGCGTGATAGTAGCTTGTAATTCGGCCGCTTTTTTTTGTTCAACTATTTGCTTACGTTGCACTAAATGATTAACTATATCTTTTTGTAATACACCAAAAACAGACACCTCTTTGCTAGTTAAAGGTTGCGTACTTATTCTTTCTACGATTAACCAACCAAACTTTAAATTAGATGGAAGAATGATTGGTGACACTAGGCGGTAGGCTTTTGTATCCCCCTCAGAGCCTGCGCTTTGACTTTCATTAATTAAGCTCTCTACAAATTGATCGTGTTTTAAATCAGCGTCACACACATTTGTAACATCACCGCGTTGCGATAAATTAACTCTACTTTGCGGAAAGTTGGCGATAATAGTGCACGATTTTGCATCAAAAATACTCAGTACTAAATCGCAAATACTGTCTAAGTTAGTCTGAATGTCGCTATCTAAAAAAACACTCCAAAGCTTATTATCTGTTGTTGATGGAGTGCCTATATAAGACTCAATACTTGGCATTTACGATCCCTTAAAGCCATTGCTCTTAATGTGGTTTAACAAAAGGTTAACCTTAGAGTAGCAGGTTATTGCAGATATGTGTGTGATTTTTAAAGCGGATATTTGCGCTTTTAATAACAATAATAAATAAATCAGATGAAGAAGTGTGTTTGTTAAGCATATTTATAACAACCTACAATAGGTACGTTCCGACATGTATATTAGTAATACTTTTAATAAACATGTAAATACAGATGCTAATTAGGCAGCCTGCTCAGTAAAACAAAATACCGTTTGACGCATCAAGAAATCGCGCGCTCAGCATTGGACCAAATACCAAATACCAAATACCAATTACCAAATACCGAATCAATGTTGTAGCTTAAAAGCATAATTTTGGTTGACGAAACTATTCTCCATTAGTAGGCTATTTTTAGTTCTTGAACACTTTTTGTAGTATTTTTACGTGGTTATTGTTTTATATTTGTTAGCAATAATGGTTAAAACCCCAACTAGAATTGGGGCTTAATAATGATGAGAATAAAATAATAAGGCAGAGCTTTAGCGCTAGCTAATATCGGGAGTTGAATCTCGTAAAATTAGCTTAGGCTCAAATACCTGATTAACCGTTATGCCGCTTTTTTTATAAATATCTTTAAGCACTAAATTTGCAGCTGCACGGCCCATTTCGGGTACTGGGTTATCTATTGTGGTAAGCGTAGGGTAAAGGTAGTTGGTAAAAATAACGTTATCAAAACCAATTATTGCTAAATCTTTAGGTAAATTAAAGCCATGCTCGCGGGCATATTTCATTGCACCCGATGCCATTTCGTCATTGGCGCACACAAGAGCCGTAATTTGCGCTTTATGTTGAATAAAATGACGTAGGCCATCGCTGCCACCGGTTTCTTTAAAGTCGCCTACATAATACAAGCTTTCGTCAAAGGTGAGGTTATATTCTGCAAGCGCCTTTTTGTGACCTTTTAAACGATCTGAGGCATCTTCTTTAAATTGTGGGCCGGCAATATAAGCAATACGTTTATGTCCTTTATTGATCATGGCTTTTGTTGCAAGGTAGCCACCCATAACATTATCGAGACTAATGCAGTTTTGCTCTATTTCTTTAACGTAGCGACTCATTAAATAAATAGGGGTTTTACCTTTACTGAGCTCAATTAAATACTCGTTAGATACCGCTTCTACGTGAGCAATAATGGCGTCGCAATTACGGCTAATTAAAAATTCAAAACCGTTTTTTTCTTTTTTTTCATCACTGTGGCCGGGCGTAATAATTACGTGTTTACCAGCTATACGTAATTGCTCTTCAATGGCCGACATCATTTGTCCAAAAAACGGGCCGTCTAACTCAGACACTAAAATGCCTACACTGTTAGTGCGGCTTGATGCTAAAGAGCGTGCAATAGAACTTGGCTGATAGCCGAGCTCTTTCATCGCCTCTAATACCTTTTTTTTCGTTTTTTTACTTACGTAGTCGTTGTCGTTAAGCACCCTAGATACAGTTGATAAAGACACACCTGCCATTTCTGATACTTGATAAATAGTCGCCATTTATATCCTAGCTTGTACGCATTTGTTTTAAATAAAAATTTATAAAACATAAGTTGTGATTAAAAGTTAATTTACACATTACTGCGCCTAATTGCTAAATCTTCTGTTATTTTTTGGGTCATTGCAGGTGTAAGCGGATAAATAAGCATCAACGCGGCGCCTAAAAAAGCAAAAGCAGCTGGGATCCAGCTCATTAGTAACTGCATAGCGGGTAGGGCTTGGTTAATTGTAAGCTCATCCATACCGTTATATCCATAGCCTGCAAGTACCACTAATACGAGTGCCCCAGCAAAACCACCACCCGTTTTTTGCACAAAGGTACCTGCTGAATAAATAAGCCCGGTTGCACGTCGTTTATTTTTCCACTCAGAGTAATCTGCAGAATCTCCTAGCATGCTAAAAAACAAAGTAGGCATCATGGCTGCAAAAAATTCAGCCGCGCAGCCAAAAGTAAATACAGCGACAATATTATTGCTAGGCACCCAATAAAATGCAGTGGTTAATAAGCCGCTTAGCAACAACGATGCAATAAATAAATTGCGTTTGCCCATCATTTCAGCCAGCTTGCCTGTAGCAAGTGCACCAAATATAGATACTATTAATAAGGCAATAAAATATTGCCCGGCCATTAGTTCATCAGCAACGTGGTACTTAAAGTAATAAGCAATAACACCGTATTTTATGCCGTTAAACATCATGGTTAAAAAGCCAATACCCAATAAAACTAACCACGGTTTATTTGTTAGTAAATCGACCATATCGCGCTGCGAACCGGTTAGGTTTTGTTTGTTTTTATTAAGTAGTTTTTTTATAACAACAGTCATTGCTGCCATAACTAAAGCAAAAAATAACCCGCTGTATAAATCGCGATAATAAAAAAACAGTGTTGTTGATAACAAAGGTAATATTATAAATGGCAGGTTTTTAGTTAAATCAAACAGTTCTAATTTTAAACACCCTTGCTCTGAAGCTGGGGCTATTACACGCTCTTTAGTGCTTACAAAGGTAATAACCATAAGCGCAATAAGTAAACTTGCGAACAAATACATAGTGAGCTGATAGCCCTTGGCGTTATCACCGCCTCCAAAGTAAGCGACTAAATCGGGTAAAAAACCCATCACTAATAACCCGCCTGTAAACGCGCCTGCAAATCTGAATCCTGATAGCTTAGTACGCTGGGTGTCATCGGGGGTCATTACGCCCATAAGTGCAGAGTAGGGTACGTTACTGACTGTATAAGCAAGTGTTAAACCAATATAAGTAACGTAGGCATAAATAAGTTTATTAGTTTCGTTAAAGTTTGGTGTGGTAAAGCACAGCACCATAAACAAACCTAAAAAGGGCGCGGAGTAGAGTATCCACGGCCTAAATTTTCCAAAGCGCGACTGCGTTCTATCGGCAATCATGCCCATAATTATATCGGTTACACCATCAGATAATCTAACCACTAAAAACAGCATGGCGGCCGCTGCAGCCGATATGCCAAAGGTGTCGGTATAAAATACCGCTAAATAGGCCAATGCGCCGCGCCATACTAAATTAGCACCCGCGTCACCCATGGCATAACCGACTTTTTCGTATAAAGGGAGTTTGTTCACAGTGTGTGTTCTTATTGTTATTAGCCGCTAATTTAGCGGCTAGTTATTAATTTTTTATACGCTTTACCGCTGGCTTTAACGGTGCGAGTTTGGGTATCGTAATCTACATGTACTATACCAAAGCGTTTTAAATACCCTTCTGCCCATTCAAAATTATCCATCAGGCTCCACGCAAAGTAACCATCTACTTTAACGCCTTGTACCGTTGCATTATGTAGAGCATTTAAGTGTTCGTGGTAATAGTCAATACGATCGTTGTCTTTCACCTCACCGTCTTTAAATTCGTCAGCCATGGCTGCGCCATTTTCGGTAATATAAATAGGCGGTAGGGTGTATTTTTCGTTTAACGATACAAGTAACTCTGTAAGGGCTTTAGGGTAAATTTCCCAGCCAATATCGGTCATTGGGGCTTTGTGTGGTAGCTCATGATAAAAGTCTGTTTCGCTTGCTTGGTAATGCATACGGGTATAAAAATTCACGCCTAAATAATCAAGTGGCTGTGCAATAATGTCCATATCACCTTGTAAAATATCAGGGCGCTGGGCTTTAGGTAATTGGTTAATAATATCAGGGTATTGACCTTGCATTACTGGCTGCATATACCATTGATTTATGTAGTCATCAGCAAATGCAGTGGCGTTTAAATCTTCTTCGCATTGGGTAACCGGGTAACAAGGCGTAAAGTTAAGCACAATACCGTTGAGTGAATTAGGGCTATTTTTAGCAAGCACTTGCATCGCTAATCCGTGGCCAAGTAGTAAATGATGGGCAGCTTTTCGCCCGTATTCTCGCCCAACAATACCCGGTGCATGTACGCCAATTTCGTAGCCTAAATAAGAGCTACAAAATGGCTCGTTTAGTGTTGCGTAAGAATGTACTCGTTCACCAAAGGCTTGGGTAATTAAATCTGTGTAATGTGCAAATTCGTAAGCCGTGTTTCGGTTAAGCCAGCCGCCTTCGTCTTCAATATGTTGTGGTAAATCCCAGTGGTACAAAGTAACAAATGCTTTAATATTACGACGTTTTAGCTCATCTAAAATATCGGTGTAAAATTTAACGCCTTTAGGGTTTAAATGGCCTGTTTTGGTCATTACACGCGGCCAAGAAATAGAAAGCCTGTAGGCGTCTACACCTAGCGACTCAATTAAATCTATATCGTCTTGCCAACGAGTGTAATGCTCACAGGCAACATCACCATTTGAATTATCAACAATTTTACCTTCTTTACTACAAAAGGTATCCCAAATGCAGGGGAGACGATCTGCTGCGCCACCCTCAATTTGAAAAGACGCTGTGGCCACACCATAAGTAAAGTGTTTGGCTAAAAGTGGTGAGCCACTAGGTAAAGATAATTGTTTCATTAAGCGAAAACCCCTGCTTTATTTTTAGTAAATTTGCTTTTATAAAGTTAAAGTTGGAAGCGCTTCCATAATTAATTTGATTAATCGCTGAGTATAGTATTAAATAACTTTCAGGAAGCGCTTCCATATTTAGGTTAGAGGCTATTGTTAAACAGGTCAATAGTTATATTTAAATAAGCAAATTACATTATAAAAACACACCCAGACAACACAGGTCCATAACAATGAGAAAAAGCTTAAACACAAAAGCATTAAAAATACTTCTCCTTTTAGTGGGAGGAATATGCGTTTTAACAGCCTGTAATAAACAGCAAACGCAAGTTAGTAACAATCATATTAACGCCTCGGAGCATGAGCAGGGCGATATAACACTTTGGCCAACACTTAAAAGCAAAGTACAAAAAAGCGCTGAGATTGAAAATACAATTGCTGATTATTTAAAGTCGATGACGCTTGAGCAAAAAGTAGCGCAAATGATCCAACCAGAAATTCGCGATATAACCGTTGAAGATATGCGCAAATATGGGTTTGGATCTTATTTAAATGGTGGAGGCTCGTTTCCTGATGCTAATAAGCATGCTACTCCTGCTGATTGGATAGCGCTCGCAGAGAATATGTATCAAGCATCGGTTGATGATACGTTTGATGGCAGTAAAATCCCTACCATGTGGGGCACCGATGCCGTACATGGGCATAATAACGTCATTGGTGCGACGTTATTTCCACATAATATTGGTTTGGGTGCTGCTAATAACTCTGCGCTTATAGAGCAAATTGCAGCGGCAACAGCGGTAGAAGTAATGGCTACAGGCATTGATTGGGTGTTTGCACCTACCGTAGCTGTAGTGCGCGATGATCGCTGGGGCAGAACCTACGAAGGCTATTCAGAGGACCCTGCAATTGTTCGCGAGTATTCAGCCGCTATTGTAAATGGCTTACAAGGTAGAGCCGATGGCGACTTTTTAAGTGATAAACGCGTAATTAGCACTGTTAAACACTTTTTAGGTGACGGCGGTACAGTGGATGGCGACGATCAAGGTAATAATATTGATACCGAAAAAGATTTGTACAACATACATGCCCAAGGTTATATAGGTGGCTTAACGGCAGGTAGCCAGTCTGTTATGGCGTCGTTTAATAGCTGGCATGGTAAAAAAAATCACGGCAATAAATACCTACTTACTGATGTACTCAAAACCAAAATGGGTTTTGATGGCTTTGTAGTGGGAGATTGGAACGGCCACGGGCAAGTTGCTGGCTGTACTAACGAAAGCTGCCCACAAGCGGTCAATGCCGGGCTTGATATTTTTATGGTGCCTACAAGTGCTTGGAAACCACTTTATAACAATACAATAGCGCAAGTAAAAGCGGGTACTATACCTATGGCTAGAATAGATGATGCCGTCGCGCGTATTTTACGTGTTAAATTACGCGCAGGTTTATTTGAAAAACCAAGCCCCGCTAAGCGTAAATTCTCAGGTAAATTAGCGCTAATTGGTGCGCCAGCTCATCGTGATATTGCCCGCCAAGCGGTGCAAGAGTCTTTAGTACTGCTTAAAAACAATAACCATATATTACCGATTAACCCATCAAGCAATATACTTATAGCAGGCGATGCGGCCAATAATATTGGTAAACAATCGGGCGGTTGGAGCATTACGTGGCAAGGCACCAACAATAAAAATGAAGACTTTCCTGGAGCCACCTCTATATATGCCGGATTAAAAGCGCAAATAGATACAGCAGGCGGTAACGCTATTTTAAGCCCAAATGGCACGTTTGATACTAAACCCGATGTAGCCATTGTTGTATTTGGCGAAGAGCCATACGCAGAGGGGCATGGTGATAAAGACAACCTTGAGTTTGAACGAGGTAATAAACGCTCACTTAAAATTTTAAAAGCGTTAAAACAACAAAATATCCCGGTTGTATCTGTGTTTATATCGGGCAGACCAATGTGGGTTAATAGCGAGCTAAATGCATCTGATGCGTTTGTAGCTGCATGGCTTCCTGGCACTGAAGGCCAAGGTGTTGCTGATGTTTTACTAGCGGATGTAAATGGGCAAGTACAACATGACTTTAAAGGTAAGTTATCGTTCTCTTGGCCTAAATCGCCACTACAAACGGCTGTAAATAAGGGCGATGAACATTATGCACCGCTACTACCTTATGGATTTGGGTTAACCTATAAAGATAAAAGTACACTTGCCAATAACCTAAATGAAGACTCAGGTGTTGATGTAAGCAACCTTGAGCCGCTGTCTATATTTAATGGTAGCTTTAAAACGCCGTGGCGTTTGTTTTTAAACTCTAATAACAAGCAGCATCAAGTGGCTAGCAACAGTGTAAAGCTTGGCGGCATTACTTATCGTACTGAAGATAAAACCATTCAAGAAGATGCGATGGCGTTTAATTTTATAGGCTCTAACGCAAGCTATATCGAAATTAACAGTAACTTTACTGAAGACAAAGTAGCTTACATTGAGGCCAATTCAGCGCTTAGTTTTAGCTATAAAATAAATACAATGCCAACAGAGCAAGTACAACTAGGTATGAAATGCGAGCAAGGCTGTGGTGGCGAGCTTAATATAACTAATGAGCTTAAAAATTCAGCCTTAAATACATGGCAAACCATGAGTATAGATTTAACGTGTTTTGCTAAAAAGGGCGTTGATTTTGCCAGAGTAACCAGCCCGTTTATTATTAAAACGGCAGGAAAGTTTAGCGTTTCAGTTGCAGATATTAGCTTTAAACCACAAAGCGCTGAAACAGCAAAAATAAAGTGTGAGTAATAGCGTGTTTATAAGTTAAGTTTATTGTGTGTTGTCTCAAAGCCCTAAGGGCGTGTTGATCTTTGTGGATTGAAATTTGTTCAATCTAGGGGCAATTTAATCGCGGCGAGAGGTTTATAACCTAGTGGGCTAAGTAAAAACCGAGCAAAGCTTCCGCGTCCTGCTCAAGCCCCTTACCTAAATCCATGTAGGCAACAAAGAGTTTATCGCCCCTAGGCAGAACCCTTCGGGCAGCGCATGTTTGGCATTTATGCTACGTTATTGCCTATTTATGGGGAATAACCACACTACATAGGCTCTGCCTTGCCTAAAAACCAAACATACTGCTGCAAATTCAACCACCAAAGAACAACGCGCCCTAATGAGGGCTTTTTTTAAAGAGGAGCTTTAAGCAGGGCAGTATTGTTTTAAAAATTCATGATGCGGCGGTAATTGGCTAACGCGCTGTTCTATTTGCTGTTTAATACCGTGTAAAAAACGGGTGAGTTCTTCATTGTTCATCATGCTGGCTATTAAGTGGTGCTGTTCAGGCCCAATACCTTGTCCAAGCATAACTTGCACCCAAGAGTCGACTCTAAAAATATCACCATCGTCTAAAAATACACGGCCAGTTTGTTTAAACAAATCAATTTTATGCTTAAGTGTTTTTGGCACTTCCATGGCGCTACAGTGTTGCCAAAATTCGCTGTCATAGCGATTAGTTACTTTGTAGTGCAGAACAATAAAATCGCGAATATTTTCAATTTCGCTTTTAAGTTGTTTGTTGTATTCGTCAATAGCGGGATTGGTAATGCCATTAAACGGAAATAAACGCATAAAACGAATAATACCCGACATAATTAAATGAATGCTGGTGGACTCAAGTGGTTCAACAAATCCACTAGCAAGACCAAGCGCAAGGCAGTTTTTGTTCCAGCCTTTTAAGCGACGCCCAGTTTTAAATTTAATAACACGGGGTTCAGTAACCGCTTCACCTTCAATGTTATTTAGCAATAACGCTTTAGCTTGTTCGTCATCCATATATTGACTGCAATACACTAACCCATTGCCTACACGATTTTGCAGCGGTATACGCCATTGCCAACCACTTTTATGGGCAATAGAGCGGGTAAGTGGCAATACGGTATCGCTGGTTGATTTTGTTTGTACTGCAATGGCGCTATTGCATGGTAATAAGTGCGACCAATCTTCGTAGCCCGTATGCAATGCTTGCTCTATTAATAAGCCTCTAAAGCCGGTGCAATCTATAAAAAAGTCGCCGTTTATTTGCTCGCCACTATTTAAAAGTAATGATTCTATGTGGCCTGTTTTAGCATTTTTTACTACTTTTTGTATTTTACCTTCAACACGCTTTACACCTAATGGCTCTGAAAAGTCACGTAAAAACTGCGCGTAGCGGGTAGCATCCATATGGTAGGCGTAGTTAATAGGGTTTTGTTGGTTAAACGCAAATTTACCGGCTTTAGCCGCCTGCAGCTCGTAACAGTAATCGCCAAAAGGGTTGTTTATTCCTAAATTTTTGCCTTGTAGCCAAAAGTGATGAAACTCACCCGCCCAACATTCTTTGCCCGTTACGCCAAATGAGTGAATATAACGCGTGTTTTCATCGCCCCAGTTTTCAAAGCTAATACCTAATTTAAAGCTTGCTTGAGTGGCTTTCATAAAAGATTGCTCATTTATACCTAGCAATTTATGAAACGTACGAATAGGCGGAATTGTTGCCTCGCCAACGCCTACAGTGCCAATATCGTCAGATTCAACAAGGGTAACGTGTATATTTTTGCCAATTAGTTTTGTAAGTGCAGCCGCAGCCATCCAGCCTGCAGTACCGCCTCCCGCTATTACTACGTTTTTAACAGCATTTGTTTTAGTCATTATGTGGCTGCCTATTATTAGATAAAAGATAATTTAAAAGCTCGCGGTTACTCGGTAAGCCTTTTAAGTATTGCGCTATTTTTTCACGGTTTTGCTGATAAAAATAATCGCCAGCTTGTGCGCTGGTAAACGCGTTTTGTGCTTGAGGTGTTTGTGTATTAAAGCCCATGCCGTATAAAACATACTGGTAACTACTTGATGAAAATACTTCTTCGTTTTCAATAAAGTCAAAGCGGCTAGGGGGCTGAAATTGCCACAGTTTAAGTAAGTTTTGTAGGCGCTCTGGTGTAGTTGTTAAATCGCGAATGTTTTGCCAGTAGGGGGTATCGTCGCGTTCGCTTAGCACATAATGGAGTTTTAAAAATTCGACAACACGTTCCCAACGTGTGCTAAAGCGGTCATTAAAACGTGTTTCAAGCTGGCTCATATGCGTGCGGTTTTGTGGTAGTTGCTCGCTTATCATGCTAATTGAAAGTTCAACCATGGCAAGTGCAGAGGCTTCAAGTGGTTCTAAAAAACCAGCCGACATACCCACGGCAACACAGTTTTTAATCCAAAATTTTTGCCTGTATCCAGGGCTGAATTTTAATACACGGTAATTAAGCTGCTCAGCTTGTTGCTCGCTGGTACTTTTAGCTATATAGCTTTTTAAAGTATCAGTTGCGCTTTCATCACTTTGGTATTTACTACTAAACACATAACCTGTACCACGGCGTGTGGGCAGGGCTATATCCCAAATCCAGCCGTTACTTTGCGCAGTAGAGAGCGTTGCTGAGGCAATATTTTGAGTAGGGTGAGAGTTAGGACTTTGCGCAGCAATAGCACTGTTGTTAAATAAAATATGATCTTGCGCTATAAATTCACTTTTAAAATGCTCCCCAATTAAACGCGCACGAGAGCCTGAGCAATCTAAAAATAAATCTCCTGTTATATTGCCATTATTATTGGTTTTTAATGAGGCTATATAATCCTTATCGTCATTAATAACCTCGGTTACATCGTTAGTAATATGCGTAACGTTTAAGTGTTTAACACAGTGTTTTTTTAAAAACTCGGCAAATTTACCTGCATCTAAGTGGTAGCCATAGTTAGTAACGGCTGCATATTCTGGGGTTTGTAATTGCTTTGGCGCAAGCGCTGCTTGGCATACAAAACTCTGCATATTAACTACATCAGCAAACTTTTGGGTGGGCGCTATGCGTTGCCAACTTGCGTGTAAATTAGTGTGCTCGTAGCCTTGAGGGTTCATAAAAGGGTGGTAGTAGTTTTCTCCCTCGTTGAGGTTGCGCCAATTTATAAATTTAGAACCTTGCTTAAAGGAGGCGTCGCATTGGGTTATAAAATCAATTTCTTTAATGCCAATACGCTGCAACGTGTTACGCATTGAAGGCCACGTGCCTTCGCCTACACCTAGTATTGGCACATTTGCTGACTCAATTAACGTGACACTTAAATGTGGATGCTCAGCAGCTAATAAACCCGCGCTTAGCCAGCCGGCTGTGCCGCCACCTAAAATGACTATCTTTTTTATTGGTTTGGTCATGAGTTAAAACCCTAAACTTGATAACACATAAACTATATCGTTTTAAATACAAAAAAGCCGCTAGTAAAAACTAACGGCTTTGCTTTGTATTACCTTTAGAAGTTGTAACGCATACCAATATTGTAGCGTGCGCCTAGTTGCTGCAGGTTCCATAATTGCACTGAAGTTCGGCCATGTTCGCGGCTGTTTTGCTCAGTAATATTTATACCTTCAACAAAAAACGAAAGCTGTTCGCTGTAGTTGTAAGCAACGTTAAAGTCGATTTGATAATACTCTTCAGTAAAACCTGGCTCGTTAACGTAACGTGCAGCGCTATTTAAAAACTTATCACGCCAGTTATAGGCAACACGGGCTTGAAAGTCATCGTTTTCGTACATAGCAATAAAGTTAGCTGTATCGCTTAAACCCACTAGTGCAAATTGCGTAGTAGTTGGGTCTGCGTTTACATCAAAGTCTATATCGCCATTAACGGTAGTGTAGTTTGCTTGAACGCCAAAGCCGCTTTCACCAAAAAAGTGTTGAAATGCAATTTCAAAACCATCAATAGTGGCGTTTTTATTGTTAGTAGGTACTTGTGCCGTAAATTCGAGTAGTGGGTCATCGCTGTTAGCAATAACATCGTATGCGGCTTCAAACTCTTCGTAGGTCATAGAGTCAAAATCTACGCCATTTTCGGTGGCGGCAACCATTTGAAATAAGTTTGAATCGGTAATAGCTAACCCGCGAGATTCCAGCTCTGCAATAGCAGCTTGTGCACGAGGGCCCGCAGTTGCATCACGTAAACCATAGTAATTTTGCGTCATGGGTGTTAAACCAATAAAGTTTTCGATATCTTTTGTGTAATAACCAACCGACACATAACTTGTTTCTGCAAAGTACCACTCAGCCGATACATCAATGTTATCTGACTCAAGCGGCACTAAACCAGGGTTACCAGTTGAAGCCGTGGCGGGCGACGAACCGGCCAAAATTGTTGGACCGCCAGGTACACCCACAGTAGCGGCAGAGCTTAAGTTATCATACGTTGGACGGGCAATTGTTGTACTGTAAGAAAAGCGCGCTTTAACGTTTTCGATTACTTCTATGTCAAAGTCTAAGCTTGGTAAAAAGTGATCGTAGCTAGATTTAAGCGTGAAATCTTCTTTGTTTGAGCCAAAGCGTACATTGAAATCGTTATTACCTTCCCATGCTACTGCATTTGGTAAATCGATATTAGCTGTTGAGGTAATGTCGGTTGACTCTTGGCGTGCGCCAATAACTAGGTTATAGGGCATATCGCCAATGTAACCTGTGTAACTAAATTGCACGAACGCGGCAGTTATGTCTTCTTCAATAGAGCGGTTTGTGGCAAATGCGCCATCGGCTGCAAAGTTAAAGCCGTATTGCTCGCCTGCCCAATAACCTATTTGTGAAGCGCTGCCCGTATACCCTTGATTAAATGAACCTGATGTATCGTAATCATCAAACTCAGCTAAAAAGTTGGTAGGGTTTAAGTAACCCTCTGGCAGCTCACCTGGGTTTTCAATACCCCAGTTACCCATAGTGTTACGAGTTAGTGATTGTAGTGAATGGCTTTGCATAGAGCGAGACTCTATACCAAAGTCAATTGCACCGTTTTCAAGCTCGTATTTACCATGTAGCCTAAATTCGGTTACCTCAGACTCTTGGCTTGCAAAGTTTGAGTCTAAAATAGACGTACCCACGTCTGATGGATCTAAGGTGTTATTACAATTTAAGTTATCTCTACGGCAGTCGTTAAAATCGATGCTCATAGAAGGTAGCTCACGGCTAAAGTCCACTTCTTGTGCGTTAACTACGTTTGCGCCAAGGCCTGCATTAACCCAGCTGCCGTATGGCGCATCAGGTTTACTGGTGGCTTCTGAGTTATGTGCATCAAACATAAAGCTCAACTCTGAGTTAAAGTAGTACTCTACATTTAAGCCGATTGAGTCATTTTTATTTACTTGATTAAGCTCTTGAAACGCTAAGCCTAAGTCGCGAGTTTGTTGATCGCGGCGTTCTTCTCGGTAATAAATTGGGGTTTTTACAGTGTTGTCGTCAAAGGTGAGTGCGCTTTTGTAGTTATCCATCCATATTGATTGCTCAGCACGCTCTTCAAATAAATCTTGTTTAGAGTAGGTGTAATCAAGCGTAGCTGTTAAGTCATCAATAGGGCTATATTGCAGCGTTAATTGGGCGTTTGTACGCGTGCGTTCTCTGTCGGCTATGGTATAACGCAAATCTGATGGCATTGAATAAAGCTGGCCAATCTCTGGTGCGTTAGTAAGTACAATATCGTCAGCCGCTTGAGGAATAGTGCCGTCATATGCCGATGTATTCCACTGATTTACAAATGCGCCAGTTGATGAGCTATCGCGTTGTTGCATGCTTGCCGTTAACGATGCGCCAAATTTAGCTTCGCTGTCGGTCCAGCTAATAATACCCGAAAGCTCAGGTGTAATATCATCGCCTACGCGATTAGTTGTATCGTGAAGTGCTTTAACTCCAATACTTGAAACAAATCCAGGGTTGTCGAGCGGACGGGCAGTATTAATATTAATTGTTGCGCCAATACCACCAGATGCAATACTCGCTTTACCTGTTTTATATACTTCTACCGATTTAACGCTATCAGACGCTAAGTTAGCAAAGTCAAAAGCACGAGAGCTTGGTGTACCGCCACCCGCTGGCAAAGAAGCTGCCGGCATAGAACGACCGTTAAGGGTTACCATATTGTAATCGGGGCCAAAACCACGAACGGTCACTTTAGATCCTTCACCGTTTGAGCGATCAATCGACACACCGGTAATACGCTGTAGCGATTCGGCTAAATTGGTATCGGGGAACTTACCAATATCCTCAGCAGAAATGGCGTCTACCACACCTGCTGCGTCGCGTTTTAAACGAGTTGATTCTTTAATACTGCTTTTAAAGCCAGTGACCTGAATTACTTCAACGTCTTGGTTTGCTTCTTCTTGTGCAAGCAACTCTAAAGATACAGATGCGCTTAAAATCAGAGATATGCTGGTCGCTATCTTTGTTTTTCTTACAATATGGTTAGCCATTCGGTTTCCCTCGTACTTTTATCATTATTATTAACAGCCAGTATGGAACTGTTTTTGTGTAATTAACAACATTGTCAAATGTGTGGAAGCGCTTCCAGAAAAGGTAATTAAAAATCGCCTTTGTGGAAGCGCTTCCAGAAATGCTAGTTTAATTTTCTTAACGGGTCAATATTTGTTTTAACAAAATGAGAACAAATTGTTTTATATTTGTGTTTTAAACCCAAGTGAATGGAGCCTGCACTTTGACTTATCTCTTAATTTATTGTGTTAGATAGAAAGGGCGAAGGTGAAAGTGGAGATACTTTAATATTTATCTGCAAAAAACGTTAGCAAAATGCAAAACTATACCGTTTTTAAGAACAGCACGGCTAGTATTAATTAGTTTATGAATTGTTCGTAAATAAACCAGTAAACGTGTAAATAATAATTAAATAAGTCACTAAATAGTAAAAGAATATTTGCACAAAGTAGTGCAAAAAATGATTTATAAAACTAACTGCTGTTTAAGGTTGCTACTGCTCAGATTTGTCGCTATTTTAAGATTAAGTTGTATTAGATGGAATTAGTATGAGTTTTAAATTGATCTCTTTTTGCTATTGTATCCCTGTGCTGTTTTTAAACGGTTGCGATGAAGACCCCGGATTATTTAGCAGTACCAAAGCGCCAATAGCGGCGCAAAACTCTAACGCTAATTTACCGACTAAACCTAAACAAGACACCCAAGTTGTAGTGGATGGGCTGATAGAAGGGGTAGTCCCTAGTCACTGTAAACGCAGTGAAACAGCGTATATAAACGCAAAAATGCAAAAGGTAATACGAAACCCAAGTGAAAAAGTAACTTATACACTTACACCCACTCCAAATATTTTATCTGTATGTGTGGCTAATAATAACTCTGCAATTACCTATCGTTATGGTACTTTGCAAAATGTAGGTTTAGAATACACAGCCACTAAAGCACAACCATTTGGTAGCTATTATCGCCAAATAGGGAAAGTAGGCGAGAGCATTTTGTTTTTTAATAAAGGTAATTATTACTACTACATAATAAATTCTGGTGGCATGGGCAGTGGTGTTACTGTCAATGTATATAAAAATGAATCACTTATTGCCGAGTTTTTTTCGGGTAACGAAGCTTATAACGACTTTGTAATAGCCAGTAATTTAGACCTGCCAAAAGCGTTAGCTGTTGAGCAACAACCTCATATAAATACAATGCAATGAGCGGATTAACCAAAGCGCAGCTTAATGTGATTACACAAGGCCACTGGTTTTGTGAGCGCGACGAATACCTAAAGCAGTTTTTATTAAGCAACGCAAAGTGCTTAACGCTGAGTGCGCACCAATCACTTTTTTTACGCGGCGATAAACACAACGGCATTTATGCTGTATTGAGCGGCGTTATGCGCATCAGCGGTGTAAGTAATAATGGTAAAGAAGCGGTTTTAAGTTTTATTGATGCCTCGCTTTGGTTTGGTGAAGTGACTTTGTTTGATCAAGGTGTGCGTACCCACGATGTTTATGCACAAACAGATGTTGCGCTATGTTTTATTCCACAGCGCGCATTAGAGCAATTGTTAAATCAGCATCCGCATTATTGGCAAGATTTTGGCCAGTTACTAGCCCAAAAACTGCGAGTTATGTTTACCACAATAGAAGATCACGCTTTATTAAGCGCAGATCAACGTGTAGCAAAGCGACTTTTATTACTGTGTGCTCATTTAGCCAACGCTCATGGCCATACCCTTAATTTATCGCAACAGCAATTAGCTGATATGACCTACCTAACACGTCAAACCGCCAATCAAATACTCAAAAAGCTAGCCTCTGAAAACTTAATTGAGCTGGGATATAACAAAGTAACTATTTTAAATCCCAATGCATTAAAGCAGCTTTGCTACTTATAAATGTCGGTTACCCGACAGAGTAATTTTTTAAAAGCCTGATATAGTATTAAAAACACTAAAAAGGCACACACATGAAGACCTTACAACAACAACTTGGTACATATGGCATGTATCATCGTTCAAAACGAAATGTTCTTACCCACTTTTTTGGTATTCCTTTAATTGTATTTGCTGCACTGTGTTTGCTAGCACGCATTCAAATTCCACTCGGTAGTGTAGTTATAGATGGCGCACAGCTATTTGTACTTGCATCGGTGGTTTACTATTTTATGCTCAGCTTTTCGCTTGGGTTTATTATGGGCGTGTTATTTACACTATTACTGGTTGCCGCGCAGCCTATAGCGGCTATGGCTTTTTGGCCTTGGTTAAGTATTGGTGTGGGCGTGTTTGTATTTGGCTGGGTGCTGCAGTTTATTGGCCATTATTACGAAGGTAAAAAACCGGCTTTTGTAGATGATTTAATCGGTTTAATTATTGGCCCGTTGTATGTAACTGTTGAGCTTTTGTTTTTAATGGGGTTTTATAAAAAATTAGAAGACGAAGTTAACGATATAGCAGGCCCCACAAAGGCATAATATAAAGGGTAAATCTTTTTATAAATAAGCATTAACTTAACACGGTGGGTATTTGCACCTGACAAAATAAAAAAGGCTAAACACATGGACTATAAAAATAAATCAGTGTGGATCACAGGCGCATCGTCAGGTATTGGCAAGGAACTCGCAATACAGTTTGCAGCACTGGGCGCCAACATTATTTTATCAGCTAGAAGCGTTGATAAACTTAACGAACTAAAGCAAAGTTTAAACGGCGATGGGCACCTTATTTTGCCTCTTGATTTGTCAGCACCTGAGGCTGTTTTGGCTCAGGTTACTGATTTACTCGACACATTACCTGCTATCGATATTTTAATTAATAACGGTGGGGTATCGCAGCGCAGCTTATTTTTAGAAAACGAATTTAATGTTTACCGCCAGTTGATGGAAGTTAACTATTTTGGCCTCATTGCACTCACTAAAGCGGTAGCGCCTACTATGGTGGCAAGGCGAAGCGGTTCAATCGTCTCTATTAGTAGCGTTGCGGGTAAAGTAGGCTCTAAATTTAGAACGGGCTATTCAGGCTCAAAATATGCGGTAGTGGGTTTTATGGATTGCTTGCGTGCAGAGCTTGCTGAGCACAACATTCATTGCTTAACTATTTGCCCAGGTTCTATTAAAACAGCCATTGCACATAATTCGTTAAACGAGCAAGGCATAGCGCAAAACAAGCCAGAGCACTCAATAGAAAATGGCATGAACGTAAGCCTAGCCGCTAAAAAAATGATAAGCGCAATTAGCAATAAAAAAGATGAAGTTGTAATAGGGCAGGGAATTAGTGGATGGGCGCCGACTATTAAGCGCTTCTTTCCTGCACTTTTTAATAAGCTGACTGCTAAAGCTAACTACAGGTAAAGTAATGGGCCTTAACATTCAAAAATACTCAGTGAGTACTAATAAAGCTAAGCTTGATTTTAACGTTATTTATCAATTTATTTCGCAAACTTATTGGGCAAAAGGAATACCTAAAAGCGTAATGCAAAAAGCAATTGATAACTCAATGTGCTTTGGTGTTTACAGCGCTCATAACGAGCAAGTTGGCTTTGCCCGCGTAGTAACCGACAACGCCACTTTTGCCTATTTAGCGGATGTATTTATTGCCCCAGATTTGCAAGGTAATGGCTTGAGCAAGTTATTGGTTAAAACGATAGTAGAACACCCTGATCTGCAAGGGCTTAGGCGTTTTTTATTAGCCACTTCTGATGCCCATGGCCTTTATGCGCAATATGGGTTTAAAGCGATAGATAACCCAGCATTGCTAATGCAAATAAACCCTGAGAATGTGTATGGCAAAAATAATCGTGATGCCTATTAAAAGGGGGGGAGGAGCAAAGTCCCGCTTTAATTGCTTGTTATATTGCGGTTTTAACCAAGCTTTGATTAATTTTATGTTGCATATAGATTACATGAAAAATTGATGTAATGAATGGATTTAACCAAAGTATGTCACCTTTACTTGAACCTGAAATTTGATTTATACGATTGCGGACCATAACTATCCACGTTACATCAAAAACACTTGAAACCAAATGAATAACAATTGAGCTTTTTAAAATGGATAAATCGTGAATATTAACTAAACCATAAATTAAACTAGCTAATGAAATGCCAAATAAAATTACAGTAGTAAGGATAAAATATTTAGATATTTTAAGCTCTGTATGCTTGTTGATTTGGTTTGAAAAACGGTAAAGTTTATAGATTAAATACGAACCTATTGTGAGCACGCAAAGAACGAGAGTCTTTAGAACTGAGTCAACTTCAAATATATCTGTAAGTTCCTTTTTCATTTATTCTCCGATGCTGAAAACTCACTGTACTTTTTTAGCAATATAACTTTTCAATAACGGGCGCAGGCACGTAGGGCATAATGGCGAAGCCGCCCTGCGTGTATGCGTCCCAGCGAACGAAGTGAGTGAGTTTATTGAGTTGTTATGCATGTTTATATACAGAGTGATTTGTGTTTTTAAAACAGTGTAAGGCGATAAAGGCCCCTAAAGTTAAACTCGCCACGCCACACAAATAATTTAAGTCATAGATTATCGTTTCCATTAGGCTCTCACTGTCGAGAAAAACATAATACGAGGACATTATGTAAAGTAAAGCTATGACAGAGCTTCCAATTTTATAGGAAACCTTTGACGTATTAAAAGCAGCAAACAGCAATGCTATTGAAAAAAACACACTCGAAAATGCTCCGATGTAATAAGCTGAGTCTTGGAACTGATATCCTAATTCTTCATCGCGTAACATAACAAAAGGGGATATGAAGCCGATTAACTCCGCTAGAATTGGTCCACTAAATAGTCCAAAGATTAAAATTTTAAGAGCACGAACCATTAAACCACCTTCTAAATGCATAACGCTTAAAGCACGGGCGCAGCTTTGCTGTGTCCCGTGGCTTTACTTGTTAGATTTTTCCTCAGATTGAGGCTGCGTAACAAGCTCGTCGAGACTACTCGTAGTTTCCTGAGTAGCCAGATCTAAAGTGACGCTTTCTAGAACTTTGTTATGAAGGTTTACGTACATCTGATTTGCCTGCCAATCAGAGATTGATCCATTTTTCTTTTGCTCTTCAATATATTCAATTGCTTTTACTATAGATTGATCGACTTCTTTTCTACGTAGATAACAGGGTAAATTCATAGAAACTACGCCAAGACCAATTAAATGCCACATTTTAATTGCACCAAAATTTAAAGCCTCCACAGTTTTTAAAATTGGCGATGCTAATCCTAGAAGAGCATCCAAAATCACACCAATTAAAACACCAAGACTTGTACCTCGCGGATTTGACACAAATAGAATGTTAATCGACTTTCTAATAAACTCAGTTACAGATTCTTGATTCATACCGTCGCTCCGCCAAAACCGCTTGCTTTTTCAGATTCAGGTTCAATCTCAGGCAAAGGAATTACTCGTTTCAATCCCCCTGAATCATTGAAGTCATCTTTATTTGAATGACTAATGATAAAATTAATTATCTCTTTGGTTTCATACTCATTTTTGCCATACCAGCCTTTTTTCATCCTATATTCGATAAGTTGCTGGTCTGCATGTGTACAAAGAAGTAGTAAAGAAGCAATAGCGAGCAAAAAATAGCTAAAATCAATTGTCGGCAGAAACGAAACCAACAAGTTTATGACTAGGCATAAGGACAAGACCAACTGTAGCTTGGCAGATTTTTTGAGTCTTTCGAGCAGCATCAC
Organism: Pseudoalteromonas espejiana DSM 9414; assembly: GCF_002221525.1. Classification (NCBI taxonomy): domain Bacteria; kingdom Pseudomonadati; phylum Pseudomonadota; class Gammaproteobacteria; order Alteromonadales; family Pseudoalteromonadaceae; genus Pseudoalteromonas; species Pseudoalteromonas espejiana. Next base: position 2,209,523 of record NZ_CP011028.1, on the reverse strand, counting down.
ACCTACGATTGTATTGGAACGTTTCTTTTCTGCTGAACTAGCATCGCTTTTGCTGTAAAGAGTTGATACTGAAGTTATCAATGCCGAATTCATCAAAAGAATTGCTTTTCTGTTGTATTTCCCAAGCGGCATGGTATCCACTAAAACAATCTCGATAATTTTGCTACATGCCTTTGCTCTAACCGTAAGCTTAGTGGACGGATCAACGTAATTTTTAAATGCAGACCTAAAGTCTTCATTTTTGAAGTAGTTCTTTAACATAGATAGAACTACCAAAATTAAAGATAATCCTGAAACGATAATTGCTATTTTTTCTGTGATAGTCATATGACCCTCGTTCGAAATCTAACACCCACATAAGGGGCAGTAACACGTGGGCTAAAATCCGAGCGAAGCGACAGAGCCCACGTGTTACTGTCCCAGCGAGCCTGCGAGCGACTTAATGTGATTGTTATAAGTCACTTAACCTTTTCTAATTCGCCGTCATCAAAACCAACCGTGACATTTGGTGCACAGTTAAGAATTGTTTGTTGGCCTGAGTTTATTATTTTTTGCACCGACTTCACTATTAATTGTTGGACTGAATGCCATTCGGTTAGATCAACATTCAACACTAGATACTTGTTTAACGGGATAAAATCTTCTTCGCAAGCCCAATCATCATTATTGGGATCGTATACATTTGAGCCAATAAGATAGGCGGTGAACGAATCTTGCGACTGAAACAAGCCAATATTTATTGCTTCAAGAGATGGCCTTTCGGTAATGCTCTCAATCCATGATTGAAACTCAACATTCATTAAAGTAGCTTCCGTGACTTATAACGCCCCAATAAGGGGCTAAAAATTGTTTGCTAAAATGTGTAGCGAAGCGAAACCGAGCAAACTGTTTTTAGTCCCGCTTGATTGGCTTGTTAGGGCTTAATTGTTGAATAGTCTTTAAGAACTCTTTGCTATGTTTCATATTTGGCCAAATTGCTTGTGTACCACCACAATACCCAGTAATCCAACCCGCAGAATCTGTAAATGCGACATACTCTTTACCCAACATAAATGACATTCCGTTGCACCCATTTCTATCCATAGCAGAATAAATAACCTTAGTTTGATTACCTTTAATCATTTTCTCATTATTTAAAGTGATTTTTTGATATGGACGATTATCATTATCAAAGACAATTTCGAGTTTCATTATGCGCCCAAAAAGAATGGTATTAGCACTTTTAAAATATTCTTCAGGTGATCGCTCTATGCAACTACACGCGAAAGCGCTACTGACAGAGACCATCAAAATCAATGCAATTATAGAACGATACAACGTGCTACTCCTTGAGCCCTAACAACTTTATCAGAGGACACTTTCCTCTTTTTATGAGCAAAGTATGTCCTCTTTATTATTTTTAATATTAATAACAAATACTGTAACACATTGCGAGTATTAAACTTTAAGTCGGTGTGTTCTTTTTATAACAGGCTGAAAAGAGGAAAGTGTCCTCATTTTCTGACTTAGGAGGAAAAACGCCATCGTTTTAGTAAATGCAGCAACTAAATTTTTAAAAATGAAAACCAAAACACTTTTTAAATCATTTAATATTCATTAAAAACAGTGGCAATAACGTGAGTAATCGCCTTAAGCACACTTGTTTATGTAAGCATGTTATAAAAGGTGATTTTTGGCTGGTGGAGGCTTTAAAACAAAAGGTGATGAATTATTTACTAAACGCGTCTTGCTGCTTTTAAACAGGGCAGACACGTTTAAGACGAGTTTACTTGGCTTTTTTAGCTTCAAGCGCTTCTATTTCACTCCAGATTTTTTCGGCTTCTGCGCTTAACATGGCGTAGCTTTTAATGTCGCCTTTACGCTGTGCCTGCATGCCTTGTTCTAATTTTGCGTCGTACTCTTTACGCAATTTTTTTGTTGGGTCTGATTTGAATATTGAAAACATGGTGATTCACTTTAATGGATAGCAGTTATACTATTACCATACGCTGCAAAGAGGTAAAAAGTTCTTTTAGTGGCAAGGCGCTTACCCTATAAAATAAAGTAAACGCCTCATTAGATATACTTTGATTATTTAATGGCTTATAGCTTGGGCTCTAAGCGTTTAATACCTTGGCCATCTATGCCTAAATAAATATACCCATCAGCGCCTTGCGCTAAACTGCGCACTCTGCCTATTCCATCGAGTATTTTATATTGCTTAACAACCTTGCCCTTTGAGAGTTCCAGTGCGCTAATAAAAGAAAACTTCATTGATGCGAGTAATAGCTTACCTTTCAGCTTTGGGTATTTATCACTCGTTACATACAGCATATCGGAGGGGGCAATAGAAGGAGTCCAGTGTAATACAGGCGATTGCATGCCGTCTTTTTCGTGTAAATCGGTAAACGAGGTTCCGCTGTAATTAACGCCATAACTAACTACTGGCCACCCATAATTAACACCGGAGTTGATTATGTTTAATTCATCGCCGCCGCGCGGACCGTGCTCATGCGACCAAAAAGTACGTGTTGCTTTATCAAACCACATACCTTGAGGATTACGATGTCCGTATGACCAAATTGCAGGTTTGGCATTTTTTTGATCAATAAATGGATTATCACTTGGTATGCGGCCATCTTCGTGTAGGCGATATATTTTACCGCCATCACGAGTGAGATCTTGTGGATTTATATTACGTGCGCCTCTATCACCAATTGAAAAGTAAACATAACCTTCATCATCAAACACAATACGGCTGCCGTAGTGTTGGCCTTTAGTACTGTTGTGCTCGCCTTTATAAAGCATTTGTGTGTTCAAAAGTTGTGTGTGGTCATCACTTAACTGTGCGCGCATTAAAGCTGTATTGCTGCCACTTTTGCTGCCCGTTTTGCTTGAATAACTAATGTAAATCCATTGGCTATTGTTTGAGTCGTTGTGTAGAGCTAAATCGAGTAAACCGCCTTGCCCGTTGGCATCAATTTGTGGCAAACCCGAGACCTTAGTTAAGTTAGATGAGTTTTTAGGTAATAAATAAAGTGTGCCGGTACGCTCTGATATTAATAAATCACCATTGGCTAACGGTTCAATAGCCCATGGAATATTAACTTCTTTAGCCACATTTACTGCTTTTACATTAAGGGGTAATACATCGAGGGTTTTGTAATCAACAGCCGCTACTGGCATTGAAACCAGTACAGCTATTAACGCTGTTGATACTGTTTTAGCAATCGTTTTTATGGGTAAAAACACGGTTATTGTCCTATCTAATAAATAAGCAAGTAATACCTACATTAGCATGCTGCTGTACATTTTGCTAAATGTTGCGTTGTACTAAAAACTACATAAATTTCAAACATAAAGGCAATGCCTTGTGTGCTATTTGCTAGGTTGAAGTGTTTAAAAATATTAATTATCTGCGTGCAAACTCAGGTGTTAACAATAAGTGTTAACGTTAAATGTTGTATAAAAATCACACTAAAAAACTGAATAATTACTCTAATGCTATTGAAATTATTTTTTTTGAGCGTACACTTGTGCGCTGAAGTTTGAGCGTACGCATGTAAGTTCAAAGTTAGGTGATTTATAAGCCAAGAGATTAATTAGCAATGATTACTAAAGTATTAGACCAATTTTCAAAATGGTTTTTACACCATCAAAGTTTTGCAGGTTATATAGAGCCCATTATGCAAACTTTTAAACCTGCATGGCGAGCAGGGCTTTTTAGAGCGCAAGTAAAGCAAGTTGCTTTGTTAAATGGCGATTTTTTAAGTGTTACTTTAAAGCCACAAAAGCTATGGCGTGCTCACAGAGCGGGTCAGCATATTAGTTTAACGGTTGAGATTAACGGGCGTTTGTTAACACGTATATTTACGGTTGCCTCAAGCGCGCAATTTTATAAAAGCACAGGGTTAATACGTTTACTTATTAAAACTAGTCAAGTTGGTCGTTTTACTGGGCAATTAGCAAATACGCTTGAAATTGGGCGTTGGTGTAATATTTCGGCGCCAAGTGGCGACTTTGTTTATAAAAATGCTGAAAAGCCAGCCACATTTATAGCAGGCGGCTCAGGTATTACCCCAATGCTTGCAATGTTAGATGAGCATTTAGCACATACCTCTCAAAAAGTGACGCTTATTTATTATGCGCAGGCTACGCAGCACCAATGCAGTAACGAAATAAGCCTGTTGGCGGCTAAGTATGCACATTTTTCATTTTTATTGCTTACACGTGATCAAGCGAGTGATATTACAAGCAATATTAACACGTGGGAAAACCCTGATGTGTATTGCTGCGGACCACAAAACTTTATGCAAGTAGTGGCAAGTTATGCACATAAACACGGCTTAACTTACTACCAAGAAGCCTTTGGTTTAGCGTTGCCAAGCTTAAGTGACGACAGCCAATTTAACGTACAGGTTAATAGCAGCGCCTATGTAGTAAGCGCCAATAATGCTTTATTACCTCAATTTGAAGCAAAGCAATTACCGGTTAAACGTGGCTGCGGTATTGGTATTTGCCATCAATGCCAGTGTGTTAAAAAGTCAGGTGTGGTGCGCAATTTAAAAACGGGTGAGGTTAGTGATAACGGCGAGCAATTAATTCAACTGTGTGTAAGTCAGCCTGTTAGCGACTTGGAGTTACAACTATGAAAAACATAAACTTTGATCAGCTTGCAAGCGATTTAGATAGCATAAAAATGGATACGCTTAGCAAAGTAGGGCAACAAGATGCAAACTACATTCGCTCTGTTGTACGCAAACAGCGAGTGTGTGAATGGAGCGGGCGAATTTTACTTATGCTTGGTTTTATTCAGCCATTACTTTGGGTTGCTGGTGTACTGTTATTAGCGCTTGCTAAAGTTTTAGACAACATGGAAATTGGCCACAACGTTATGCACGGCCAATACGATTGGATGAACGACAAACAGCTTAACTCACAACATTTTGAGTGGGATATAGCCTGCGACGGGCAAAGCTGGCACCGCGTACATAACTTTGAGCACCATACATATACTAATATTATTGGTAAAGACCGCGACTTTGGGTATGGGCTATTACGTTTAAGTGATGACTTTAAATGGCGTTTTAAAAATGTGTGGCAATTTTTTACGTATATTAATTTAAGTGTGCTGTTTCAGTGGGGTGTGTCGTATCACGAACTTGCAGCCGAACGTGTATTTATTGGTAAAAAGAAAGAAAACCGCGAAGGGGGTGTATCGCACGCTACTTTAAAACAACGTTTTTTTAGTAAGGGTGCTCGCCAGTTAATTAAAGATTATGCTGTATTCCCGTTACTTGCAGGGCCTTTATTTTTATGGGTATTAGCGGGTAATTTAGTGGCAAACTTAATTCGTAATTTATGGACCTCAACCATTATTTTTTGTGGTCACTTTACCGAAGACACCGAAACCTTTAAACAAGAAGACTGTATAAACGAAAGCCAAGGGCAGTGGTATTATCGCCAAGTGTTGGGCTCGTCTAATATTAAAGGGCCAAATTGGTTTCATGTTTTAACTGGGCATTTGAGCTGCCAAATAGAGCATCATTTATTTCCTGATATGCCGTCGTCGCGCTATCAAGAAGTGGCACCACAAGTACAAGCTGTTATGCAAAAGCACGGTATTGATTATCATACCGGTGGCTTTTTTAAACAGTATGGCTCGGTATTAAAACGCATTATTAGGTACTCATTCAAATAAATAAAAAGCACTTAAAAAGCCGATTAATAAGCAGGCATTAATCGGCTTTTTTGTATGCGCTTAGCAATATGTTTAATTTATAAACAGTACTTGCAAAAAATTCTTTTGGTTAATTAAAAAAGCCTTACTTTAGCTATGGTTAAATGATGTGTGAATGTCATACAATGGAGAAAAATAGACCACACAAGAGAGATTAAAATGGCCGCATTCGGTACTGTGTTTATGCCGCAGATGATTCAAGCTCGTTTTTCTGATAACCAATGGAGCGAAAGCTCAATCGTCCCTTCTGATAAACTTGAACTTCATGCGGGTGCACACGTCCTTCATTATTCAAGCACCTGTTTTGAGGGCTTAAAAGCGTTTAGACACGAAGACGGCTCTATTTATATTTTCAGAATGGATGCAAACATTGCGCGCATGCAGCAAAGTTCGGCGTTATTAAGTTTACCTAGTTTTGATGGCGACATGCTTAAAAACATGATTATCGACATTGTTAAAGAATACGCTGATGAAACACCATTACCACCAGGTTCTATGTATATTCGTCCTACGCATATAGGTACAGAGGCTGCTATCGGTAAAGCAGCGGCGCCTTCAATGAGTTCACTTTTGTACACGTTACTATCGCCAGTAGGGGATTACTTCTCCGGCGGAGCAACTGCACTGCGAGTATTATTAGAAGAAGACGGTATGCGCTGTGCACCTCATATGGGTATGGTTAAAAGTGGTGGTAACTACGCCAGTGCGTTAGCTCCAATAAGCGCAGCACGTGAAAAGTACCAAGCAGATCAAATCTTATTTTGCCCAGGTGGCGACGTACAAGAAACCGGCGCTGCAAACTTTATTTTAATTGATGGCAACGAAATTATTACTAAAGCGCTTGATAGCACGTTTTTACACGGTGTAACACGTAATAGTATTTTAACCATAGCTAAAGATTTAGGCATGACGGTAAGTGAGCGTAACTTTAGCGTAACTGAGCTACTAGAACGTGCAGCAAAACCAGGCACAGAGGCTGCACTTTCGGGCACGGCTGCGGTATTAACGCCAGTAGGCACGTTTATTCATAACGATAAAGAATACAAAGTAGGCAGTGGCGAACCTGGCCCAACTACAGCACGCTTACGCCAAGCATTGAACGATATTCAATGGGGTAAAAGTGAAGATAAGCACGGCTGGTTAACTAAAATCTAATTGATTTTATCAGCTTGCATTAAAAAGCCACCGATTAGGTGGCTTTTGTGTTTTTAAGTATTTTAAAGGGTTTAGTTCGGTTAAAACTTCATTTCTACTTTACCGTATACGTAGCGTCCGTTAAATCCGTACGGCGAAAAGCTTGAATATGCAAACAAGCGCGAGAAGGTTGTTAGTTCTTCAACGTTTTCACGTGTTGCGTCTGGGTACACATCAAAAATATTATTGGCCCCTAAACTAAGCGTTAAGCTATCGGTGGCTGCATAAGCGACGTCTAAGTCGGTGATCCATTTTGGTTTTAGCACTTCGTTAAGCTCAGCCGTAGATGAAGGGTCTTGCGTTTCACCGTAGCGGGTTGTTCTTAGCGTGGTGCGAATATCATCGTTGGTCCACGTGGCACTTAAATTGTATTTATTACGCGGCGTACTTACCTCAAAACGGCGAAGCTCAGTGCCTGAGAATAAGTTGTCTTGATCAAAGCCTGCGCCTTGTAGCTCGGCTGGTGGGTCAATAATATTTGTTACTTCGTTTTTACCGTAGTTATAGCCTAGGTTAAAGGCAATATCGCCATAGCCATCGGTAGCAAGGTTATACGATGCAACCACATCAACACCACGGGTTTTACTATCTATCGCATTTAAGAAAAACCGCCCTTGGTTAGCGCCAGTGCCTGCTAGTAGCTCTTCAATAGCATCGCCCGACAAGTTGTTAGACAGTACAATACGGTCATCAATTAAAATTTGGTAGTAATCTACCGATAAGCTGAAGTTAAAGTCGGTAGACCAGGTAAAACCAACGCCGTAGTTAGTGGCTTCTTCTGCATCTAGCCCCGGAGAACCAAGTGCTTGTGCTACGTCGCTGCCTGGAGCAAAAGTTCCTGTTTCTGTAGGTACTCCATCAACAAATACAGTGGCAACTGAGGTAAAGTATTGTTGTTGTAATGACGGCGCCCTAAAACCAGTCGAAGCCGATGCGCGAATAGCAAGATCTTCAGTTAATGTATAACGCGTTGCTATTTTACCGTTTAGTGTGTCGCCAAAATCTGAGTAATCCTCGTAACGGGCAGCAACGGTTAAGTTCCAGTCATCTGTTATGTAGGCTTCTAAATCAACATAAAAGCTCACATTGTGGCGGCTGTTATCGCCTTCTGATTCGGGAGTAAAGCCCGGAAATACCTGTGCGCCGGCAGCGCCAAATGGGCCATCTTCACCGGTAACTAAGCCGCCTGGTCCAAATGTTCCTTGTGCGTATGACGCTTCTTCGCCAGCTTGAATTTGATAACCTTCGCGTCGGTACTCTGCACCAAGAGCAACATTAATGCCGCTTGCTAGGAAGTCGGCATCAATTTCGCGACTAAAATCAACATTTAATGTGAGTTGATCATAAGTGAGTGTACCTGCATCAAAAGTAGTTTGGCTCGTAGGGCCATAAGAGGTGTTTAAACTATTGGTTACGCCAAATTCAAATTCATCTTCGCCGTAAACAGCAGATACATCGTAATTCCAATCGCTTACAAAGCCTTTTACACCTAAAGCTAACGAATAGTCGTTTATATCAGAGGTGATCACAGGTAAAAAGCCATCTGGGTAAACTTCTTGAATATTACGGCTGTCGCTTGCACGACGATAAAAACCTGCGCCTTCACCTTCGCGTTTAGAGTAAGAGCCAAATGAGTATAATTCGGCGTCATTAGTTAGCTGATAACCTGCGTTATAAAACACTGATAAATCTTCAACATCACCATTACCAAAATTGTGGTTATATCTATTTACAGTAAACTCACGGGGGTCAAGCGAGCCATCGTCTAAGCGGTCGTAGTTTTCGCGTTGATCGTAATCTGAGCGATTAGTTGAATGGCGGTCGCGGTATTCGGTCGAAATATTTAAAAATCCATTCTCGCCAAGCTCTAAACCAATATTACCTTGCAAAGTGAGTGTTTGACCGTCGGTTAATGAGCGGTCGCCACCTTCAGTAAATGCAAGATTGCCATCGCTACCCTCAGATACCGATTCAAGCTGCGGTACGCCATCCATTTCGGTTACGTTTGCACCATATATAGCTGCCACTGAGCCGCCACTACTGGCGCTTTTAAGTACAATATTAATAACACCCGCTATTGCATCAGAGCCGTACTGCGCTGCTGCGCCATCGCGTAATACTTCAATTCGTTCAATTGCGTTTGCAGGTATCGCATTTAAATCAACAGACGAAGACCCACGCCCAGTGGAGCCATTTAAGTTAAGTAATGCACTGCTATGGCGACGCTTACCATTAACTAAAACTAAGGTATGATCAGGAGCTAGCCCGCGCAGTTGAGCAGGGCGTACGTGGTCGCTACCATCGGTAAGTGACGCCTGAGGAAAATTAAAGCTTGGTAACAAAGTACTCAATAATGCATTTGTTTCGGTAAGGCCGGTATTTTTAAGAGACTCAGCGCCAATAATATCGATAGGCACCGGACTATCTTCAACCGTTCTTCCTATTCTACGCGAGCCTATAACGCTAATTTGCTCTATATTTTTTTCTACACTGGTTTGTTGCTCTGCTGCGGTGGCCGAAAAAGCCCCCAATAATGACAACGATGCACCCATAGCCAGTGTGGTACTTACTTTTAAACTGCTTAACCTAAAAGGTAAGTTTTTGTTCATGTTATTTCCCTCATTTAATTACCCGTTGATGTAATTTTTGTTTTTATACATGCTTATATTTAATACAAGCCGCGTTACGAACATATACGGTATTAACAAAGTGAGTCAATTGAATAACATTCAATTAAAAATCAGCGGTATATAATTACAACACTCCATTTATATAGATAAACGCTATTAAAGGTTATAAGTATGCATATTTTTGTAAGGTGTTGATGCGTATAAGAAATGAGTGGAGGTTCAGGGTTTACCTTTAATTAACAGGTAAGATGAGTTTAAGTGCTTTAAAATAGCAAGCTGCCAAGCATTACTTTTAATTGAGCAAATAAACCGCCCTTAAATGTTAATTAAAATTAACATTTAAGGGCGGTTTATTTATGCGTTGTTTACTATGCAAAATTAAAAGGATGGATTTAATTTTTATAATTAATTGGTATTAAAATAAATTAAAATTTAATCTTGCCCGTTAATATATCTTTATACATTACCCAATCTCCGCACAAGCTATAAAAAGGGTGCTTAAAAGTTGCCGGTCGATTTTTTTCAAAAAAGAAATGCCCAATCCACGCAAATCCATAGCCAATTAATGGTAACAACCAAAGCAAACCATACAGCTGCTTAAACAGAGCAATGGCTATAACAACAAGCACTAATGTGCTGCCAACAAAGTGTAAACGCCTGCAAGTTACGTTGCGGTGCTCTTTTAAATAATAAGGGTAAAACGCTTTAAAAGAGTTAAAGGTATTTGGTGTGTGCATTATGGTTGCTCTTATTTTTATTATTAACTGTACTGCTTATTAAAGCCTACTTTTACATTTGTTTACAGCAATGTATGTTTTTTAACGCATTAAAATAGACACAAGTAATTTAAAAACCTAGTTTTGATCAAAATAAACTAAGAACGGAACTCCTAATGTTTAAACATACTCTAGCATGTGCTCTACTTGTAGCACTTAGTGGCTGTTCAGAGCCAACCAATACGGTAACGCAAGAAGAAGTAAAACCACCTATGAAACAAGTTAACGCAGTTATATACCCAGAAACAAAAAAAGGTGACGTAGTAGATACCTATTTTGAGGAAAATATTGCAGACCCTTACCGCTGGCTAGAAGATGATATGAGCGAAGAAACCGCTGATTGGGTTAAAACGCAAAACAATTTAACGTTTTCTTATTTAGAGCAAATACCTTATCGCGATAAGTTAAAGCAGCGCCTTGAAAAACTAATGGACTATGAAAAAGTTGGCGCACCTTTTACAGAAGGCGATTACACTTATTTTTACAAAAATGATGGCCTACAAAATCAGTCAATATTGTATCGCAGTAAAGAGGGCGGTGAAGTTGAAGTATTTTTAGACCCTAACAAGTTTAGCGAAGATGGCACGACGTCTATGTCGGGCTTATCGTTTTCTAAAGATGGCTCATTATTAGCGTATCAATTATCTGAAGGTGGCAGTGATTGGCGAAAAATTATTATTATTGATACTCATACTAAAGAGCAAGTTGAAGAAGCACTTGTTGATGTTAAATTTAGTGGTATTGATTGGCTAGGTAACGAGGGCTTTTATTATTCAAGTTACGAAAAGCCTAAAGGCAGTGAGCTTTCGGCTAAAACTGATCAACATAAAGCGTATTATCATAAATTAGGGACAAAGCAATCTACCGACAATGTAGTGTTTGGTGAAACTGATGCGCAAAAACACCGTTATGTTGGCGCCGATGTAACCCATGATGGTCGTTATTTACTTATTTCAGCCAGTATGTCTACTTCAGGCAATAAGCTATTTATAAAAGATTTAACAAAAGAGAATAGCGAGTTTATAACTGTTGTTGGTAATACGGATTCAGATACAACTGTGATTGATAACGAAGGTAGCAAACTATTTATAGTTACTAACCTTAACGCACCAAACAAAAAAGTAGTGACAGTAGATGCTCTAAATCCAACGCCTGATAATTGGGTCGATTTAATTGAAGAAACCAAAAATGTATTAAACCTTACAAAAGGTGGTGATACCTTTTTTGCCAACTACATGGTTGATGCTATTTCACAGGTCAAACAGTACAACAAAAAAGGCGAGGTTATTCGTGAAATAAGTTTGCCTAGTATAGGCACTGCGCGCGGCTTTAGAGGTAAAAAAGATCAAACAACACTTTATTACTCGTTTACTAATTACACAACACCGGGCACAACCTATACATTTGATGTAAATACAGGCGAGTCCAGCGTATATCGTAAATCAGCTATTGATTTTAATAGCGATGATTACACGTCTGAGCAAGTTTTTTACAAATCAAAAGATGGCACTAAAATACCGATGATTATCACCTATAAAAAAGGCATTAAACTTGATGGTTCAAACCCAACTATTTTATATGGTTACGGTGGTTTTAATATTAGTTTAACACCAAGTTTTAGCCCGATTAATGCTGTGTGGCTTGAGCAAGGTGGCGTGTATGCCGTTGCTAATATTCGTGGTGGCGGTGAATACGGTAAAGATTGGCATAATGCAGGTACAAAGCTGCAAAAGCAAAATGTGTTTGATGACTTTATTGCCGCAGCTGAGTACTTAAAAGATAAAAAGTACACCTCTAAAAAGCGTTTAGCACTTCGTGGTGGCTCTAACGGTGGCTTATTGGTTGGCGCAGTAATGACGCAGCGTCCTGACTTATTTCAAGTGGCGCTTCCTGCTGTAGGTGTACTTGATATAGTGCGCTATCATACATTTACCGCAGGTGCTGGCTGGGCATACGACTATGGCACCAGTGAGCAAAGTAAAGAAATGTTTGAATACATTAAAGGCTACTCACCACTTCATAATGTAAAAGCAGGTGTTGAGTATCCTGCTACTATGATCACCACGGGCGATCACGATGACCGCGTTGTGCCTTCACATTCGTTTAAATTTGCCGCTGAACTTCAAGCAAAACAAACGGGTAGTAATCCAATGCTTATTCGCATAGAAACAAATGCAGGGCACGGCGGTGGCACACCAACCAGTAAGGTTATTGAGCAATACGCTGATATATTTGGTTTTACTTTATATAACATGGGTATTGAGTCTTTATAAAAACACTAAATAGCTTAAGCAAAAAGGCCGAGTCAATTTAATTTACTCGGTCTTTATAATATTGCTTATGGGTACTAAATTAACTCGCTTAATTAAGAATTATCGCGCTACTTTATTGGGACTGCTACTGCATAGGTGAGAATAATCGCTGATACGTTTTATACGCATATTCGTCGCTCATGCCGCTTAAGTAATCGCATATTATACGCATACCTTGGTCTTGTTTTTGTGCCTCTATATAAAGTGCTTGCGTGGTTTCGGGTAATAAACGCAGTGGGTCGCTTGCAAACGCGGTGAATAGTTCAATAAGTAAGTTTTGACCTTTAAACTCTATTTGCTGCATTTCTGGGTCACGTATTAAGCGCTGAAACACAAAGCGCTTTAGTATTTGTAATACGTGATCGTACTGAGTATCTAACTTAGCGGTGTACTTTAAAATAGGGCATTCAAATGCATCGTTTTGAGTATCTAAATGTATATGAATAATAAAGGTATTAACCAGCTCGCCTATGGCGTCTTTTCGTTCAAAGTCGTTTTTTGAGAATAAGCGCTGGGTAAGTGAATCGAGTAAGTTATTGAGCCACTTAAAATTAAGCGCTTTTAAATGCGGTAGGGCATGGGTTTGCCAATCATCTAAGGTAAGTACTTTAGTGGCTATGGCATCTTCTAGGTCGTGAACTGCGTAGGCTATATCGTCGGCGTGTTCCATTATGGCGCTGTCGAGTGATTTATAGCGTGTTTTAGCGCGGTATTTATCAACATTAATATGGCTGGTTAATAGGGTTTTATCTGCGTCACTTAATGGGGCTATGATCCAGTCGAATATTTGTTCATCGTCTTTATATAACCCTTTTGCAGGTCGCCAGTCATCGGCTTTAATAAACGAGCGTGTGTTATTTACCTCTGGAATGGTGTGCCATAAATCATTTATAAATGCCGGGTATTTAATAAACCCAAGCAAAGTGCGGCGTGTAAGGTTCATACCGTGGCCGTTCGAGTAGGGCTCAAGCTTTGCAACAATACGTAATGTTTGTGCGTTGCCTTCAAAACCGCCGTGCTCTCGCATCATGTAATTAAGGGCTATTTCGCCACCGTGACCAAACGGTGGGTGGCCAATATCGTGCGCTAAACACAAGGTTTCTAGTAGGCCCGTTGATGGAAAATGCTCAAAACTACTATGTTGTGCTCTTAAATGGCGCAAAATACCGGTACCAATTTGCGACACTTCTAATGAGTGAGTTAAGCGAGTGCGATAAAAGTCGTTTAAGCCAATTCCCATAATTTGGGTTTTTGCTTGTAAACGCCTAAAAGCAGCGGCATGAATAATTCGCGAGCGGTCTACCTGCCAAGGCGAACGGTTATCGTTAGGGCGGTGTTTATACTGATCTATTATTCGGCTTTGCCATTGCTTATCCATACTGCTTTACTCACAAAACGTTATTAAACACGGTATTAGCTCAGTATACCTTTGCGTTTATAAATTGCTAATGAACAAATTTGCTTATTCGCGTTTATAAGGTGGCTTAGGTATAATGGACACTCGTATGTGTGCGTATTAGCCATGCATAATTCGTAGTTTGAATGAGAGAATACATGCTAAAGACCATTTTTCAGTTTTTATTAACCGTGTTTTTTGTTTGGGCACTTGCATACCCCTTTATGCAAAGTGATGAGCTAGAGGTTGATGAACAAGCCACTAGTGAGCAACCTAAAAAAGTGCAGAAAAAAGAAAAACCTTTGCACAATGTTAAAATACCTAAGTTTTCTGAATTTGCTGATGTTAAACAAAAAAAACAGGCCTTTTTTGATTTTTTTCGCCCACATGTTGAGGCTGAAAATAAAAAAATACTCCAGCAACGCGCTAAATTAGAAATAGCGCGCATGATGCTTGAATACAATGAGCCTCTAGAAGCTAAACAACAGCGCGATATTGTTAAAATTTTAAAGCTCTACGGATTACCAGAAACCGTTAATGGTTTAATGCTCAGCCAAGCACTTCGCCGTGTAGATATTATTCCCAAGGAGCTTGCGCTAATGCAAGCGGCTAATGAGTCTGCGTGGGGGACATCGCGTTTTGCACGCATTGGCCTTAACTTTTTTGGTCAGTGGTGTTATTCAAAAGGCTGCGGCATGGTGCCTAGGCGCCGAAACAGCGGAGCAGCGCACGAAGTTGCTGCGTTTAAGTCGGTACGCGCAGCAGTAAGCTCGTATTTTAGAAATATTAATACTCATAATGCTTATAAAGAATTACGCGCAATTCGCGAAGATTTACGTCGTCAACAAAAGCCGATTGCAGCGACAGCCTTAACGCATGGCTTAATGTCTTACTCTGAGCGCGGCGAAGCCTACATAGAAGAGCTAAACACCATGATCAACCAAAATAGAGCGTACTTTGATGAATAAAGGTATTTTAAACAGCACTAAAGCGCTATCGCTATTATTGCTAAGTACTTTAGCGCTAAACGTTAACGCTAAAGAATTTGTTATGTCGTACGATGGCTTTTACGATAGGTTAAAGGTTGTAAATAAAGGGGACTTTCAATATGCCCGCGTAAATTTTTACATTAGCGATATAGCCAGTAACGAAGCCTGTGCAATAAAAAACGGCACTATTTTAACTGAAAATAACGAATACCCGCTTAACTTTACCGATAAAGCTCAATTACTTTTACCGTTTGATAAACAGCTTGATAGCGACAAAGCAGTAATTGTTGTCGAGCCGCAAAACCCAAATCACGATTGCCAACTTAAACTGCAAATTGAAGCGAATGAGCTTGAAGGGCTTAGCCTTACTAAGCAGTCGCTTTATACTATTAACCAAGAGTTAGATGAGTTATTAACTGATTTGTCGGGCTTTTTTGTAAGTAAATTAATGTGGTTTTTATTGCCTGAGCAAAAAGGTGTAGCGGTTACGTTTAAAACGCCGTTAAACCTTAACGACAACAGCATTAAATGCGAAAAGTCAGTGTGTTATTTTGCCGTTGAAGACAATTGGGAAGATGACTCTACCTCACTTGGCAATATTAGTAATGTAGTTAAAGTAACGCCTTGGATTGCCAAGTAAAATACAAACTATAAAACGGCGCTTAAGGCGCCGTTTTTTGCTGTGTTTTATTTTAAAAACGCTTGAGTAGAGTCGCGGGTTATTAATGTTGGCTCAAATACTCGGTTTATATTTAAGTTTTTAAACTGATACACGTTTTGAAGTACCATTTTTGCGGCCATTTCTCCCATTTCTTCCACTGGGTTATCTATTGTGGTGAGAGTAGGGTAGAGGTAATTGGCGAATATTACGTTATCAAAACCTATTACCGATAAGTCTTCTGGCAAGTTAAAGCCGTGTTCACGGGCGTATTTCATAGCACCTGATGCCATTTCATCGTTGGCACATACTAAAGCGCTAAAGGGAAGCTGTGTATTTAATAAGTATTCTAAGCCTTTACTGCCGCCAATTTCGTTAAAATCACCTTCGTAAAATAGCGCATCGTTAAAGGGGATGTTTTTTTCATGCAGGGCTTTTTTATGTCCCTTTAAACGGTTGCGAGCATCAGCTTTAACTTGAGGGCCGGCAATATAGGCAATATTAGTATGACCTTGCTCTACAATTGATTTACTTGCTAAATAGCCACCGAGTTCGTTATCAAGGCTTATACAGTTGTCTTTAAGCTCGTCTACGTAGCGGTTGATTAAGTAAATAGGCGTTTTTCCTTTACTGAGCTCAATCAGGTATTCATCAGAAACTGACTCTACATGGAGTATGAGCGCATCACACTTACGGCTAATTAAAAACTCTATTCCGTCTTGTTCTTTGTCGTCTTCACTGTGGCCTGTGGTGATAATAACGTGCTTGCCTGCAGCGCGAAGTGCAGATTCAATCCCCGCCATCATTTGTGCAAAGAAAGGGCCGTGGAGCTCCGAAACTAAAATACCTACACTGTTGGTTCTGTTTGAAGCAAGGGATTGTGCAATAGAGTTAGGCTTGTAACCAAGCTGCTGCATGGCATCAAGCACTTTTTTGGTGGTTTTTTCACTTACGCGGGTGTTTTTGTTCATTACCCGTGAAACAGTGGCTAACGATACGCCAGCAAGTTCCGACACTTCATATATTGTGGCCATGTTATTGTTAACTCACTTATATCCTTTATTTTGGCGGGCAAATAATAGCGCACCCGCCAAATGTTAACTAGTACTAGTTTTTAGTGACGCCTGAATAGACGCTAATTGTGTGTTACTAAGCGTATATTTACGCATAATAAATGCGACCAACAAAGAGCCAAAAGCAGGAATAATGGTAAACGATAGCAAAATGCCTTGCTGGGTTTCTATACTTTGTAGTGTTTGCGCCTGATAATTATAAAAACTTAATAACCACCCTGCAATTGCACCGCCAAGGGCGACGCCCATTTTTATAAAAAATATAACGCCTGAATACACTAAACCGGTAATTCTTACGCCCGTTTTATGGTGTCCGTAGTCAATGGTGTCGGCCATTTTTGCCCACAGTAAAGGTGTAGCCATATCTAAAAAGAACTTCCATAAAATAAACGCAGCAAAAGCAAGTGTTATGTTATCTGGGGTAATAAAGTAACTGGCAATACAAATGCCTGCAGCAATTAATTGCAGGCTAATGTAGGCTTTTATTTTACAAAAACGTTTAGCTAAAGGCTGTGCTAACGCACAACCAATCATACTGGCTACAACCCCTAAGGTCATAAATGAGGTTATTAGCTCCTCTTCGCCTAAATAATACTTTACGTAATAAACGCCTAGGGTTAAGCGCAATACTTGCCCTGTAAGTAAAAACAATGCTGCGCCACATAACACACGCCATTGATCGTTTTTTACTAAAGTTTTTAAACTTTTAGCAAGAGAGAGGTTTTGATCTAAAGGTTGCTGTACACGTTCTTTAGTGCCAAAAAAGCAAAGTAAAAATAGCACCAAGCCTAAAAGGCTCATGACTGTCATGGTGTATTGGTAGCCTTTTGCACTGTCGCCTTGGCCAAAATATTCGACCATAGGCATAGTACAGCCGGCTACAATAACGCCACCTAACATACCAAATACAAAGCGGTAAGATTGCACGCTTACACGTTCTTTCACATTGTTGGTAAGCACGCCGCCAAGCGCACAATAAGGTATATTAATGGCGGTATAAGCAACCATAAGTAAGGTGTAGGTTGTAAAGGCGTATACAATTTTTTCAGTGCCCTGCAAATCAGGGGTTGTAAAAGCTAAAATACTAATAAGCGCAAAGGGCAGCGCCAGCCATAATAAATAAGGCCTAAAATGGCCAAAGCGAGACTGTGTTTTATCGGCTAAGTTACCCATTACTGGGTCGGTAACAGCATCAAATAACCTAACCACTAAAAACATGGTACCCACAACCGCGGGAGAAAGGCCTACTACGTCTGTGTAGTAAAGCATTAAAAACATCATAACTGTTTGAAAAATAATATTACTTGCCGTATCGCCAAGGCCATAGGCTATTTTTTCTTTTACACTTATCATGATTTTAGGTTCTCGCTTTTTAATTTTTTATTTATGCGATTAATCGAATAGATTTCATTGGTTACTTACGGCTTTGTATTAAGTTTTTATAAGCTTGGCCACTGGCTTTTATAGTACGTTGCTGAGTTTTATAATCAACGTAAACAATGCCAAAGCGTTTTAAATAGCCTTCTGCCCATTCAAAATTATCCATTAAGCTCCAAGCAAAGTAACCAATAATATTAACACCTTGCTCTGAGGCATTATGCACCGCATTTAAGTGGCTGTTGTAATAGTTTAATCGGTCTAAATCGTTTACTTCGCCATTGTTAATGGTGTCGGGCATTGCTGCGCCATTTTCAGTAATGTAAATAGGCGGCAAAGTATAAGTTTTATTGAGAGTTATTAGTAAATCGGTAAACGATTGTGGGTAAATTTCCCAGCCCATGTCGGTTAACGGGCCTTGTGGCGCAAGTGGCTCGTATATATCACTCGGATGGGCTTTATATACTTGGCGGGTATAAAAGTTAATACCTAAGTAATCAATAGACTGTGAAATAATTTCCATATCACCAGGGTGTATGTCTGGTTTATGGCTTTGTGGTAGCTGCTCAATAATGCCAGGGTATTGACCGTCCATTATTGGTTTCATGTACCATTGATTTAAATAATCATCGGCATAACTTGCAGCGTCAATGTCCTCTTGTGATTGGGTCAATGGATAGCAAGGTGTAAAATTAAGGACAATGCCATTTTGTGTATCCGGAGAAGTTTGCTTTAGCACATCCATTGCTAAACCATGGGCAAGTAATAAATGGTGCGCCGATTTTTTACCGTACTGTTTACCGACTAACCCTGGGGCATGTATACCCACCTCGTAACCTAAAAATGCACTGCAAAATGGCTCGTTAAGCGTTGCATATGAAAACACACGATTACCAAATGCTGATGTAATAAGCTTTACATACTGTGCAAACGCGTATGCTGTTTTACGATTTAACCAGCCACCATCGTCTTCTAGGTGCTGTGGTAAATCCCAATGGTAAAGAGTAACAAAGGCTTTAATATTGCGTTTGTTAAGCTCATCAAGAATATCAGTATAAAACTTTACGCCCACAGGGTTGAGCTCACCCGATAAGGTAATAACACGCGGCCAAGAAATAGAAAGTCTATACGCATCAACACCTAACGAGTCTATTAATTCAATGTCGTTTTGCCACTGGTTGTAATGATCGCAAGCAACATGACCGTTTGAACTATCGGCTATTTTATTTGGGGTATCGCAAAAGGTGTCCCAAATGCAGGGGAGGCGATGTTCAAACCCGCCTTCAATTTGAAATGATGCCGTAGCCACACCATAAACAAAGTTTTTTGTTAATAGAGGTGAATGAGATGGTAACGATAATTTTGTCATTAGTAACAAACCTTTTTAAACCTTAAATGCATAAATAGCCACTGTATTTACTGCGATGAAGCTGTAGCGCGGGTTTATAAAAAAATAAAACTTGTTGAAATATGTTACATGTTCGTATTTAATTACACGTGAAAGCGCTTACATTTTTAGATTAGTGTTAATTGATACGAAGGTCAACTCTTTAATACTGCTGTGTTACTGGGCAATTATTAATAACGATTTTTGTATTAATTTATAATAATAAATTGCGGAGAGCACATGGCAAGTTCAGCACCATTGACGACACACACACAGTCGCAAAGCTACCAAGATAAAAACTATGGTTTTGCATTAACGTCTTTAACTACATTATTTTTTATGTGGGGGTTTATAACCTGCTTAAATGATATTTTAATACCGCACTTAAAAGCAGTATTTAACCTTACTTATGTGCAAGCCATGCTTGTGCAATTTTGCTTTTTTGGCGCTTACTTTTTAATGTCTTTGCCTAGTGGCTATATTGTTAAAAAGCTTGGTTATAAAAAAGGAATAGTGGTTGGGCTGCTCATTGCAGCATTAGGCTGCATACTTTTTTACCCCGCAGCCGCTATGCACAATTATCCGGTGTTTTTGTTTGCTTTGTTTGTGTTAGCAAGCGGAATAACATTGCTGCAGGTCTCTGCTAACCCATATGTTAGTTTATTGGGCGCGCCTAAAACAGCGTCTTCTCGCCTTACCTTAACGCAAGCATTTAATGCGCTAGGCACGACGGTTGCCCCTACATTTGGTGCATTTTTGATTCTTGACTCTGCCTCTGAGGCGTTTTTAACACCGGCGCAAAATGCAGAGTCGGTACAACTTCCTTATTTACTTTTAGCAGGCATGCTTATTTTACTAGCCGGTATTTTTGCATGGCTTAAATTACCAGACATAATGAGTGAGCAAAAAGAAGCCGCACAAAAGTCAGATACAATTGAGGGCAGTGCATGGCAATACCGCCACTTAACACTCGGTGCTGTGGGTATATTTATGTATGTAGGTGCAGAGGTAGCTATTGGCAGCTTTTTAGTCAGCTTTTTAGCACAAGAAAATATAGCCGGTTTAAAAGAGCATGTTGCCGCTCATTACATCACTTATTATTTTGGTGGTGCTATGGTAGGGCGCTTTATTGGTGCTGCTGTAATGCAAAAATTACCCGCTGGTAAAGTACTTGGCTTTAACGCAAGCATGGCTATTATTTTAGTGGTTATTGCTATGAGTACGTCGGGTCAGTTAGCTATGTGGTCAATTTTATTGGTTGGTTTATTCAATTCTATTATGTTCCCCACTATTTTTAGTTTAGCGTTAAATGGACTTGGTAAGCATACCGCGCAGGGCTCTGGCATTTTGTGCTTGGCGATTGTAGGCGGGGCAATAGTGCCACTTTTACAAGGGGCGCTTGCTGATAATGTGGGTGTTCAACTTTCGTATATTTTACCTATTTTATGTTACATATTTATCGTGTTTTATGGTTTAAGCGGAAGCAAACCAGTTCAAGCTCAGGAGACTCTATAATGAAAACCCCTTTTACACTTAACAAAATAGCACTTGCCACTTTAATTGCATCACTAGGTAGTCTATCGGCTTGTTCAAATGAAGCGACAACAACCCCTGAAACTAATAATGCGTTATCTAAAACAGAGCAAATTTGGCCAAAACTTAATATTGCCGTAAAACAAGACCCAGCAATTGAAGCCAAAATTGCGGATTATTTAAAAACGATGACACTTGAGCAAAAAGTAGCGCAAATGATTCAACCAGAAATTCGTGATATTACCGTTGAAGACATGCGCAAATATGGCTTTGGTTCATACCTTAACGGTGGTGGTGCATTTCCTAATGGCGACAAACACGCAACACCTATGGATTGGGTTGCACTGGCAGAGAGTTTTTACCAAGCCTCTGTAGATGACTCGCTTGATGGCACTAACATTCCGACAATGTGGGGCACTGATGCGGTACATGGTCATAATAATGTAATTGGCGCGACCTTATTTCCACATAACATTGGTTTAGGCGCGGCTAATAATCCTGAATTAATAGAGCAAATTGCATCTATTACCGCGGTAGAAGTAATGGCAACAGGTATTGACTGGGTATTTGCTCCTACTGTTGCTGTTGTTCGCGATGATCGCTGGGGAAGAACGTACGAAGGATACTCTGAAGACCCTCAAATAGTACGTGATTACTCTGCTGCCATTGTAAATGGTTTACAAGGCAAAGCTGATGGCGACTTTTTAAGTGATAAGCGCGTTATTAGTACCGTTAAGCACTTTTTAGGTGATGGCGGAACGGTAGATGGCGATGACCAAGGTAATAATATCGACAGCGAACAAGATTTGTTTGATATACACGCCCAAGGTTACGTTGGTGGGTTATCGGCAGGTAGTCAATCGGTAATGGCGTCTTTTAATAGCTGGAACGGCGTTAAAAACCACGGTAATAAATACTTATTAACGGACGTACTAAAAACACGTATGGGTTTTGATGGGTTTGTTGTTGGTGACTGGAATGGCCATGGCCAAATTGAAGGCTGTACAAACGAAAGCTGCGCGCAAGCGGTTAATGCAGGGCTTGATATTTTTATGGTACCAACCGGTGCTTGGAAGCCTTTGTACGAGAACACAATTGCGCAAGTTAAGTCTGGTGAAATCAGCATGTCGCGTATTGATGATGCGGTAGCAAGAATTTTACGCGTTAAATTACGTGCCGGCTTATTTGATAAGCCAAGCCCAGCTAAGCGTCAGTTTTCGGGTAAAACAGAGCTAATTGGTGCACAGCAACACCGCGATGTTGCGCGTCAAGCGGTTCGTGAGTCACTGGTATTACTTAAAAATAAAAACAACATATTACCACTTTCAGCAAATCAAACCGTACTTGTTGCGGGCGATGGCGCCGATAACATAGGCAAGCAGTCGGGCGGGTGGAGTATAACATGGCAGGGTACAAATAATAAAAATGCTGATTTCCCTGGGGCAACATCAATTTACAAAGGGCTTGAAGATCAAATCTCAGCCGCAGGTGGTAAAGCCATATTAAGTGCTGATGGTTCGTTTGAGCAACGTCCAGATGTAGCCATTGTTGTATTTGGCGAAGAGCCATACGCAGAAGGCCATGGCGATAGGGATAACCTAGAGTTTGAACGCGGTAATAAAAAATCTTTAGCACTTTTAACGTCATTAAAAGCACAAGGCATACCGGTTGTGTCGGTATTTATATCGGGTCGCCCTATGTGGGTTAATAGCGAGCTAAATGCATCTGATGCGTTTGTAGCGGCTTGGTTGCCAGGTACAGAAGGCGCAGGTATTGCTGATGTTATTTTAAAAGCTAAAGATGGCACTATTCAACATAACTTTAGCGGTAAGCTTTCTTTTTCGTGGCCAAAAACTGCAGTACAAGCCACCGTTAATAAAGGTGATGACGATTACAGCCCATTATTACCGTACGGCTTTGGCTTAACTTATGGCGATAAAAATGTATTGGCCGATGATTTAGACGAAGACTCTAAATTAGATAATTCAGCGCTTACCAATATGGATATTTTAGTGGGTGCCCCTGTGGCCCCTTGGCGTTTATTACTTAAGTCGGGCGACGAGCTGTTAGATGTATCAAGTAGTACGCATCAGCTTGGTGCACTTAAATACCGTACAGAAGATAAAACAGTACAAGAAGATGCCCGCCAATTTAACTTTAGCGGTAAGCAGCCAGCCAGTGCCGAAATAGTAACAAGTTTTGCAGAAGACACCATTACTTACCTAGAAGCCAATGGCGTAATTAGCTTTGATATTAAACTTAATGAGCCACTAACAGACGATATAAAGCTTGCCATGACCTGCTCAGGTGAGTGTGGTGGAGCGATTGCGCTGACAGAAATGGTTAATAAATCAATTGAAAACACATGGCAGTCGGTATCGGTAGATTTACGTTGTTATGCTGATAAAGGGGTCGATTTTGCAAGCCTCACCAGCCCATTTAGCTTACATGCAAATGTTAAAGCTTCTGTATCGGTTGCAAATATTCAGTTTGTGCCAAATAAAGCGGATGATGCAACGCTTAAGTGTGACTAGTTTTAAAAGTTTAGTGTGTATGTCAAAGCCCTTCTATTGAAGGGCTTTTTTTATATGGATACAGTTTGCTTATGCACAAACGGGTTTAACTCTGAGTTATAAATAACTTTATCTCTGCCGGTTTTTTTGGCTACGTATAAGTGCTTATCGGCAATATTTAACAATGATTTAAATGAAGCGGTATTAGCATTGCTACAGGCAACACCTGCGCTTACTCTTAAATAAATTGCATTGCCATAATAGTTAAATGGATATTGCTTAATATTTTTTCTAAGCTTCTCGGCGGCTAATTGCGCGTCGTTTAAGCTACTGTGGTTGAGCAAAATTGCAAACTCTTCACCGCCTACACGCGCTGTGATCGCGGTTTTTGAAAATAATTCTTTTAAGTGCTGCGAAACCCATTTTAGCGCTTCGTCGCCTGCATCATGCCCGAACTCATCATTTACCCGCTTAAAAAAATCTATATCAAGCATAATAACGGCTAAAGATTGCTCGCTATTATTTTTATTAAATAAATTATTAGCTATGGAGTAAAAGCCGCGGCTGTTTAGCAATTGTGTGAGTGGGTCGTGGTTAGCGAGCGTACTTAAGTTATGCTCGGCATTAGCAGAAACTAAAAATGGTAATATTAATGCAGCAGTGGTGGCTAAAATTAAGTGTATGGCTAAAATTATTTGTAATTGTGGCTCAGTAGTTATATTCATTTCAACGATGAAGGGAGCTATGATTAAACCACTTTGAAACAGCATAATTAAAGCATGAACGCTTAAGCAGGTTATAAGCAGGCGCTGCTGAAATTTAGCAACAAAGCAGGTTTTATTCACAATTACTGATGCATATAAAAATGCGCCAGCGACACTGATACTTGTAATAAATTTTCCGAGCATTGAATGGTAAGTAGCAAGTAATAGCCCTGCAATTACAGTAAAAACGAAGACGCTTTTTTTTAGTTTTAATTGTGTTTGCGTATTAAGGCAATTTAATCCCCATGCTAATAAAAGCGGGCAGCTAATAATAAATATATCAGCCACGTAGTGCGTTATTATGGGTAAGCTAACAACAAGGCGTAAACTGGCTAGTACAATCGCTACTGTGAAAGAAAAACACGAAAGCCCAAAGTATAAAAAACTGGTTTGTCTTCTATATTTGTACACCGAAACAAAATACAGCCCGATTATCAGGTTCAAAATAAAAGAAAGGCTTATAACGGTGGGCAAGTGCAGCATAGGGAAGGGTACTTTTATTATTAAATGACTATTTTAAACTTTGGCTAAATACTAAGGCTTGTATTAATTATAACAAGCTAGCTTAAAGTAGTAGTTTTATAACCGTTTTTAGGTGTATCTATGCTGAATACACCTATTTAATCAAGCTGCTGAGGGCTGAATCAATATCAGTAAAGTGAAACCGGTAGTTATGATCCAGCGCCACTTTAGGGATCACATATTGGCCTGTAATAAGCAAATCAGACATTTCACCCATTAACACTTTTAATACGCCCGCAGGCATTGTGAGTGCTGCAGGGCGAGAAAGGGCACTTGCTAAGCTTTTACTAAATACTTTATTACTTACAGGAGCTGGCGCAGTTGCATTAACGGGCCCAGACACCTCTTTATGTTTAATAATAAATAAAATAAGCTGAATCATGTCATCAATATGTATCCACGACATACCTTGCTTACCATCGCCAATCGGGCCGCCTAAAAAAAACTTAAACGCAGGTAGCATTTTGCTTAGTGCACCGCCTTGTTTGCTTAACACAATACCCGTGCGTAATAAGCAAACTCGGGTTTTATCACTTTGTGCTTTAAGCGCAGCGTGCTCCCAATCTTTGCATAGTTGATGGCTAAACTCATCATGTACTTTATGGGTGGTTTCATCAACAGGCGTATCGCCTTGCCTGCCGTAGTATCCAATAGCACTGCCAGATATAAACGTGGTGGGAGGTGTAGCACACTTTACAATGGCATCACTAATATGTTCAGTGAGCTTTATGCGAGAGTCTCTAATAATTTGCTTTTGTGATTGGGTCCAGCGTTTATTAACGATTGGTTCGCCGGCGAGGTTAATAACAACATCAATATTGTTAAAATCAATATCTACCACGGCGGTAACAACATCAATATTATGGCCTAATAGCACATGTGCTTTAGTTTTGTTGCGGCTAAGTACGGTTACTTTGTGATGATGTAATAAAAAAGGGGTTAAGTGTTTGCCAATTAACCCAGTGGCACCTGTAAAAAATATATGCATAGTAACCTTACCAAATATAAGTACACGAAGTGTTTAAAATGTATACTATTTAAAATCTGTTATTGCAAATTATTACGTGATTTTAAAAACAACGATCACTTTGTAAATATTTCATTTAATTAGTTTTTGCCTTACACTAAGGCGAATTTTAAAACAAAAGGATTGAAGCGTTGGCAAGTTTAACTGGCGTAAATAAAAGCTTAATCATTTTTGCAGCTCTAGTGGTTGTGTTAGCCGGCATTAAAGCCGCGAGCGTGATAATAATCCCGTTTATTTTGGCAGCTTTTATAGCCATAGTATGCAACCCGTTAATCAGTTTTTTTGGTCGCTACCGCATCCCCAAAGGGATTGCTGTTGTACTTGTGGTGCTTATTATTGTTGGCCTTGGGGTAAGCCTAGGTGGGCTTGTGGGGCAATCAGTTAACGACTTTTCACAACAACTTCCTGAATATAAAGCAAAGCTTCAAGAAGAGTTTGTATGGCTGGTGGATTTAGCCTCGCAATACAATATTTTAATCGATAGAGATCAAATTCTATCAATGTTTGATCCTGGTAAAATGGTTGATGTAGCCACTAATATGCTCACTGGCTTAGGTGGGGTTATGGCAAATATGTTTCTGATTATTTTAACAGTTGTATTTATGTTATTTGAAGGCCCCACGCTTAGCAAAAAAATTCATATGGCGTTGGCCGACCCTGATCGCAAAATGGAGCAAATTGACCGGTTTTTGGTTTCTATTAACTCTTACTTAGCTATTAAAACCTTAGTTAGTTTAGGCACGGGGATAATTGCTGCCTTTTACTTATGGATTTTAGATGTTGATTACTTTGTACTTTGGGGCGTGCTTGCCTTTATGTTTAATTACATTCCTAATATCGGCTCTATCATTGCAGCTGTGCCTGCCGTGCTATTAGCACTTATTACACAAGGACCATTAACAGCGGGGCTTGTAGGGGCCGGTTATTTAACAATTAACACTGTAATGGGTAATATTGTAGAGCCAAAATTTATGGGCAAAGGGCTAGGGCTTTCTACCTTGGTGGTATTTTTGTCGTTAATATTTTGGGGCTGGCTGCTCGGCACTGTGGGTATGTTGCTGTCGGTTCCGCTAACGATGATTGTAAAAATTGCGCTTGAGGCAAGTGACGAAGGACGCTGGGTAGCGACGTTGCTTGGCACAGGGGAAAATATTAAAAATTAATACACACAAAAAAGCGATTAATGAAACTCATTAATCGCTTTATAAATTTCACCTATTTAAATAGGTGTTTTTAATACGTTAGTAAATTGCTCAATAAGGTCTAACTCACACAGTTTATAGTCAATTGCGGCTTTGCTTGCATTGGGCAGTTTTAATATATATCGCCATTGGCAGCTCGCCTCTATGTATTTTTCGTGGTTGCTAACGCTTCTTAAAAATAATGATAGTACTTGAGTATTACCGCTTTGCTCTTCTAACTTTGTTAGCTCGTACTTACGCTTTTGAATCCATGTACCCTGAGTATACTTTGCTTGATTTATTTTCGTATCCAAGCACTGTGTATAAAGCTTAGTTTGGCTTGGCGTTGCATTGTGCTCAAGTTGGCACCCTTGCTGAGCATACACATGCCCTGAGAAGGTTATAAAGCTAACAAGCGCAACCGAAATACTACTTTTTGTCATTGTAATCAAACTCTAAAATAAATTGTGCACCGCCTAACGTATCAGACTTATTAATAGTTAAATTACCGTTATACGATTTAACTAAGTCAGATACGATAGCCATTCCGACACCGTGCCCGCTTTCGTATGTATCAAGGCGCGTTCCTCGGGTTAATAAAGACTCGCGTTTATCCTCTGGTACACCAGGGCCGTCGTCACTTATACCAATGCACAGTGTTTTGCTTTGGATTACTTGTACTTCTACTTGCGAGCGACATGCTTTACAGGCGTTATCAATTAAGTTACCCAATAATTCCATTAAGTCGGTTTGGTCCCCTAAAAAGTAATCTTTATCGGTTACTGTGCAATTAAATATAATGTCTTTATCGCGGTACACTTTAGACATGGCACTTAAAATAGAATCAACCACAGGCTTAACTGGGGTTTGTTTTTTCCATGTGTCAGATGCACCCGTTGCAGCGCGTTTTAACTGATGTTCGATCATCACATTAATTCTATCAAGTTGCTCTTGTGCATCGGCATCGTTTGCAAGCGGGCTTGATTTTAAAACGGCAAGTGGTGTTTTAAGTGCATGTGCTAAATCGCTTAAAGAGGCTCTGTAACGCTCTTTTTGTCGTTGTTGCGACTCAAGTAATAAATTTAGGTCAGACTTAATTGTTTGTAACTCAACAGGGTAAAGGCCTTTAATCTCTTGAATATCGCCCGATTCAATCGCTTTTATTTCTTTATCTAGGCGTTGCAGCGGTCTGCCACTCCAAATAAAGCCAATCGCCATTAAGGCTGCAATCGCAATACCCATAATAAACATCCAGTCTACTAAGGTTTGCTTAAAGCCATCCATAAGGCGCAAGAGCGCATCGTTTCGTTTTAATAAAATAAAACGGGCCTGCTCTGACTGATCAATATTATTTAAAATAACCGTTAAGCTAAGTTGCCAGTACACCGCATTATTGTAAACAACGCGTCTAAAATCAGCAGCACCGGCTTTAGGCTCAATATACTCAGGTTTAAAGTTTACATTTACTGCTGACTCTGAATGCCACACAGGCACATCATCACGGTAAATCATTGCGTAAGTATCTGAGTTAAGGTTATTTAATTCTGGCGTTAAAATAGTGCTGGGCATAATGATGCCGCGCTCAGTAAAGTCGACTTCAGAAATGAGGGAGTATAAGTGGGCTTCTAAGTTTTTTTCGGTGGTTTCCACAAGCGAAGCATAATAGGCTTTACCAATGGAATAAAATAAAATGGGCAGTGCCACTATTAAAACAAAGACAAGGATAAATCCTTGCCTTATTTTAAGCGATATTTGTGCTGCTACCACTGGCTTTTAAGCCTGTAACCACGCCCACGTAGTGTCTCTACTGGGTTTAATGTGCCTTCAGGGTCTAATTTTTTGCGTAAGCGCAGTACAAATACTTCGATTACGTTAGAATCAAGATCGAAATCTTGGTCGTAAATATGTTCAGTAAGTTCTGACTTAGAAATTACTTTTTGCGGGTTAACCATTAAGTATTCAAGTACTTTGTACTCATATGCTGTAAGGCTAAGTTCTTTATCATCAACCCATACTTGTTGTGAACGAGTATGAATTTTAATTGGACCTGCAGTCATTTCTGGGTTTGCTTTACCCGCACTACGACGAATAAGCGCGTTACAACGTGCAATTAATTCTTCAACATGAAATGGCTTAGTTAAGTAATCATCAGCACCTGCATCAAGGCCTTCAACTTTATCTTGCCAACGGTCGCGTGCTGTTAAAATTAAAATAGGGATTGTTACGCCTTGTGCACGTGCTTTGTTAATAAGCTCAATACCATCAATTTTTGGTAAACCTAAATCAACAACCGCCATATCTAGCGGGTATTCTGTAATGTGGAAAAGGCCTGCTTCACCATCGTGGCATAAATCTACACTGTAACGCTCTTTTTCTAAGGCATTACGTAGGTTATCTGCTAAGTGTAAATCATCTTCTATAACTAAAATTCGCATTTGTTAATCCTTTTTCACTTCGCCGGTTTTTTTATTTATATGTAAATCAACGACGTGGCCGTCAGATTTGAGTATACGTACAGTATAAAATTTTGCTTGTTCTGTAATTTTTAAGGTTTTACCGTCTGTTTCTTCTTTTGCAAGTATTACGGCTTTCTTTTTACTGATCTCAGTTTTTACTGCTTTATGAGCAGTTGCACTTGCGTGTACGGCGCCACTGACGCTAATACAAGCAATTAAACCAAGGGTTAATAATACACGCATGACGGGAACTCCTAGATCAAACCCAGCTATTCTAATTAACTAAGCTACTAAAACTCAAGTAAAAACGTTTAATATGAGCTTTACGTCCGCTAGCTTAATTAATTTGCCGTGAACCAACCCTGAATTAATTAACGTTTTAATTCAGGGTGTTCGTTACGCTGGTAATACTTTTTTATAGGGCTTAACAACTGAATTAGCATACACACCTGCCGCAACATATGGGTCGGCTGCTGCCCACTCACGTGCTTTTTCTAATGACTCAAATTCAGCAATAACTAATGAACCGGTAAAACCAGCATCTTGAGGGTCTTCACTATCGATTGCAGGAAGCGGGCCCGCAACAAATAAACGGTTTTGAGAGTCTAGTTCGCTTAAACGCGCTAAATGGGCAGGGCGGGCTTCTTTTCTAAGCGATAAACTGTTTTCAACGTCGGTTGAATAAATCATGTACAACATAGTAATTCTCAAAAAAATGTTAACTTTAATAACGCAAATACTAGCACAACGTTGATCGTTGGTGAACAAATTACCTTTAAAGCTAGGTTTACAGTATTTAATTTTTTTTAGCGTGTAATTGCT
Source organism: Pseudoalteromonas espejiana DSM 9414 (assembly GCF_002221525.1). NCBI lineage: Bacteria > Pseudomonadati > Pseudomonadota > Gammaproteobacteria > Alteromonadales > Pseudoalteromonadaceae > Pseudoalteromonas > Pseudoalteromonas espejiana. The sequence continues at coordinate 2,179,194 of NZ_CP011028.1, read as the reverse complement.
TGAAAAGCGCGGCATAACACTGGTAGAGTCGCTGGAATAACTAAAAAATAACAAGGTTAATACATGAGCAATAATAGAGAGCACTTTAGCTCCCGTCTTGGCTTTATACTCGCTGCAGCAGGCTCGGCAGTAGGTATTGGCAACTTAGTAGGTTTTCCTGTTTCTGCAACTAAAAACGGTGGTGGTGCTTTTTTACTCGTCTACGCCTTGTTTGTTGCTTTTATTTGTTTACCAGTAATGATGGCCGAAATGGCAATGGGGCGTAACGCTCAAAAAGATCCCCTTGGTTCATACAAAGCATTAGCTAATAACGATAAAAAATGGAAGTTTGCTGGGTTCTTAGCGGTTTTAACGCCATTTATGATTGCTGTATTTTACATGGTAATTACTGTGTGGATTTTTGGCTATTTAAGCCAAACCGCAGTTGGTAACCTTGATATATTGGCCGATCCCAGCCACTTTGGCAGTTTTATTAACAGCTACACTGTGTTTGGTTATATGGCAGTAGTGGTTATTATTGTTAACCTTATTTTGCTCGGTGGGGTTAAGCAAGGCATTGAAAAAGCGGCTAAATTTTTAATGCCTGCGCTGTTTGTAATGCTATTAGCACTTGTTGCTTACGTACTTACCCTTGATAACGCAATGGCCGGTGTTAAGTATTATGTAATTCCTGATTTTTCTAAAATGAGTGCAAGCGTACTTAATGGTGCATTAAGCCAAGCGTTTTTCTCACTTTCGTTAGGTATGGGTATATTAATGACCTACGCGTCTTATATTTCTAAAAAAGACGACATAGTAGGTAGTGCTAAAATGGTTGCCATTACCGACTCGTTAGTGGCATTTGTAGCGGGTTTAATGGTGTTACCCGCCATATTTAGCTTTGATCCAAATACAGACCCAGCCGCGCTTTCTGACTCATCTGTTTCAATGATATTTGTATACTTGCCAAAAATACTATTAGCCCTACAAAACGACATTGGTTACTTTGGCGCATCAGCCGTTGCGTTCTCGTTCTTTTTATTAGTATTTTTTGCAGCAATTACTTCACTGGTTTCCATTGTAGAAGTACCTACTGCAACGTTAAGCGATCGTAAGGGCATAAGCCGTAAAAAAGCACTTGGCATTTTAACCTTAGCAACAGGTGTATTAACTATATTATGTACAATGTCGTTTGGTATGGTAGATAGCTTAACTTCGTTTACCAGTTACGGTGGTGGAAATAAGAGCTTTTTTGATATTGTTTATGATGTATTTTACGACACAATTTTACCGCTAAATGGCTTAATGGTGTGTTTGTTTGTAATGTACCGCTGGAAAAAAGCACGTTTAACACAAGAGCTAAGCCAAGGCTCGCCTAAATACGCTGGCAGCTTTATGGAAAAATACGTTAACTTTTCGCTTTCAACGTTTATCCCTATTATTCTACTGGTGATATTTATTAATACGGTTGCCACAAAGTTTTTTGCTTTAAAGCTATTTGGCTTTTAGTAAAAATGAGCATACCAAAAGCCGCGTTTATACGCGGCTTTTTTGTTTTTAATTGGCAGCCAAATATTGTTAGCTTAAAGCGCCTGAGTCTAACGAGCTGCCAATACCTAAAGTGAACATCCATAACCCCCATAAACTATGCTCAATAACGCACACTATGGTTGAGCGGCTTTGCGCATAAGTAAACGAAAATAACAACCCGCCTAAAAATGCTAATCCTACGGCTACCCAATTTGCATACACTACATGCGCAAGCGCAAACACCGTGGCGCTAACCACAATACGAAGATTTTTTCTGGGCATAATGCGTTTATAACGATGAAAAAAGTAGGTTCTAAATATTAGTTCTTGCGGCAATACCGAAAGTAACGGGTATAAAAAAATGAGTAATAGCCAGTCGTTAAAAGAGTTTCGGGGTAGGCTAAACCAATTCTCTTGGTGAATAATGCCGTAAAAAACGCCGGAAAACAGGGCGCCTAAAAAAAAGAAACTAAAAAGCCTGCGTCTAACTGCCGAAAACTGCCCAAGGGTTGTGAGTCTAAAGCGCTTAAAGTGAGGGTCGCTAAGTAGCAACATACAGCACACACTCATTAAAACTATTAGTGCGGGTATTAGCCAATTAGCTAAATAACTACGAAGGGAAAAGCCTATTATAGGCAATAATACAAATATAAGGGTAAATTCAAACCAGCGATATTGATTGGCGTTCAAGGGCGTCTCTGATTGCGTTTTTTTACAAACTAACAAGCAAAGACGACACTTTTATGACGAGAAGGACTTACTTAGCAGGTTCTTCTTCATCTGGTAGGTATTTGTATAAAGCAATAATGGTGGCAAAAATACTCACAAACGTAATGCCCATTAAGCCAAACACTTTAAAGTTAACCCAAAAATCGAGCGAAAAATTATAAGCAATGTAAATATTGAGCACTGCAATACCAGCCGTTATAGCAACCCACATTAAGTTAAGTTTGTTCCATAGCGGCTCTGGCACGGAAATTTCTTGTTTTGAATCGTTCGCGTTTTCGAGTATTGAACTTAATCCTTTTTTTACTAGGTTTTTATTTAGCGCGTAGCGGCTGATAAGAAGCGTTAAACTTAAACCTGCGTAAATAAGGGTGGCTTTCCACTTAATATATTGCTCGTCGTGTAATACCAACGTAAGCGTACCAAATACAGCGGCAATGCCAAAAAACAGCCATTGGCGGGTAGGGACGGTACCATGCTTATAGTAGCTATACGCAACTTGAATAAGCGTAGTGACCATTAAAAGGCCTGTGGCCCAGTAAATATCTACTAATTTAAATACCGCAAAAAATAATATGAGCGGAATGTATTCAATAAATGCGTGCATATACTACCTAAATTATACAAAAAGAAGTCAACAAGGTTTTACCACTATTTATAGGCTACATCAAGGTTGACTTGTTGCCCTGTAAGCCTTAGCCTGCGTGGCTTTATTTATTCATCATCATATTCTTACGCTTAACCAACCCTGAGTAAGCGTGCATTTAGGAGCCTAACATGAACAAAGCCCAACTTATTGCCCAAATAGCCAAAAGCAGTGAACTTACAAAAAAAGACAGCCAAGCTGCCATAACAAGCTTACAAAAAGTAATTACTAAATCGCTCTCGGAAGGCGACCAAGTGCAAATAAATGGTTTTGGTACCTTTGCATTAAGTTACTACCCAGCACGTACAGGACGTAATCCGCAAACCGGTGAGGCCATTGAAATAGAAGGCGCTAATAAAGCGGTATTTAAACCTGCTAAAGCATTAAAAGATCTTCTTTAAATAAGTTTACTTAGTTCCTTTTGGTGCTATTAAAATAAAAATTTTGGGCTTTGCCCATCACACCAATAAGTAGTACGCCTACAAGAATAAACATAATGCCAAGCATAAGTTGTAGGCGCTGGACTTGTTCATGCGAAAAGCGAAGCTTCAGTATTTTAATTATCGAGTATTAAAGCTGTGTTGTATCTGGTTTGTGTAGATTATTCATAACCTCTAAATGATTTACATGCCTTTAGTCATGTTAATTATAAATATTTATATTTATCAATGATTTAAGGTTGGCATTTCTTATGCTTTTATAAACGTGATTCGAACACTTTATAAAATGTTATAAGGAGATCTAAATGACTACATTACAAACCAGCACACGTTTACAAGGCAAAAAAATTGCAATTTTAGCTACAGATGGCTTTGAACAAAGTGAACTGTTATCTCCACGAGATGCTTTATTAAACGCAGGTGCCGATATTGAAATAGTATCTATTAAAGAAGGTCAGATCACCGGTTGGGACGAAGACAAATGGGGCGACAAAGTAAGCGTGGATAAGCTTGTAACTAATGCAAGTGCCAGCGATTACGATGCACTTATGTTGCCTGGCGGTTTATTTAACCCAGATTCTCTTCGTCAAGATAAACACGCAAAGGCCTTTATAGATGGATTTTTTGGGGCCGAAAAAAATAAACCTGTAGCGGCTATTTGCCACGCGCCTTGGCTACTTGCCGAGATAAATAAATTACGCGATCGCACTGTCACTTCATTCCCAAGTATTAAAAGTGATTTAATTAACGCTGGCGCAAATTGGGTAGATGAAGAAGTTAGTGTTGATCAAGGCTTAGTAACAAGTAGAAGCCCCGCAGATTTAGAAGCATTTAACGCTAAATTTATTGAAGAAATTTTAGAAGGTAAGCACCAAGCTCACTAAGCTTTATAAGTTCGATTATTAAAATAAAAAAGGGCATTTAAAATGCCCTTTTTTAATGCGTAAATTTATACGTTTTATAATGCGGTTGCCGCTTTCATTTCACTTACAAACGCTTTTAACTGAGCGGTCATTGCGTCTAAATCATTAAGATTAGCCTCAATAATTTTAACGACGGCTGAGCCTGAAATTGCACCGGCGGCACCTGCATTTAGCGCTGCTTTTACATCATCGGGTGTTGAAATACCAAAGCCCAATAAAGCAGGGGCTGCATGGTATTCTTTTAATTTAGTAACAATGTTGCCCGCTGGCATTTGTGCTTTAGTATCGGTACCGGTAACACCTGCACGCGATAGTAAATACGTGTAACCACGCCCGTAAGACGCACATTGGCGCAGTGTATCGTCATCAGCATTAGGTGTAGCAATAAATATTGGGTCTACACCGTTTGCCATAGCGGCTTTTCTAAACATTTTAGACTCATGCAGTGGCACATCAGCAACTAAAATTGAATCTACGCCCGCCGCTTTTGCATCTTTATAAAATGCCTCAAGGCCGCGCTTAAACACAAGGTTAGAGTACAGTAACAAACCAATAGGAATATCTGCATTGTAATCGCGTATTTCTTTAATAATATCAAAGCAATCTTGGGTGTTAATATTTACATCAAGCGCGCGAATATTAGCAGCTTGAATAACTGGGCCATCGGCGATTGGATCTGAAAACGGAATACCAAGCTCTAGTGCATCAGCGCCACCGTCAATTAGGCTTTTAATAATGGCAATACTTTGCTCTTTACCAGGGTCACCAATAGTAACAAAGGGTACAAATGCACCTTGTTTTTGCTCATTAAGTGCAGCAAATGTTTTACCGTAACGATCTGTATTTAACTGGCTCATAGTTGACCTCCTTGTGATAAAACAGTGTGTACGTGCGTTAAATCTTTGTCGCCACGGCCACTTAAGTTAACCACTAAAATGCTTTCTTCTGTTTGCTCTTCTGCGTATTTAAGTGCATAAGCAAGGGCATGGCTTGATTCAAGAGCTGGAATAATACCTTCATTTTTAGCCAGCGCTTGGAACGCATCAAGTGCTTCTGTATCGGTAATACCAACATATTGTGCACGACCTGATTCGTGTAAAAACGCGTGCTGTGGGCCAACTGCTGGGTAATCAAGACCAGCAGATACCGAGTATGACTCTTCGATTTGACCATCGTCGTTTTGCATAATGTAAGTATACGTACCATGTAAAATGCCTTTGGTGCCTTTACATATGGTAGCGCCGTGCTCGTGGGTATCTAACCCTTTACCAGCAGGCTCCACACCAATGAGTTTTACACTTGGCTCGTCGATAAAGTCTGTAAACATACCAATAGCGTTAGAGCCACCGCCAACACACGCAAGTACCGCATCGGGTAAGCGGCCTTCAGCTTTTAGTATTTGCTGTTTAGCTTCTTCACCAATAATTTTTTGATACTCTCGTACAATTGTTGGGAATGGGTGAGGCCCCGCAGCGGTACCAAGTAAGTAATGCGCCTCTTGATAATTTGCAGACCAGTCACGTAGTGCTTCGTTTACCGCATCTTTTAATGTGCCAGAGCCCGCGGTTACCGGAATAACCTCTGCGCCCATTAATTTCATTCTAAATACGTTTGGCTGTTGGCGCTCAACATCTTTAGCACCCATATAAATTCGGCATTTTAAGCCAAGTAATGCACACGCAAGAGCTGTTGCAACGCCGTGTTGGCCTGCGCCCGTTTCTGCAATAACTTCTTTTTTACCCATACGCTTAGTTAGCAACGCTTGACCAAGTACTTGGTTGGTTTTGTGCGCGCCACCGTGTAATAAATCTTCGCGTTTTAGGTAAAGCTTAACTTTAGGGTTTTTAATTAAGTTACGCGTTAAAGTAAGTGGCGTAGGGCGTCCTGCATACTCGTTGAGTAACTTGGTAAACTCTTCCTGAAACTCAGGATCTTTTTGTGCTTTGTTAAATTCGTTTTCTAACTGCTTAAGCGCAGGGACAAGTAGCTCAGGTACAAACATACCGCCAAACTCGCCAAAATAAGCTGGATTTTGCATTTTAACCTCAATAATTTCTAATACTTGTAAAAGCATTTTGTAATTTGTTAGGGCACTTTTTACCCGCAGATTCTTCAACGCCTGAGTTTAGGTCAAGGCCAAGGGCACCTTGAGAAAGCGCGTCTTTAATATTTTCTGGATTTAAGCCACCCGCTAGCATAAACGGTGTGGTTGCATCGCGAAGCACCGACCAATCGAATGCTTTACCTGTACCACCAGCTTGTGTATCGCTGTGAGTATCGTAAAGGTGGCGCTCTACGCCATTTACAGGTGTTGGTAATGCATCTTTAATTGCTTGTGCTTTCCAAATTTCACACCCGTTAGGTAGTTGTGTACGCAAAGTGGCAATGTAATCGTCACTTTCTTGTCCATGTAATTGAACTGCCGCTAATTTTAACACACTTGCGTATTGAGCTACTTGCTCAATTGGTGCATTTACAAATACACCTACAAAGTTTAGCGGAGCGCTTTGGGTAAGCTCAATAGCACAGTCTAAATCTACATACCGTGGTGATTTAGGGTGAAAAATAAGCCCACCATACACAGCACCACTGTTATAAGCTGCTTGTGCGTCTTGGCTGCGTGTTAAACCACATACTTTGTTATCACCAAGTATTATTTTTTTACAGGCTTGCTCTAAATCGCGCTCGGCCATTAGGGAGCTGCCAATTAAAAAGCCATCGCATAGCGGTGCTAGGCGTTTAACATCTTGATGGGTATAAATACCAGACTCTGAAATAACCACTTTATCTGCAGGAATGAGTTTACGCAGTTTTTCGGTGGTGGCTAAGTCGGTGCTTAAATCGCGTAGGTCGCGGTTATTAATACCTATAATTTGTGCATTGAGTGCAAGGGCGCGGTGCACTTCTTCTTCGTTACTTACTTCAGTTAGTACCGACATATTAAGGGTATCTGCTACTGCGTGTAGCGCTTTATATTGCTCATCATCAAGCACTGAAAGCATTAATAAAATAGCATCACCGCCGTAAATTCGCGCCATATACACTTGGTACTCATCTATAAAAAAGTCTTTACAAATAAGTGGTTGCTCTACTTGGCTGCGTACAAATTCTAAGTAATCATAGCTACCTTGAAAGTACTTAGCATCTGTAAGTACGCTCATGCAGGTAGCGTATTTTTTATAAACAGAGGTGATCTCTGTTAAATCAAACGGCTCGCGTATTAACCCTTTTGAAGGAGAGGCTTTTTTACACTCTAAAATAAATTGTGTACCAGGCGCCGCTAGCGCTTTATAAAAGCTGCGGCTGGTAGGCTCTGCAAGATGCTTGAAGCTTTCAAGCGGGCGGGCAGCTTTGCGCTCAATGAGCTCTAATTTTTTATCAGCAACAATTTTGTCTAATACATTAGCCATGACTTACCTCAATAATTGCATTTAATGTGTCCATGGCTTTGCCTGAACTGAGTAATGTTTGTACCTGTTGTGCGCCGTCTTTTAATGATTGCACTTTACCGCTTAGGTATAAAAGTGCAGCAACATTAACCACAATGGCAGCGTTGTGTGCGTCTGTGCCTTTACCTTTTAATATGGCAAGGCTTGCATTTGCGTTGTATTGTGGGCCTTCACCGGCTAGTTGTTCAAGTGAATAGTTTGCAAGGTCAAAGTCGCTTGGGCTTAATGTGTAGTGGGTTATTTCGCCATTGTTAAGCTCAACTACATTGGTTGGGCCGTGCAGGGCGATTTCGTCAGTACCTGAGCCATGAACTATCATTGCGCGCTTTGTGCCTAATGTTTTAAGCGTTTGCGCCATTGGCATACATAGCGACTCGTCGTAAACCCCCAGTAACTGAACATCAGGTGCAGCAGGATTAGCAAGGGGGCCTAAAATATTAAAAATTGTACGTGTTTTAAGTGCAGTACGTACGCCCATCGCATGGCGTACGCCGCTGTGGTAATGCGGTGCAAACAAAAAGGTAAAGTGTGTTTGCTCAAGGCATTGTGCAGCTTGTTCTGGGCTCATATCAATATTAATGCCCAGTGCTTTGAGTAAATCGGCTGAGCCTGAATTACTCGATACGCTGCGATTACCATGTTTTACCATATTAATACCCGCAGCGGCTGCCACAATTGCAGCAGTAGTACTTATATTAATGGTATTTGAGCCATCACCACCGGTGCCGCAGCTATCGGCAAGTTGTGTACTAGTTGTATTAAAAGTAACCGCGTTTTCACGCATTGATGCGGCAGCGCCTGCAATTTCATCGCTCACTTCGCCTTTTATTTTAAGGCTAATAAGTAATGCGGTTAGTTCTATTTCGCTCATATTGCCTTGCATTATTTCATCGAATAATGCTTTTGCTTGCGAAAAGCTCAGCGATTGGTTGCTAATTAGCAGCTCAATGGCTTGTTGTACGCTTAAATCTGAATTTAATTCTGTGCTCATACTGGCCTCTATTTATTAGCGCGAGTTAAATACGCAATACTTTGTTGTAATAGCATCGCACCATTAGGTGTAAGTATTGATTCAGGATGAAATTGATAGCCCAGTGCGTTATCGCCGTGGTGGTATATTGCCATCGGGATATCGTCAAATTGCGCAATCACGTCTATATTTTCAGGCACTTTTGTTGCCATTAATGAATGATAACGCGCCACAGGCATGGTGCTTCCCATACCATCAAAAACAGGGTGTGCATTTAAATCAATGATCGATGACTTACCATGTACGGTTTCACCCGCATGGCCGATTACTCCACCGTAACTTTGTGTTAATGCTTGTTGCCCTAAACAAATACCAAGCATAGGAAATTGCCCTTTAGCAAGTTCAATCAACTCCATTAAACAGCCAGCGTCACTTGGCGCGCCAGGGCCTGGCGAAAGCACCAACAGCACTTGGCCCGGCTCTTGTTGCATTTTGCTAAAGATAACCTCAGCGCTTATGTTGTTTCTGTAAACAACAAGCTCACAGCCTAACATGGTTAGTTCATCAACAAGGTTGTAACTAAATGAATCAAAGTTATCTAAAAAGTATATTTTTATTGGGTTTGCAGTGCTCATTTTATACCGCCTCATAAGTCGATTTAATGGCGGTAATAACCGCTTGTGCTTTGGCGCGGGTTTCGTTTGCTTCTGATTGAGGGTCTGAATCAAATACCACACCGGCACCGGCTTGCACATAGGCTGTATTGTTTTTTACAAACGCAGAGCGAATAACAATACAGCTATCCATTGCACCATCACCCGTTAAATAACCTACAGCGCCACCGTAGCTACCACGGCGTTTGCCTTCGGTTTGACGAACAAGCTCTGCAGCACGTACTTTAGGTGCACCAACAAGTGTGCCCATGTTCATACAGGCCTGATAAGCATGCAAGGCGTCAAGTTCTGGTTTTAAAGTACCTACCACGCGCGACACTAAATGCATTACTTGTGAATAGCGGTCTACTTTTAAAAGCTCTTTGGCATGGCGAGTACCAGCCACACTTATACGGGCTACGTCGTTACGCGCTAAATCTACCAACATTAAATGCTCAGCACGTTCTTTTTGATCGTTTCTTAGTTCAAGCTCAATACGGCTGTCTAAGTCTGGGTTTATTTGTCCGTTTGCAAACTTACCGCGAGCTCGGGTACCTGCAATTGGATACACTTCAACTTGTTGATTAGTTACATCGTACTTAAGCGCCGACTCAGGAGATGCACCAAATAAAGCAAACTCTTCGTCGCGCATGTAAAACATGTATGGGCTTGGGTTTTGCTTTTTAAGTTGGCTGTAAGCGTGTAATGAGTCAGGGCAGGGCAATGAAAAAGTACGCGAAGGCACCACCTGAAAAATATCGCCATCTACAATATTCTTTTTAAGTTTTACTACTTGTTCGCAGTAGCTTTCATCGCTTATATCAACGTTTACATCGCACTTGCCTGTTTGCATTGGGGCGCTAAATTCTGCTGCGCTGTCGCAAAGGCTATTTAAGCGTTCAAGCTCTTTACCTACTTCAAAGCAATTTGCATGTACGTCTGGGCCATTAAATACATTACCAATAAGCTCAGTGGTTTGTTTTTGATGATCAATAACTACTAAGGTTTCGGCTAGGTAAAATACGTAATCTGGGCAGGTGTTTTCGCCATCGGGTACATCACTTAATTGCTCAAAGTTAGCGACCATGTCGTAAGCAAATACACCGCCTAAAAATACCGAAAATGGGTTTTCGGTGGTGCTTTTAATACTGTTTATACATGTACGTAAGGCACTAAATGCGTTATCGGCTACAAGCTTACTGGCTTCATCTATATCAGTAGCATCGGTATTATACACAAGTGATAATGTTGTATCGCTAAGTGTTGCTTCACAGCTTTGTACATTGGCTTTTAAGTATGGGAGTAGCTGCTTACCATTATTAGATTGAGCAGTTACCGTTACGTTTTTACCTTGGCATACAATGCGCAAAGCACAATCGACTAAAATTAAACTTTTAACACTGTCTTTAGAATCAATTTCGGCCGACTCAAGCAGTAGTGAATTAGGCTTATTAAGTGCACCATACAGTGCAAGTGGACTACTTATGTAGTCGCGAACTTGTGTAATACTGGTCACTTCGCCTGGTGTGGTAGTTATATGACTAAAAATCAAACCTCATTCCCTCAAAAAATAAAACCCCGCAATGCTTTTGCAATGCGGGGTTAGAATAACGATATCTAAATTACAAACAGATCATTACCGTCCCGCTATATCAGGCGCCACCACCAACGATGTGTAAGAGTAAGACCGTTATTCATGTTTTTTTGCCTCAAAAAATAAAATTAAATACGTAAAATTTAGTTATAAAAAAACCCGCATAGTTGCGGGTTTTGAATATTTGCTAGACACGACAATTCATCACCCAAAAATTATGAGTGCCACCACCAAATAGTGTGTTGAATTGAATTGATCATTTTTATTAATTCTTAATGTGTCTGAAAGTGGCTACAGTAAAACGTATTTAGCGCTTTTGTGTCAAGTGTTTATTTAAAACAATTTAGTCAAAAAAGTTGTTATACTAATATAAACATCTACAACCCTTAAATTTAAGCAGTTTTCTTTTGATAAAATACGATTTACATAGTCATACAACGCATTCAGACGGGCATTTAACGGTTGAGCAATTATTACACCGCGCAGTAGAAAAAAATATTGATGTGTTTGCTATAACCGATCACGATACTGTGGCAGCCATTGAAGATGCTCGAGCGCTTATCAAATCAGAAAACTTACCACTTGAGCTAATTTCTGGGGTTGAAATTTCTACCAAGTGGGAAAGCTTTGAAATACATATTGTAGGCTTAAACATTGATATTAATAACAATGCCCTTACATCGTTGTTATCGTCGCAGCAGCAAAAGCGAGACGAAAGAGCCATAGAAATTGGTAAACGACTTGCAAAAAATGGCTTTGACGGCATTTACGAACAAGCCAAAGCCCTTGCTGAAAACGCGCAAATAACCCGTGCTCATTTTGCACGTGCATTAATAGAGCGAGGCGTCGCTAAAAACTTTCCCGGGGTATTTAAAAAATACCTAGGGCGCAGCAAAACAGGCTATGTACCAAGTAGTTGGTGCAATATGCAAACCGCGATAGAGGCGATACATGCTGCTGGTGGTGTTGCAGTACTGGCCCATCCGGGGCGGTATCAAATGTCTAATAAGTGGTTACGCAAATTGTTAGTTGAATACAAAAGCGTAGGGGGCGATGCAATGGAAGTTGCGCAACCGCAACAGGCCCCAACAGAGCGCCAATTTTTAGGCCAATTAAGCCGAGAGTACGAGCTATTGTGCTCACAAGGTTCAGACTTTCATTTTCCAACTAGTTATTTAGAGCTAGGTAAAAACTTATACTTACCAAAAGATTGCCAAGGTGTTTGGCAATTATGGGAAGGGCAAGAAGGAGCATTAACATGAGCCAATTAATTCATATTCACCCTGATAATCCACAACCACGACTGATTAACCAAGCAGTTGATATTATTAAACAAGGTGGGGTTGTGGTTTACCCAACAGATTCAGGTTATGCAATAGGCTGTAACTTAGGTAACAAACAAGCTAAAGAGCGCATTGAGCGCATTCGTGGTATAGAAAAACACCATAACTTTACCCTTGTTTGCCGCGATTTATCTGAGCTTGCAACGTACGCACGTGTAGATAACCAAATGTTTAGGCTTATTAAAAATAATACGCCAGGGCCTTATACCTTTATTTTTAAAGGCACTAAAGAGGTACCAAAGCGTTTATTAAACGATAAGAAAAAAACCATTGGTATGCGTGTTATAGAACATCCCACTGCGTGTGCATTGTTAGCAGCGCTTGGTGAGCCACTTATGTCGTGCTCACTTATTTTACCTGGTGAAGAGTTTACAGAATCAGACCCGGATGAAATTTTAGAACGCTTAGATAAACACGTTGACTTAATTATTGATGGCGGCCACTTGGCAGAGCAAGCAACAACCGTTATTGATTTGTCTGAAGATGACATACAAATACTGCGTGTAGGCTGTGGCGATACCAGCCCATTTGAGTAACGTGTGTGAGTGATACAACCCAAAGCCCTGTAGTTATTAACAACGTTGAGCCAGTGCAGCAAAAGCTGCCACTGGCTTTTTTGCATGGCAAAGCAGTTGTTGATAAACCCGAAGATTTATATATTCCCCCCGATGCGCTTGAGGTTATTTTAGAAACCTTTGAAGGCCCGCTCGATTTACTGTTGTATTTAATTAAAAAGCATAAGCTAGATGTGCTTGAGCTTTCTATTTTTAGTATTACCGAACAGTATGTAAGTTATGTAGAAATGATGAGCGAGTTTCAGCTTGAGCTTGCGGGTGAATATTTAGTAATGGCCGCGCTACTAGCACAAATTAAATCGCGTTTATTATTGCCTGTGCATGAGGAGCTTGAAGAAGAGGAAGACCCACGCGCAGAGCTAATTAAACGCTTGCAAGAGTATGAACAATTTAAAAAAGCGGCGGAAAACATAGATTCAATCCCGCGTGTTGGCCGTGATATTTATATAGCCCACGCTGCAATGCCTGTAATTGAAGATACCTCCCAAAACCTGCCCGATGTAGAGCTAAAAGATTTAATGCTTGCCTTAAGTGATGTAATGGCACGGGCTAAAACATTTGAGCATCACCAGATAACTGCCGAAGTACTCTCAACCCGTGAGCGCATGAGCCAAATATTATTACAGCTGAGTAAAGCAAACAAAGCGCTGCCATTTAGTGACTTATTTACACTCAGTGAAGGGCGCAGTGGTGTTGTGGTAAGCTTTATTGCCATGCTTGAGCTTATAAAAGAAGGTTTAATTAGCTGCTTACAAGTCACTCCTCAGAGCTTAATTTATATAAACCTTACCGACTCACCTAATTTATAACTATTAAACCACTTTAATAACGTAGCTTTAGCAACTTCTGTGCGTATATGCACGTAAGCTGTTTGTAAATGCTATTTTCATTTCTCCCAGCGCTCTATATCCTAATTTAATTGAATTTTAAGGGCGCACCATGTTTAAAAATACATTTAGTTCTTACGGTCTTATAGCCATTTTGTTGCATTGGTTAATGGCAATCACTGTGCTTGGCTTGTTTGGCCTAGGCCTTTATATGGTTGAATTAACTTACTACGACAGTTGGTATAAAGGCTCGCTAGATTTGCATAAAAGTATTGGTATTACTTTAGCTGCTGTTTTTGTTTTTAGAGTTTTATGGCGCTTATTTAGCAATCAGCCCAAATCACTAAGTAGTAACAAAGTAATGAACCAATTAGCGCATACCGCGCATATTGTTATGTACCTCATTTTGGCTGTAATTATGGTGTCGGGCTATTTAATTTCTACAGCAGATGGTAGGCCAATAAACGTATTTAGCGTATTAAGTGTTTCTGCCCTTGATTTTACTTTTGACGAACAAGCCGATATTGCTGGAGAAATTCATTACTACGGCGCCTGTATTTTAATTGGCTTAAGTGTTTTACATGCACTAGGCGCGTTAAAACATCATTTTATCGATAAAGATAAAACCTTAATTAGAATGATTAAACCAAAGGAATATTAAAATGAAAAAACGATTACTAAGCGCAGCAATATCAGGTGCAATGATGCTATCTACCACAGCAGCAAGTGCCGCAGAGTATGTAATTGATACACAAGGGGCTCATGCATTTGTCACATTTAAAATTAAGCATTTAGGCTATAGCTGGTTGCATGGCCGTTTTAATACCTTTGATGGTAGCTTTAGCTACGACACTAAAGCGCAAACGGGCTCTAATATTCTAGTGAACATAGATACAGCGAGCTTAGACTCAAATCATGCAGAGCGTGATAAACACTTACGTGGTAAGGATTTTTTAAACGTAAGCAAATACCCAAGCGCGTCATTTAAAAGTACTAATGTGAAATTTACCGACGATGATACTGCCACGGTAACTGGTGATTTTACCCTACATGGTGTAACTAAAAGCATTACTTTTGAGATGAATAAGGTAGGCGAAGGGCAAGATCCATGGGGTTGCTATCGCGCAGGCTTTGAAGGCGAAACCAGTTTAAAATTGGCCGATTACGGCATTGACTACAATTTAGGCCCTGCGTCTACCCATGTAGATATAGGCCTATCAATTGAAGGCGTACGCCAGTAATAAATAACCTAGTGTAAAATAATACCAATTCTCGAAATAGAACACTTAATTAAGCGAATTGGTATAAAACGCTGCTTTAACGAGCGGCGTTTTTTGTGTTGTGTATTCTTGATTCGAGTAAAGGTTTAAGCTGCGCAGGAAGCCAGCGCAGTAACACTTGGTGGTATTGCTCTGTTTGCTTAATAACTTTTAATTGCTCATTTAATAGCTGTATATTTTTAGCGCCTTGGGCGTTTTTAGTACAACCTATATAGCCATAACTTAGTGCTGGGGCCTCTGTAATTGAGCGCTGAGTTAGGTTTTCGTCAAAGTGCATAGACTTTGCTAAATAGTAATGTTCACTAGGGTAGCCTAATAAAATATCAAGGCGTTTTAAATTAAGCATATACGTTAAGCTTGCTAGGCTGTTTCGTGTTGGCCGAATAACAATATCAACATCGGGTGTGGTGTTTATAACAGTGTCTAACTGCTCACCATAAGAGCGGCTCATAGACACCCCTAAAGTGAGCTTTTTCTCTGCTAGCAAATCGTGTAAAGACACCTGTTCGCCATTAGCGACTTCAAGTGATTGCGCTAGCTTTTTATGCATAGCTACAGAGGGAGAGAGCCCTGTTGTTGAGCTTTGCTCAGTAAAATAAATAAACTCTTTTCTAAATTCATTTTTATAAAGTGATAAAGCACAATTGTTAGCAGACTTATTTGCAAGTTCTTGCGTTACTTTACCCGAGGGAATAACCAACCTATTAAAGGTTACATGAGGGAGTTGTTTTTCAAGTAGGGATATGACGCTTTCGTCTCGCCCTTGATGCTGATACTCACCATTTAATATGTAGTAAGGGGCAAAGTCGTGCGTTAGCCAATTGATTGTATGGGCGTAACTGAGTGGGGAAACACATAAATAAAATGTGATACAAAAAAATGCCCGTAGCATTACTACAACTACCTAAAATAATGAGATTAAAGCTATTGTAGTCAATTAAGTATCTAAAAGTAAAATGCCAGCTACAAAGCTGGCACATTTTATTAACATTAACTGTTTATGCAATTAATGGTTTGCAGTGTTTAGTTAGCTTTAAGCCACTTTACAAACTCACGAGCTTCGCTCGCTTTTTGAAACATTGCGTTTTTCAAACCTTGTGTATCACTAAAAATAACACGTTGTTTGTTTACTGAAATAGATTGCACCGGATGGGCAATTTGGATCATAGATCCATTGTATTTATAAGACATAATAAAACTCACTTTATTCTTGTTATTTACTCTGCGCTATTTTTATAGCCAAATGCAGTTAATAAATTAACGATGTTGTGTTTAGCTTCATTACAGTGTTGACGATCTTTATGACACTTTTGCGATGATATTAAAAAAATCATCAAGGTATTAATGGGGTTCTCGCCGTACAATAACTTAGCTTTAAAATATACGTTTTGCGGGGCTTACTGGATCAGGGTAAAAAGGTTAACCGCGATGGTTTTTTAAGACCAGAGAAGAAAGGTAACCTAAATAAAAAATGTGTGCAAGCTATTTATATAAAAATTATTTATACTTAATTTTATCAACTGCTTATAAATGCGATTTTTAACCTTTTAAGGGTAAGTATGAATTACGTAATAATTAGCGATATTTTTGGTTTAACATCCCCATTAATGAACTTATCAGGGCTTATTTCGAGTAATACTAGAGTGATTGACCCATACAAAGGCGTAATGCAACCTTATGATAGTGAACAATATTATTATAATAAATTTAAAGTGGGGTGTGGCCACGACAATTATGCAGCGAATGTATTAAATGTTTTAAACGCCTTAACGCAGCCAACCACATGTATTGCATTTAGTGCAGGGGCAAGTGCAGTATGGCGCGCTCAGTTACTAACAGGCAATCCACACCTTAAAAAGCTTTTTGGGTTTTATCCTTCGCAAATTAGAAACAACTTAGCCACAGAGGCAAAAAAGCCCTGCGAATTTATATTTCCTGAAAGTGAGGTTCATTTCAATTTAAGTGAAATAATTGAAAAATTAACGGCAAAGAGCAATGTTAATTGCATTCAAACGCCTTTTTTACACGGCTTTATGAACGAATACTCAGAAAACTTTAATGCTCAGGCGCTTAATAAATATTGTAACTACATAAAAAGCGTTTAAAGCTTATTAAGTTGGCGCTTTGTAATGGTAGGAAAGTCTGTTCGGGTATTATATTGCGCATATAAGCTTGTAAAAATACTACTGCGTGACAGCTTATCAAAATCTTTTATAAGGGCCTTAGCACTTGCTCGCGCAGTTCTGCAGCACAGTTGATATTGTTTTACTATTTCTGCCAAGTTACGCCCTTGTTTTTGTAATGCTAAATCGGCTTCTGCAAAAAAAGCGGCACCAGTCCAATACACACGTTGCTGTGCTCGTTGCGCCCACATATCACTTGAAAGCTTATTAAGAGGCTGGTTTTTTGTTTTAGTTTGCAATCTTGCACGCTCAAATCCTGCATGTAAACGCTGTACAAACTGAGCGTGAGTAATAACACCACTGTTGCGCATAATTACGTTTTGCATGTAGCTGGCAAACCCTTCGCTTAACCAAAAGCCTGAATAAGGCAATAAGGGCAAATATAAGTGCGAAAGCTCATGGTAGAGCGTCCAGTCTTTAGTCAATGCGTTTAAGCTTGCATAGCGGTCAATGTGTAGCTCAAGTCCATCGGGGTTATTTCGTTTTACGCTGGCCCATGGCACAGGCTCAAAAGCGATATATTGAGGTTTTAAATAAATAGGCAAGGTACTTTGCTGCAAAGGGCTCAGTGTCTTTTGTGTTTTTTTAAGACTTTGCTTTACCCAAGTCGATACCTTTTTTTGACCATCAGGTGATAGAGAATCAAGGTCGTAAAAAACGAGTTCTACCGAATGTACTTTTAAGGCAGTTAATAGAAAAATTAAAACTATATATTTCATTAAATCGCTCCAGTTAAGTAACTTAAATAGTATAGTAAATTAATTTATTAAAAACCCTTTAAGGTAAAGTGTGTGATAAGTGGAGTATATTTAATGCCAAATAAATTAATTTAGGTTATTTTCTTTCTACATTTTTTAATCTGTTTATAATGCCTGCGCATTGGTTTAGGTATTAAAAGGAATAACATTGAAGTTATCAGTTTGTATTATTTGTAAAAATGAAGAAAGCACATTAGAGCGATGTTTAGAGTCAGTAAAATGGGCAGATGAAATTATTATAGTCGACTCTGGCAGTACAGATAAAACACTTGATATAGCCAAGCGCTACACAAACAAAATTGCTATTCGAGAAGACTGGGAAGGCTTTGGAGAACAGCGTAGAAGGGCCGAAGCACTTGCTAGCAACGATTGGGTGTTTGCTATTGATTGCGATGAAGTTGTTAGTGAAGAACTGCACAAAGAGATCATAAATACACTCAATAGAATTGATAATAATTCTATTTTAGTGCTGAACCGTTTAACTCATTTTTGTGGCAAGTTTATTCGTCACAGTGGTTGGTATCCAAGCCGGATTGCACGTATTTATAATAAAAAAATAACTAATTATAATGCCAATTTAGTCCATGAGTCGGTGATAACAAAAGGTTGTAAATTAGTTAATTTAAAAGCTGATTTATTACATTATCAATATGAAGATCTATTCGCTTATATTAATAAACGCAATGGTTATGCAAATATTGGCGCCGATCAGTTATTAAAAAAAGATAAAAGCGTATCTATAGGCAAAGCAATTGGGTCATCGTTATTTGCATTTATTCGTCATTACTTTTTGAGATTGGGCTTTTTAGATGGCAAAGCAGGCTTTGTTATAGCCGTGATACAAAGCCATTATAGCTTTAATAAATACCTATTTGCCGATTACAGGAAGTAGCCCAAATGCACGTTAGCTTGGCTATTTTTTAAAGTAATAACAACTATAAAAAGCAAATTACATACTTAGCTGACCAAGCGTGGTTTAATAAATTAATTTGTTATTTAAGTTAGGTGAGCCATGCAGTACCAGCATATAAAAGTACCTGAATTAGGAGAACACATTACCATTAACACCAAGGGCGAGTGGTTAATTCCAAATGAGCCAATTATTGCTTATATAAATGGTGATGGAGTGGGGCAAGATGTAACACCCATAATGCGCCATGTGGTTAACAGTGCTGTTGAACATTGCTATGGCTTGAGTAAAAAAATCCATTGGATGCAGGTATTCAATGGCGAACAAGCGGCAAAATTATATGATGGTGATTGGTTTCCACAAGAGACCATTAACGCAGTACGTGCTTGTAAAATAGCAATTAAAGGACCTTTAACTACGCCGCTTGGCGGAGGTTTTCGCTCATTAAATGTAGCGCTTAGGCATGAAATGGATTTGTTTGTAAATATGCGCACTATTAAAGGTTTTAGTGCGTTGCCTTCACCTTTAAAAAATCCATTATTAACTAACATTACTGTGCTTCGAGATAGCAGCGAAGATGTTTATTCGGGTATAGAGTGGCAAGCCGGCAGCGTAGAGAGCGAAAAAATGCTCGACTTTTTATGTGAAGAAATGGGCGTAACTCGGCTGAGGTTTACTCAAGAGTGTGGCATTGGCATAAAAAATATATCAAAAGAGGGCTCAGAGCGCCTAGTACGCTATGCAATTAGGTATGCACTTAAAAATAACAGTGAATCGCTAACGCTTGTGCATAAAGGCAATGTGCTTAAATTTACCGATGGTGCCTTTAAACGCTGGGGATTTGCTTTAGCTCAAAGTGAATTTAACGCAGTACCTCATCAAAATGGCCGCTGGCTGCAAATACCACGAGAAAACAACCCGCCTCTTATTTTAAAAGAAGTTATTGCTGATAATATGCTGCAGCAATGCTTAATGAACCCAGAGCAATTTGATGTAGTGGCAACAACAAATCAAAATGGCGACTTTTTGGCCGATATGCTTAGCGCGCAAGTGGGGGGCGTAGGAATAATGCCTGCAGCCAATTTAAATAACGATGTGGCTTTTTTTGAACCAACCCATGGCACCTTTGAGCGAATAGCAGGGCAAAATAAAGCTAATCCTAGCAGTAGTATTTTAAGCGCGGTATTAATGCTTAAATTTATGAAGTGGGATGAAGCAGCAGATTTAGTTGAAAACGCATTAGAAAACACACTAAAAAGTGCAAATGTAACCTTTGATTTAGCGCCTAATATTAATAACTCGATAACCCTAAGCTGCAGTGACTTTGCACAAAAGGTTATCGAGCATTTTTAAACGCAACCATAATTAAGCTGCTGTGGCAGTTTTAGCTTTGTGTACACATGGCTGATTAGTTAATTGTGCAGCGCGGTGGTAAATGTCGTGCGCGTTTGGCTCATCACATTGTGTACCGCTAAGTGTATCCATTAACGCTACAACAATAATCGCAGGCACTTGGCAGCTGTATTCGTCTAAAACTGCCTCGGTTGTTTGTGCATCTACATGGCACAGTGGATGATTTTTACGTTGGTACGCATTTAGTAAAGTATCAACTTCTAAAATGTCATCGGGTTGGTGCTTTGTTTTACGGCATTTACAGCCAAACTCATCAACTAATGTTGCTAGTGCTTGGTAGGTCTCTGCGGTGTTAGTTTTAGTGCAAAGCTGCTGCGTAATAAATTGATGTAAATTAGCATCAATAAATAACCCGTCTTGTTGTGTGAAGCTTGTCGTTGTCATAATAATTACTCTTAGTTTGTTGGCTTAACTTCACTCTAGCGCTAAGTGTATTATTAATGAAATTGTTGTTCTCAATAACTGATATTGATTTTATCAATATTGAAATTATGGCTAAGAAAAATCATGTTCACCCCCACTTTGTATCGTAATTAAAGTGGTGCAAAAACCGACTTAAATGCACAAAACTGGGACATGTTAAATAATAAGCTAAAGTAAAGCTAAGCTAGTAAATTGATTTTAAATGGCTTTTTATTTATTACTGGGTTGGCACCAAGGTTGCTATACATAAAGGGTAGGGTTCACTCCTATTTCTACGATTTCAAAAGCGCCATGGTATTTTCCCAAAGTTGAATACCATGGCGCTTTTTATTACCAATTTAAAATAACGCTTAAGTTAAAACCGACATCGCCAGCTTTTCTATACCATGTGACGGTGTCCACCTTTTAAACTCTTCAAAACCATGCTTTTTATATAACTTTATTGCAGGAGTATTAGCAATTGCAGTCTCAACTCTTGCATAAGAGATATCATCTAGTTTTAAAGCGTAATTTATTAGCTTACTTGCGATACCTTTTTTAAAATAGCGAGGTTCAACGGTTAAACTACAAATATCTAAACACTCATTATTTATACTTACTTCAATAACCGCTGCTAAATATTCATTTTCGGTGAAGCCATAAAAGGTTGTTTTTGACTTTTTAATATCTTTAGCCTTACGTGCTAAAGGAGGAAAGTTTAGCGCATCTATCAATTTAGCTTCAATAGCATAGGATTTTTGAAATACAGCAAAAATTATATTTGCTATCTCGGTATTCTTATTATTTAGTTTGTTTATCATTATATTCTTTAGAAAAAATAAGGTTGGACATCATGTTCAATACTAAAAATTTTGTGCCTGATTAAATGGGAATAATAAATTACCTATCAGCCACCGTTTTAGCAAACTCAAGCAGCTCACGGCGTAACCATTGGTGTGCGGGAGCATGGTGAAGTAGTGGGCTCCATATCATTTTTACCTCAATAGGGACTATTTGAAATGGTACTGGGCTTATTACTAAATCAGTATGAGTGGTTAATAATTTAGCCTGCCTACGCGGTAAAGTAGCAATAAGTTGCTCTGATTGGCATAGCAAACTTGCAATCATGTAGTGGCGGGTAAACACCCGTATTTTTCGGGTTTGCTCTAACTGCCAAAGTGCTTCATCTACCCAGCCTAGCTTTTGCTTTCCCGATTTGTTGGTAACGGCGGCTTCTGGCCCCCAGCCGGCTCGGTTTACCCAAATGTGTTCTTTTTGTAGGTAATCATCAAGGCTAGGGTGTTGTAAAAAAGTATTTTTAGGATGTGTTAAACAGCAATAATTATCGCGCCATACACTGGCTTGATGAAACGAGCGAGGCAGGCCGTTAAAACGATTTATAGCTAAATCGATAGTGCCTTTTTCCATATCTTGCAGATTTACATCGCTTGGGCTGAGTACATCAAAGTTAACGCCGGGGTTTCTAGTGAGCTGCTCGGTAATAAAAGGGGCAATTAAAGTCGACTCAATGTAGTCGTTTGCCATTATTCTAAAGGTAACCTCAGCGGTGGTAGGGTTAAATTGCTCACTAGGTTGAGTAATGGCCTCCGCCATTTTTAAAAGCGATTCGATCTCTGGTTTTAAGCTAAGTGCTTTTGTGGTTGGCGTCATAGAGCCTGCGGCACGCACAAGTAGCGGGTCGTCAAATAAATCACGTAATCGTTTAAGTGCGTTACTCATGGCTGGTTGTGTTAGCGCGAGTTTATTTGCAGCTTTTGAAACACTTTTTTCATCAATGAGTACGTTTAAGTACACTAATAAGTTGAGATCGACGTTGCGTATATTCATATGATCAATTTTATTTATATGCTTTATTAATTACCTAAATTAAAGCCTACTTGCTAAGGTGTAAACAATTAATAAAAATAACCGCTATAAGTGGTAAAAATAAAAGTGGTGTAAACATGCCAAAAACGTCAACTAATCAACCAGATAATGCGTTACAACAAGTTATAGCCACTAAGTTGGCTCGCGCTGTTTTTGCAGGCTTTGAAGCGATGTTTGCGCAGTTTTTAAATATAACACTGGGTGCGCAGAGCAGGTTTGAACAACAAAAATATCACGATGTACAAAGTGCCATGCGAGAACGCTTACAGGTGTACGAACGCGAAGTAAAAAATGTGAGTAATGCGTTGCGGGTTATCGCCTACAGCGAGCTTAATTGTCCGCAAACATGGCAGCTAGCTAAAAATATATACGGCGATATGGTACAAAGTCATGAAAACAAACCCATCGCGCATACCTTTTTTAATTCTACCTTTGGCGCTATTTGGGACGATAAAAAAATTCGCACCGTGCATTTGTTTGTATTAAAGGCAAAGTACAGAAGCGAGCCTCGCTCGTACGAAAATTTAGTCAGCCGAATATCGTTTAAAGACGGGTTTGGCCATGCGGTTAAAACACTTATTACCCGCCAAGCATTTAGAGTGCCTTTTAGTCATTTAGATACTGATTTACAGGCATTACAAACAACGTTAATGGCAGGTGCAAAGCAGCAATGTAAACAAGTGTATGAGCTTATAAATTTAAACAACGGGTTTATAGAATACGCAAACTCTCTATTTTTTAGAAACAAAGCCTGCTACTTAATAGGGCGCTGTATCGCTAAAAATGGCGATAACATGCCTTTTGCCATCGCCATTTTAAATACCAGTAAAGGGCTAAAGCTTGATGCCGTAATGATGGGGGCCGATCAGCTTAGTTTGTTGTTTGGTTTTGCCCGCACCTATTTTATGGTGGATACCGACCAACCCGCGCGTTATGTGGATTATTTAAGCGTGCTTATGCCCCATAAAAAACGCTTTGAATTATTTAATGCGATTGGTTTTATTAAGCATGCTAAAACAGAGTTTTACCGTTACAAGGTTGATACCACTAAAAATAGCCCTGCTACTTTTAAATACATAGCAGCGCCTGGCACCCCTGGTATGGTTATGCTGGTATTTACCATTGAAGGGCTAGACTACGTTTATAAAGTAATAAAAGACAAATTTAGCGCGCCAAAAACAGCCACAAAAGCGCAAGTGAAAGACAAATACAATTTTGTAAAACAAGCCGACCGAGTAGGTCGCTTGGTCGATACGCACGAATTTAGATATTTAGCGTTTGACCTAAGCCGCTTTAGCGACGAGCTACTTAACCAAATGAAAGCGCAAATTGGCAGCAGTATGGTTATATCGGGCAAGGCACTTATATTAAAACACGTTTATGTTGAGCGCAAAATGACGCCACTTAACTTATATATCAATAGTTGTAATAACAAAGCATTGCAGCAAGTTATGGACGACTACGGTAAAGCGATTAAAGACCTTGCCGGTGCCAATATATTTCCTGGCGACATGCTTATGAAAAACTTTGGTGTAACCCGTTGGGGGCGTGTTGTATTTTACGATTATGATGAAATATGCCCACTTACCGATTGTCACTTTAGAGACGTGCCAAATGCTCAAAATGCGCTTGAGGAGTTAAGCAGTAATACTTACTTTGATATAGCAGAAAATGACATATTCCCGAGCCAATTTAAGGTATTTTTTAGCGCAAACGACGCTGCGTTTAACCATTTTAATAAGTTGCACAGTAATTTGTTTTTAGCTGAATTTTGGCAAGGTTGCCAACAGCAAGTAAAAGCAGGTTACTTGCCCGATGTGTACCCGTATAAACAAAGTTGGCGGTTTAAATAAAAATAACTAACCCCATGTCTTAACTATTATAAATTTTATAAAACTTAATACGGAGCAACAATGAAATATATTTCTCATGAGGGTGGCACCCTTGCATTGAGTGAAACCGACAAACCGGTTTTAAAAAGCCATGAAGTATTAGTTAAAGTTGCCGCAATAGGTGTTAACCGTGCAGATTGTATGCAGCGCCAAGGTAAATATCCAGCGCCAGAAGGGGATAGCCCCATTTTAGGTTTAGAGTGCGCAGGCACAGTAGTTGAGCTTGGTAGCGAAGTTGACAAAAGTTGGTTAAATAAACGCATTTTTAGCTTATGCGCAGGTGGTGCTTATAGTGAATATGTTGCTGTAGATGCCAAACAATTAATGGAATTACCTGACGAGCTAACCATGGTTGAAGGGGCAGCCATTAGCGAAGTGTATTTAACTGCTTTTGGTGCCATGTTTGAACTAGGTAAATTACAAAAAGGCCAAACAGCGTTAATACATGCAGGGGCAAGTGGTGTAGGGGGCGCGGCTATTCAAATGGCTAAAAGTGCTGGGGCTACGGTTGTTACCACTGCAGGCACAGATGAAAAATGTCAGCATGCTAAAGCGCTTGGCGCCGATCACGCTATTAATTACAAAACTACCGACTTTGTTCAGTACATGCAGGACAATAACTTAAGCGCTAATGTAATTGTCGACCCTGTATCGGGCAGCTATTTAAATAAAAATGCAGCTATTGCAGCAATGGATTGTCAAATTGTTATGCTTGCCTTTTTAGATGGGCGTTTTGCCGAAGTTGATTTTGCGGCGCTTTTACGCAAGCGCATTTCGTTTCATGCATCAACACTTAGAAACCGGAGCATTGAGTTTAAGCGCCAACTACGTGATGACTTAGTGGCACGTTTTTATAGCGACATAGCCGCCAAAAAATACGATTTTAACGTGTATAAAACATTGCCTTGGAGCGATGCAAACGAAGCGCACGCTATTTTAGAGCGTAATGAAAATGCAGGTAAAGTTGTTTTACTTGTAGAATAACCACCAGATGTAACACTCAGACGTGCGTTGACGTTGTTAATGCATGGCTCAGCTAATATAATTTAGTAAATATAAAATACGTACAAAACACACAAGGTTAAAAATGAACCCAATACTAGCAATACTTAAAGAGCACAACGTGAGCGACGAAAAAGTAAAAGCGTTGTTTGAAGCCTTTACACAAAATCCAATGATGGCAATGGCATTAGTACAAGAGCTTGGTATCCCGCCTGAAAAACTACAGCAGTTAATGGCCGTGGTTATGACTCAGCCACACTTAATTAAAGAAGCCACTGACGAACTCGGCTTAGACTTTGAAAAAGTTAAAGAAGCGAAAGACAAGCTAAACCAGCAATAAGCTTCAAGCGTTATTAATTACCAAGGCTTAAGCCTTGGTAATCATGCCTTAAACCCCGCACACACTTTTTGTTACATTCTTCATTGAACTGCTCAGTATTAAGCTAGTCATACTGTTACTTATAATATGTAGGGACTTGATATGAAGCCGCTTTATAAATTTTGGAAAAATAACCGCTCGTTAATTGTTTTTATTGCCTTAATGAGTGTGTTTAGAAGTGCAGTAGCTGATTGGTACGAAGTGCCTACGGGGTCAATGAAGCCCACAATTTTAGAAGGCGACAGAATTTTAACCGATAAAATGGCTTACGATTTACGCATTCCTTTTACACACATTTCTTTAGTAAAATTAGCCGACCCCAAAACAGGCGATATTATTGTATTTGACTCGCAAGCCGCAGATAACCGATTAATAAAGCGTGTAATTGGTGTGCCCGGCGATACGGTGGCGCTTTATAATAATGAGCTGGTTATAAATGGCGTAAAACTTAAATATAATAACCTGCAAAGCAATGTTGATTCTTTAGATAAAATAGAGGATTTAAACGGCCATAAGCACACGATTCGAGTAGCAAACACACCTTCACGGCTTTCGGGTTTTAATAAAATCACTATTCCTGATGACTATTATTTAGCTATGGGTGATAACCGCGACCACAGTGCAGATTCACGCGTAATAGGATTAATTCCGCGAAGTGAATTGCTAGGTAAAGCAGAGCGAATTATTGTTTCACTCGATTACGACGATAACTACCTTCCACGCAAAAACCGATTTTTAAAGCCTTTGCTTTAACATTGAAATACTAGGGTGATTAATTAGTAATTTTTTTAGTAACACTGTGAAACGAGCTGTGTTTGTACATGGTTTGCTTTAATAGCCGTTTTCAAATAACAAACTTATAAACAAATGTTTATACCGTAAGGCCATACTTGTCACTAATATAACTAATTTACACAAAGCTAATTTAAGTACTGCTTAAATGCATTTATGGTTAAACAGCAAAATAAATACATAACTAAAGAATTACTCTTACCTAATAATGTATAAGTTAGGTAAGAGTGATTAGTATTAAACCTGCATTGCTTGCTTGAGGTTACTTATCTTGGCTAGCTAGAGTTTCTACGTAGGTATCTTCTACAGGCTTGAATGTGCGTGTTGCTTCATCGTATGTTTTAATTTCAGCCGATTCAAAATCGTACACCCAACCATGTAATTTGATTTGGTTTGTTGCAATTTTTGCTGCTACCGCAGGGTGGGTTTTAATGTGCTGTAATTGCTGAATAACGTTTTCTTCGGTAACCAGACCTAAGTGTTCATCGTTTGTGAGCGCTGTACAACCACATTTTTCTTTTACCACTTCGGTGGCTACACGGCTATGACCTAACCACTCTTTTACATGCGGTAAGCTTGCAAGCCCTTCGGTGTTAATAGCGCCTTTCATTGCCCCACAATCAGAGTGGCCACAAATAATAATGTGA
The DNA here is from genome assembly GCF_002221525.1 of Pseudoalteromonas espejiana DSM 9414. NCBI lineage: Bacteria > Pseudomonadati > Pseudomonadota > Gammaproteobacteria > Alteromonadales > Pseudoalteromonadaceae > Pseudoalteromonas > Pseudoalteromonas espejiana. Next base: position 2,151,994 of record NZ_CP011028.1, on the reverse strand, counting down.
GAAACACCTAAAGCAGCAACGGCAAATTCAATTGATGCGGTCATGCCGCCGGTTTGGTTGCTGTGCGGAGGTACAATGTTGCCTGCATTACGGCAAATAAATAATTCACCAGGCTCAGTTTGGGTCACTAAGTTAGGGTCAATACGCGAGTCGGCACAGGTAATAAATAACACTTCTGGGTTTTGGCCATTTGCGAGCTTTTGAAATGCCGCTTTTTTAGCAGGAAAAACTTCTTTTTGAAACTTAGCGACGCCCGAAATAATATGTTCCATGAACAACTCCTATCTTGTGTAATTTAATCGAGTAATTTATCTCACAGCTATTTGCGTCTGACAAATTCTAACTAGTATAACTTTGTTAGCGATTGATTTGTACTGTATGGACGTTTAAAAAATTTCATGCAGAGTGTATGTATTATTAAGTAAGCCTGATGAATTTAAAGCAGAATTTAGCTTAAGTAAATTTAAACAATAACCTTTTAACATATTTAAGCGCACTTTTTATGCGCAGACTTTAATATGTACATACGCTCATCTGCAAGTGTTAAACACTCGGCGTGGTTAGTGCACTCGTTACTGGTAGCAATACCAAAACTAATGCCAGATTGCGGCCACTGCTCAACTATATTTTCGTGTAAGGTATTTAAAGTTAGTGTTATTTCGTGCGAAAGAGAGCTCAGCGCTTCATTGTTTTTTACTTTGCATAACCAGATAAACTCATCGCCGCCTGTTCTGTAAACATCCCCTTTATTAGAAAGCGCACTTTGCATTAACTGTGCAGTACTTACTAAAAATTCATCCCCTTTGGCATGGCCTAATTGATCATTGATTGTTTTAACACCATCACAATCTATAAATACAATAATATATGAACCTGATAGCTCAAGTAGGTGGTCGTTTAATAGTAACCGGTTACCTACTTTAGTAAGCGGATCATACCGAGATTGATGCAGTATATTTACAAACTCATGTTGTTTTAGTTTTAACCACTCTGATAAAGACAGCAAAATGCATATGCAGTCAACAGCAAGGGCTAACACAACCACTAGCTCAGCTGATTTGGCCTGTAAAAAGTTAATATGAATCGCGACGTAAAGCATAAGCGATACACTGTAAATTAAGTTGCCAATAAAAAAGTATTTAGCTCTAAAATCGTTAAGTTTAAGCATTGAAAAACCAACAACCAAGCTTAAAACTACCCATATGGCAGCAAGTAAATGTGCCAAATAAAATACATAGTAAAAAGGTAAAACTAAGTTAATAACCCCAATTGCTAGGGCACATACCGAAAAATATTTTAAAAAATTACCAATGCGGTTTTTAGGTAATTCTTTAAAATTAAACAAGCAATAGGCGTAAGCCGATGCACAGCCAATTGCAAACGAAAATATATACATACCCAAATAGTGTAGGTTTATAATGTTACTTGCATAAAAGCCACTTAAAGCACCTGATGCGCAGGCCCAGCCTATACCATGTAAACCTATATACCCTGCACAAAAAAAGGCAACGTTTTGTTTTGTTTTTAAAAACATAATGAGCGCCATAGCAGCAAGCGTAAGCATCACTGAAATACCAATTAAAGTTAATGCGTTTATGTGAAATTGCTGAGGTATAAAGGTGCTCTCGTTTATAAAATGAATATTGGCAGGAGTAGGGTAGTGCTTAGCATTTAAGTAAATCCATAATGTACCTTTGCCAGCTTTAGGTAGGTTAAGCTTAAAGGCTTGACCATGCATTAAAATTGCAGTTTGTTGGGTGTGGCTTTGAGAAAAGTCAGCAATTTGGGTTAAATTATTTTCTTCATCCTGCCAAAAGGCAATGCCAGTATCTATAAAGTTAGCTATTGGTAAAACATACCAACTTCCAGCCACATTGTTGGTTATAGGAATGCTTGCAACAACAGCTCCTTGTTGACCTAGTAAGTTATTTTTTGCGGTACTTTTTGAATAGTCGTTAATAAACTCTTGTACCGCAGCATCAGAACGAGTGGCAGTAACAGGTCGCCATAAATTATGATCAACTACTACGGTTTTAGTTTCATTTAACGCAGCGGCACTTACTTCACAACTAATATATACGTTTATAATGCATAACAACCAAACAAAAACGCCCCGCATTCAACCACCTTTATACATTTATTATTAAACCTAGTTTTAAAATTATAGGGTATTGATGTTTAAATGGTATGAAATTATGTAGCAAAGCGAAAAAGATGTGTAGATGAGCTATTTTTAAGTCGCAAAAAATAGTAAAGGGCATTGATAACGTTGGGTTAAAACACGCTTATTTTGAGCTAAGAGCGCCTTATTAAAGCGCTCTTGAGATTAGGTAGTATTAAAAGTCTAAATTAAAACTTACCGTAAGCCTTCTTCCGTCAAGTACTACACCATATGTATCGTTGGTAACTACACGGTCAGTCACTTTATATAAACCTGCCACCGACTTTAGAGCTGCTGTAATGCAATATTGGGCGCCTATATCCATGTAAGAAACAAAGAATAAATCGTCCTTAGAAAGAACTTGTTCGGCAATGCATGTTTGGTATCTACGATACGTTATTGCCTATTTATGGGTAATAATCACACTTCATCAGCTCTGCCTTGCTTAAAAAAACGCAACACGCTGCTGAAATTTAACCTTGAAAGAACAACAGACCCTAGCACTTACTCGCTCACGCTTTATTAATATTTTTATTAAGTATTCTTCATTAAATAAAAGTTATGCTGTTTTTATAAGTGTATGCTAGGAAGGTATATATTTGGTACGACTGAGTGGATTCGAACCACCGACCTATACCATGTCAAGACGTTAGTTTAACTCCTTCGCTAAAAATAAACTTCTGTAAATATATATAATTAGCTTTAATAACAAAGATTTATTTCGTCCTCTTTAATATGCCGATAGAGTTTTGAGTGTTTTTTGAGCATTTAAAGGTTGATTAAGGCACTATTTAGGCACATTATGAAAATGTCAAAATTGACTACTTATTGTTCTGGTGCTTAATATGATTAACGATAACATCGAAGGAAAGCTAAAAAAGGTTGGCGAATTATTAGATAGAGCTACATTCGAGAATATTATCGTTGAAAATATATCCCTTGAAAAAGCTACTGATAATTTAATCAGTAAAGCAAATTTATTTTCGTTTTTAAAACCAAGTTCAAACGATAGCTTTGATACAATTACCACTTGGAAGCTGGATGCTTATCAAGCCCCAATAATTGGATACAAAACTGATACCGAAAAGTTAAAACTAGTTTCTGGCTTATTTACATTTCATAAAGTTTGTCGACTTCAAAACCAATCAAATCAGCTTACCCCATGCTTGGTTCTTCCTTATCGTCCGACACCCGAACTGAGGCGTTTAATTTTTCTTAATGATATTGTGCGACTCCTCCTTAAACAATACTTTAATGCATCCGGTCCTTTAATATCTGAATTACTTATTTGCTTATTTAAAGATGAGCATTCAGTACTTAATTCGGCAGAATGGCGCACTTTATTTCCAGCTATCAAAACAAAAACAGAGTTATGTAAATGGCTTAAAATTAGTACAAAAGTGATTAAATTATGACAGGTATGCTAAAAATTAAGCTTCTGGAGCATATTGAGTTGTATTGCAAAAAGTTGAACTTGGAAATTAGTAACGAGGATATAAAATCTGACTTTGATGATTTTACTCTCCGCATAAGTGCTCCTGAAGATTTATGCGCCTTATCACAAGTTTTTTTATTGTTAAAAAGGATGAATGATGCGTCACGAAATCTAAGGGAGTTTACTAAAAGTGAATTATGTCTTCCTGAGTATATTTATTCTGCCTTTAATGAGTATGGTGTTGAGCTAGATACAACATTAAAAGAGAGTTTTAATCGGAGTACTTATAAAAACGGATGGTGTAATGAGATACCGTTCTATGTATTACTTATTAAATCATATGAGTATAAGCAAGATTCAAAATCATTAAACCTGCTTGCTAATTTTATTGGTAATTATTTTAAAGTAATAGATACACTCACAGACCCTGAATTAGCTACAAGCTCATCAACAAGAGAAGCAGAGGTTTGTAATAAATTTCGATTATTAATGAGAAAATCTAATATTGCCTTTGAACCTGATAAAGATAAAATTTTAACAGATTACCTTGAGCCTTCTTCGTCAATTGCCAGTCGATTAGAGTCAATTACTAATAAGGATATATATACTAGTAATGTCTCTGATAGGGCCTACTTAAATACTTTAATTCATTTTTATAGGAACGACTGGCAGCCAGCCCGGCAGTATAAACATGGTAGTCGACAAATAGACTCTATTGTTAAGTGGTATAAAAAACCTAATACATTACCAATAACTGGCGCGATCGATGATTTGTCTGTTTTAATTCCATCTAGAGCTTTCTTATCGGATACAGAAGGTCTAAACCTTGACGATTCTGAAGTTCAGATGCCCTTTGTGATTGACAATAATGAAAGTAATACTGCACGAGACAAAACTGATCATCAAAGCATTGAAATGGTTTTTAGTCCTGCTTCTAAGAAAAAAAAACAGATAGATGTAACTCGCAATGTACATCGAGCCCATAATATCGCTTATCAAGATACGCGATTATTAAAGGCTTCAGAGTTGGGCTTATTATTTGACACATTAACTAAGTACGGCCGTTCCGATAAAAATATTGAGTTAGCGATATTATGTTGGCTAATGTTTTTATTGGGTAAGACTTTTAATGAGATAAAAAGCTTACAGGTATTTAATAAAATAGATGAAAAAACACGAGGTTTGTTTTTAGATGAAAATGCCAGAGGCTGGTGGTATTTCCCAATAACTCAAACTGCTAAACCATCGATTAAAAAAGTTGGCCTTATAAAAACAGCTAATGGTGTATTTACTGCGTGTCCTACATTTTTGACAGATTTAATAATTAAATACTTAAACGGCAGGAAAGAAGGCTTAATTATTAACGTAGACAATTTTGCAGCACTTGAAAGCAGTATAGCCAAAAAACTAAAAAAAATATCAGATAAATCTTATAGCGGAAGGCTAAGCATTAGTAGCATTAGTAATTTTATTGGGAATTATATTAATGCAACAGGTGTGATAGACCCTATTTATATAGACTTTAGTTACGATGTAAAAATGTATTCTACTCGAGTATCTAGGAGCTACAGCAATATTGATGACGTTACGCGATGTGAAAGGATTTTTGAATTTTGGCAAGAAGTTGAGTCTGATTACTATGATTATTGTAAAGAAAAATTCCCTATTAAACTTTTTGAATTAAAGTGTTTTGATAAGCAGAATCGTAGGTTTGGTTCTAAATTTACTCCAGAAGATATGACAGTTAAAGCGCTAATAGCAGCTTTGGCATTAGAAGTTGAAAATGCCAAGTTAAACTCTTTTAAACAACTAGATGCAATTTTAAAATATCATAATGCGTTCACAGTCTATACGGCATGGATGCTAATGTTTGGAACTGGATATCGGGCTGTTTGGAACCCGTTACCAACTTTTTCTCTATATTTTCCATCGCTAAACCTGATGGGGATAAGTGATAAAGATGATAGTGATTTCACTCACTCCAGATTAGTTTGTTTACCTTCTATTTTAAATGAGCAAGTAACCGCATATCAAGAGCATCTTAGTTGTTTGAGAGGGTTAATAAGAGTATTAGAACCCAAGTTATGTCAGTCAATAGATGGTTATTTAGATGCTACCTCTAAAACTTTAGGCCTCGATTATAAAGAATCTTGTCAATGGTTTAAGCTAATTAGAAATTCACGTATAAATCATGGACCTTTATTCATATTTCAGAGACAAAGATCAGGGATTGTGACTAGGGGTATTTCTCCTACAGAATTAGTTCTTAGGTTACACGCAGAGCATGATATACCTGCAAATGCAGGAAGGCATTGGCTTAAAAGTAGTTTGCTGTATAACAAAGTTAATTCAGAGCTTGTAAACTTTCAAATGGGCCATTGGCAGTCTGGTGAAGTTCCCTTAGCAGATTACTCAGCACTTAATTACATTGACGCTGTAAATGAATTGCTACCTATTTTAGATAAGTTATTTAAGGAGGTAGGATGGCAAACTCTAAAGTCCGATCTTATTTAAATAAACTTAAAAAAGAAGATAAGTTTCATCCATGTTATCAACAAATTGAACATGCATATAAAAATTTATTAGATGATGATTTTGGTATTAGATTGAGTGATGTGGCTTTTTTAAAAGAATACAAAAAGCTATGTATAATGATGCTTAGATGTTTTCAAAAGTCAGATGAAAATGTACTTGCAATTGAAATGGATGTTTTAAAATCACGGCTTAAAGAAGATTTAGCAGCTAAGCAACTTCAACTAATGATTATTGATGCAATATTAAAGTACGGCTTAAAGCATTACGGTATTGAATCTTCAAGAATTTCTCAAGTTGTCGTATTAAAGCGTGATAAACCCATGTTATCACCAATCGAATTAATAAAGTTACCTGTAGCACTACATGTAAAGTCATTATTAAACAAAGAGCTACAAACACCGACAGCCAATTTATCAATGAAAGGTCGCTTAGGCCGACTGGCCTTATTTTTATATATGACAACAGGTGTTCACTTTGACGAGCTTATTACTATTATAAATACCCCCTATACTTTAATGTATCTAGATGGGTTGGTATTTTGGTATAGAAAAATAGAAAAAGAGGAGCTACGATACGTACTATGTGATGCTGTTGTTCTTCTACTATTGCAGCATCAAGCCTCTGTGAAGCAGTGCGAGAAGGCACTACTAAATAAAAATAGATTAAAAGACTATATAACAAAATTCTTAACTGAGACATCAGGGAAGAATTGGCAAAGTTTGTCACTTCTAAAATTACGAACACTTAGAAAAATAGATGCAATAATCAACCTCAGCCCTATCGACTATCAGATGTATTTACGGCCTAGTACCTGTACCGGCCTACCTCAAACAGCCTTTGTAAGATTAATCAGTAATAAGGCATTGATTGCAGATGAAGTAGCAAAAATAAATAATAAATTCAATAAGTTTAATAAGCTATTACCATTTGATAGTGATAGTTTTGATTATATTGAGCCTAAATTAGTGATACTTAAGTTAGAGCACATCTATAAAAGCCTAAAAGAACTTAATAGCCAAAGGGCTTCAAGGGTACAGTGCATTAGATTTGTTGAACAAGAACTGAAAAATGAAAAAAATAGTATTTATTTTTATATCTTATGTGGCTGGCTTTATTATCTTTTGAAAGAGGGGGGGGTAGCTAAAAGAAGATTAAAAATAGGAACAGTAATTGATTATGTAAAAAGTATTAGCAAACCTTTTTTAACGGTTTTTACTCAAACTGATTTAGCAATAATTTCGGCATCTGATTGGGCAATAAAATTAAATGATGCGACCGAATATTTTACCTCAGCGCCAAGAAAAAAATACTTATACTACCTTTCCGAATTTTTGATTGAATCAGAAATTGTCAAAGATTTGTGCATTGATGATCTTGATATAGCACCTGTTCAAAGCAAAGTTGATGCTAATTTATTGTCAGCGAGTCATGCAAGCGCAATTCTGGAATATTTAAGTAACAACCTTAATAATAGTCTTGTTGAACTATATGCATATTTGTTGATGTGTTTTTGTTTTTATAGTGGCCTACGTCGAAATGAAGCCGCTAAACTGTACTTTGGTGATATTCAGGTTTCACCTATCAAGCCAAATGAAGGCGAATATGATTGGGTTCTACTATCAATCAGACCAAATAAAATAAGAGCTTTAAAAACATCATCGGCAAGAAGAGAGCTTCCTCTTGATGCATTATGGCCAAAAGAGCATTTAGCCAAGCTCAGAAGCTTCTATAACGTTCAAAAAGATACTGAAAATAAGTCATCAAATTCATTGTTATTTAACTGCTCTGTTAGCGTAAATAAAGCATACGATCTATTAACGCAATTACTGCATTACTATACTCAGGACCACACTCTAAGGATTCATCATCTAAGACATAGCTTTGCAAATTGGACATGGTACAAGTTAAATGTAAACTTGATGTTAGCAGGAAGGCAGTCTTTATCTATATTTGAAGATGACTTATTTGATCAAGTTTTTATTAATCACTTCAAAAGAAGATTAAAAGTTAAAGAAAATACTCGTTCAAAAATGTTTTTTCTGTCTCATTTACTTGGTCATAAAGTCACAGTGTCGACGTTAAATAGTTATCTACATTTGAAGGATATACAGCATTGCTCTCAAATGAATCAAACATATATTGTATCTAAGTGCTTTTTATCTGAATGTGTAGGAAGAGCTAAGTCTAAAGTAGTGATGCCGGGTGAAAGTTTAATTGAAAGAATCGAATTTTATAGTAAAAAACAAGAGCAAGATTATTCTATCCAATATGCGGGTAATGTTAGTAACTTAATCATACCGTCGTTTAATGGTTTTAAAAATAAGTTTAAAGTTGATAAAAAAATAAAAACATTAGATTATGCAAACGTACTCAAATCGCTAGAATTTCACTCAATAAACGACACTGCAATAAATTACTCACTTCCTGTAGATCTCGTTAAAAAATTATATGGCAATGCTGTTAAAGTAAGTAAGGAATATCCTAGGAAAGGCAAAAATCTACCCTTAATTCCTAATTTCCCAAGTTTAAACGATACTAAAGGGCAGTTAAAAAGAGTTTATTCACAAAAAGCATTTTATTACTTATGTCAAAAATTCGATACTTTATTAAGTCAAAATAATATAACACTTAATGAAACATTTGATTCTCTACAAATTTTAAAATATGCTGCTGCAGGAAAAGATTTCGCTCTTCGTTGTCCTAAAGATGCAGTTATATGTAACTTTTTTAATTTATGTATAACTTTTAAATTAAAAGCGAGGCATTTCAGATTTCGTTTTCATCAAGTAGATTTAAAAAATGAAAGTGCTGTTCAAGCAAAGTCTTATTGGCAACAATTAATATCTTCGTATGGCTTGAGCGATAGCGGTATTGAAAATGCTTCTATTCAGGAAGGTAAGTTTTTAGGTAAACATAATGGCAATGGCTTTTTAGAAATAGGGCTATTAATTACAGTAGAGGGCAGTAAGGGGGCATATAAAAGGGCGAGGCGCCACCATAGTTTAATGAGCTTCCTTCAATTGTTGCTCATTATAAGTTATAGGACTGACGAAGAGCCTTATGAACTTTAACTTATTCTTTTAAGTACTTTGTCGCCAACTTTGCAAAAATGATAATAATCAGGAAGTTCTTGAAATTTAGCATGTATAAAAGCAGATTCAGAAGAGCATCGGTCAGCTTGTTGCACAATATGTTCAATTGCATATCTCGCTTTATAGCCAGATGGCTTGGCAGCTAATAAACTGCTTAATAACTCCAGCAACTGCCTATTACAACTACCTAGCTTCGCTAAGGGTTCAGCTAAGATAGCAAAGTTATAACCTTCGTGTGGTCCAGGTATATAGCGATCGCTGGCTTGATGTAGCATGACAAATATTTTACCAATATCATGGAATAAGCCAGCTACTAATGCAGCTTGGCATTCTATACTGGAATGTTTTAAGTGTTTAGCGTTATTAAATGCAATTTCAGCTACCTCTATACTGTGTTCAAACAACCCATGGGTATAAGAGTGATGGTGGTTTAAGCTAGCTGGTGCTTGTATAAATTTTTGTAAAATACTTTGTTTAGTCAAAATAAAATCAATAAAAGGCTGCAACTCACTACATGTGACAAAGCTAAGTAACTTAAAAAATCGTGCTATTAAATGCTCATTTGTATTATTTATCATCGACGTTAAATTAAGATACTGCTGTTCGTTACATTGAGAAAGTATTGGCTCTATATTACAAACAATATGGTTACCCATTATATCGTGAGTTAACTGAAATTGAGCCAAGCCAGATACTATTTGGGATTTTCTAGCAATATCAGCAGATGTAATAGCGAAAATTACTTGCTTACTTATTAAGAGCTCACAATTGGCTGTTGGCAAAGTTCCATAAATATGTAAATTTTTTAACCAACCATAAATATAGTTATTCATAAGTAGCCTCTTCTTCAATGTTGGCATTTAGGAGTAGGCGGTCAAAAGCACTACCATCTTGCCGAGTATTGTTAGGAACATAACGGCTATAAACTTCAAATAGCATTTTAGTCGTGCTGTGACCCATTTGTTTAGCTATCCATTCAGGATTTTCTCCAGCAGAAAGCCATAAAGTTGCGCATGTATGCCTCGTTTGATAAGGGCGTCTCATCTTTAAAGAAAGCTCTTCTAGCGTTGGGTACCATACCCTTTTAGTTATATTTCGATGGTCCAGAGGGTTACCTTTTTTATTACAAAAAACATAAGTGTTCTTACCAGTTATTTTGAATTGTGTTTTTAACGCATCAACAACAACTCTAGAAAGTTGGATATTCCTATATGATGTAGCTGTTTTAGGTGTCTCAACATTGCCATCAACTAAGGTTTCATGAATAATAATTTCATTTCGATCGAAGTTAACGTATTCCCACTTGAGGCCATCAATCTCTGCTGTTCGTATAGCAGTAAAAAAGCGCACGGTATAATAATTGCGAAAATCACTTCTTACATACTTAAGAAACTGCTGAACTTCATTGAGTGAAAAAGGTTCTATTTTAGTTTTAACTACTTTTAGTGGTTTTATATTGTTAAAAGGAGTTTGAAAATCATATCTTAATGATGCTTCTTTAAGTATACCTCTAAGAGGTGTCATAACATGATTGATCCAATCATTACTCAATTGCTTTTTACTACTGCGTTTAGGCTCTAATATACTCGCGCGATATTTAATAATATGAGCACGGCTTATTTCATCAAGATTAAACTTGCCAAATTCAGGGATTAAATAACGCTTAAAGATCATAGACACATTTTTAAAATGACTAATTTTCCAATGAATTTTACTTTCTTCTAGCCACTCATAAGCAAATGCTTCAAAGTTAGGTACATTGTGTAAAATAACATCTGCTTTATTCGGTTCATTAGCTTTTATAGCTTCTATCTGGTCATCAAACAGTTTAAAAGCTTTGCAACGGTTACTATTCGGAAACATTTCTCGATAAACAAAACGATCGAGCATAATTTGAATTTCAATACTTTCTAGAACTTTCTCAAGTTTGATACGATTAGCTTTTGTATCCTTGAGTAAGGTCTGCTCACGACATCGTATATTTTGATAATAAAAATCAAAAAACAACTTATCATTTCTACTTCTTACTTTAGCCATAACATACACCTCCATTTGCAAGAGGAATTATAAGTTCACGTTTAGCTTTAGCTGCAGTGTCATACATTTCTTCCATTACAGTTTCTAAAAGATAAAATATTTTTCTTGAGCCGAAAGGCCGGATGTAGTGTTTGCCTTCAAAAAAAACATTGTCTTTCAACTTACGGTTAATGTAATCTGGGCTGAACTTAATAAAAGCTGAGAGCTCTTTAGCTGATAGTAGAGTAAATTCATTTTTAATCATAAAAGTATCCTCACAAGAAACTAAATTGATTAAATCACATCAAAAGTATCCTGTAAAGAAACTTTTTAAATAATTGGTTGTATTGAGATGATTGTTTATAATTTAAAGGACTTAATCGCAGCTAAGTCATTGAAAGAAGGGCGTAAAATTACGTTAGATGAAGTTGCAAATGCCGCAGGAGTAAATAAAGCCGCTATGTCAAAAATGGCAAATAATAATAATTACTCCACAACAACGCGGACATTAGACGCGTTGTGCGAATATTTCGATTGTAAAATTGAAGAGATAATTGCGCACAAAAAATAGTAAATTTAAAAAATGTCTGTTTTTAGATTACTTTCTACAGCGTGAAGAAGTTCTTCGTAAATTTCAGGCTGATTCATTGCTTCTATATAGCTGCATTCTAAATTATTGTTAAAACTATTGAACCAAAAAGCTAAATCCCAGTTTTCGTAGGATGAGCTGGCTAGTTTTAGTATTTTAATGTTTATAGTTCTAACAGATTTATCTGTAAAATCAAATTGAAAAGAAGGGAAGCCTAACTGTCCTTTAGAATAGATGTTACTTACAGTAAATAGCTTATTGTCAGCTACTATCGCTTTTAGTTCAATTGGATCCTTTATTTTTAAAAGTTCCATAACTTCAATGACTGATAACAAAAAATATCTTTCTAGAAATTTATCGATTTCGCGTTTATAAATATATGATTGTTTTTTTGTAGATGGAGTAGAGCTAGCTAAATTTAAACTCTTAAAAAAGTTTTTTAAGTCACTCATAACCCTAAATCTCTATAGCTAAAGTTAAAGTTAAATTTTACTATATTCTTTAAAGAGGTGAACTTCAACTCTTCTCTCAGGTAGTTAAGCTATATTATTATGTAAGTTATTATTTATAATTTTGGATATAGGTAAGATACTAACAATTTAGATATTGGCTTTTACCTAATGAAAAGATCACAAAAATTTACTTGTCTTAATAGTTTGATCGTTGTGCCACTACAATATCAGATCAGAACACGTATCATTAGAAAACGGAAAAGTAATCATAGCAAATTAGCTCTAGCGTATAGACTGAACACTGTATCTAATTAACAAAAAGCTGAAACAGGTTTAGTGAGGGTATACCAGTACAATAAATAACGATGTGAAGTCCAGCCTATTTAAAAGTTTTCAATTTACAGTGTTTTTCTACTTTTGTTCTGGATTGATTAACTCTAGGGTATAATTCCGTAACTATATCTGTGTATTTAAAACTCAAATGTAAAACCAAACTCTCTTAATTTTTCATAGACGTTTATATCAAAACGATACAAAGTAGCAGCTCGGTGAGCGACGTTGGTTTGTTTTTCTTTGCAGTTTATTAGCAAGTTCATTTTTTGAAACTTACGTCTAAAGTTAGGTTTATCGAGTGACTTATTTAAAATCGACTCATAAATTCCTTGTAGCTCAAGCAGAGTGAATTTTTCAGGGAGTAAACTAAAACCGATAGGCTCATGCCTTACTTTATAGCGCAAGTAATCAAGGCCACTTTTTAAAATGTCGGCGTGGTCAAACATTAAAGCAGGTGCGTTGTTTACATCAAACCACTCACACTCTAAAGCGTTATCGCCACTTACAAGATTCGTTTCTTCAAAGCGTACTAGCGAGTAGTAAACAATAGTAATAATTCGCCTAGCTGGGTAGCGGTCTACATTACCAAATGCACCTAACTGGTCTAAATAAAGGTTTTCAACACCAGTTGTACTTTTAACAACACGCAAAGCTGCGCTGTCTAAGTTTTCGTCTTTTCGAACCCAATGACCGATTAAACCCCACTGGCTGGTTGCAAGGCCGCGATTATATTTAACCAGCAAGACCTTTAACTTACCTTCATGAATAGCAAATATAATATTATCTACGGTTAGATTGCTAATGCAGTCATCAGGAATCGATTCTTCGCCAATAGTATTTGGAATGTTTGATGTTTTATGGTGCATAAATTACTCAGCCAAAGCGATACATAGATATTGTTATAAAGACTATTAAGAGTATATAAAAGGTGCTTAAAGCGCAAATAAAAAACATTTATAAACCCTATCTAAAACAACCACATCTATTTAATTACCCATTATTCGAGATGTACCTGATTTGATGCGTCTGCGCATTTTTTTATTTTTTCGAGGTAGTGGTTTTTTATTGAACGACTAATGCCTTTATATGTTACTAAATTCAACTAAAAATTAGCGACAAGTATTAAATGAATTACCAGTTGAGTAAAAATGTAACATAAATGTTTACATACATAAAAAATGCATATAGTATTTTTGACTATATCGATTTGAATTGAAAATTGAGCACACATGAACAATAAAAAAAACACACTCACAATTAAAGAAAAAATAGGGTATGGCCTTGGTGATACAGCTAGCAACATTGTATTTCAGATGGTTGCTAACTTTATGTTGATATTTTATACCGATGTCTACGGTTTATCTGCAGCAGCGGCAGGAACCTTACTTCTAGCTGTAAGGTTATTTGATGGTGTAACTGATCCAATAATGGGAAGTATTGCAGATAGAACGCGTACTAGGTGGGGTTCTTATCGACCTTATATTTTATTTTTAGCTATTCCCTATGGAGTATTCGCGTGTTTAGCGTTTATAACACCTGATTTTGATTCAACAGGTAAATTAATATATGCGTACTTTACCTATGCATTATTAATGACGTGTTATACGGCAATTAATATACCTTATGGTGCGCTTGGTGCTGTAATGACAAATGATCCAACAGAAAGAGCTTCACTTCAGTCGTATCGCTTTGCTATGGCAATGGCGGCTTTACTGGTTATTGTTTGGGCACTGCCAAAACTGGTTGCCTTTTTTGGCGAGGGAAATGACGTTGTAGGCTATCCATTGGCTATGGTGTTTTTGGGTGGTTTAGCTGCTGTATGCTTTTTATTATGTTTTTCAATGACAAAGGAAACAACTCAAGTCGAACCTAAACAAAATAAAGGTAATGCATTTATAGAGTTTTTAAGCTTATTTAAAAATGATCAATGGGTTGTTATTGCTGCTATTAGCATAGCTACATTAATTTTAATAGGTGTCAGAGCATCGGTTGCACCACATTACATCAAATATTATGTTGGTGAAGCATCACTTCTATCAAATTTTTTAACGCTTTCAGCAATAGGCTCAGTACTCGGTGCTGTATCTACTAATTTTTTAACCAAATTTATTGAAAAGAAAACACTTTTCATCGTTGCTTTAGTCGTCGTAATTATTTCTCATAGTATGTTTTATGTATTAGAAAGTGACGCCATCGTAACCATTTTTATCGTTTATTTTATTGCAAACTTTGCCCATATGATTATTACCCCAATCATGTTTTCTATGGTGGCAGATACCGTCGACTATGGCGCATTAAAGGTTGGGCGCAGATTAACTGCAGTAACTTTTTCGGGCCACTTACTGGCTATCAAACTAGGCTTTGCAATAGGTGGTGCCATTGCTGGTTGGATATTATCAGGGTACGCCTACGTACCTAATCAAGCACAATCAGAACACACGCTATCAGGAATTCTACTCGCCTTTGCTGGCATTCCAGTCATTTGTACCGTGGTATGTTTAATTTTTATAACGCGTTACAAACTTACCGAGCCCGAAGTAAAACGCATTCAAACGCAATTGGCTGATAGTAAAACAATAGACTAATTTAGCATCTCAATTTTTTGTTTTAAAAGCACAAATTGGGCAGACAATACTAGGAGTTAAAATGCAAAATACAGCGCAAGCAGCGCCCCCATCTAATGGATTAAGTGACGCTGAACTTAAACAATTAAAAGATTTACAACGCGCCAACTCACTAATACAAAATCACAATGTATTGGTTGAACACATGTATACCGCTGACCCGTCAGCACATGTGTTTAACGGTACAATGTATATTTACCCGTCACACGACATTGAATCAAAAAATGAAATTAATGATAACGGTGACCACTTTGCGATGCGTGACTACCATGTGCTTTCGCTGGAGGAAAGTACAGGTAAAGTCATAGACCATGGTGTAGCACTTTGTGTAGACGACGTGAAATGGGCAAGTAAGCAAATGTGGGCTCCCGATGCCGCGCATAAGCTTGGGCAGTATTATCTTTATTTTCCCGCACGCGATCAGCAAGGCATTTTTAGAATTGGTGTTGCAAAAAGTGACAGCCCAACAGGTCCATTTAAAGCCGAAGATGATTATATTCAAGGTACATTTAGCATTGACCCTGCGGTGTTTGAAGATGAAGATTCAAGCCATTACTTATATTTTGGGGGGTTGTGGGGCGGTCAATTACAAAATTGGCAAACGAGCAATTTTAACGAACAAAATATTTACCCTAAACCGGGAGAACCCGCAATACCTGCGCGTGTAGCCAAACTCTCAGATAATATGATCAGCCTAAGTGAAGACGTAAAAGAGGTGGTTGTTTTAGATGAAAGCGGAGCTGCGATCACAGTGTGCGACAACCACCGCCGCTTTTTTGAAGGGCCTTGGGTACATAAACATAACGGGGTTTATTACTTTTCATATTCAACGGGTGATACACATAAAATTGTTTATGCAACAGGCGATAACCCATATGGTCCATTTACTTATCAAGGCGTTATTTTGAACCCAGTATTGGGATGGACCACTCATCACTCAATTGTAAAACACAATGGTAGTTGGTTTTTATTTTATCATGACAGCACCTTATCTGGCGGGCAAACCCATTTACGCAGTATAAAAATGGCCAAACTTGAGCATGATGAAAGTGGAAAAATAAAAACGATTAGCCCGTATGAACAAGCTTAATATAAATATCCATAAACAATTCAAATTTGCTGTTAAACACAGATAGCGATTTTATTTGTCGTGAAAAGATATGGTCAATATGACCATTATATTTATCTTGAATATTCAATATATGAGGGAAATGAGGAAATATGAAGAAATGAAAATATTTTAAAGTAAAAAAGCACAAAGAATTAGCATGAACCTGATGTTATTTAAGGATTTTATTTAAATAACATTAGCTTGAAACTGGTTGTGGTCTTTGTAAAACGTTTAAAACATACACACACAAAGTTATTTATTGGCAGAAAAAGATGAAACAAATCGTTTACAATTATGGTTTGAGAAAATCTTAAAAATCTTGCAGTACGTCAATAATAATTAAATAAGAAAAAGGACACTATGATGTTTAAGAGAAAGATAATTTCAACAGCCATTCTCGCTGCAATAGGATCGGTTGCGCTTCCTCACCAAAGCTATGCTGCTGAATCCGCTGTAGACGAAGATGTAGAAATAATACAGGTAACTGGTATCAGAGGTTCATTGCAGCGCTCAATGGATATTAAGCGTGACTCCTCAGGAATTGTTGATGCAATTTCGGCTGAGGATATGGGGAAATTTCCTGATACTAACCTTGCTGAATCGTTACAACGTATTACCGGTGTATCAATAGATAGAGCAGGAGGCGAAGGTAGCCGTGTTACTGTTCGTGGTTTTGGCCCGGCAAATAATTTAATAACAATAAATGGCCGACAACTTCCCAACACTACTGGTAATAGAACATTCGACTTTGCGAATGTCGCATCTGAAAGCGTATCAGGTGTACAAGTTTATAAAACATCAGACGCTAGTGTTACCTCAGGTGGTATCGGTGCAACTATAAATTTAACAACCAACAGACCCCTAAATAGTCCAGGTATAAAAGCGTCGTTTGGTGTTAAAGCCGTTGACGATCAATCAACAGACGAAGGAAGCGTTACACCAGAGTTAAGCGGCTTGTATTCGCAAACATTTGGTGACGATAAATTTGGTATATCTATTTCAGGTAGTTACCAAGAACGCGAAAGTGGTATGCAACAGTTTTTGCAAGACCAAGGCTACAGAGCATCTGATTATACAAATACAGGGTGGGGCGGTGTACCTGCCGGGGCTGAAGGCGGAACAAATAGGCCAACTTCGGGTATATATTCAAATCCACAACAACCACGTTATGTATTTGAAGAACGTCAGCGCGAACGTGTAAACGGCCAGCTAGTATTTCAGTACCAGCCGGTTGAAAATATAACCGCAACCCTTGATTACACAACATTTAGAACCACCATTGAAGAGCAGCATACAGATGCATCAGTATGGTTTAATTATGCAGGCGACAGAAGCGAGTCGGTTTGGGCTGGTGAGCCTAACTCATACCCGCTTATATACTCAGAAATTTACGATATAAACAGCGATGCTGACTACCGTGACACGTCATTAACTGTTGGCGCATGGGGACGTGAAGAAGTAACCGATTCAATTGGTTTTAACTTAGAATGGATTGTATCTGACAAACTGACTTTAGAGTTTGATCATCACAGTTCAAAAGCGTCAATGGAAGCGACCGATCCGCGCCACGGTACACGTAACAATATTCAGCTACCTTCGTATACTCGTTCTCGCTCAGGGCTTGATTTAACTGGTGACTTACCAGGTATTGCTATTGGTAACATTGAAAACTTTAACCCGAGCACAATGCGTTTATCGGGTAGCTGGTTTGCAAACGATAAATACGATTCAGAAATCGATCAGACGCAAATATCAGGTGACTACTACATCGACGACAACCTAAGTATTGATTTTGGTATAGCAGTTAATACAGTAAATAATCATTACCGTCATACCCAAGTGCAGCGTCCTGACTGGGGTGGTGTAGGCGTTGAAGGCGATTTTTCTGATATTGATTGGCGACAAGATACAATTTTAGATAAGTTTGAAGCCAAAGCAGGTAACTTTGAAGGTACAGCTACGCAAGCTGATTACGATTTATTTAATACTATTTTCTTTGCCGATTTTGACACCATTGTTAATGCTGCGGAGCTTGCCGACCCTGTTGCTAACGTCGATAGCCTTTATGGTGATTGTAAAGCAGCGGTAGGTGCGGCTGCAGGACCAAATGGAGAAGGACAATTTTGTGCTTCAACTAATTGGGATGCCGCCACTAATAGGTTCACTGAGGAAGAAACACAGTCTGCTTATTTCCAAGTTAATTACAAAGGTGAGCTAAATGATATGTTCTTCGACCTACAAGTAGGTTTGAGGTACGAAAAAACAGACGTATTTTCTAAAGCGACGGCGCCAGGGTATAGCCGTGTAGAGTGGAACGAAGATACAGCCACATCAGTTACCGGCGTAACGGGAATCGAAACACTGAGTCAATCGGCTGATTACAGTCAACTACTGCCTAATATCAACTTTAATATTGAAGTAGTTGAGGATGTTATGATCCGCGCAGCAGCCAGCAAAACTATTTCAAGAGCAGGTTATGGTCAGTTACAAGGAGGTACAACCATTAACACGGGAGGCAGTCTAAGTGGCTACTCAGGTGGCTCTGGTAATCCAGGCCTTAAACCACTTGAATCAATAAACTACGACTTATCAAGTGAATGGTATTACGCTGAGGGCAGTTATGTATCGTTTGGCTACTTTAAGAAAGACGTAACCAATTGGATCACAACTGGCACAATAGATTCGGATATTTTTAATCTTGCCGATCCATTAAACGGTGAAAAATTTAGAGCAGCCCAAAGTGCATTGGGTGCTGATGCGTCTAACCTGGCTATTCGAACATATATTTTTGAAAACTTTGCAGATGATCCAAATGTACAGCCTAATTTTGATGAAAACGGTGAGTTAGATGGAGGAACTATTGTTGGCGACCCTGAAACCGACGAAACAGTTAATTTCAGAATTAACGTACCTGTAAATGGTGACCAAGAATACACAATAGATGGGTTTGAATTTAATATTCAGCACTTATTTGGCGAGTCCGGTTTTGGTGGTATTTTTAACTACACCTTAGTTGACTCTGGTCTTGAATACGACAACGACTCTCTTGATGATACCGAAGCACTTGTAGGGTTAAGTGATACAGCAAATTTAGTGTTCTTTTACGATAAAGAAGGCTTACAAGCTCGTATTGCATATAACTGGCGTGATTCGTTTTTAAATGAGCGTCGTGTAAATGGTGATTTAACCGCCCCCATTTACACCGATGAATATCATCAAATAGATTTCAACGTAAGTTACGAGGTACCCGCAGTAGAAGGACTTACCGTATTTATTGAAGGTATAAATATCACTGACGAGTACGTAACATCGTACGGACGTAAAGAAGAACTCATTTATAACATCACTCAAACAGGCTCTCGTTACGGTTTAGGTGTACGTTATAATTTTTAGTAAATATTAAACTTGTAACTTACTTATTAAGTATTTAGGTTACTAAATTAAAGCCGCATTTTGCGGCTTTTTTTGCGCTTTTTACGCTAGTAATAGTAACACCTACCTGTTATAGTCAATATGAATTTAACTTATTTGTTACATTAAATTCGTTAACGGATAAGTAAAGACACACAATAATAATTGGAGCACACAATCCATGGCTAATCATGCATTATTAAATAATGTTGATCATCAGCATTTAAAAATAAACCCCGCACGCAGCACACATTTAGGAGATGGGGTTTGGTACAGCGAAACTTTTGTGAGCGAATTTAGGGCTGCTCAGGCACATTACCCAATATTTTTTACTAAAAATAAAACCTCGAACGCATTTTCACCAGTGTGTTTGTATGGCATAAATAAAGACGAAAACTTATTTTTAGCAAACCAGCAATGGCAAGCACATTACATACCTCTTAGCATGCAGCGCCTGCCTTTTTCTATCGCGACTCAAAATACCACTCAAAACGGTGTGGCAACGCAAGAGCGAATGCTTAGTATTGATTTAGACTCGCCAAAAGTGTCAACAAAGCAGGGTGTTAATCTATTTTTGGAGCATGGAGGCAACAGCGAATACCTCGAAAATATAATAAATGTACTTGATAATCTTCATCATGGGTTACAAGAAAATCAACCCTTTATTAAAGCACTAATTAAATATGGTTTACTTGAATCTGTATCGCTAGAGCTTGATTTAATAAATGGGGTTAAGCATAACTTACTCGGTTTTTACACTATAAACGAAGATGTGCTTAATAAGCTAAGCCCCGATACAATTGAGCAATTGCATTCGCAAGGCTATTTAGCGTGTATATATATGATCATCGCCTCGCAAGTACACGTACGCGATTTGATCGCGCTTAAAAATGAGCAACTTAAGCTACAAAAGCACGCGGTATAAGTGCTTAACTATGGTAAATTTAGTAAATAAAATTCAAACACTCAGTGGTTTAACTCCCAGTACACTACCCAAGGAGCTTTTAAACTCGTCTGTCCCTATTGTTTTAAAAGGGTTTGTAGACGAATGGCCCCTAGTTATTGCCGCTAAAAAATCTGATGCTTCAGCAATTGATTATTTAACGCCGTTTTACCAAGGATTTTTAGTTAATACTTGCACAATACCCGCCAGTCAAAGTGGGGTTGTAGGGTATAACTACGATATGAGTGGTTTTAATTTTACTAATCAACAAGCGCCATTTATTAACGCGCTTGAGCAAATAACGCAAAGTGCTAATAACCCGCAAGCCGACACCTTATACATTGGCTCTACTAGTATTGCACAGTGCTTACCTGGTTTGGTTAAACACTGTCGCGTTAACACATTAAACGAAGGCTGTTTATTTAATGTATGGGCAGGCGGAAAAGTTACTGTGCCAGCACATTACGACGTAGCGCAAAATTTAGCATGTTGCGTTGCAGGTAAAAGGCGTTTTACGTTATTTGCCCCCGATCAAATAGATAATTTATATATAGGCCCGCTTGATAAAGCACCCGGTGGTCAACCTATAAGTTTAACCACTACTACAGCGGCTAACTTCACAAAATACCCTAAGTTTAAACAAGCCCTAAAAGCAGCAATATCTGTAGATCTGGAAGCGGGCGATGCACTTATTTTACCCAGTATGTGGTGGCACCAAGTAGAGGGGCTTGGCAGTTTAAATATACTGTTTAATTATTGGTTTAAAAATACCCCCGCAGTGTATGGACAACCGACTAATGCACTGCACCTTGCTATTTTAAATATACGTAATTTACCAAAGCATGAGCGCGCTGCATGGCAACGTTTGTTTAATTACTACATATTTGCCGATAACGAATTTAATCATATCCCAGAGCTTGCACAGTCTATTTTAGCTAAGCCAATGGATGAGCTTACTGCGCGTAAATTAAGAGCCGAATTACAAAATAAGTTAAGACGCTAAGCGTACTTGTAAGGTTTGAAATATGAATCAAAATGCAATTAAAAAAATAGTAATAGCAGGAGGCGGCACCGCTGGTTGGATGTGCAGCGCTGCAATAGCAAAGCTGTTAGGTAAAAATATTGAAGTGTGCTTGGTTGAATCTGATTTAATACCTACTGTAGGAGTGGGGGAGTCAACTATTCCTACGCTGCATATATTTCATGATTTACTAAAAATTAGCGAACCAGAATTCATGGCTGCCACAAATGCCACCTTTAAATTAGGCATATCGTTTGAGGGATGGAAACAAAATCAGCAAAGCTACTTTCATTCATTTGGCTATATAGGGCAAGGCTGTTGGGCTGCGGGTTTTCAACACTTTTGGCTAAAAGGCATACAACAAGGCGTTGCAGCCGATATTGGCGATTATTGCACAGAGCACGTAGCAAGTCGTTTGGGTAAATTTGCCGTAGTGCCGAATCAAGACCGTAATCATGCTTATCAATTAGATGCTGGCTTGTACGCTAAATTTTTACGAAATTTTGCACAGCAAAACGGCGCAAAACGCATAGAAGGCATGATAAGCAAAGTAAACCTAGAGCCTACCAATGGCTTTATAAAATCGCTTACTTTAGGTGATGGTCAAATTATTGAGGGCGATTTATTTATAGATTGCACCGGCTTTAAAGGCTTATTAATAGAGCAAGCCCTACACACCGGATACGAAGATTGGAACCATTGGCTCCCTTGCGATAGCGCTGTGGCAGTACAAACTGAATTAGTAAGCCCAATAGTGCCATACACGCGTGCCATGGCACATAAATGGGGTTGGCAGTGGCAAATACCACTGCAAAGCCGCCGTGGTAATGGCTTAGTGTTTTGTAGTAAATATATGAGCGATGATGAGGCTAAAGCAGCGCTCCTAAATAACGTAGAAGGCAAACCCATTAATGAACCTCGCGTTATAAAATACCGTACAGGTACACGGCGTAAACATTGGAACAAAAACTGCGTAGCTATTGGCTTAGCGAGTGGTTTTATAGAGCCGCTTGAATCAACCAGTATTCATTTAATTCAGCAAAGCATTATTAGGTTAATGCAAAACATGCCTACCAAAGCAATTGAGTCGTGCTATCAGGATGACTTTAATAACAAAATGCGCTTTGAGGCCGAAAACATTCGCGACTTTATTGTACTTCATTACTATGTGACGCAGCGCACCGATAGCGACTTTTGGCGCTACTGTAAAAACATGCCAATACCAGCGTCGCTTGCCAAACGCATCGAATTATTTAAGCAAAGTGGGCATGTTTATAAAGCAGAACAAGAGTTATTTGGTGAAGCATCGTGGTTACAAGTGATGTTAGGGCAAGGGCTAATACCACAAAATTATCACCCCATTGTAGATAGCATGAGCGATGATGAGTTAAAGCGTTTTTTAGATTCAATAAAAAATCATGTGGCTAAAAAAGCAAATAGTTTACCGAGCCACATCGATTTTATTAATCATTATTGCAAGGCTAACTAAGCACTATGCTAACACTTGGCAATAATTTACAACCGCAGTATGAGTTTATAGGGCAAGAGCAAACGCCAATTATTATAATTGATGACTACCTAAGAGAGCCGCAAAAGCTGATAAATTTAGCGCAAAATTATGGTAAAAACCAAGGGGAGTTTAAACCCGACAAACTCACTCAATACCCGGGTTTACGCATGCCGCTTCCAAAGCAATGTGTGGTTGATTATTTAAAACCTCTTATACAGGGGTTTTATAATGTATTTAATATTGAACAAACACTTACCCCATACCCAAAAGATAATACCTTATCGTTAATTACTAAAGCGGAGCGGCAGCTATCACCAATACAAACCTTGCCACACTTTGATACAAACGATCCTAACTTAATTGCTATTATTCATTACCTTGGAGAGGGGCCGCATGGCGGAACGGGGTTTTTTAGGCATCAAAAAACAGGGTTTGAAACAATAAGCACAAAGCGCAAAAACACGTATTTAACGCATGCCCAACACATCCTTGAGTGCAGTAACACAAAACCTAGTTATTGCACCCCACAGCACAGTGAGTTTGAGTGCTCCAAGCACATAGAATATAAGCCAAATAGGCTTATTGTGTTTCCTGGGTATTTGCTGCATACAAGTTTGCTTAATACGGCTACCGATATTTCACCGTGTCCACAAACAGGGCGGCTAACGGCCAATATGTTTGTTCATTTTAAATAGGAATACTATGTTTTTTTCTTTACCTAGATTCGCATATAAAGGTTGGTTATTAAGCTTTTTTGTATTGGCGCTGAGTGCCACAACAGTGCAAAAAAGTTATGCTACAGGGTTTGATACTCTCCCTAAAAAGCAATTTAATGTGCTGCTATTTACAAAAACAGCAGGGTGGCACCATAAGTCGCAAACCGAAGGCGTTAAGGCGCTAGAACGCTTAGCCGATAAGCACTTTTTTAATATAATTTGGCACGAAGAAAGCCATTATTTTAACGACGACTACTTAAAAAATGTTGATGTAGTCGTGTTTTTATCAACCACAGGCGATATTTTAAACCCAAAAGAGCAAGCCGCGCTTGAACGATTTGTAAAAGCAGGTAAAGGCTTTGTGGGTATTCATAGCGCATCAGACACCGAATACGACTGGCCATGGTATCAAAGGCTGGTTGGGCGTACCTTTAGTATTCATCCTGTTATTCAAACAGCTGTATTAAGCAAATTACCTAATAATAACTTTATTGGCTTAAACCATATGCCGCAGGAAATGCTTTGGACTGACGAGTGGTACGAGTTTGGGCCAGAGCTCACTAAGTTAAACTACTTACTCACGGTGGATGAGCAAACTTACAACCCAACTGCTGATTGGGGTAATAATAAAACAGGCTCAGGCATGGGGGTATTCCATCCTATTTCGTGGTATCACAATTACGATGGCGGTCGCTCATTTTATACTGCCCTTGGCCATACTAATGCGGTGTATAACAGTGAGTTTTTAACCGAGCATATTTATGGCGGTATTTATTGGGCTGCCACGGGTAAAGGATTAAAAAGCAATAATTAATGAATAACCGCTAAATATACTTTTTAGTATTATTTACATCGTTCAAGGCCGCTTTATTAAGCGGCTTTTTGTATTTTTAAACACTTCTTAAACACCTCACACATTTCATTTGGTTTATAAAACAAACAAATATTTTTGAGAATTACTTGATCAAATAGTCTAAAAGACTATATTGAGTTTGCACGCTGATATAATTCAAATAAAGAGGATAAGCATGAAAGTACTTTTTAAAATTACAACTTTATTGTTATCGTTAATAAGCTACCAAACAATTGCTGCATTTAACAATAACCCATCGAGTGTAGGCGCAGACAGCTCGGGCGCTTACCGAAACCTCGCACAAGAAATGGGCAAAACAAATATACAACAAAAGGTAAATAGTACTTTTAACAATATGTTTGGAAGTAATAATACCCAGCAATTGTATTACCCATACTCAGAAAATGGTGTTTATAAAGCACATTATATTAAAGCCATAAACCCAGACACAGGTGACGATATTAGAACAGAAGGGCAGTCGTGGGGTATGACGGCTGCTGTCATGTTAAATAAGCGGCAGCAATTTGATAACTTATGGCGTTTTGCAAAAGCATATCAAAAAAATCCAGAAAATCACCCAGATCCAAAAAAACGCGGTGTATATGCGTGGCAATTAAAACTAAACAATAATGGCTTTGTATACAAAGTTGATGAAGGCCCTGCACCTGACGGCGAAGAATATTTTGCATTTGCACTACTTAATGCTTCGGCTCGATGGGGAAATTCGGGCGAATTTAACTATTATGCCGATGCCATAACAATGCTCAACACGATTAAAAATAAGTTAATGGAAAACCAAATAATTCGATTTTCACCATACATCGATAACCTTACCGATCCCTCTTATCATATACCTGCGTTTTATGACTACTTTGCAAATAACGTGACTAATCAAGCCGACAAAAACTATTGGAAAGCAGTCGCTACAAAAAGTAGAGCCTTACTTAAAAACCATTTTACAAAAGTAAATGATAATCCGCATTGGAATTTACCTACATTTTTATCGCGTTTAGATGGCAGCCCAGTTATTGGCTATATTTTTAATGGCCAAGCAAACCCTGGGCATTGGTACGAGTTTGATGCATGGCGCGTAATTATGAATGTTGGCTTAGACGCACACTTAATGGGTGCCCAGGCGTGGCATAAAAATGCAGTTAATAAAGCACTTGGCTTTTTAAGTTATGCTAAAACAAATAACAGCCAAAATTGTTATGAGCAAGTTTACGCTTATGGTGGGGCCCAAAATAGAGGTTGTGCAGGAGAAGGCCAAAAAGCAGCGAATGCAGTGGCATTACTGGCTTCTACAAGTTCGGGACAGGCAAATGAGTTTTTTAATGACTTTTGGTCTTTATCGCAACCAACAGGTAATTATCGTTACTATAACGGCTCGTTATACATGTTAGCTATGTTACATGTATCGGGTAACTTTAAGTTTTACAACAATACCCTTAATTAAGGTTATA
Organism: Pseudoalteromonas espejiana DSM 9414; assembly: GCF_002221525.1. Taxonomy (NCBI): domain Bacteria; kingdom Pseudomonadati; phylum Pseudomonadota; class Gammaproteobacteria; order Alteromonadales; family Pseudoalteromonadaceae; genus Pseudoalteromonas; species Pseudoalteromonas espejiana. The sequence continues at coordinate 2,125,729 of NZ_CP011028.1, read as the reverse complement.
CATAAATTGATATAAGTATACCGGTGTATCATTCTACACCGGTGTATTTGATTAATTAGCTAAACCAGCTCCTTTAACATTAAGCGTAAATAACCCCTTAGCGGTTGTTATTAATAATGTTTTTTTCTCTTTTCCTCCAAAAGCAAGGTTAGTTACATTAGCGCCAAGTTTTATTTTATCTATGAGTATGCCGCTAGAAGTATAAATATTAATCACTCCCTTACTATGGCTACTTACATAAATGTTGCCTGCACAATCTACTTTTATACCATCGGGCGAGGTTACTTTAATAAAGTCTTCACGCGGTGAAATTTCACCACTTTTATCAATAGTATATTTGCTTACGCGGTTACTAAAGTCGCCAATGTATAGTGTGCGTTGATCTGGGGATAGCGCAATACCGTTTGGCTTTTCAAGAGTGGCATCTATTAAGCTAAGTGTGCCGATATTACTTAACTTATAAACCCCAGTATAGGGCATCTGTTGAGGTCGTTCGCCGAGTTGCCAGTTGGGATCGGTAAAAAATATATCGCCATTTTTATGCATGGTCATATCGTTAGGCGAACTAAAACTTAGCCCATCAAATTTATCAACTAGTACGGTAGTCGTTTTACTTTTTATATTAATTTTAGAAAGCGACTGCGTATTGTGGTTAAGCGTATAGAGGCTTTCGCCTTTGGCATATAAACCATTTGTGCCACTGTGTTTTAAATAAGTGGTAAGGGTATTGGGCAGCACTAATTTATAAATGGTTGAGTCGGGCCCGAGAGCTTGCGAACTTGCAAAATTCATTTCTGAAAAGTAAAACGCATTGTCTTGGCTTGACCATGTTGGGCCTTCTAAAAACAAAAACTTATCACTAACTAGGGTTGGTTTTATACCTTTAATTAAAGGCGATTGGCCATGTTTAATCGAACAGGTTTGATTGTTTTCATTGTTATTAAGCAAGGGGGCATTTTGAGGATGCTGCGCCAGCGCAGCTTTATTTAAACAGAGCATTAATATAATTAAACTTAGTGTTTTTTTGTGAGTTTTTAGCATGGGCAGTTACTCGAATCTATTAATTTATATTTAGTAGTCAAATTGACTATATCATTTATTTATTTCGTTGTATGATATTTGTCATAAAAAATAATAATGACTCAACGGAGCACATATGCATAAAAAAATTACACTCGCTATGCTTTTCCTCTCGCTGCCTTTTTGCACAACAGCCAAGGCCGACGAGCTACTTAAAAACATTTTTACAGACTCATTTAAAATGGGGGTTGCAGTAAATCAGGACATAGTGACAGGCAAAAATATGGCTGCACAGTCAATTATTGCTAAGCAGTTTAATACCGTTACTCTTGAAAACGCCATGAAGGCAGAAATAATATATCCGAGTAAAGGTAGCATTGATTTTAGTGGCGCAGATGCATTTATAAGCTTTGCTAAGCAAAACGACATGTTTACCGTAGGACATACTTTAGTGTGGCATAACCAAACACCTGCATGGTTTTTTACAAACCATAAAAACAAACCAAATACACCCACGCAACAGCTAGAACAAATGCGTAAACACATAGAGCTTGTAGCAGGGCGCTATAAAAACAAAGTAGATGCGTGGGATGTAGTTAACGAAGTTATTGATGATGATGGCTCTTATCGTCCTACTGTGTGGGTTGAACGCGTGGGCGATGGCGATACCATGGTAAAAGCCGCGTTTAAATACGCTCAGCAGTACTCTCCAAATACGGAGCTTTACTACAATGATTTTAACGCATGGCGACCAGCTAAAAGAGACGGCATTATTCGCATGATAAAAATGCTAAAAAAGGAAGGGATCCGAATAGACGGCATAGGCATACAAGCGCACTGGGGGCTTAATTTTCCTAAAATGCAATACATTGAGCAAGCCATTGATGCCTATGCTGCCGAAGGTGTAAAAGTGATGATCACTGAGCTTGATATAGACGTACTGCCAATAACAAAGGAAGGACAGGTAATAGGCACAGGGATGATGCATCGACAATTTCAGCTAGAAGAGTTTGAAACCTACCTTGACCCTTACAAAAATGGCCTACCGAGCGACGTAAAAGCGCAGTTAAACGCACGTTATAAAGCCTTATTCGAACTGTTTTATGCAAAGCGGGACAAAATAGACCGCGTTACTTTTTGGGGGTTGCACGATGGCATGTCGTGGAAAAACGACTACCCAATACCAAACAGAACAAATTACCCATTATTATGGGATCGTAATTTAAACCCTAAACCGATTATTAAAACAATTAGTGAAGTGGTCGAATAAAAGAGTCAATGTGTGAAGTGTAAAGCCGGGTATATTATTAATACTCGGCTTTTTTTGAAGCAATAGCTTTGGAGAAATAAAACGCTTTACTAAATAAACTTACATCCTCTGTTTTTACTTTCAATTCAACATTTTTCAATACTAGCTAATTAGGGTTCAGGTTACTGTGGCTGGTTAGTCAAAAATCCCTTTATGATCAAATTAGCATACACATTACAGTAATAGGTCAGTTTTTAACCTTGATCCTTATTGTTAAATAGACTATAACATTGTTGGTTTTAAGTTAAATCAATAACACTGTATTTACACGCACAATAAAAGACAGTGAAAATTTAATTTAAACTTAATGTAAGTCATTAATATTAAATTATATGACTACTCTTATATAGCCAATATTAATACTTAAATAGCCAGAAAAATAATAAAAATAAATGCAAGTTTTTTGCTGTTAACCTAGTAGTCAATTTGAATTAAAGGGTGTTGATCTAATTGTCATTATTTTAACTAGCTAAAAACAACTCATTTATTACTTAAGTTTAAGGAATAAAAGATGAAAAAATTGACTGTTCGTAACAGTACTTTTGTGGCTTTAATGTCACTCTTAGTTGCTTGCGGAGGGAGTAATAATGACCCTGAGGTCCCTCAAGTTGCTGAAATAGTAGAACCAGATACATCAGAAACCGAAACACCAGAAGCTGCTGATATAATCAATGGTGGTTTTGAAGAAGACAGTGCGGGTCAAACCGCGCCAGTAGGCAACTGGGTATTCAGACCTGATCAAGAGTCAACTGCCTCAGCAACAATAGAAATCATTGAGTCACAAGAGGGAATTAACAGCTATATAGGATCAAAAGCAGCTGAAGTTGTTGTTAATACACTCGGCGATAATCCATGGGGTATAGAAATAGCCTACGAAGACATCCCTATTACTGGCGGAAAAAATTATGAGTTTAGTGTATGGGCCAAAGGTGAAGAGGGAACCAGTGCCGATTTTTGGATTCAAACACCTGCGCCAGATTATGGGCAGCTAAGCCTAGTCAAAGAAACATTCACTGGCGAGTGGCAAAAAATAACATTAACAGCCGCAACAGCCGAAGCTGACTCTTTAGTGAGGCTGGCAATCCACTTCTCAAAAGAAGAGAATATAGGTAAGTCTATATACCTAGACGAATTTTCAGGCTTTATTTTAGACGATGTCCCAGCACAAGAAATACCTGATGTTCAATACAGCGCAGTAACAGCACAAAGTTTAAAAGCATTGGCACCTAATTTTAACATTGGAGTTGCAGTACCCGCTGGTGGATTTAGCAATAGCATAATAGACAGACCAGAGATTAAAACGCTTGTTGAGCAACACTTTAATCAGCTCTCTGCTGAAAATATTATGAAACCTACCTATTTACAACCTACCCAAGGCGAATTTTTTTATGACGATTCAGACGAGCTAGTTAACTACGCTAAACAAAACTCACTCACAGTACATGGCCATGTTTTTGTTTGGCACTCACAAATAGCACCGTGGATGAAGAGTTTTCAGGGTGATAAAGCCGCGTGGATAACCATGATGAAAAATCACATCACTCAAATTGCTGCTCACTTTGAAGAAGAGGGGAGTAACGATACCGTCGTTAGTTGGGATGTAGTTAACGAAGCGTTTATGGAAAACGGCAAATACAGAGGTGAAAAAACCACAAACGATAGCGCCGACGAATCTGTATGGTTTGAAAATATAGGTGCTGAATATTTACCGTTAGCTTATAAAGCAGCTAGAGCGGCGGATCCTGATGCCGACTTATATTACAACGATTACAACCTGATTTGGAATGCAGATAAATTAGATGCTGTTATATCTATGGTTAACAACTTTCAGGACAGTGGTATACCCATTGATGGTATAGGGTTTCAATCGCATATATCGCTTAACAGCCCTGATATTTCAACCATACAGGCTCAGCTTCAAAAAGCGGTCGATATTCGCCCTAAAATTAAAGTAAAAATTACCGAGCTGGATGTTCGTATGAACAACGAAGGTGGCATTCCTCTAACTTACCTAACCAGTGAAAGAGCAGATGAACAAAAGCAGTACTACTACGATATTGTTAAAACATACCTAGAAACTGTACCTGAAGATCAACGCGGTGGTATTACAATTTGGGGCGTAATTGACGAGGATAGCTGGTTACAAAACTGGCCAGAGCCGACAACAGAATGGCCACTGTTATTTTTTAATGACTTTACTGCAAAACCTGCCTTACAAGGATTTGCAAATGCATTAAAAGAGTTAATTGAAGTAGTTGAGCCAGCACCTTCAGCAGAGCTGTTAACTAATGGCGACTTTGAATCCGGACTTAATTCATGGCAAGCGCGTGGCAGTGCAAGTATAACCTTAGAGACAACCCAAGCCCACAGTGGCAATAATAGCGCTTTAGTACAAGGGCGAACAGAAACGTGGAATGGGTTACAAAAAGATGTAAAAGGCCTATTTACAGCAGATAAAACCTATAACGTCTCGGCATGGGTTAAGTTATCTGACGATACCAGTACCGTTTCGCCAGGTATAAAGCTAACACTACAAATAGAACATGCTAGCACTGAATACCTTGAGTTGACGCCTGTTACAACCGTTGCAGCAGGCGACTGGGTTAAACTATCGGGTACTTACACCCACTCAATTACAACGCAGGAAAGCGCCGCTTTACTTTATGTTGAATCAAACGAACTCACTGCAGACTTTTATGTGGATGAGGTATCGGTAACCTTGGTTGAATAATAAGCCTACTTAGAAGTAATTAACCCCAGATCAAATAGTCTGTATTTTTATACAGACTATTTTTTCGTGGGCTTTATTTTTTTATGCAAAGCGCAGTAGGGTAGCCAACGTTACTTTTCGGGGTTGTTTGATAGCATGCCTTAGTATAACGACTACCCAATCCCAAATTGAACAAACTACCCATTACTATGGGATCGTAATTTAAACCCTAAGCCAGTTATTAAAACCATTGCTGAAGTAGTTCAGTAAATCGCATTGTGTAGTCAAAGCCGAGTATTTCTAAATACTCGGCTTTTTTTTGAATTTTCACAAAGAGAAAAGAATGAGAAGTACAGTATTATTCTGAGTTAAAAACTGTTTAGTGAAAGCTGGGAAGTCCAATCCTTAAGTTTATAACTAGTAATATATATTGCTATTTGGTACTAATATAGGAAATAAAAAATCACGAGTATTAAGGGACTAATGTGTACATCAATTCAATAAAAGTTAAAAATTTTCGGCTTATTAAAAATGCAGTATTAAATTTAAAAGGTGATGAGCAGGAGCTCAAGAAAGATGATGACAAGTTATCTTTACTAATCGGACGAAATAATACAGGAAAAACTTCATTTATAGTCTTACTAGAACGATTTTTAGGAAGTAAAAATCCCGTATTTCAATTTGATGACTTTCCTCTCAGCCTTAGAGAAAAACTACTGAGTATCGATAGAAACACTAATGTTGAAAATTTAGCAATTAGTTTACTTTTAGATATTAAGTATGATGTAAAAGATAATTTAGCTAATGTTTCTGACTTCATTTTAGATCTCGATGATAAACAAAGGTCAGTTAAAATTTACTTTGAGGCTAAGATATTATTGAATCCTTTATTGAAAGAGTTAGATAAAATATCTGATAGACATGATGATTACATTAAAAAATATTTGTATAAATTTTTACAAACTAAAGTTTATGCTTTAGAAGATGAAAGTGATTTAGAGCTGATTAATCAAGTCAAGCTAGAAGAACAAGTTCGCGATTGGACTACAGTTAAGAATCTGATAAATATTCAAGTAATACATGCTAAAAGAGATGTAGCGAGCTCAGAGTCGGGTAATAAAAAAGCAGTACTTTCGCGACTAACTTCAGCTTATTATAATAAAAAAAATAAATTATCATTTGACGATATT